>NZ_JBHZAF010000010.1:0-323287 GCF_042754085.1 Nocardia sp. NPDC059236
GGATTGGTCTGTGTCATGCTGCGGCTAGTTGGATCCGTCCAGCGGCTGCCGGCGGCCGGAACCTGGTGCGCTGCAGAACATCCGGAAATGCCGATGAGCGACGGAGTTATGTGGGGCGCAGCTTGATGTAGTGCCAGCGCCTGAACATTGGGTAGTACAGCGCAGTGAGGGCGTTGGCGCCTGGTTCGCAGTACAGCTGGCGGGTCTCATCGGTTGCGAGGTCGGCGGTGACGGTCGGCGACGTCACCCAGTCGAGCTTCAGTTGGACCTCGTGGCTGCCAGGGTCCACGCTGACCGTGAGCATCTCGCCACGGCCGATGCGACCCACTTTGCTGCCGTCGATGAACACGCGGTACTTGCGCAGAAGGTCCACATATCCGCCACGTCGCCGCTGGACAGTGATTTGCGCCACACGATCAGGCTAGTTCGATCTTGGTGGGAATGGTCGTTCTGGCTCATTGTTCATCGCGGGTGTCCCGGGGCCGCACGGTAATCGGTCAGGGTCTGACCACGTAGACCGCACTGTCGTTGTAGTCGACGAGGTAGGCGGCGCCGGTGCCGGGGTCCATCGCGGCCGAGGCTATAGTCCGGCCGGACCCGGGGATGGGGGTGACCTTGTGGGTGTCGGCGTCGATCGCCACCGGCGTCAGGTCGAGCGTGCTCTGGTCGCCGGTCGCCGGCAGCACCCCGACGTAGAGGATGCGGCGATCCTGGTCAAGGGCAATCATGCTCGGGCGGTGGACGGGGATGGCGCCGGTGACCCGGTTCGTGTGGGTGTCGATCGTCCATATCGAGTCACCCAGGTTGTTCGCGACGTAGAGGGTGCCGGAGCGATGGTCGAGCGCGAGGCCCAGTGGCCCCTGGCCCACCGCGACGGTCGCGGCCACGGTGTTGGTCGACACGTCGATCACCGACACGGAGTTGTCGCCGTCCATACCGACATAGAGCCGCGAGCGATCAGCGTCGAACACGACCCCGATCGGCCGGATGCCCACCCCGACGGTGGCGGTCACGGCGCGGGCGCGGGGGTCGATCACCGACACCGAACCCGGCTTCGACGCCACGCGTGCACCGGTCTGGCCCTCTGCGAGCGGATCGAGGGTGGCGTTGGTGACATACACCAGATGGGTGCGGGGGTCGACCGCAATTTCGTCCGGGTTGGCCCCGACAGCGATGGTCGCGGTGACGGTGTTGGTGTTCGCGTCGATCACGAACACCTTGCCGGCGTCGGCGTAGTCGGTCGCGTACACGGTGCGGGTTTGCGGGTCGACCGCCACACCCATCGCGCCCGGAGTGTTTTCGATGGTGGCGGCGACAGCGCTGGTGGTGCCGTCGAGAACGGAAACGGTACCGCCGGAAGTATTCGCGACGTACACCTTGTGTGTCGTGGCATCGACCGCGACGCCCTGCGGGTTCTTCCCTACAGCGACAGGCCTGGCGGTGAAGGCCGGCGAGCCGTGCGGTGGCGGTTTCGGCCACATCAGGACCACAGCGACCGCAGCGACCGCAGCGATGATCGCAACCGCCGCGGCGGCAACCACAAGCAACCGGCGGCGGACGCGGCGCTTTCGGACCGGAGTCCCCGGCACCACCGCCGGCTCCGTCGTGCTCGCAAACTCAGCGCCTCCGACTGCCGGGATGCCCCCCGTCACCATCTTGGATTTCGGCGGTGCGGTCGGCGATGAGATGGTCGCGGTGAGCTCCTTCGATGCCGCCGCCAGCGTGTCGTTGGCCGCAGCGGCCAGCTCACCACAACTGGAGTATCGACTGTCACGGTCCTTGGCCAGGGCGCGTTCGACGATGGCATCGAAACCTTCGGGCACACGCACGTCGCCTTGCCTGCTGGGCTTCGGGATCGGCAGGCTCAAATGCCCGTACATCAGCTGCGCGGGGGTGCTCCCGGGATACGGCAGCGCCCCGGTGAGCATCCGGTACAGAGTCGCACCCAGGGCGTACACGTCGACACGGTGATCGATCGTCGCACCGATATCGAATTGTTCGGGCGCTGCGTACTGCAGACTCGCCAGGAGCATGCCGCTGCGAGTAAAACCGCCGGTTTCATCGAGGGCCTTGGCGATCCCGAAGTCCGCGAGCAACACCCGCTCGGGTTCACCGCGCGACGTGTCGGTCAACAGGATGTTGGCCGGCTTCACGTCACGATGCAACACCCCGTGCCCGTGGGCGTAATCGAGCGCAGCCGCGGTCTCGGTGACGATCCACACCGCCCGCCCGACCGGCAGCGCCCCATCCCGCCGCAACAGCTCGGCCACGTCGCTGCCGTCGACATACTGCATCGCGATCCACAGCTGACCACCCTCGTTGCCGCGGTCGTAGACGGTGACGATATTCCGATGGTCCAGCCGGGCAGCGGTATCGGCCTCTCGCAGGAACCGGGCACGCACATCCTCGTCATCGGTCAGAGCACGGTTGAGCACCTTCAGAGCGACCAGGCGCGGCAGATTCGGATGCTCAGCCAGATACACCGTGCCCATACCACCCGCACCGAGCCGACGCACGATCCGATAACCGGCGAACACTCCCCCCGACTCCAACGAAGCGCCCATCGCTGAGGACCCCTCCCTCCCGGGAACACCCCCAATCCGACACCCGACCAGCAAACACCCAGCCCGCTATTCGGGCACCCGCACTGGCAACAGAAACCTCTCAATAAGCATAGGCACGGACACCGGCCATACGAGATCTCGAACCGGTCGACCTGCTCGAGTCCGAAACGGCGCCAGTGCCGCCTCGAGATCGATCCCCCGGCCACATCGCCCCCGCCGGCTCTAGCAAACTCGAGTACGCGCTCATGGCTCCCCTTTATGTCAAGACTGGGATGTGGGTGCAGGGTTAGCCTGGTTGATGGGTCTGGGATGTGGCTTGTCCGAAGGGTCGGTGTGCGGGTTGGAGCCGGTCGCGCTGGAGTCGAGAGTCGTTCCCGATTGCCCTCCCGGGCCCGCTGATTCACGTTTTCGCTGGTCGTCGAGTATTCGCGCGTAGACGGTGTTGGAAAGTCGGCGTTTGAGAGCGCGCATCGCTTCCATCGAGTTCTTCCCGCCCGCTCTGCGAGCGTCGTAGTAGACGCGGCCGGCGGTGGGGTGGCGCAGCTGGACCACGGCCATGATGTGCAGGACGCGGTTGATTCTGCGGTTGCCGGCGCGGGAGAGCCGGTTCCTCGATCAGTTCGATGACCAGCCGCAGCTGGACCCGGCCGACCGGATCGCAGGGGCGCAGGTCCGCGATCAGGTCGCGGGCCTGCGGCGCGGACAGGAATTTCTTGGCGCCGCCGGGAATCAGGTCGAGCAGCAGCCGGTGGATGCGGTTGAGGGTTTCGGTGCGGGCGCGGCCGAGCTCGTCGCGGCGATCGGCGAGCAGGCCGAGCGCGACCAGTTCCGCATCGAGCTCGACGCGTCGCAGATTCGGAGCATGCAGGGCGGCCAGGGCGACCGAGTGGGCGTCGACCGGGTCGGTTTTGCGGCCGTTGCCGGTAGCGAAGACCCGCACCTGCGCGGAGAGTTTCGCGGGCACGTCGACCACGGTTTCGCCGTCGTGGACCAGACGGTGCGCGAGGTGGCGGCCGATGCCGTTGCAGCCCTCGACCGCCCAGACGCGATCAGCGAATTGCTGTGCAGTGGTGAGGATTTCGGTATAGCCGCCCGTGTCGGTGGCGTATCTGCCGGCGGTCAGGATATGGCCTGCCGCGTCGATGATCTCGATGGTGGCCGAGCGTTTGTGTGGATCCATCCCGATGATGACGGTCACCGGTGTCCTCCCTCGATCGCAGTGGTGGTGTCCGTGCGAGGAGGGCACCGCTACTTCGAGCCGGGCAGACCCCTTTCCAGCCACTCCCGCACGGCACCCGGTGGGAGGCGAGCCATGAGAGAGCCACACCGATCATGCTGGCGGGCAGCCGCTTGACGGAGCATCCCACCGGGCACCTGGACCGAATCCTGGCCGGGACCCGGCCCGGACACCAGTCTTAAGTAGCCGCTGACCGCGCTGACCGAACCGGCCAGCGCGGGGCATCGGAAGATCAACGCGCAGAGCGCCGTACGACCGCCGACAATGCGTGCTCATGCCGATTACACGATGTTCACGCTAGGGGCCCGATGAGCCGATGGTGGGTCCATCTCTATGGATCCTGGGCAGGGTTACGGCATAGGTGAACCCGACCGATAGACATGCACCTGTGTCTCCGCCAGCGTGGCCAGCTCCAGAACCGCTCGACATTGTCGGGAATCCAAGAGTGTAGCCATCGCCATCGACATAGATCCCGATCAGTGAGACTCCAAGTTCCAGGCAGCGATCGGCCAAGGGCCACAAGAAGTCCTGAAGATCGCTCGTATCCCAATCACGGATGGTGCTCCAGTCTCACCAATCCCAGGTCAATCCATGTGGATAGGTCGGAAGGTGCTGTAAGTAATCGCGGATCTCATTCGGGTCCGACTTCCAGTTACAGTAGGTCAGTCCGCTTCGGAACGGTTCACCGTCCTCGTCGAATCCGTAGAGGGAGTCGATGAGCACCTCTTCCGGGGTGAAGTAGTTTTCTTCCTCGACCTCTTCGAGCTGCTGTTCCAATCGCTCACGAGTCGAATCCGCGTCAGGTGCAAGCAGTTCGACGATTCCGAACAGCGCCGCGCGCTGTTCCTCCCCAATGATCATGGACCCGAATTCAGTCTGAGGCATTGACGTACTGCGTGCCGTGTGGTGAACGACGGCCGATATTTGATCTCGCGGGGGCGACGCCCGGAGCTCTGGTCGCGGCCCCGGGCGCGCGCCTTGGATTCAGGGCTGTGCCGCCGAAAGGGGCGGACGGTGCTGCACCCATGGCCGTAGGCGCTCGAATGCTGCTGCTGCACTGAGTACTTCGATGTCGGCTCGGATGCGGCCGGCGATCTGCAGGCCGACTGGGAGGCCTGTGGCGGTGAAGCCGACGGGAACCGAGATCGCAGGAGCGGTGGTGAGGTTGAACGGGTAGGTCAGTAGCCAGCCCATCAGCTGTTGTCGCAGGGGCGTTCCCGTGAGCGAGTCCGGACAGAACTGATCGGCGGGGAATGCGGGTACGGCGGTCACCGGGGTTACGAGGTAGTCGAAGTCCCGCATGAAATTGGTGTACTGGTCGACCATGTGGCCGCGGGCGGCGTCGGCGCGTTGGATCTGCCGGGCGGTCAGACGGTCTCCCGCGTGCATGAGTTCGATCAATTGCATATCGACGCGGCCGGTTTCGCGATCCCAATCGGTTACGTCGAGCATTGCCGAATAGAAGGGCGCCCACAAGGCCTCCCATGCCACCTGGTCGGGGTGCTGCCAGCCCGGATCGGCTTCGGCCACGGTGCAGCCGACGTCGGCGAAGGCGCTCAGCGCCTGTTCGCACAGGGCCCGGACCTCGGAATCGACGTCGCTGCAGCCCAGATCTGGTGACCAGGCGATACGGGCGCCCGCGATGTCGGCATCGAGGGCCGACATGTAGTCGATATTCGAGTCCGGAAGCGAAAGCGGGTCTGCCGCATCGAATCCGGCCATGGTGTTGAGCATCAGCGCGGCGTCGCCGACGGTGCGGGTGATGGGGCCGTGGAATACGAAGTTCACGAATCGGCCTGCGGTTCGGGTCTGCGGGATTCGCCCCAGTGAGGGCTTCAAACCGACGACGCCGTTGAGCGCGGCGGGAATTCGGATCGAGCCGCCGCCGTCGGTTCCCTGCGCGAGCTGGCCCAGGCCCGCGGCGACGGCCGCGCCCGCGCCGCTGCTGGAGCCGCCCGCGGTCATGCCCGGGTGCCACGGGTTGACCGTGGTGCCGTAGAGATGATTGGAGGAAGTGGCCTTGTATCCGGCTTCGGCGACATTCGTTTTGCCGAGGAACAGTCCGCCCGCGGACTTCAAACGCGCCGCGACAGGTTCGTCGCGCTGAGCCACGATTCCACGTTGGGCGACCACGCCCGAGGTCGTGGGTGTACCCGCTGCTCCGCAGACTTCCTTGAGGCTGTAGGGAATACCGTGCAGCGGCGATATCGGCTCGCCCCCTCCGGCCAGCTGCTCGGTGAGCGCCTTGGCATCACGCAGGACCCGGTCCGGATCGTGATAGACGAAGGCATTCAACAGCGGATCCACCCGCTCGATACGCCGCACGACGGCTTCGGCCACATCCAGGGGCGACACTTCCCGCGCAGCGATTCGCGCGGACAGTTCTACCGCCGACATCCAGCACAGCTCTTCGTTGTCGGACATGTGTAGTTCCTTTCTGAGTGATATTCGAACTGTACAACTCCTCAGATGACCTGATGTGTTGTACGAAGGGGTCGCAGGTCTGCGACCAGGTCAAGCAGCGAGCATCCCGTAGAGTCATATGAGGACCAGAGGAATTGCAGGACCGTCTCATGTCGAGGCGCGGAATCGAGGAGGTCAGTGTTGTCGGTACGCCCCGTGCAGCACTCCTCGCTGGCCACGCAGGCCAGCGCGGAGCTGTCCCGGCTGATAACCAAGGGTGAGTGGCCGGTGGGGTCCCGCTTGCCCAATGAAACCGAGCTGAGCCTGTTGCTCGGGGTCGGGCGTTCGACCTGCCGGGAGGCCGTTCGCGCCCTGATCGCCTCCGGACAACTGCAGTCCCGCCACGGGTCGGGAACCTACGTTTTGTCCGCGACCCCCGTGTCGGAGTTCGACCGGCAGTTGCGCCGCTCCAACGTCGACGAGGTCTACGAAGTCCGATTGATGCTCGAAGTCGAGGCCGGTCGCTTGGCCGCGCGGCGCCGGACCGGCCGCGACCTCGAGGAGCTGGAAACCGCTCTGCGGCAACGTGGGTCGGCCGCCGATCACGCGACCTTCATCGAAGCCGATTTACGGTTTCACACTGCGGTGGTGGCCGCAGCGCACAACGCTGTTCTCGCCACCGTCTACAGCTCACTGCGCGATGCGTTGCGGTCCACGGCCGAGGAGGTCGTTGAGACCGCGGTGTTCGGTGACTCCCGCTCGTCCCAGCGTGACGCCAAAGCGCACGCCGATCTCTTGGCCGCGATCGAAGCCGGTGACGCGCGCGCCGCGGGGACGGTCGCTCGACGGCAGATGACCTGTGCACTGCGAGCACACTCGAGTCGGACCGTGTAGCCGGGCCGGAATGGGCGGCGGGCGAAACTGCCTGGCGCGGCACGCCTCAACGTTCGGCGACGATCTCGAGTTCGCGGTCCGTCTCGGCGGCCGAGGCGAATTCGTTCTCGGGCAAACGATCATGCAACGTCCACGCCATCGCTGAGGCGGCGAGCAGTACGGCGACCGATGCCGTGATCGCGACTCGCGGTCCGGAATGATCGGCCAGTATCCCGAACACGGGAGACATGACGCCCCCGACCGACATCGCCAAGCCCAAGGTGACGCCACTGGCGGTCCCCGGACGGTTGGGCAGATAGTCCTGAGCCAGAGTTACCTGCGGAGCGAACGGCAGGAACATGGCGATACCCACCACCACGACCGCCATCAGGGCCACCGTCGTCGACGGGGCGCTCGCCAATCCCAGTAGCGCCACGGGCGCCAGCGCGAATCCCAGTCGCACCACGGCGATGCGCCCCCACCTATCGGCGACCAGGCCACCCAGCAGCGTACCCACCGCATCGCCGATCGTGAACAGCGACAGCCCAAGTGCGGCAATGGATGTCGAGCCACCCAGAACGTCGAGCACGAAAGGCGAAACCAGCGTCAAGGCCGTCACGTACGGTATCGACCAGCACACTGTCACCAGCACCAGCCTCGCGAAAGCACTCCAATCGTCGACCAGAGCCGACCGAGCCACCGCAACACACTCGTTCAACGGCGCCGCCAGACTGTAGCCGCGCAGCCGAGCCCACGATCGTCGCGACACCCACATCACCGCGACCACCAGCGCCGGTACCGTCAGCACGACACTCCCCGACAGCCCCAACCCGCCCACCACGAGCGTGACGAACGGCGGCGCAAGCGCCGCGCCGACCGTGCCGCCGACCGAGAAGGCGCTCATTGCGACCTGTGATCGACCACCGGCGGCGCGCGCCTCGTTTGTCGCCGGCGGGTGATACGCGGCGATGCCGATACCCGCTGCCGCCATGCACAACCAGGTGACCCAATAGCTCGACCCGAGCCCCGCCCCGGCGATGCCCGCCGCAGCCAGCAGAAACCCGCCCGGGATGAGCCATCCACGATGTGTCCGGTCGACGACCATCCCGAAGATCGGCTGCACCACACTCGACAATCCCGTTGCCGCCAGGGTGATTCCGGCTACCGCCGAATAGCTGTACCCGCGTTCGACCATCATGAACGGCAGCAGCGCAGGCACCGCGCCCTGATACAGATCATTCACCGCATGGGTACCCGCGAGAAACGCAACTTGACCTCGTTTCAAAGCAACTCCTCACAACATCGCGCCGCCGGGCGCTGCGGACATACGTGCCCGCAAGGAACAGGAAAAGCGGCGCCAGCCAGCGGATCACGCCGCGCCCGCCCATCAAATTACTCAGGTCATCTGAGGACTTTGACGCTAGCAGGCCTCTTCGCTCGAAATAAGGCCCACCTCACACGATGTGCCGGAGGTCACATTCCATCCGTGCAGCCGGGTTTCAGGATCCTGATCGCCGTGCCACCTCACGGTGCTCGTCGAGCTCGATGGGCAGATCATGCTGAGCGACTGACGGCCAAGGTTCGACCCACATCGAACGCACCATAATGCCGCATGCCGCGCTGACCGAACCGGCCAGCGCCGGGCGCCGGCTGTCGGCCCAGGTGCGCTGGAGATGGGGTATTCGCGAACGACGGCCTGAGTTCCTACGCGAGCAAGTGCGCTGCGGCAGGCGGCTATGGTCCGGCTCGCCCAGTTGTCCGAGCAGGGCAGCTTGTCCAGCGATCGCCCAGCGTCTCAGCGGTCAGCCGGCAGAAAAGGTAATTAATGCTGCAAAGCCGGGGCGTAAGGCGTGCCGACGGTGTGACCACTCCACAAGAACGCTAGGTGGCTGGTGACGAATGGCGGAACACCAGCCACCTGGGCGGATTCATAGTCTTCGACGCATCACAAGATCCGGTAGGTCGATGAATCTGAGCAGGTTGTGATGGTCGCGAACCAGCGCACCCCAGCCGATGGCGGCGACTGTGACTCGGATCCGGACCCCCTCGCCGCGAACCCTGCGGGCATCGGCATGCGCATCCGATGATCAGCCGGGCGCCGACCCGTAAGTCGAGATGGTGTTCATTGAAATTCCCTGTGCGAGAGATAGGTTGGTGGATCTCTGTCAGTTCGGTGCCATGTTTTCGATCCTTTGGTCGCGCGCCTGCTGCTCATGCTGCCACTCCACGATTGGGCTGTGATGGGAGGTAGCTCGAGTCCCGGCGATCTGGCCGTCCGGCGACCTGCATGATACGACGAGAAGGCAGACACGCCTTGGCGATTCGAGCGAGAAGACGTCGAGCTCACGCAGCCGTCTCACCACCCGCCCGTGACGGGCATACCGGTGAGGTGCTGAGTCTTTCGTGGCGACCATCCTTCCGCCCGGCGGAAGCTCGCAGGGCTTGTCCGACGAGGGTCACATCGTGACCACTCCGTGCAACGGCTGAGTGTTCCCGATTCAACGGATCGAGTGAATGCGCTTCCGGCGCAACGGATTCCGTTGCGCCGGAAGCGAGCTACCGATCGGCGGTGCTGCGCTTCCCAGCGAGCACGATTATCGCAGGCCGCCGGCGGCTTCGACTGTGGTGCCGGTGAGGTAGGAGGCGTCGGGGGAGAGTAAGAACGCAGCGACCGCGGCGATTTCATGGGGTTCGGCTAGGCGCCCGAGCGCGGTCATCGATTTGATGACCGCCTCGGCGGGCGCGTCGCGCAGCGCCGGCGGGATGTAGCGGCTCGCTACTTCGGCAGCCATGTCGGTGGCGGTGCCACCCGGGGCGATCGCGTTGATCGAGATGCCGCGCTCGGCGAGTTCGGGCGCCAGGTTGAGTACCATCGCCGAGACCGCCGCCTTGCTGGCTGCATACAAGGTGTGCTGGTAGACGCCGATGCGCGCGCTGATCGACGAGGTGAGCAGGATGCGCCCACCGCCGGTCATCGCCGCCACTGCCGCCTGCGTGGCAAACAGCTGGCCGGCCACATTGGTGCGAAACACTCGTTCGAAGTCTGCGGGAGTGATCGACTCCAGCGCTCCGAAATGCTCGATGCCCGCGTTGCTGGCCAAGATGTCCAGCCCGCCGAACGCCGCGACCACCTGATCGACCAGCACTCGGGTCTGGTCGGGATCGCTGACGTCGGCGCGCAATGCCACTGCCTGGTAGCCCTTGTCGGTCAGCTCGGCGACGAGCGTGTCTGCGGACGACTGGTTCGAGACGTAATTGACCGCGACCGCGGCACCATCGGCGGCCAGCCGACGCGCGATCGCGGCCCCGATGCCGCGCCCGCCACCAGTAACCAGTGCCCGCTTGCCGGCCAGACGTGGAGAATCGCTCATGGTTCACTCCTCAACGAAATCGTTCGGACGAATGATTCGGCTCTAGAGCAGGACGGTTCGGTGTCTATACCTACGCTCGCTCGGAACGGGTCATCGCCGTAAGCGTCTTGACGTCGAAACCGCCGATCCCAAGGATCTGGTGGACTTCCCATGGGATTACTTCGAAACCGCGATATCCGCGGGCGACGAACGGTTCTTGGCGGCACAGGTCATCGAGTTCGGCCCTGGACATATGCCCGAAGACGATGATTCCGAGTTCGCCGTCGAGGCTCGGGCCGGAAAACAACACCTTGCCGGCCAGTTGTTGCTCGCGCATCCAGGCCAGGTGATCGTCGAGGCTGCTGTCGGTCGCCGTGTCTCGATCGCCGAGCCATCGGTGCAACGTCAGGTACCACATTTCAGCCTCCTCGGTACTCAGGTGCGACCCCTGTCAACGGTGCGCCAATTCACGCGCCGCAGACAACCCCCCGCTTCCCAAGCGAGCTGGACAAGCTGAGCCGGGAGGCCTTCGCCGTGCTGGAGCGGCGGGTCTGCGGACCACCGCACCGCGCTCGGGCCCGACCGCCGCCGGGAGCGGTAGCTGCACCGTCGACTCGGGCAAAGAGTCTCGCGGTGGTGCGGCCTCTTCTAGAATCAAGATCACCTGGTGACCGTCGGTTCGGTGGCCGGTGACTGGGCGATGTTGCATGCCGTCACGGGTGCGTGATGGGAGATTCCTTCTTCGTTTTCCGACGTGAGAGGAGTTCGATCATGGCTGGCAACAACAAACCGTCAGAGAAGTGGAGCCTCCGCAGCGGAGGTACCGCCTGGGTGTACCCGGCCAATGGTGCGGCGCAGGTCGTCGATCCGGTGATCGTGGTCGCCGAGCCCGGTCAGGGACCCACCGACCTCGACGCGTTCTCGAGCCGGGTGGACGGCCCGGACTACCCGCTGCGGACGAAACTGGGCCAACGCGGCAAGGACGTGATCCTGGTGGGCTACGGCGACCAATCCGACTGGGACACCGCCGAGCAGGTGATCGTAGAGGCTGCGATGCGCACGCAGGCGATGCGCTCTGGCGGCAGGCCCATGGCCGTCGTCGGTGCCGGACGGGCCGCGCTGCTGACCCGCTACGCCCTGGCCCATCTCGAGAAGATGCGGATGAATCATGAGGTGGCTGCCTTCTTCAGCCTCGACAGCACGACACCGACCGCGGACGAGCAGCGCGCGCTCAACGCTGTCGGAGCCATGCCCATGCTGCCGCGATCGCAGAAGATCACCAGCGCGGGGACCCACGACCTCGAAGGCCTCGGCCCCCGCGACGATCCGGACAGTTCCCAGTTCGACGAGGCCCTGTACGCATCCGGCCCGGCCTCGGAAACCTCGCTGGTCAACGAGGAAGAGGGCAACTGGCTGCTCGAACGGATCTGACCGGCTGGGCGGCCCGACTGCCCGCTCTACCGAAACCCACTGGGTCCCTGCTTCATAGCAGGGGCCCAGTGCTGGTCGAGGTGTGGCCCCTGCGGGGCAGCTGACTAGCCTTCAGCCACAACGGCCGTCCGCATGGTGGTGACCTGCGGCGGGCCCGGGTGTCGGTGAGTGTCGGTAGCGTCGGGGACCGTGGAAACTGGGGAACGTATCCAAGAACTCGCGGACCGGATCGTGGCGCTGCGTGATGCCTATTACCAGGGTGCGCCGCTGGTCGCGGACGCCGAGTACGACGCGGTCGAGGACGAGCTGCGTGGCCTGATCGAGGCGCATCCCGACCTCACACCCGACCCGAATCCGCTGGAGCAGGTCGGCGCGCCCGCGGTGCTGCACGCCCCGATCCGGCACTCGCGTCCGATGCTGTCACTCGAGAAGGCGACCAAGCCCGACCAGGTCGCAGCGTTCTTCGCGCGCTTTCCCGGGCAGCCGGTGGTGGTGATGCCGAAGCTCGACGGGTTGTCGCTGGCCCTGGTCTTCGAGGACGGGCGGCTGGTGCGTGCGGTGACCCGGGGTGACGGCACCACCGGTGACGATGTCACCGTGCTGGTCCGTGCGTTGGTCGATGGTGTTCCCGAGCGCATCGACGTCCCGGGGCGGGTGGAGGTGCGGGGCGAGGCGGTGATGCTGCGTTCGACCTTCGCCGCCTACAACACCGCGCATCCGGACAAGCCGCTGATCAATCCGCGCAACGCCGCTGCGGGCACGCTGCGAGCGAAGGACCCGGCCACGGTCGCCGAGCGGCGCCTGCAGTTCTTCGGCTTCGACTTGGACACCTCGCCCGACAGTGCCGCGGTCGACCTGGAGGAGGGGTTGCGGGCGCTGGGCATCGCGGGCGCGCAGATGCGGCACTGCGCCGACGCCGAACAGGCGCAGGCAGCGATCACCGCGATCGAGCAGAGCCGCAACGAGCTGGACTACGACCTCGACGGTGCGGTGCTGCGGCTGGCCGACCGCGGCGCCTACGCGGCGGCGGGGACTCGGTCGAACTCCCCGCGTGGTGCGCTGGCGTTCAAGTTCGCCGCCGAGGAGAAGACCACGGTGCTCGACGACGTGGTCTGGGACGTCGGCAAGACGGGCAAGATCGTCCCGGTCGCCTGGCTCGAGCCGGTGTTCGTGGGCGGCACCACGGTCACCAAGGCCACGCTGGCCAACCAGGAGGTGATCCGCGCCCGCGACATCAAGATCGGTGACACGGTGCTGGTGCGCCGCGCGGGCGACGTGATCCCGTTCGTGGCGGGCGTGCTCGACGCCTCCCAGCGCACGGGCACCGAGCGCGAGATCGTGCCGCCCACCGTGTGTCCGTCCTGCGGGCAGCCGGTGACCGAGCAGGGCAACAGCCGAGAACTGTTCTGCACCAACGTTTCCTGTCCCGCGCAGACGGTGCGCAGGCTCATCCACTGGGCGTCGCGCGCGGCGGCCGACATCGACGCCATCGGGCAGGTGTGGATCGAACGTCTCGCCGAGGCTGCCATCCTGGAGCGCCCGTCCGACTTCTACACGCTGACCAAGGAACGCCTGCTCGAATTCGACCGCGTCGGTGAGATCTCGGCGCAGCGCATGATCGACTCGATCGACGCCAGCCGCAAGGTCGGCCTGCGCCGCGCACTGATCGGCCTGGCCATCCCCATGGCCTCCGACGGCACCGCCGCGCGCCTGGCCCGAGCCGGGTTCGGCTCCCTGGAAGAGGTCGCCGACGCAGGCGAGGAACGCCTCGTGGCGGTCGAGGACATCGGCCCGAAAGTCGCGGCCTCCCTGGCCGCGCACCTCACCCGCCTGCGCCCGGAACTGCAGCGGCTCCGAGAAGCCGGTGTCAGCCTGGACGTTCGGGAGGAAGACCTTCCCCCGGTCGTCGCGGCCGGCGCGCCCCTCGAAGGCAAAACTGTCGTGATCACCGGCGCCATCAGCGACCCGCGCTCCGGTGAGAAAGTCGCGCGCCCGACATTCCAACGCCTGTGCGAGAAAGCCGGCGCGACAGCCGCATCGTCCGTCTCGGCCAACACCGACATGCTCATCACCGGTGGGGGAGTCGGCGAGACCAAGCTGGCCAAGGCGGAGAAGCTCGGTGTCGCGGTCGTCGACCAAGCAGAAATCTGGAATCTGCTCATCGCCGCGAAGGTCATCTAGACCCTCCAATTGCGGGCGATGCGTGCTGCAGCATTACAGGCCGACCGGTTGTGCCAGACCGGCGACCTCCCGTGCCTACCAGGGTTCCCGAAATGCACGGCCGGAACGGATACGTGAAACTCGTTGGTACCGGCCGTACTTCGATGCTGCCGGGAACACCCGGGCACTGTGCGGCGCACTGCGCGCGGCACCGTGCAGGAAATACACACCCCTCGGGTCACCGGTGGCGGACTTCAGACGCCCGTCACCCCGGTGACTCTCCGTAGGACCTCCGGTGCCCAGCGGTAGCGCTGGGCAGCGCATGCAGTGCCAGGGCACCCACGGCCCGGACGCCGTCTCCGCAGCGTCCGGGCCGTCCCCCGCCCATCAGAAGGCCGGGCGGCACCTGGAACCGCCACACGCTCGGCGATCACAATCGTGACCACCAGACGCCCATCCACGGTCGGAAGGTCAACGCTCCGAGGGTAACTCGGGTGGATGCTGGGTTGTCGGCAGCGGACGGAAGGGCCGCTTGCCCCGCTGACCGAACGGCGGGCCTGTGTCCGCGCGAGATCGACTCGCTGAGGGTGTCTGACCGGCGGTTGGTGCACGGGGCCGATCGTGCCTGCTGTTTGCCCGCGTCGGTCTGCTCTGTTACCGGGGTGGGGGTCTTGTCGATGCAGTATCCGGGTGTGGGTGGCCGGGTGCCGGTTCTGCGTTGGGTCTTGGTGGGTGGGGTTCGAACCTGACCTACACGGTCGTGACCGGCGGATTTCCGCTGATATCAGCCTGAACTGGCGGCTGGTAGCCGCGTAGTGGCCCGCCTGTAGCAGATGCATCTCGTACCTGCGATCCGTGCGCCACGGTGACTTGTCGGTGGGTCGCCGTAGAGTTGCGTTCATGAGCATTTCGATGTGTCGGCGCGCAGGCCCGGACGAATTCGGTTGCGCGGCCGGTGGTTCGGATAGCACTGTGTTTGTCGTAAGTGATTCGGACGAAGGGCCATGGGGAGTGGCCCTCCGGGGGAAGGAATGAATGCCATGAACCGCAATATGATTCGCGGGGAGCATCGCGGCCCGAGGTTCGCCAAGAGCAGTTTCAGTTACGGTGGCGGCGATTGCGTCGAGGTCGCGTACCACGAAGGCCGGATCGCATTGCGTGATTCCAAGGATCGGCACAGCCCGACACTGTGGTTCACGAAATCTGAGTGGCGAGCGTTCATGTCAGGTGTGCGGGCCGGCGAATTCGATTTCGGCCTCTGACGGGAAAGGTGGTGTCGCAGCGAGTTCGCTGCGACACCACCACCCCCACGTGCGGCCGACCCCTCGACGGCCGCTGGAAACAGGTCAATTGGTTACGATGCCGTGGATTTCGTCCCGGAGTTCGGCGAGGAATACGCGGGCATCGGTGTCGAACACGGCCATTCGAGTCAAAGCCACCCAGCGGCGGCGATGGGCGTCGACAAGTTCGGGGCCGCGAGTGACCATGCTTCCCGGGATCGGTTCCGCGGAGGCGAGTGCGTGGTCCTCGTTCTCATAGATGACGAAACCGTGCGGGATCGTGGTGCTCGCCTCGATATCCTGCGGAATCACCCCGATGCTGACCGTATCGAGGGTCTCGATCGAGATGATCCGGTCCAATTGCGCGAGGAGCACGCGATGCGGGCCGGGCCGAAAGCGCAGGGCCGCTTCGGTAATCAGGAATTCGAAGCGCTTCGCGGGGTCGTACAGCACACGCTGGCGATCCAGGCGCGCGGCGAGCGCGGCCGCCAGAGCGTCGGGCGCATAGGGCGGATCGAAGGTGGCGAACACCCGGCGGGCGTAGTCGGCGGTCTGGAGCAGACCCGGCACCAGTGCGGGCTGGAAGTTCCGCACCACGTGCGCGTCCTCCTCGAATGCCCGTACGTCGTCCTGCAAATGCGGGCGGTCTGCGAGTGAGGCCGCCCAGTCCTGCACCTCGGGCGAGTGCGCCGCTACGGTGAGGGTGCGCAAAGAATCCTGAGAATCTGGTTCTGCCCCAACCGCTTTGGCCCAGTCGAGCACCTGCGGTAGCGGGGGAACCACGTGGCCGGCTTCGATCCGGGACAACGTCGACTGGCTGATTCCGACTCGTTTGGCCAACTCCCGCCCGGAGATTCCGGCCATGTCCCGCAACCGGCGCAGCTCCGCGCCCAACTGCTGGCGCGGGTGCGACTGGCGCGCAACGGAATTCGCGGCGGTTGCCGCCGCCACCGTAGCGCTCTCTGCCGGTTGATTCACTGGAACCATGATGATTCAGATCGAATCATCTTGATTCATCCGAGTCAAGACTCGGCCGGTCGCAACGGGAATCAGGGCGTGTGGGATCGGACACATGGGCAAGGGAGGGCTGCGCCGAGGAGCTGAACCATTGGGAGAGCAGGCTTGCCGAAGATCCCGACTACTGCGCCGGTTACGGTCGGCGCATCGTTGAGTGGCTGCGCGAATCGAAGGCAGCCGACAAGGCGTCATCGGCTTCTGGGGTGGATCGCAGCCACGCAATCCCACTGGCAAACCGGCTGCTCCTGCCTAGGCAGCCGAAAGCGAGCATCCGCTATCGCCTGGTGACCGTGCTGACCGAACCGGCCAGCACGGGGGGACGGAAGATCAACTGGCCGTGACCATCCGGAGCCGACCGAAGGCACCGTAATGCCGGATGGCGGGCAGTTCGGGTCAATCAGCGGTCAGGGCGGTGAAAGCCGTGGGCCAGTCCACAGGGGTATGCCCGTCATACAGTTCGAAAGTCTTGCCTTGGGATTCGGGGTAGAGCAGGGCCGCGACCGCCGCCTGGGCAACGATCTCGCGGCTGACGCGACCGTCGCCGCGATCGCCCTGTTCGAGATGCACACCGGTGGCAGGTGAATTCGTGAGCCAGCTGGGGCGGACGATCGCATACGGTGCGCCGCTGTTCCGCAGTGCCTGTTCACCGGCTCCGCGAGCGCGGATGATGCCTGCCATGTCGGGATGTTCGGCGGCGCGGGTGATGTAGATCTGGGAGACCAGAACAATGGGGATCTTCTGTGCGGCGGCCAGTTCGGCGAGCTGTCCGACTCCGGTGTGCATCACCGCGTCGGCGGCCGCGTCATCCACGGGCGGCTCGACCGAGACGATGATGCCGTCGACGCCTGCCAGCATCCGGGGATCGAGGGGGTTCGCCAGGTCGACCGCGATGCTCTGCTCGTCCCGAGGACGCCGGGTGCCGACGACCACCTCGTGACCGAGGTTGCGGAGCAGGTCGACGGCTTGCCGGCCGGTGCGGCCCGTGCCTCCGATGACCAGGTACCTCATGAAACTCCTCTGTTGCGGAAAACTTGTCACCAGGGCAGGGGGTGGCCGTCGCGGAAGAAGCCCCCGGTGGGGCCGGAGTCGGGAAGGGTTGCGGCCCAGACGATTCCGGCCGCGCCCTCGGCGACTGGGCGGCCGCCGGGGCCGCCCATATCGGTGGCCACCCAGCCCGGGCAGATGGAGTTGACCAGGATATGGTCGGAGCGCAGCTCGGCGGCCAGCATGCGGGTGAGAGCGTTGAGGGCCACCTTGGTTGTGTTGTAGGCGGGGGTGCCGCCGCCCATGCCGGTGAGGGAGGCGGCTTCGCTGGAGACGTTCACGATGCGGGGATGAGAGCTCTTGCGCAACAACGGCAAGAAGGCCTGCACCATGCGCCAGGGCCCGTAGAGGTTGGTTTCCGCGGCCTCGTGCACGACCGCCAGGTCCGCGGTCGCCGCCCGCTGCCAGGTGTCGTAGGTGATTGCGGCATTATTGATCAGGACATCCAGTCGACCGTGCACGCCTTCCACTTCCCGGGCCGCCGCCACGACACTGGCGTTGTCGGTGACATCCAGCAGCAACGGGAGCGCCCCCACCTCTGCGGCCGCGGTCTTCCCGGCTTCCTCCGACCGCGCACCCAGCAACACGGTGAACCCGCGTTCGGCCAGCTGCCTGCAGACTTCCCGGCCGATCCCGCGGTTGCCGCCGGTGACCAGCGCAATGTCGCTCATAACTATTGATCTTGCCGCCGAATCGCCAAGTCGTCGAGTCGCTTTCGCCCAACGGGGCCAGCAAGGCCCGCGAAGCTTCGCGGATTCGGGTCCAGTGCCGCGAAAGATCGCGCACATACGCGTGGATCTGGGGCCGGACAGCAGTGCGGATCATTTTGTGGTGGTGGGAATGTCGGTCATGCGCGCGTCGTAGCCGGTTTCCGGGTTGACGACGCGGCCGGCGGCCCACCAGTTCTCGCGGGCTGTTTCGAGGATCATCATCAGGATGTCTTCTTCCGGGACGTCGGCGAACACCCGTAGATTCGCGACGATCTCTTGGAACAGTTCCTTCTTCTGCTCGGCGGTGCGCTGGTTGAAGGACAGCTGGATGAGCATGGTGCGCTCACTGCGCGGCAGGCCGAACACCATCTGCTGCATGTGGAAGTTGTCGGGCGTGACCTCGAGAAAGACGTGAAACTGGTCGTCCTGGGGGATCTTCAAGACGTCGACCATGGCTTTGTGGAGGGCGGCGGAGACGTTGCGGCGGTACTCGGGCGTGGTTCCCTGGCGTAGGTAGATGTTGATCAGCGGCATTGTCGTTTCCTTCCGGTGCGTTGTGTGGTGTGTCAGGCGATGGGCGCGGGGACCTGGAAGCAGGCCAGCAGCGCGCTGGTGTTGAGGTACTGGCCGACGAGATTGACCAGGGCGACAAGCCCGTCGATGCCGAATGTGGTCACCGCGTCGGCATAGAGGTCGTCTGGAACCTGGTGATCGCGGACGAGAGCGATGGCCAGGCGGTGGGCGATATCGGCCTCGGCGCGCAGACCCAGAGGCGTGTCGCCATGTCCCAGCGCTGCGATCGCGGTCTCGGGCACGCCCGCGCACCCGGCGCCTGCGGTGTGGGCGTAGAGCGCGTACTCGGCTCCCCACTCAGCGGCCACGGTGAGAATGACCACCTCACGGACGTCGGCCGGGATATCGGCTCGGGCGATCGCCTCGGCCCACTCCAGCAGGGGCTGGGCTATGGCAGGGCTGCGCAGCATGGCGTTGAACGGGCCGATCAACCGCCCGTCGGGCAGCACGGCCAGCTAGCCTGCCCCTTCCGCGGTGCGCAGGCGCGTGTTTCGCAGCCTGGTGTGGACGGCGCGCTGCGCCCCATCGAGCGCATCGGGAAGAAGGAGGGGAAACCGCCCGCCCAGTTCGGCGGCTCCGGTGGTGGATTGCTCGTTCACGCTTTGCACGTTAGGTACCGCGCTGCCATTCGGAAAGCGAATGCTTCGCATACTGGATATGCTGATTACTCATGGACGTCACGGTGGTTGGGCTGCGGGTTCTGCGCGAGGTGGCCGAGCGAGGCACCTTCACGGCCGCGGCACAATCGCTCGGATACACGCAGTCGGCGGTCTCCCGGCAGGTTGCGGCCCTGGAGCAGGCCACCGGCGTTCGACTGTTCGACCGCTATCCCGGCGGCGTGCGGCCGACCTCGGCGGGCCTCGCCCTACTGCGACACGCAGTGACAGCGCTGGACGCGTTGGATGCGGCCGATCGGGAGCTGCGCGGTACCGAGGACGACAGCGGTCCGGTGCGGCTCGGCTTCTTCCCGGCCGCGGGAGCGGTGCTTGTGGCTCGCGCCCTGGCGACCCTGCATCGGCAACGCCCCCACATCCGGGTCACCACCCGGGAGAGCACGACCCCATCGCTGGTGCGGGCACTGCGCGCCGGCACCCTCGACCTCGCCGTGCTGTCCTCGCGGCCACCGCACCGCTCGCCCGACACCGACGATCCTTCCCTATGGGTAGAACCGCTGCTGGAAGACCGTCTGGTCCTGGCGGTTCCGGCGAACGGCCGGTTCGCTGACCGCACCAGCGTCTCCGCAGAGCATCTCGTCGGCGAGACGTGGATTGCCGACCCTGCCGGCATCGATGAGCCGCTGCTGGGCGTCTGGCCGGGCTTGCCCGGACGGCCCCGCGTCCAGCACGCCGCCCGTGACTGGTTGACCAAACTGCACATGGTCGCAGCAGGAGCAGGCATCACCACCGTTCCCGCGACGCTGCTGTCCGCGATCCCTCCCGGCGTCCGCCTCATCAGCATCGACGACCTCCCCGAGGAACGACGCCGCGTCAGCGTGGTTCGCCTGCCCGGCCCCACCACGGAGCCGACCCGAGCCCTCGTCCACGTCCTCCATACCCACGCCGCCGACATCGCCGAATAGCCCGCCGAACTACCGGCCCGACGTGCTCTACCTCCGCACAGTCCGGAAAACCTTGATCCTGTCGAGCGAGATTCGGCAGCGAACGCAGTAGCTTCTGCACGCGGTGAACGTCCCGTCCAACGGGTAGGGCAACAACGACGCGACCACGCACCACTCGGGCCGAACGGCGGTGGCGGCCTGGTCGTCGACATGACTGCCTTCGACCGCATCCACAACATCGATCCCGACACCGGGATCGTCGGTGTCGATGCCGGAGTCGGCCTCGACGCATTGATGAGAGCCGTTCTGCCCCAGCGCTTGTGGGTTCCGTTGTTGCCGGGACCCGGCAGGTCACCGTGGGCGGTGCGATCGCCTCCGACATCCACGGCAAGAAACATCCGGACGGTGCGGAGGCGGAGCTGTTCTGGGCCGGCTCCTCGCGCGTGCTGTGAGCAACCTCTGCATTGTGAGGTTCTGTGGACCCGGTCGGTCGCCGTACGTAACGTAGGTCACGTTGGTATGAAATATCCTGTCGCACAGGAGAATTGTTGTTAGCTTGCCGAAGCGCTGCGTTGGCAGTGTGAGGTACGGCTAGGAGTATAAAGTGAAACACTCATGGTTTACTCGGGTGGGGTTCGGAATCGGCGCACTCACGGCGTTGAGTGGGGCCGTGGTGCTCACCGCGGGCATGGCGGTCGCGGAAATCCCTGCGCCCCCGACGGTTCCGGGGGCCACCCACTGCGTGAACAACGCCTATCTGGTGTCGTTCTCGTCGAGCGGGCTGACCGCCGACGCCGCCCGGGTGGAGCTCATCGACTTCGCGCAGCAGACCCCGCAGCAGCCGACGATCGGCAGCGTGGTGGTCGTGAATGGAATCGATCCGGTCATCCAGTGGATTCCGACCGTTGTCGGCAGCCACGAGCTGACCGCCAACGTCATCTTCAAGGACGGCTCGGTCTGGGGTACCACCCGCAGCACCGTCACCGTGGCGGACGCGTCCGGCTGCGGCGGCACCCCCACGACCACTCCGCCGCCCCCCACGACCACTCCGCCGCCCCCCACGACCACTCCGCCGCCGACTACAACCGCCCCGGCGCCCGCCGCCTGGCAGCAGGGCGTCCACTACAACGTCGGTGACGTGGTGTCCTACAACGGGTCCCAGTACCGCTGCATTCAGGCGCATACCGCGGACGCTCCGGACTGGACCCCACCGAATACCCCGGCGCTCTGGCAGAAGGTCTAGGACGCGAAAGTCCTCCCGCGACAGGGAAGCGGGAGGGTTCGGGGTGTGCTGGTTCAGCTGACCAGGTCGCGGGTGTTCAACGCACCCTGCAATGCGATCCGCCCGGAAATGGCCGAAGCCCCGGTCGCGAGGCGACCGGGACTTCGGTGAGAACCATTGCGCTACTTCGATTCGAGTTTTGGACACGAGCCCTCACCGCACAGACAACCTGATCGCGCCGCAGAGGTTTCAGCCGAATATCCGCTACTGCCGCGGACCGCCCTGACCGAACCGGCCAGCGCGAGGCGGCGCAATCGACGGAGGGTTTCGCAGTCGGTCAGTGCCGTGTAAGGGTTGACATGTTGACGCGCGATTGGCGTCTCGACGTCCGGACGCCAATGCCCGAGAACCTTGAAAATCGGTACAGCCCTTACGTTTACGGACGCTCGGGCCACCGTCATCCTGGGCAGATTTGGCGATCGATCGCGCCAGATTCGTCCAGCCAACTCAGAGGATGAACTCTGTCCGGGCGGCCCGTGATCAGTCTGGCGATTTGGGGGACTAATGACCGCAGCACTACTGGCAGCACTTACAGGGATCGTGGGACTCGCGATCGGGCGGCTCTGGGATACGAAATCAGAGTCCACTCGATGGCGGCGGGATCAGAAGACCGCCTGCTATCAGCGTCTCGCTGAAGAGTTCCAAGCCACCTACGAGGCGATCCGAATCATCGCTCTTACCGACTCGAATTCCACAGCGCTCCAAGCTCTCATCGAACACACCAGAGCCGGCGGGTTTGCCGCATGGGACAGTGCGGTCATTTCAGCCTCAGGAACGCACCGTCATGCCGAGCTTCGGACGACCGGTGCAATCCCACACAATCCGCTGTAGAACAGCAATTTCGCGCCAATTCCTCAGTTGTAGTGCGCGTTTAGAACGGTTGGGTTGGCCGTTCATGCACGCATGGCAGCGTGCTCTTCTGCCGCTACCCGCGCGTGGCTCGAAGCGTCCATGCGGCCCGCGGGGAAGTGCTCGACGCAGGAGTTTGCGTTAGTTGGTAGACGCTGGGTTGTTGAACCACGCGATGCAGCGGCCGGGAGCGAGCGTGCGCAGTTGTTCGCGGTCAACGCCGTAGCGGCGGAACAAGGCGAAAAGGTCGACGAAGGCGTTGTCATCGACCTGGGCACCGTTCACCGTGATGTACAGCGTCGTCCTACGACCCCAATAGGAGATGACGCATGGCAGCTTGTCCAGCCATTCGAAGAACGCCGCCTCGTCGTTGTAGGAGCAGTACCGAACCGATTCGGCCTCCAGGATCAGCTCGTCGGCTGCGCCCATCTCGCCACTACCTGCCCTCGGGAATCGACAAGCCCAGTTCGTGCAGACGCGGCAAACACACCACCCGACACTGCTCCACCGAATCGGCGTCGGTTCGCACAAGGACGTCATTACGCAACGGAGCACCGCTGGCCACGAACGTCCACGGCCTGTCCCTCTCGGCCATCCGCTCGGCATCGGCCTTGAACAACACGGTTATGCCCTGCGCAGCAAGCGCTTCCATGATCGCGACAACATCCACTGGTGGTCCCTCCAGACTGGCTTGGAACGCACGATAATGCCGCATGCCACTGACCGAACAGGTCACCACGTTTGTTGGAAGATCCACAGATCGAGAACGTCTCGAGTGATCGACCACCGTCTGCAACGCGGCCGTGCACTCAGGTGTAGACATCGCGACCGTACTCACCGTGCGGCAGCGTGAAATCGTCCGGCCGTTCCGCGCGCAGCCGGTTATAACGCCGCTGAAACTCATCGATGGCCTCGTGGAGGCTGCAACCCATCTCGGTTTTGATGGCTCGCAGCGCCTGGACAACCTTCTCCGTGACGATCAGGTCGTCCACCGAGGTCTCGTCATTCACGTGAGCAGTGTGTCGGTGCACCGCAGGGATCGGCAACCGGGTTCTGAAGAGGCCCTACTCCGAGAAAGTACGGCCGACGCAACTAACGCACTCAATTGCCGAATCCCGCGCTGACCGAGCCGGCCAGTGCGCGGCAGCGGAAAATCAACGGGCACTGGGTCTTCGACGTCGGCGGAACGCAGGTCACTGCCGAATGCAATGCGTTTCTCGATCGCCGGACCCTTCTACTGCGCCTGTCGAGTGGTTTGGTCGAGGCAGGATGTGAGAGCGGCCTCGACGCTCATTGCATCGGTGGCTCAGAGCGGCGTGATCACCCTTTGAGATCAGCAAACCTGGCGGCGCGCGAGAATGATCCCCCCGAGCTTGCTCTCGGCTGAAGTGAGAGTTCTGGATGCCTCGACGACGAAACCGGCATCCTCTAGCCACGCACGCATTTGGCTGTGCTGGCGACGATGGACACAGAGGTTCATTTGGTGCCCGCCATAGCCTTGAGTCGTCAACTGCGACTCGTCTCCGACGTGGAAGCCGAGTAACAGTGGCCCGTCGGGCCGAAGCACTCGCTGGAAATGCGCGAAGACCAAACCGATCTCATCGTCGGGGATGTGGATCAGCGAGTACCACGCGACCAGGCCGGCCATCGAGGCATCCTCCAGAGCGAGGTTCGTCATTGAGCCAAGATCGAACCGGAGGTCGGGGTGATCACGCCGAGCCACCCCGATCATTCCGGGTGACAAGTCGATTCCGAAGACGTCCGTGCCCAGTTGACGCAGGTGAGCCGTGATCCTCCCTGTCCCACATCCCACATCCGCGACTGGCCCCCTACCCTGGGCCCGCACCAGATCGGCGAACAACGCCAGGACAGCGCGCTCTTCGGGTGTTTCATCCAGAAGGTGACGCGTCAGGTCTGCATAACTGGCAGCGACGGTGTCGTATGACGCCCGCGTGTCTTCCAGCCAGCCATCAGGGTTCGGTCCCATTCCCGCGACCGCAGGTTACCCACAGCCCAAACGGGACGAGGCTTTAGCTCAGCGAAGTTGGAATCGACTGCACCACAGCTGATCCTCAATGGATTCCACCGCGACTTGCTCGCTCGGAGCAAGAGGGTGCCGTTCCGGCACGCCCGAATCGGCCTGGCCTACAAGGGAAATCGACTGGCCGAGTACTGATTCGAAGAAGTGGAAGGGCCAGATCGCGACCGTCGAGCAGTTCGATCTCGGTCAGCTTCCGGTTCGACCTCTCTCCGGCCGAAGCCGAGTTCCTCACCTGCCACAGCCTGTACGACAAGTGCTACACCGCCAACCACCTGCTTGCCCATTACCTGCTCGGCGAGGTATACGACGACAACTCCCGGGCTGTGCGAACCGGGGCGGTCGGCGGGCGGAATCTGTTGCGCCGCCGAACATCCACTATTGGCCCGAACTCGCCAGAAGGCTGCGTAGTGCATTGTTCGAACCGGCCGCGCAGTTTCGTCGGAAGAGAAACGGACTGAGGTCATCTCGGGCTGACTGACTGCACAGAACGTTCTGTGGTGCCGAGTTGCGCCCGAATTGACCCCAGGCCCGATTGTCAGAGGCTGGTCGACGCCGTGGCGAACTCGCCGGCGCGCGCCAGGGCGATGTCCTCGTCGACCTCATGCCGGGTCAAGCGCCGGCTGCTGGGGCCGAGGCCGAATCCGGCCAGGAGTGCTGCCACCGCGAAGAACGCCGCGCCGGTGAAGAAGGCGATGCGGTAGGCGCCCTCGGCGGGCAGGGCCACGACCGCACCGTTGGGCAGGGCGTGGCGCAGGGTGTCGCTGGTGAGGATCGTGACGACCAGCGCGCTGCCGATGGCGCCTCCCACGGTGCGCATGATCGAGTTGATCGAGTTGGCGATTCCGGTTTCGTGCGGTGCGACATTGGCGACCAGCAGGGCGGGCATGGCGGCGTAGGCGATTGCGATCGCGGCATTCGCGACGACCAGTGCGACAACGACTTCCGCGCTCGTCGCGTGCAGCAACGCGAGGGCGGTGAGAGCGCACAGGCCGATGACGCTGGCGAGCAGCAGAACAAAGCGCGGGCCGATCCGCCCGACCAGACGCCCGGCGAGGGGACCCATCACCACCGACACCACCGCGCCCGGCAGCATGAAGGCCACACTCGTGCGCAGCACCGAGGCGTCGAAACCGAACCCCGCCAGCGCCCGCGGCGTCGCCACAAAATAGGTCGCCCCCAGGAACACGCTGAACATCGCGAAACCGACGCAGAAACTGGCCAGGTTGGTCACCGCGACCGGCCGATGCGCCAGCAGCGAGGTCGCCACCAGCGGCTCACGCAACTTGGACTGCAGCAGCAGGAACCCGGCCAGCACGATCGCCGCGGCCACGAACAGCCCGATCACTCGCGCGCTGCCCCAACCCCATTCGTGTCCCTGCGAGATCGGCAGCAGCAGGCAGACCAGACCGGTGCCGAGGACCGCGGCACCCACGTAATCGACACGGCCGCCCTGCCCCGCGCGGCGCGGCAGCGTCACGAACGCCAGCACCAGCACCACCGCCGTCAGCACGACGCACAGCCAGAAGATGCGGCGGTAGTCCGCACCGCCCTGCGTCAGCAGACCCGTCGCCACCAGCGCAACACCGCTACCCACGCCCAGGGTCGATGCGGTGACGGCCAACGCCGCGGTCAGGCGCTCGGCGGGAAGTTCGTGACGCAGCACGCTGATCGCCAGCGGGAACAGGCCGAAACTGGCTCCCTGCAGGGCCCGTCCGACGATGAGCAGATCGATGCTGTGCGCCGACGCGGCGAGCAGGCTGCCGGCCAGCGTGACCGCGAGCGTCGACAGCACGACCGGTTTGTGCCCGTAGACATCACCCAGTCGCCCGAGCAGCGGCGTCAGCGCCGAGGCGGCCAGCATCGTCGCCGTGGTCACCCATCCGACGGTCGTCGCCGAGACCCCGAGTTGCAGACCGATCTGCGGGAGCGCCGGGACGGGCAGCGTCTGGGCCATGGCCAGAAGAAACACAGTGCTGGCCATGGTCAGCACGATCGCGGTCGGCGACGAAGCTCGCCGGAGCTCGAGCGGGGAGGTCATTGCTGGCACGCTACGCTGGAATCGACACACTGTCGATTATGATAGACGCCACGTCGATAGCCGGAATGAAAATCGCTCTAGGGTGAGGTCATGGCGCAGAAGGGCGGAGACGGAGTGAACCGGACCCAAGACACGACCGAAGGCCTCCGCCGCCGCGGCGCCATGTCCAAGGGTGATCAGCGCGAGGCCCAGATCCTGCATGCGACCCGCCACCTGCTGACGAAGAAGCCGATGGCCAACCTGACCGTCGACGACATCACCAACGCGACCGGCATCTCACGCACCAGCTTCTACTTCTACTTCCCCTCCAAGCAGGCGGTCTTCGCCCGCCTCATGGAGGACGTGAGCGATCGCTATGCGCAAACCCACGTCTGGCTGCCGTCCACCGGCCCGCAGCGCGAGCTCCTGCGCACCCAGCTCAACGGAGCGGCCGAGATCTGGCACGACAACAGCGCGATCCTCGTCTGCTCGCTCGAGGGCTACGACAGCAGCTACCCCCCGCTGACCGAGTTCATCGCCGGCATCCAGGCACGATTCACCGCCGGGCTCGCGGCCAAGATCGACCGCGACCGCGCGGCGGGGCTCGCTCCCGAGGGGATCGACTCGGCAACGCTCGCGGGCCTGGTTGCGCTCATGCGCGACGGGCGGCTCTCCCAGTTGTCAGCAGCGCCCCAGGATGACATGCCCAGCAGCATCGACGACCTCGCCGAGGCGATTTTGCGCTTGATCTACGGCCGACTCGATTGACATCGCCATGCGGTGCCCGGGGCGTGGCCAGGATCGGCGGCTGATTCGCGAATCTGTCGCACTGAAGATCGGGGCCGGAACCGCTGAGCGGGAAGGTCGTTGGATAGTGCCGAGCCGGATCGACGCCGGATGCGGAACGGGCAGTGTGCGAATCGATTTCACCGAGGCAAGCTGTACGCACCGCGAGGTGACGCTGAACGTAGGATCGGGTGGCATGACCTCCCGGGCTGGGTCTGCTGTGCTCGCCCGACGCGGTCGGTCGAGACCGCCTACCGAACTGCTGCGGAGTCGTGACGGGCGTTGTGTTCGACGGCGGCGAAGACGATTACCACGAGCGCCCCGCTGTACAGGAATGCCCGGCCGAATGCGGTCAGCGGCAGCACATCTGCGGCGGCGAGCCCCGTCATTGCCAATCCGGAGACGGCGTTGACCGCTGCCACGCCGGTCGCGAGCGGCGCTGGGACGGTCGGGCAAGCGGCGATCCGGCTCAGCACAGCCGCGCCACCGAGCATGCCCAATCCGAACAGCATCGACACGGCCGTGGGCAGGCCCAGCGGATCTCGCAGCAGGGGAGCGGCGGTCAGCAGGCCAATGCCGAAAACGCCTGTGCTCCAGGCATCCACGCGTAAGGCGGCGCGCAGGCCGGGGCCGGGTCGACTGGTGGTCAGCATGGTCATTCGAAACTCCTTGTCGCCGAGGGACCGCCGGTGCGGGCCGCTGAGATCGACAGTGCCGGGGCGCGGTCGCGGTCTCAATAACCTCGGAGGTCATGGCCGCACCTACCCGCCCGCCGATATGCTGCGGCGATGACCCAGACCATGCCCAGGGTGGGCGCGCTGTTGCGGGAATGGCGCCAACGGCGGCGGCTCAGCCAACTGGACCTGGCGCTGGCAGCGGACACCTCCGCGCGGCACATGTCCTACGTGGAGACCGGGCGCGCTCGCCCCAGCCGAGCCATGGTGCTGCGACTGTGCGACGTGCTGGAAGTGCCACTGCGCGAACGCAATACCCTACTGCTCGCGGGTGGCTACGCACCCGAGTATCGAGAGAGCGACCTCGACGACGCGGATCTCGCGGCGGTGCGCTCGGCCCTGGACGCCATCCTGTCGGCACATGAACCGTATCCCGCGGTGGTGGTGGACCTGCACTGGAACATGGTCATCGGCAACAAGGCGATGGGTGTGCTGATGAGCGGAATCCCTGAGCACCTGCTGACGCCCGAGGCGAACGTCTACCGGCTCGTACTGCATCCGAAAGGGCTCATCCAGCACCTGGTGAACGGGCACCAGATTCGGCATCTCTTCCTCGAGCGACTGACCCGCCAGGTCGGTGCGACCGGCGATGCCCGGCTGTGCGCGCTCCTCGAGGAGATCTCCGCGTATCCGGAGCCGCCCGAGCCCGACCCCGAGCCGGTCGAATCCGGCCCCTTCGCGGTTCCCATGCGTATTCGCACCCCGATGGGCGTGCTGTCGATGTTCAGCACCATGGCCACCTTCGGTGCGCCCGCCGACGTCACCCTGTCCGAACTGGCCATCGAATTGTTCTATCCGCTCGACGAATTCACGGCCACAGCCCTGCGGGGTCTCGTGGTTCCGTAACCGTGGTCCGAACTGTCAGTGATCAGAACTCGGCGGTTGGAGTCCCGGAGGAATTCGGACCGGGTTCGTCGCTGGATGGAACCGGACCGGGCTTGCGGTTTTCCGGAGGGCCGCGCAATCCCTTCGGTGCTGCGCGGCCGGCGGACTCGGGCGCTCAGTTGTAGGACTTGGCGACGCCGTCGAGGAGGTGTTCGAGGGTGTCGTAGTCGGGCGGGCTGACCTGGTTGACGAGGTTCACGTCGACCGGGACCTGGTGGGCGGCGGTGGTATTCGTGAACAGGGTCACGTCGGTGGGGCGGAAGCCGTGTTCGGCGGCCAGGCGCTGCAGGTCGGGGTCGGTGGTGAGGAGCTTGCCGATCCGGTCGCCCTTGTCGTCGAGAGGGACCACGGTGTGCTGGGACATGACCGTCGGCTTGGGGTACATCAGGACCATGTCGGGCTTGAGCTGGTTGTGCACGGCCGCGTCGACGTACTGGGCCTCGTAGATCCAGGCCATGGGGACGGTGCCCATGCCGTTGGACAGATAGTCCTTGAAGGGGCCGTCACTGCTGGACTCGGTGAAGCCCTGCCGGGTGAAAAGGCGCGAAACGCGGGACACCGCAAAGTCTTCCGCCTTGGCGCCACGCACGATGGTGTTGTCATTCGCGACGTAGGCGGTCACCGCCAGATACATGGCCGCCGAGTTGGAGGTGCGCGGATCGGTTGTGGAGACCAGCACGTTCTTGGGCACCGAATAGGTCGAGTTGCCCTCCAGCTGGTTCCACTGGACGCCCTTCTCGGCCAGCGACAGGTACTTCTCGACGTCGAAAGTCGTTGTCGCGCCGGGCTGCACGATGCCGGCCTGGGTCAGCAGGTCGGCGATCGGCTTGAAGGTGGCGATGGCCATGGGGGAGGAGAACGGCACGTACTTGCCGGTCACTCCGCTCTTGCGCTGAACCAGCTCCGCGGCGGCCGAGCTGGACGGGAAGGCGAAGTCGTACTTGCCCAGATCCACCGAGGTGGCGATCTGCCGGGACCCCGCGGGCTCCACGTCCACCTTGAACCCGTGCTTGGCCAATGCGTCGGCGACCTTGGGGTCGTCGAAGAACGCCGATTTCTCCGAACCGGCCACACCGTGCACGGTGGTCAGGGCCGTCGCGGCGGTGGTTCCCGACGGTGAATCCGGTTGCCGCACAGCCATGATCACCGCGAAGGCCAGCACCACCGCGACACCCGCCGCGACCACGCCCAGCGCCCGCTTGTTCTCGACCAGCCGAGCCGGAACGAATCGTCCTGCGACAGCGGCGAATACGCTCGTGGTCTCCGCCGGATGCCCATCCGGCGAACCCCCCTCGCCGACCGCCGCCTTGGTCAGATCCACCTCCGTGGCAGCATTCATGGACCGCTTCGGATCCAACTCCCGCCGCGCAATCCGCTCGACGAGAATCGGTACGAACTCCCGCACCGAATGCCCCTCGAACCGCTTGCGCACCGCCCCCACCACGGCTTCGACCCGTTCTGCCGGATGTGCCTCGCCATAGTCCTCGACCAGGCGATTCGTCACCTCCCGCAGTGCCTTCTCTTCCCGCGCAGCATCGACCGCCACAGCATCTCCTCGACCTCACACCGAATTCCGTTGCACGGCAGGAAATTGCGACAAGCCGCGCCGACCGGACCCTATCGGCGGCGGGTGCCGATCCGTGATCGAAAACGGAAACGGCAAGTGCGGGTCCGGCGAATTCCCGGTGACCTCGGCGGCGGAAGACAGTGCCATTCGCGTCGGAAGGCGGTGCGATCCACTGCCTCACGCGGCACGGCGATGGGCCGCCGCGGCCTCAGGCTTGGCCGGGGAAGGCCACGGTGGCCGGGCTGGTGCCCAGGATCGACTGCCAAGTGGCAAGGCGCACAGCGCATTCGGTGAGCGCTTCGATACCGGTCCGGCGGAGATCGGGGTTGCCGGCGCGTTCGACCACCGAGCGCCAGGCCGCCGCCGCGTCGGATTCGACGGTCACCGCCAGCTTGGCGGCCGGAATCGGGTCGTTCACCGGAATGGGAGAGGTGTAGGCGGCAGCGGGCTCGGGAACCGCTGCGCCGGAAGCCTTCAGCGTGTCGATGGTGGCGTCGCGGCGGGCGCGGTGGGATGCCGTGTACTCGGCGACGAGTTTGTCGCGGTCGTGGTTGGCGTAGGCCGCGATCACGCCGTAGGCGTAGACAGCGGCGTATTCGGCGCTCAACGCATCGATGAGTGCCTGCTGGTCGGTTGTGGTCATGCCAGGAGAACCCCCGCGTGGGTAGCGCACGACGCGCTGATCGAAGAGAGGAGACCGGCGCGGTAGCCGGAGAGCTGGGCCGACAGGTCGGCCGCCGAACGCTGGGACTGCTGGAGCTGGCTGCGCAGGACGGCGACGCCCGGAGGCGGGACGGGCGCGGTCGGGGTGACCGGCGGGGTGCGGTGGCTGGGGGTGCTGCCGTCGCCGTAAACGCCTATGGCGCGGTCGATTTCGGTGCGCAGGGCATCGGCGTGCGCGGTGCGCTGGGTGGCGATGGTCTGCAGCGCACCGGCCTTGTCGGGAGAGGTCGCGATGGCGGCGGTCGCGGCGGCCGCGTCGGTACGGGCCGAGGTCTCCTGCGCGATCAGCGGATCCGGAGCGGCAGGGGTGTCGTTCCTGGTGCAGGCGGCCAGCGCGCCGACCGCCGCCACGGCCAGCATGCCGCCACCGGCCAGCCGCAGCGCGCTGCGGCGGTTCACGGCGGGGAGGGGAGGTTCGGGGGTGGGGGAGGACCCGGTTCGGTCCGGCGGGACCGTGAGACCGACGACACCGGCCGGAAGGCCGCTCTGACTGCTGGGCACGGCATACATCGTGCCAGCCGTCGCGGACAGCTTGCTGCGTGAGGGCCGTCGGATAGGCTGTGATCTGGAACGACGGGGAACCGTCATGGGCGCGTCGTGCTGGACACGCCGTCAGCACCACAGCGCCGACCATGCCGAAATCGAGCGAGTTGGCTGGTCCTTTACACTCTTTCCGCGCGTTACGCTAGACCTTCGGCACGGCATTTCGCCGAATCCTCCCTCCCGAGGGCGGAGACGGGTCTCCCGACCGTGCCCGACCAGTATCGATACCGACAACTCAACCCGTGACAACTGAACCAGGAGCCGCCCCACATGCCGATGCCGACCGAGGAAAGGGTGAGCCAGCTAGTTGCTGAGCTCGTCGAACGCCGAGGATTCGACCTCGAAGGCGTTGCGATTTCGGCTGCCGGTACAGCGCAGGCCAAGCTCAAGGTCACCGTCGACAGCGACGGATCCCCCGACCTGGACGCCGTCGCGGAACTCAGCTCGGAGATCTCGCAGACCCTCGACGACGTCGGTGACTTCGGCGAGACCGCCTACATGCTCGAGATCACCACCCCCGGCATAGACCGGCCTCTCACCTCCCCGCGCCACTGGCGGCGCGCCCAGGGCCGCAAGGTGAAGATCGTGCTGCGCCCCGGCGCCGAATCACCGGAGGAGAAGGGCAAGACCACGTTCGAGGCCCGCGTCGGCGTCGTCACCGAGACCGACGTCGCCCTGGTCCTCGGCGGCAAGCGGAAGCCACACCGGGTGACGGTGCCGCTCGCCGATATCCAATCCGCCGTCGTGCAGGTGGAATTCGCTCCACCCGGCGCGGCCGAACTGGAACTCGCAGGGGGAGTAGCGCCGGGCCGTCCCCAGCCCGGTGCGCCGGAGGGATCCGAAAACGAAGCAGCAGAGTCCGATTCACTGAACGAAGGGATCGTGGAATGAACATCGAAATCGAAGCCCTGCGCGCGATTGTCGCCGACAAGGGGATCTCGATGGAGACGGTGATCTCCGCGATCGAGTCCGCCTTGCTCACCGCCTACCGGCACACCGAGGGCCACCAGCCCACCGCCCGCATCGACATCAACCAGAAGACCGGTGTCGTGCGCGTGATGGCCCGCGAGCTCGACACCGACGGCAACGTCATCTCCGAATGGGACGACACCCCCGAAGGTTTCGGCCGCATCGCCGCCACCACCGCCCGCCAGGTCGTGCTGCAGCGGCTGCGCGACGCCGAGAACGAGAAGTCCTTCGGCGAGTTCTCCACCCACGAGGGCGACATCGTCGGCGGTGTGGTGCAGCGCGACGCCCGCATGAACGCCCGCGGCACCGTCGTGGTCCGCATCGGCTCGGAAGCCCATGGCGCGGAAGGCGTCATCCCGCCCGCCGAGCAGGTGCCGGGCGAGACCTACGAGCACGGCGACCGCATCAAGTGCTACGTGGTCGGTGTCTCGCGCGGCCCGCGCGGCCCGCAGATCACCCTCTCGCGCACCCACCCCAACCTGGTGCGCCGCCTGTTCGCGCTGGAGGTCCCCGAGATCGCCGACGGCTCGGTGGAGATCGTGGCCGTGGCCCGCGAGGCCGGGCACCGCTCCAAGATCGCCGTGCGTTCGACGGTCCCCGGCGTCAACGCCAAGGGCGCCTGTATCGGTCCGATGGGCCAGCGCGTGCGCAATGTGATGAGCGAGCTGGCCGGCGAGAAGATCGACATCATCGACTACGCCGAGGACCCGGCCACCTTCGTCGGGAATGCGCTGTCGCCGTCGAAAGTTGTATCCGTCACCATCGTGGACCCCGAGGCCCGCGCCGCGCGGGTGGTGGTTCCGGACTTCCAGCTCTCTCTCGCCATCGGCAAGGAGGGCCAGAATGCCCGCCTGGCGGCCCGGCTCACCGGCTGGCGCATCGACATTCGTTCCGATGCGGCGCCCGAGGTCCAGGGTGGTGTGCGTCCCGCGGCGGCGGCCGGCGGTGGCGAGGCCCACCGGGGTTGATCTTGCCGGATCCATCCGGCCCGGTCGGTCCCGAGATTTGTGAAACAGACCCCTGGGATGACAGGTTGGTAACTTCCAAGGGGTACGGATGCGGAGATCGGGACGTGACAGCGGTAGAGTGGACGCAGGCTCAGCGCGAGTCTTCGACTTCTCTGCGCGCCGAGCGGGTGTCAGCAAGATCGAAACCCGTCCGGACCTGCATCGGATGTCGTAGACGCGAGCTGGCCGCCGATCTGATGCGGGTCGTGGCGCAAGGGTCTGCCTCCGGGCAGGACGTTGTCGTCATTCCGGATCCGCGGCACAGACTTCCCGGAAGGGGTGCCTGGTTGCACCCCTCTTCGGCTTGTCTGAGCCAAGCAGTTCGGCGCCGAGCATTCGGCAGAGCACTACGAGTGTCCGGACATCTGGATATCTCAGCCCTGGAGCATTACGTAGAGAACAGGCACGAGCACTCATGAGCAAACCGTGAAGTCCCAGAAATGATCGGCCTTCGAAATTAGTCGAGGTCGTGCGGGCGTCCCGTCGTGATACGGGCTGCTGCGCTCGACCTCTGAGTGAGGAGAGCAGTGGCAGGCAAGGCCCGCGTGCACGAGTTGGCTAAAGAACTCGGTGTCACGAGCAAAGAACTACTCGCGCGGCTCAAGGAGCAGGGCGAGTTCGTGAAGTCGGCGAGCTCGACGGTGGAAGCACCCGTCGCGCGCCGGCTGCGGGAGTCGCTCGCACCCAAGAGCACCCCGTCCAATGGGACCGCCAAGTCGGCGACTCCCAAGCCCAGTGGTGACGGCGCCCCGCGTCCGGCCGCCAAGCCGGCCGCCCACGGTGCCGGTCCCCGTCCGGGCCCCCGCCCGACGCCGCAGGCTCCGGCCCCCGCGCCGCAGGCTCCGGCTCCGGCTCCGCAGGTGGCTCCGGCTGCCCGCGCCGAGTCGGTCGAGGCTCCGGCCGCCCGTCCGGCCGCCCCGGGCCCGAAGCCCGCTGCTCGCGAAAACGTTGCTCCCGCAGCGGCTTCCGCGTCGGCTACCCCGTCCGCTCCGGCCCCGCAGGCCCCGCGTCCGAACGCGCCGCGTCCGGGTGCCCAGGCCCCGCGTCCGGCTCAGCAGGGCAGTGCCCCGGCGGCTCAGCAGGGCGGCCCGCGGCCGGCCGGACCCAAGCCGGGTCCGAAGGCGCCGCGGGTCGGTAACAACCCGTTCTCCTCGGCTCCGGAGCGTCCGGCGCCGCGTCAGGCTCCCCGTCCGGGCCAGCAGCAGCAGGGCGGCCCGCGTCCGGGTCAGCACCAGGGCGGTCCCCGTCCGGGTCCGGCCCAGGGTGGTCCGCGTCCGGGTCAGCACCAGGGCGGTCCCCGTCCGGGTCCGGGCCAGGGTGGCCCGCGTCCGGGTCCCGGTCAGGGCGGTCCGCGCCCCGGCCCGGGTCAGGGTGGTCAGCGTCCGGCCGCGGCCGGTCAGGGCGGTCCCCGTCCGGGTGGCCCGCGTCCCAGCCCCGGCTCGATGCCGCCTCGGCCCAACCCGGGCGCCATGCCCGCGCGCGCTCAGCGCCCGGCCGGTCCGGGTGGCGCAGGCCGTCCGGCGCGTCCGGGTGGTCCGGGCGGCGCCGGTGGCGGTCGTCCCGGTGGCGGCGGCGGTGGCTACCGCGGCGGCGGCGGCGCTCCCGGTGGCGGTCAGGGTGCCGGCGCCGGTGCCGGTACCGGTGGTGCTCCCGGTGGTTTCCGCGGCCGTCCCGGTGGTGGTGGCGGCGGTGGCCGTCCCGGTTCCGGTGGTGGTCGCGGCGGTGCCGCGGGTGCCTTCGGACGTCCGGGTGGCGCTCCCCGCAAGGGTCGTAAGTCGAAGCGGGCGAAGCGCGCCGAGTACGAGAACCAGCAGGCGCCCATCGCCGGTGGCGTGCGGCTGCCGCGCGGCAACGGCGAGATCGTTCGCCTCGCCCGTGGCGCGTCGCTGTCCGACTTCGCCGAGAAGATCGGCGCCAACCCGGCTTCGCTGGTTCAGGCGTTGTTCAACCTCGGTGAGATGGTCACCGCTACCCAGTCGGTGAACGAGGAGACCCTCGAGCTGCTGGGTTCGGAGATGAACTACGTCGTGCACGTGGTCTCTCCGGAGGACGAGGACCGCGAGCTGCTCGCCAACTTCGACCTCACCTACGGCGAGGACGACGGCGACGAGGCAGACCTGCAGGTCCGCCCGCCGGTCGTGACCGTCATGGGTCACGTCGACCACGGTAAGACCCGACTGCTGGACACCATCCGTAAGGCCAACGTCCGTGAGGGCGAGGCCGGCGGCATCACCCAGCACATCGGCGCCTACCAGGTGCTGGCCGAGGTCAACGGCGACGATCGTCTCATCACCTTCATCGACACCCCCGGTCACGAGGCGTTCACCGCCATGCGTGCCCGTGGTGCGAAGGCCACCGACATCGCGATCCTCGTGGTCGCGGCCGACGACGGCGTCATGCCGCAGACGGTGGAGGCCATCAACCACGCGCAGGCAGCGGACGTGCCGATCGTGGTGGCGGTCAACAAGATCGACAAGGAAGGCGCGAACCCGCAGAAGATTCGCCAGCAGCTGACCGAATACGGTCTGGTCGCCGAGGAATACGGTGGCGAGACCATGTTCGTGGACATCTCGGCGAAGCAGGGCACCAACATCGAGTCGCTGCTCGAAGCGGTCGTCCTGACCGCGGACGCGGCCCTCGACCTGCGGGCGAACCCGGACATGGACGCGCAGGGTGTGGCCATCGAGGCCCACCTCGACCGCGGCCGTGGCCCGGTGGCCACTGTCCTCGTCCAGCGCGGCACGCTGCGCGTCGGCGACTCGATCGTGGCGGGCGACGCCTACGGTCGCGTGCGCCGCATGGTCGACGAGCACGGCGACGACGTCGAGGCGGCGCTGCCGTCGCGGCCCGTCCAGGTCATCGGTTTCACCTCGGTGCCCGGCGCGGGTGACAACCTGCTCGTCGTCGAGGAAGACCGCATCGCGCGTCAGATCGCCGACCGCCGCAACGCTCGCAAGCGCAACGCCCTGGCCGCGCGCAGCCGCAAGCGGATCTCCCTGGAAGATCTGGATGCCGCTCTGAAGGAGACCTCGGAGCTGAACCTGATCCTCAAGGGCGACAACTCCGGTACCGTCGAGGCCCTCGAAGAGGCGCTGCTCGGTATCGATGTGGGCGACGAGGTGCGGCTGCGCGTCATCGACCGCGGTGTCGGTGGCGTCACCGAGACCAACGTCAACCTGGCGTCGGCGTCGAACGCGATCATCATCGGGTTCAACGTCCGGGCCGAGGGCAAGGCGACCGAGCTGGCGAACCGCGAAGGCGTGGACATTCGCTACTACTCGGTCATCTACCAGGCGATCGACGAGATCGAGAAGGCCCTCAAGGGTCTGCTCAAGCCGATCTACGAGGAGCACGAGCTGGGTCGGGCGGAGATCCGCCAGATCTTCCGGTCCTCCAAGTTCGGCAATATCGCGGGTTGCTGGGTGCTCTCGGGCTCGGTCAAGCGCAACGCCAAGGCGCGCCTGATCCGCGACAACGTGGTGGTCGCCGAGACCACCATCCAGTCGCTGCGTCGCGAGAAGGACGACGTCACCGAGGTCCGCGAAGGCTACGAGTGCGGTATGACCGTGGGCTTCAACGACATCAAGGACGGCGACATCATCGAGGCCTACGAGCTGCGGGAGAAGCCGCGCGACTAGGAAGCAGTACACGATCCCGCCGGGCCTCCGTGCCCGGCGGGGTTGTGCCCCTTCCCTTTCCGGGTAACCGTGCGCGCATTCCCCGGGGCGCGTTCATATGACTGAAAAGATGTTCTTCGGAGCGCTCGAGTTCGATATCTTGCTCGGTGATGTGCATTCACTGAAAGAGAAGCGCTCTGTCATCCGCCCCATCCTCGCCGACCTGAAGCGGTTCGAGGTGAGTGTCACCGAGGGCGGAGATCATGACCGGTATCGCCGGGCATTGCTCGGTGTGGCAATGGTCAGCTACGGCATGAATCATCTGACCGAGGTGCTGGACAAATGTGAACGGCACGTCGCCAATCGTCCGGAGTTACAGTTGCTGGCGGTACGCCGTCGCGTCTTCGGACCCGAAGACTGAAGAAGTGAGGAGGGCTCGGCATGGCTGATCAGGCTCGAGCACGCCGACTCGCGAAGCGCATCTCGTCCATCGTCGCCACGGCGATCGAATACGAGATCAAGGATCCGCGACTGCGGTTCGTCACCATTACCGACGCCAAGGTGACCGGTGACCTACGCGAGGCGACCATCTACTACACCGTCATGGGCGAAACCATCGACGCCGAACCCGATTTTGCGGAAGCCGCCGCAGGCCTGTCGAAGGCCGCGGGGATTCTGCGGTCCAAGGTCGGTGCGGGCACCGGGGTGAAGTTCACCCCGACGCTGGCGTTCAAGCTGGACACCGTGCCCGACGCGGCCCGCGAGATGGAGGAGCTGCTGGCCAAGGCCCGCGCCTCCGACGCGCGCGTGGCGCAGGTGGCGGTCGGCGCGAACTACGCCGGTGAGGCGGACCCGTACAAGTCGGACGAGGACGAGGAAGACGACGAAGCCTGACCACGCCGTGACCCCCGTCGATGTCACCCCTGCCGTCGAGGTTCTCGAGGCCGCGAAATCGGTGACGATTCTCTGCCACATCCAGCCCGATGCCGATACCGTCGGCAGCGGGCTGGCCCTGGCGCAGGTGCTGCGCCGACGCGGGGTCCCGGTCGTCGTCTCCTTCGCCGAACCAGCCGAACTGCCGGTGTCCATGCGGTCGCTGCCCGGCACGGAGTTGCTGGTCCGCGCCGACCAGGTGCCGCGCGCGGCCGATGTCCTGGTGTCCGTGGACTGCGGCAGTGCCGGACGGCTCGGCTCGCTGCGTGACCGATTGGACAGCGCCGCAACGACTTTGGTCATCGACCACCACCGGTCCAACACCCGCTTCGGTCAGGTCAATGTCGTGGACGAGGCCGCCGAATCCACCGCGGGCGTCATCGCCCGCATCCTGGAGGCGTGGGGCGAACCCATCGATCGCGATATCGCGCACTGCCTCTACGCCGGATTGGTCACCGACACCGGCTCTTTCAAATGGGTGCGCCCCGGCTCCCACACCCTGGCCGAACGCCTCCTGGCCACCGGCATCGACGGCGCGGCCATCACCCGCACCCTGATGGACACCCATCCTTTCGCCTGGCTCCCCATGCTGTCCCGGGTCCTGGCCTCCGCCCAGCTGATTGCGGATGCCGCCGCCGGCGCGGGCCTGGTCTACGCGGTCGTCTGCCGCGAGGACACCGAAGCCGTCCGCTCCGAAGAGGTCGAGAGCATAATCGACCTCATCCGCACCACCGCCGAGGCCCAGGTCGCCGCGGTCTTCAAGGAATCCCGCACCGACCCGGACCACTGGACGGTCTCCCTGCGCTCACACGACGCCGCCGACGGCTCACCCGGCCTGGACGTAGCCCGCGTCGCCACCGCCCTCGGCGGCGGCGGACACCGTTATGCCGCAGGCTATTCCACCACCGGCCAGGCCCCGGACCTGCTGGCGAACCTCCTCCGCGAACTCGGCTGACCCGGGTCCCGGTGTCCCTCAGTTCGATTCGTCACCGCGGTCCGTGGTCGACCCGCCGATGCCGCGCAGGGTCATGTAGGCGAACAGCGCGCCCATGACGGCGACGCCCGCCCACATGGCCTGCTGCCATCCGTCGACGAAGGACTGCTGGGCGGCGTGGATCAGGTCCGGTGCGTGCGTGCCGGTGCTGCCCGCGACTTCGACGGCGTTGGCGATGTCTTCGAGGGCGGTATCGGCGAGCGGCCCGGGGATGTCGTGCAGGCGATCGTCGATGGCGTCGTCGGCCGGGTCAGTCCGGCAGGCCGAAAATGGTGACGCCCTTGGGGGCTTCGACTCGGTAGCCCAGGGTGATGACCGTCCGGTCCTGCGGCTCGAGGTCGCGTTTCCAGGTGAGGATGCCGAGGTCGTCGCGCTCGGTCGGGGGTGGTTTCAGGACCGTGTCGCGGACGGTGACAGTGGCGTCGCGGGCGACCGGCAGGCGGTCGAGGACAGTCACGGTGGTGGGGCGGGCGCCGTGGTTGGTGACGGTGATCGTGTACTCCATTTCGACGCGGCGGGCCGAACCGAGGGTCGCCTTGGAGGCATTGCGGCGCACCAGTTCTCGTTCGACGCGGATGCGATCGTCCACGCCGAGGGCGAGTTCGCGTTCCTCGCCGGGGGCCCAGAGGTCGAGATCGGTCGCGCCGACGTATTCGGTGTCGTTGAACAGGGACGCGCGGCCCTTGGGGAAGGTGTGCTCGGAGGTGTTGCGCGCGGTGGCGCGCAGGATCGCCTCGGGTGCGCGGATCGGCGCGGTCACGTGATCCAGATCGGCCTCGAGGTCGAGGGCGATGATCAGCGTGCGGTGTTCGGTGCCGTCGGCGGCGATGGCGACCGGGCGCTGCGGGGAGTAGGTGGCGGCGGTGGCCCCGTGCTCGACGGTCGTGACCGCTTCTCGCACCGGGGGCGGCGGCGGTGGCGGGAGCGCACCGGCGGGCGCGGGCGCCGCCGCGGCGAGCATGGGGTGCGCGCCGTCGGGGTCCCCGGACCGGGGAGCGCGCCGCCTGGCCATGAGTTTCGGCTCGGGTGGCGTGGTGCTGAGGTACCAGGGGCCCAGTTCGGGCACGTCGAGGGCGACGGCCGGGCGGGCGGTCGACAATTCGAGGCGGCATTCGGGCCAATCCTCGCCGGTCTGCTGGCGCACCAGTCCGAACCAGCGCAGGCTCAGGCCCCTGTCGTCGAGGCGCAGATCGTAGGTGCTGGTCCAGCGCGCGCCGGGCACCACATAGGACAGTTCCAGTTCGGCGGTGGCCGGTTGGGCGGCGTCGACGGTGATGACCGCGGCCCGGATGTCGGGGCGGTTCTTGCGGCCCAGGTCCGCCAGCCGCCGCTCGATCGCCCGCTTGTCCAGAATGTGCTCCTGCCGCAGGCGTTCTCGGTCGCGGCGTCCGGCATGCACGGCCCCGTATTGCGCCTCGAGACTGTCGCCGAAGGCGATGACCCGCTCGTCGGTCGTCTTGGCCAGGTGCCCGGCGGACTTGCGGACCAGGCGCTGCAGGAATTCGATGCGGGCGTCGGCGGCGCGGTCGGCGTCGGCGAGTTCGGCCAGCGCGGCATCCAGTTCGTTTCTGCGCGAGGTGAGCTCGGCGATCTGTACGTCGTCCGGCTCGGGCTGCCGTTCGGTGATGATGTCCACCCCGAGGACCGTCACGTCGCCCCGGCCCGCGACGCGGATCGAGTCGCGCAGCAGTTCCAGCGGCAGCGGTGACACGCGGATGCGATGTTCGCCCGCGTCCAGTGTCGCCTTGCCGGACCGGGTGACTCGGGCCCGATCCGGATAGACCGTGACCGCCGTGATTGTTGTCTCGAGATCCACCATGCCGCCCAGCCTGCCCGAGGAGCCGTCGCGAGTCGACGGGAATACGCGCGGCGATATGACCGTGCCGGGGGAGGGCACCGCGAATAGCTGTCTGCCGGAGCGGAATTCGCAGGTGCGAGTTGTCCGGGCCGGCCCAGCGGGTTGCCCGGGGTGGCCGGGGAATTGGTGGCGAACCTGGTCCGCTGACTCAGCCGAAGCCGATCGGCGAGAACGCCGCTGGTGAGTCGGATGCGGACACGGACATATATTTGCTTGGCTATGGATCTCGATCGGTGGCCGGCGGCACGGTCTCGCTGCTTGCGGGATCTGCAAAAGCAGTGGTGACAGGCGGATCGGCGGGTTCGAGCGCGGGGCGGTGCGGTGCGGCTGGGTCGGGGTGGTGTGGGATGGTGGGCGGATGAGCAGTGCCGGCGTGGTGGATGGTGGCGGGGAGGACCCGGCCTTCATGGCCGCGTCGGCGGAGGACGCGGCGGCGGTGCGGGGCGCTGAGGCTGCGGCGGCCGGGCCGCGGCGGATTCTCGGGATCGCGGTGCCGACGCTGGGGGTACTGGTCGCTGAGCCGATTTATCTGCTGTTCGATATGGCGGTGGTGGGGCGGCTGGGGGCCTTGGCGTTGGCCGGGCTGGCCGTCGGGGGATTGATACTGGCGCAGGTCGGTTCGCAGTTGACGTTCTTGAGTTATGGGACGACGGCTCGGGCTGCGCGGCGGCATGGGGCGGGGGATGAGCGGGCGGCTGTAGTCGAGGGGGTGCAGGCCAGTTGGATCGCGGTGGGCGTGGGGTTGGCGATCGTGCTGGTGGTGCAGATCTTCGCGGGGCCGATCACGCGGGCCATCGCGGGTGGGGACGACATCGCGCGGGCGGCGGAGTCGTGGGTGCGGATCGCGTTGTTCGGGGTGCCGCTGATCCTGTTGTCGATGGCGGGGAACGGGTGGATGCGCGGGGTGCAGCAGACTCGGCGGCCGCTGATGTATGTGGTTGCGGGGCTGGTGGTTTCAGGGGTGCTGTGCCCGACGCTGGTGCACGGGCTGCTGGGGGCGCCGCGCATGGAGCTGACGGGGTCGGCGGTCGCGAATCTGGTGGGGCAGTCGATTTCCGGTGCGCTGTTCGTGAGTGCGCTGTGGCGGGCGAAGGTGCCGCTCGCACCGCATCTCGAGATCATGAAGGCGCAGCTGGTGCTGGGGCGGGATCTGATCGTGCGGAGCCTGGCGTTCCAGGCGTCGTTCGTGTCGGCGGCGGCGGTGGCTTCGCGGTTCGGGGCGGCATCCGTGGCGGCGCATCAGCTGGTGCTGCAGATCTGGAATTTCCTTGCGCTGACCCTGGATTCGCTGGCGATCGCGGCGCAGACCCTGGTGGGTGCGGCGCTCGGGGCCGGAAACGCGCGCGGCGCACAGGGTCTGGCACGGCGGATCACGGGCTGGTCGACCGTCTTCTCGGTGCTGCTGGCGGCGGTGTTCGCGGCCGGATACTCGGTGATCCCGCGGTTGTTCACCGATGATCCGTCGGTGCTGGATCGCACCCACGTGGTGTGGTGGTTCTTCGTCGCCATGATCCCGGTGGCGGGCGTGGTGTTCGCGCTCGACGGCGTGCTGCTCGGCGCCGGCGATGCCGCGTTCCTGCGCAATGCCACGCTGGGGTCGGCGCTGCTGGGGTTCCTGCCGATGATCTGGCTGTCGCTGGCCTACGACTGGGGGATCGGCGGAATCTGGACCGGGCTGGTCGCTTTCATGCTGCTGCGCCTGGTCGCCGTCAGCTGGCGGGCGCTGTCCGGACGCTGGGCGCGGGTCGGAGCCGAGGTGCCGCGCCGCGCCGCCTAGGCGAAATGCGTTCGGCGGCAGTTGGATCGGCGGCCGAGGCGGGGAACGCGCCCCGGCCGCCGTCGAGCTAGTCGGCCGCGCCGTTCGCCTGGGCGGCGACCTGCCTTGCGAGGTTCTCGGCGACCTCGGCCTGCCAGTTCTCGTTGGCGTGGGTGGTGTCGACCTCGTATTCGAATCGGTCGGTCATCTCCGGCTTCACGTCGGCGACATCGACATAGAACTGCTCGTACCACCGCCGGTGCTGGTAGACCGGCCCGTCCTCCTGCGTCAGCAGCGGATTGTCGATGCGGGTCTTGTGTTTCCAGATCTCCACGTCCTGCAGGAATCCGACGCCGAAGCTCTTGCCGAACGCTTTGGCCAGCTTCTCCGACTTCTCCGGCGGCAGGCCCTTGATGCGCTGCACGCTCACACCCCACTGCAGGACGAAGGAATTGTGCGTCACCGGGTAGTGGCAGTTGATGAGCACCACCTCGACGGTGCTGTCGCCGAAATCGTTGTGCAGGGTGTTGATCATGTAGGACGGCCCGTAATACGAAGCCTCCGAACGCAACAGCGACATCTCCTGCGAGTAGTTCGACTTCGCGTGCACATCCGGCCGACCCTTGGAGTGCAGGAACTGCGTCGCGACGTGTCCTTCGAACACATTCTTGAAATACACCGGGTACGCGTAGTGGATGTAGAAGAAGTGCGCCATATCGACGTTGTTGTCGATGATTTCGCGGCAGTGCGAGCCCTCGATGAGCAGGGTGTTCCAGTCCCAGTCGCTCCACTCGCCGGTGTCGATGCCCTCGATGTGCGGGATCGCGACCTCGGGCGGCGGCGGATTGCCCTCGGGATCGTTCCACACGAAGAACTGCCCGTTTTCCTCGCAGGTGATCCAGGATCTGGTGCGCGCCAAAGGCGGAACGCGGCGGGCATAGGGGATGGCGGCGCACTTACCGTCGCCGCGCCAGCGCCAATCGTGGAAGGGGCAGGCGATATTGTCGTCCTTGACGGTGCCGTAGGCGAGGTCCGCACCCATGTGCCGGCAGTACCCGTCGAGGGCGTGCAGTTCGCCCTTGCTGTCGGACCAGATCACCAGTTTGGTGCCGAAGGCGTTGACCGAGTGTGGTTTTCCGTCCCGGAAGCTCTCGGCCAGCCCGAGACAGTGCCAGCCCCGGGCGAATCGGGTCATCGGCTCGCCGACATCGATGCTGCGATACTGCTGTTTCATGGGCGTCCTCCGCGATTGATGATCGGCGCCATCACGTCGGGCAGGAGTCTGTTGAGCCCGATGATGAGGCGGTTGTAGGCGGGAAAACTGATGTACTGCTTGTTCTTCGCGACGCCGTCGAGAATCGCGTCGGCGGCGGCGAGCGGCTTCACCTTGGCGAAGGGCAGCTTGTCGATGGAGGCGCGGTAGTCGTAGCCGGGCAGGTTCACGGCACTGTCGAAGATGCCGGTGTCGACCACGCCCGGCAGCACCACGCTGACCTTGATGCCGTGTGCGGCGGCCTCGGCGCGCAGCGCGGTGCTCAGGCCGACCACGGCGTGCTTGGTGGCGGTGTACGCGACCGATCGCGCCACCGGCAGGACGCCCGCGCTGCTGGCGGTATTGACGATGTGCCCGCCGCCCTGTTCGAGCATGCGCGCGTAGGCGAGCTGGGTGCCGTGCACGACGCCCCAGAAGTTGACGTCGACGATCTGGTTCCAGGCGATATCGGTCATCTTGGCGAAATCGCCGCCGACCACGATGCCGACATTGTTGAACATGAAGTCGAGCCGCCCGTGCTCGGCGACGGCGCGCTCGACCACGTCGGCGAGGGCCTCGCGGTCGGTGACGTCGGCGACCATGGTGGTGAGGCCGCCGGTGCTGCTCGCGGCCAGGGAGTCCAGGCCCGCCACCGCGCGGTCGACGGCATAGACGCACGCGCCGCGCTGCAGCAACCTGGTCACGAGCGCTCTCCCCATGCCGGAGGCGGCACCCGTGACGATCGCGGTGACAACGGAATAGGTCATGCGCCCGAGGTTAAGCACCTTCGCTTAATAGAACAAGTGTCAGTTTCGGGCGGCGGGGGCCGGTCAGGCCCTGCGATACCGGCGCACAACGACTTTCGCGGGCCGGATGGACCGATCTCCTATCGTCAGCCCCGGCTGGATGACCGACTCCACGGTCCGGTCGGCGGCCGGATCGTCGGTGTCGGTGAGCTCGGCGGCCTCCATGGTGTCCGGATCGAAGTCCGTGCCCCGGAACGGCGTCACCAGCTCACCGCCCCGCTCGGCCAGCATGCGCTCGACCCGGCGGCTCATGGTCTCGAAGCCCTGGCGGTCCGGCTCCGAATCGGTGGTGGAGGCGAAGGTCTGGGCCAGGCCGTGCAGGGCGAACAGGTCGCGGATCAGGGGAGCGTCGGCTTCTGCGCGCTCGTCGCGGATCTTCAGTTTCGCCTCATCGGCCAGTCGCTCGATGGTGGCGGCCTGCCGGGCGATGACGCGGGCCAGGTCGTCGATGCGTTCGGTGATGCGGTCGAGTGTCGTGGCCGGTAGGTCGGTCGGGGCGGGCACTGCGGGCAGGGCCGGGAGGGTGGCCGCCGGGGCTGGATCGGTCATGCTCGAACGATAGACCCGGTAGTCGGTCCCGGCTGCTACCATCGCCGTCGTGGGGGTCTATGGAATCGATCTGGGCACAACGAATTCGGCAATTGCGACGATTGACGCAGACGGCCGGCCGGAGGTGCTGATCGGGCTCAATGGGGAACCGACCGTCCCGTCTGTCGTCTTGTTCGCCTCCGCCACCGACCATGTGGTGGGGGAGGGTGCGCGCCGGCAGGCCCGCCTCGATCCCGATCACGTGTGCACGCTGGTGAAACGCCGCATGGGAGATGCGGAGTGGCGGTTCGGCGCACACGGGCAGCTGTGGTCGGCGCCCGCGGTCTCCTCCCTCATTCTGAAAAGCCTTGCCGCCGATGCCGAATTCGCGGGCGGCGAACCGGTGCGGCGGGTGGTGATCACGGTGCCCGCCTACTTCGGCGACGAGGAGCGCCGGGCCACCATCCAGGCCGGCACCTACGCCGGATTCGAGGTGGCGGGCGTGCTGTCCGAGCCCATCGCGGCGGCGCTGTCCTACGGTTTCGGGCGGCTGGACGGCGGCATCGAGATCGGCGCGTCGCCGGCGCGCGAGACCGTGCTGGTCTACGACCTCGGGGGCGGCACCTTCGACGCCACCGTCATCGAACTCGCCGACCGCCGCATCTCGGTGCTGGCCGTGGAGGGCGATCATCAGCTCGGCGGCGCGGACTGGGACGAGCGGCTGGCGCTGCACCTGTCCCAGCAGTTCTGCGCCGCCAATCCGGATGCCGAAGACCCCCTGGACGATTCGGTCGGCTCGCAGCTGCTGGTGCTGGCGGCCGAGCAGGCCAAACGTGAGCTCACCACCGCCGACAGCACCGAGGTGGTGATCGCGCACGACGGCGCGCGGGCGGTGATCCCGCTGACCCGCGACGAACTCGAGGCCATGACCGCCTCGCTCATGCGGCGCACGGTGGATCTCACCAAGGCGGTGCTGGCCGCGGCCGGGCAGCGCGGGGTCCGGCAGGTGGATCGGCTGCTGCTGGTGGGCGGCTCGTCGCGGATGCCGATGGTGGCCGAGCAGCTGCACAAGGAATTCGGGCTGATCGGTGAGCTGCGCGATCCGGATCTGTCGGTGGCGCGCGGGGCCGCGCTCTACGGCGAGAAGCTGGAGATGGAGCGGCTGGTGGCCGCGGATCTGGCGACCCGTGGGCGACTACGCGACGGCGCCGGGCTGAGCGAGGCGGATCCGGTTGATCTGGAGGCCTCGCTGGCGCGAGTGGCCGATTCGTTCGGGCAGCCGGTGAGCCTGGTGCGCCGCATGATCGAGATCCAGGTGGACACGGTGGTGTCGCGTGGCTTCGGGGTGCTGGCGCTGGATCCGTTCAACGGGCTGGCTGCCAGCTGGCTGGTGCATCGCAATCAGACCCTGCCCATTCGCGTGCGGCGGTCCTACGGGACGGTGCGGGCGGACCAGGATCAGATCGAGCTGACCATCGTGGAGCAGCAGGGGCAGGCGGCGTCGACCCGGCCCGAGGACACGAAGGTGTTGGTGGAGGGCAGGATTCGGGACATTCCACCCGGGTATCCGGAGGGCAGTGAAGTCCGGGTGACCTTCGAGATGGGATTCGACGGCGTGCTACACGTGACCGCCTACCATGTGGATGCCGATCTGCCGCTGACGCTTTCGGTGCAGACCGGGGCCACCCTGTCGCAGGCGGATGTGGAGCGCGAACTGGATCAGTTGCAGCGCACCCGGCGTCGCAACTCCTGACCGGTATACGCTGTCCGACGACAAGCCATGCATGCCTTCGATTCCAATGACTACCGCAAGCGCGTCCTCGCAGCCGTCGAACGCCGGGGCGGGCTCGGTGAGTCGGATGCCTTCGAGCTGTACGACATTCCGCTCGCGGAGGCCGCGCGACTGAGCGACGCCGAGGTGGCGGCGCGGGTCGAGGCGGTCTGGGCGTTCTGGCAGAAGCTGCGCGACCATCCCAAGTACCGGGTGCTGGCCGGGCTGCTGGTGGACGCGCACGCCGAACTCTCGGAACCTTTGCTGCACACCGGTTCCCGGCTCGTCGAGGCCGATCGGGTGACGCAGTTGCGGGCCCGGCGGGAGGCCGAGCGCTACGAGATGCTCGACGCCGCCATCGAGCGGCTGGTGGCGCGGCACGGCGGCATTCCCGCCGCGAAGATCCCCGGCCTCGAGGACATAGGCCGGATGGGCGGGCTGACCGTGGCCGAGATCGCCGCCCGGGTGCGCCGCCACCGCATCATCGACGAGGCGCCCGCGCCGGCATCGCCGCCCGCCGCGCCCGCCCTGAGTTCCGAACGCCGCCGGCAGATCCGCGCGCTCCTCGCCGAATACGAGCGCCTGCTTCCCGGCGATCCGGTCCCCACCCTGCTGGCCCTGCTCGGCATGGAATTCGCCGCCGCCCACCACACCAACGAGATCCGCCTGCGCGCCGGCGCCCTGCGCGCCCGCACCCGCGAACTGCCGCCCGGCCGGATCCGCGTGGTCCTCGACGAACTCCTCATCCATATCGGCGACATCCTCGAGCCCGGCGGCGCCATGGTCGACGCCTACCTCCTCGCCATCACCGAGACGGTCACCGACCAGCTCCGCCCCCAGGTCCGCGCCGCCGTACTCGTCGAAGACCTCCTGGTAGCAGCGGATTTCGACTACCTGCTCGGCGTCGCCATCGCCACCGGCCTCGGCCGCGCCGCCGCGGAACGCATTCTCATCACCCTCACCGACGAACTCGGCACCACCGTCGAAGGCCGCGAACACCTCGCCGCCCCGCCCCGCCCCAGTGTTCCCGCGCAGACCAGCTCCGCCACAACGACTTCGACCCACTCGACGGGGAATGGTGCTCCATCGGGGACCGGCGCGGCCGCCGGAAGCGAATTCGGCCGCGACCCCGCGAGCAACCCTTAGGGTGAGGGTCCGGCCGCCTCCGACACCGGCGACTCGGCGGGTGGCTTCGGCCCGGACCGCGATGCGGCGACCGCTGCCGGAAGCGCGGGCGGCTCGTCGGGAACCGGTGGCGGGCCACGGTATTCGGGCGGTGGCGCACCAGTTCGAGGTCGTGGAGAGGCGCCGGAGGCGGCGCAGTGGCAGCGGACGCCCTATACGGGCGAGGCGGGCGGTGCGGGTGCGGGGCGGCCGTGGGAGGCGGCGTTGCGGGCGGCGCGGGCCTCGCTGCGGGCGGGACGGCCCAGGGAGGCGGCCGGATTCGTCACCGATGCGCGGCGCGGGGTCGGGGACGACAGTCTGGGGGCGCGATCGGTGCGGGCGGTGGGGGAAGAGGTCGAGCGGGTGCTGGCGGAGGCGGCCGTGCACTGGCGGGCGGCCGTGTCCTGTTGTGCGGGGCGGCGGTTCGTGGAGGCGCTGGGCGAGCATCTGGAGTTCCTGGATCGGCGGGCGGCGGATGTGCCCAATCCCGATCCGCGGGGAGCCGGCCGGGAGTTGCTGATCGGGCGGGCGCGGGCGGCGGTGATGGAGGCGGGGCGGCTGTTCGAGGCGCTGCCGTCGGATCCGGGACTGCGCATGCAGGCCGTGCGGGCCGTGCTCGAGGTGTGCGCCGACCATGCCGAGGCGCTGGCGGCGCTGGCCGAATTGCAGGTGGGCGCGCCGGGAACGGTGACGGTGAGCCGCAAGCCGGACGGGACGGTGGTGATCGCCTGGCTCCCGTCGCGGACCACGCAGGTGGAGTACCGGGTCACGCGGCTGCTGGGCGACGGGTCGTGGCGGGTGGTGGGCCGCACCCGCGGTACCGCGCTGGAGGACGGCGGGGCGCCGACCGGGCCGGTGCCGGTGTACGGGGTGGTGGCGTCCGTCTCCGGCCGGACCTCCGAAATGGCCCGGTCCGATGGGGATTCGGGCCGCGATCCGGCCCAGGGCGGCGAGCCGGATGCCGCGGGTGGCGGGCCCGATGGCGACCGGCCCAGCGGTATGCCCACCGTGCGCAGCCTGACCGAACAGCGCGGGCTGCTGGTCTTCGAATGGCCGATCGGCATCACCGAGGTGATGGTGGTGGCCCGCCCCGACGCCCCGCCGGTGGATCCCGAGGATCCCCGGGCGCGCCGGTGGAAGGTCACCAATATGCGCTACGAGATCGACGGCGGGGTGCGGATCCCGTCCGAGGTCCCGCGGCCCTGTCACGTCGCCGTGGCTTCCTGCCGGCGCGATGCCACCGGAACTCTCACTGTCGCCACTGGATTCGGCCCGGACGCCCGGATTCGCTGGGTGCGCTGAGAGCCGCTGTCGCCCCGCATGGGAATCTGGTGGGGGCCGGGTCTGTTGCTGCGAGGACCGGTCGCGAACAGAGAGGCGGAGCTGGGTGATTCCGAAGTTGATGGCGGTGAGCGACATCCATGTCGGTCATCAGGGCAACAAACCGGTGGTCGAGGCGATCCGCGCGGATTCCCCCGAGGACTGGCTCATCCTGGCCGGTGACGTGGGCGAGAAGACCGATGACATCCGCTGGGCCCTGGAGACCCTGCGCGGCCGCTTCGCCAAGGTCATCTGGGTGCCCGGTAATCACGAATTGTGGACCACTGCAAAGGATCCCGTGCAGATGCACGGCGCGGCCCGCTACGACTACCTGGTCTCGCTGTGCCGCGATGTGGACGTCGTCACACCGGAGGACCCGTTCCCGGTGTGGGAGGGCGCGGGCGCGGAGGAGTTCGGCGGCGCGGTCACCCTGGCCCCGCTGTTCATGCTCTACGACTACTCCTGGCTGCCGGAGGGCGCGAGGACCAAGGCCGAGGGCCTGGCCATCGCCAAGGACCGCAATGTGGTGGCCACCGACGAGTTCCTGCTCTCGGCCGAGCCGTACCTGACGCGCGACGCCTGGTGCCACGCCCGCGTCCAGTACACCCAGCGCCGCCTCGACGCCCTGCCCGCCGACACCCCGCTGGTGCTGATCAACCACTTCCCGCTGCTGCGCAAGCCGGTCGACATGATGTGGTACCCGGAGTTCTCCCTGTGGTGCGGCACCGACCTCACCTCCGACTGGCACACCAGCTACAACGTGGTCTGCGCGGTCTACGGCCACCTCCACATCCCCCGTACCACCTGGTACGACGGCGTCCGCTTCGAAGAGGTCTCCCTCGGCTACCCCCGCGAATGGCAGCGCCGCGGCCTCCCCGACAAACTCTTGCGCCAGATCCTCCCCGTCCCCGACTACGGCGACACCCTCAACGAGTGGGGCGGCCACTTCAAGATCACCCCCGAAATGCAGGCCGCCGCCCTGAAGATGAAGGAAGCCGCCGAACGCCGCCGCGGCCTGGCCTGACACCCGATGGGGCATCGGGCCGGCCGCTTGCCGCGGCGGCCGGCCCGATCCACCGGTGAGACACCGGTTTTCAGAGCAGGTGTTCGATGCGCACCGGGAACTCGCGGATACGTTTACCGGTGGCGTGCGCGATCGCGTTCACGATGGCGGCGGCCGCGCCGATCATGCCGAGCTCGCCGAGCCCCTTCACACCCAGCGGGTTGACGATCGAGTCGTTGACCTCCACGAAGGAGATGTCGACCTCCGGTGCGTCGGCATTGACGGGCAGCAGGTATTCCAGCAGTGACGGATTGGCCCACGCGCCGGTGCGCGCATCCGGCAGCGTCGCCTCCAGCAGCGCCTGCGACAGCCCCCAGTTCATGCCGCCCAGCACCTGGCTGCGCGCCAGCTTGGCATTGAGCACCCGCCCGGGCGCAAAGGCCCCCACCATGCGCCGCACCCGGACCAGCCCGAGTTCCGGATCCACCGCCACCTCGGCGAACTGCGCGCCGAAACTGATGCGCCCGAACGGCAGATCGCCGGTCGGCGGGTGCCAGGTGCCGATGGTCTCCAGGTCGGTGAGATGGTGGCGGGTCAGCAGCGCCGAATACGTCTCGCCGACAGCGGGATTGAAGCGCGCCCGCAGCCGCCCGCCGCGCGCCTCGATCTCCGGGGCGATCCGCCCGTGCAGCGGCGACTCCGGATCGCCGACCGCGAGCGCGATCAACTGCCCGCGCAGATCGGTGCACGCGGTGTGCACGGCCGCGCTGATCATGCCCGCACCCATCGATCCGACGGCCGCCGCGATGTTCGGGTAGTCGGTGTCGCCGATATCGACTCGGATGCGGTCGAATTCGACGCCCAGGGCGTCCCCGGCGACCTGCGCCATGGCGGTGGCCACGCCGGTGCCGAAGTCCTGGGTACCCGCCTGCACGATCAGCGCCCCGTCGGCGAGCAGCCGCGCATGGGCGCGCTGCGGCTGTCCCGGCTCGTACACCGGGTATCCGGCGGTGGCCATGCCCCAGCCCAGCAGCCAGTGGCCGTCGGCGCGCGGAGTGCCGCGCCCGGTCTCACCGGACCAGCCGAAGCGTTCGGCGGCGGTCCGCACGCATTCGGCGTACCCGTCGGAACTCCACGGATGCCCGCTCGCCGGGTCGATGGCGGCATGATTGTGCAACCGCAATGCCATCGGGTCCATGCCGATGGCGGCGGCCAGCTCGTCGACGGCGCACTCCATGGCGAGCATGCCGGAGGCCTCGCCGGGCCCGCGCGTGAACGTCGGCGACATGAGGTTGCCGCGAATGAGGCGATACTGCCCGTCCCAGTGCGGAATCGCGTACGCCTGCCCGGCCACGCCCAGCGACATCTCGGCCCAGTCGTCGAACGGTGAGGTGACGGACAGCTTGTGGTGCCGCAACCCGGTGAAGGTCCCCTGGCCGTCGCAGGTCAGCGTGACCCGCTGCTCCTGTTCCTCCCGCAATCCGGTGCCGTAGAACATCTGCTCGCGGGTGAGCACCACCTTGACCGGGCGGCCCAGTTCCCGGGCGAGCATGGGCGCGAGCGTGACATGCGGCCAGATCAGGGCCTTGCCGCCGAAGCCGCCGCCCACATAGTGCGCGACCACTCGCACATTCGCGGGTGAGATGCCCAGGTACGCGGCCACCGTGGCCTGGGTGGCGCTCACGCCCTGGGTGGCGTCGTACACGGTGACGGTGTCGCCGTCCCAGCTCGCCGCGGTGGCCGAGCACTCGATGGGATTGTGGTGGTTGGCGGCGAAATGGTAAGTGGCGTCGACGGTGTGGACCGCGGCGTCGGCCGCCGCCTCGAAGTCCCCGCGCGACTGCACGGCCGGGACGAGACCGCAGAACACCGTCTTCGGCTGATACTGCGCGTCGCGTCCGTCCTCGAGCCGGATGAGCGGCTGCTGCGCGTCGTAGTCGGCCGTCACGAGCTCGGCCGCGTGCTGCGCGCACTCGAAGGTATCCGCGACCACCACGGCGATCGGCTGGCCGTAGTAGTGAATCGTGGTGTCCTGCAAGGGGAAGAAGGTCTGCCCGGGCGCGGGCCCGCCGAAGCCGGACGGCCACTGCGACGGGATGGCCGCCACCTTCGGCAGATTCTCGTGCGTGTAGACCGCGACCGCCCCCGCCGCGAGCGCGGGCTCGCTGTCGATGGAAAGCACTGTGCCGCTGCCGATCCGTGCGCCCACGATCACCGCGTGCGCCAGCCCGGCCAGCGGCACCTCGGCGGTGTACTGCGCCGCCCCGGTGACCTTGGCGCGCCCGTCGACCCGATCGAATCCCTGCCCGATCAGCGGCCGGGCTGCGGTGGCGGTCATCGCGTCGCTCCCGAAAGCGGTTGCGGTGACACCGTTTCCAGCGCCCGCACCAGCGTCCGCCGCGCCAGTTCCGCCTTGAACGCGTTCATGGGATGCGAGGTGTCCGCGCCCTGTACTTCGGTCGCCGCGGCCTTGTCGAAGTTCTCCCGGGTCGCGGACACCCCGATCAGCAACTGCTCGGCGATCCGGGCCCGCCACGGCTTGGTCGCGATACCGCCCAGCCCGATCCGCACATCCAGCACCGTGCCGTCGGCGACGCTCAGCGCGACCGCCGCCGAGGCGAGCGCGAACTCGTAGGACTCCCGGTCGCGCACCTTCAGATAGTGCGAGTTGCGGGCGAACGGCAGTGCGGGCACATCGACGCGGGTGATCAGTTCATCGGGGGCGATCGGATGCTCGAGCTGCGGGGTGCGGCCGGGCAGCAGGAAGAAGTCGTCGAAGGCGATCGTGCGTTCCCCGCGCGGACCCCACACGGTGACCGTCGCCTCCAGGGCCGTCAACGGGACCGCCACATCCGAGGGGTGGGTGGCGAAGCACCGCTGCCCGGTCCCGAGCACCGCGTGCCCCCGGTGCAATCCGTCGATCGCATCGCAGCCCGACCCGGGATCGCGCTTGTCGCAGGCGCCGGCGGGATCCCGGAAATACGAGCACCGCACCTTCTGCATGAGGTTGCCGCCCATGGTCGCCATGTTCCGCAACTGCGCCGACGCCCCCTGGCGCAAAGCCTGCGACAGGAACGGATAGCGTTCGGCCACACCGGATTCCGCCGCGACCTCGCTCATGGTGGCGAGCGCGCCGATGCGCAGCCCGCCGTCGGCGGTGTGCTGGATTCCGCCCAGCGGCAGCCAGGTGATGTCCACGACATTGTCCGGTTCCAGCGCGCCGGTGCGCAGCAGGTCCACCAGGGTGGTGCCGCCCGCCAGGAAAACCGTTGCGGGCCTGGAGGTCACGGTGCTCACCGCCTGTTCGACGGTGGTCGGCCGGGCGTAGGAGATGGGTTTCACGGCAGCTCACCCTCCTCGCGCCGCAGGGCATCCCGGCCCTGGCGGACGGCCTCCCGGATGTTCTGGTAGGCCGCGCACCGGCAGATATTGCCGCTCATCCACTCCGCGATCTCGGCCTCGGATTCGGCGTGGCCCTCCTCGATGCACTTGATGGCCGACATGATCTGGCCGGGAGTGCAGTAGCCGCACTGGAATCCGTCGGCCGCCAGGAAAGCCCGCTGCACCGGATGCAGCCGGTCCCCGTCGGCCACGCCCTCGATGGTGGTGATCTCGCGGCCCTCGGCGGCCAGCGCCAGGGTCAGGCAGGCCAGCACCCGCCGATTGTCGATCCACACCGTGCAGGCGCCGCAGGCGCCCTGGTCGCAGCCCTTCTTGGTGCCGGTCAGGTGCAGGTGCTCGCGCAGTGCGTCCAGCAGGCTGGTGCGGGGTTCGAGCACCGTGTAGTGGTCGTGGCCGTTGACGCGCAGGGTGGTCATGGTGCGGGTGGGCCCGATGAATCCGGCCGGCGCGGAGCCGGTCCGCTTCGATGGTTCGACGGTCATATCGCGCCTCCTGCCTCGCGGACTCGCCGGGAGCGCCGCGATGGTTGCGGACTGCGGATTGGATATGAGCTGGCAAAAGCCTAGCAACGGACCCGCGGCGGTGTCCGGCGAAGAGCGCTCCCCGATGACCGGCGGAGCCGCCCGCGCCCGCCCGGTAGGCTCGATTCGGCAGTGCCGGAAGCGAGCAGGAGGCGGGTCATCGAGGAGCGGGCGGTCGCGGCGACGGAGTCGGCGCGCATACTCGGCAGGATTGTGCCCAACGGGGTCGCTGCGGCCGAACTGACGGCGTACCCGGAGGACCTGAAACCGCACCCCGGCGAGGAGCACCTGATTGCCCGCGCGGTCGAGAAGCGGCGCCGGGACTTCATCGGCGCGCGCTACTGCGCCCGGCAGGCGCTGGCCCAGCTGGGGGAGCCCGCCGTCGCCATCGGCAAGGGGGGCACCGGTGAACCGGTGTTCCCGCGCGGCATCGTCGGCAGCCTCACCCACTGCGACGGCTACCGGGCTGCCGCGCTCGGCCACAAACTGCGCTTCCGGTCCATCGGCATCGATGCCGAACCGCACGGTCAGCTGCCGGACGGCGTCCTGGACTCGGTGAGCCTGGCGCCCGAGCGGCAGTGGCTGCGGACCGTGCTGCCCGGCACCGATCTGCATCTGGACCGGCTGCTGTTCTGCGCCAAGGAGGCCACCTACAAGGCGTGGTTCCCGCTCACCGGCCGATGGCTGGGCTTCGAGGACGCGCACATCACCTTCACCGTGGACGAGGAGTCCGCGGGCGGCGGCGCGGGCACCTTCCACACCGAGCTGCTCGTCCCCGGCTCGGTCACCGACGGCGGCAGTCCGCTGACCTCGTTCGACGGCCGCTGGCTGATCAGCGACGGCCTCATCCTGACCGCGATCGTGGAGGCCTGATGGGCGCGGTGCAGGCCAAGCGCGAGAAGCTGCCGCCGCTGGTCGACGCCTTCGGCGGCCTGCTGATCGTCGACAAGGACGGCGGCTGGACCAGCCACGACGTGGTCGCCAAGAGCCGAAGGCTGTTGCGCACCAAGAAGGTCGGGCACGCCGGCACCCTCGACCCGATGGCCACCGGCGTGCTGGTGCTGGGTGTGGAACGGGCCACCAAACTGCTGGGGCAGCTGATCCTGACCACCAAGGCGTACACCGCCACCATCCGGCTCGGGCAATCCACCGTGACCGACGACGCCGAGGGCGAGGTCACCGCGACCACCGCGGCCGGGCATCTCACCGACGCCGAGATCGCCTCGCACATAGCCACATTGACCGGCGACATCCAGCAGGTGCCCGCCACCGTCAGCGCCATCAAGGTCAATGGCGAACGCGCCTACGCCCGCGCCCGGGCCGGTGAGGACGTGGAGCTGGCCGCGCGCCCCGTCACCGTCAGCCGCTTCGACGTCCTCGCCCGCCGCGATATCGACACCGGCACAACCCGATTCGTCGATCTCGACGTCGAGGTGGAGTGCTCCTCCGGCACCTACATCCGGGCCCTGGCCCGCGACCTCGGTGAAAAGCTCGGCGTCGGCGGCCATCTCACCGCGCTGCGCCGCACCCGCGTCGGCCCCTTCACCCTCGAGCACGCCCGCACCCTGGACCAGCTGGCCGTGGCCGCCGAGGCGGGCGAACCGCTGCTGAGCCTGGACATCGACACCGCCGTGCGCACCGCCTTCCCGGTCCGCGACATCACCGCCGCCCAGGCCGAAGACCTGCGCAACGGCCGCTGGCTGGACCCGATCGGCCTGCCCGGCGTCTACGCCGCCCTCGATCCCGAGGGGCACGCCATCGCGCTGCTCCAGGAATCGGGCAAACGCGCCTCCTCGGTCATGGTGGTCCGCCCCGCGAATCTCTGAGGCGGCCCGGTCTTCTGGCGTGGCACCGCCCGATCTCTTCTGGCATGGCACTGCCCAATCGCCGACACCGCGCTGCCCAATCCCGCACGCCGCGTGGGCGACCGGGCGCACCATGGAGAGGGTCGCTCGGTCGCGCAGAGGAGGCGAAGATGCCCACCGATCTCTCCCTCGAATCCATGAAGCAGTTCGTCGCCGACCATTTCGAGGAGTTCGTGAATCGGCGCAATGCCGCTGTCATCCACCGCAATATGACCCCCGACTTTCTCGACCACGACGGTCCCGGCGGCCGCCCCACCGACCTGATCGGCGACGAGAAGATGATGCTCGGCATGTACGAGGCCATGCCCGACCTGCACGTCACGGTGGTGGAGATGCTCGCCGAGGGCGACCGGGTGATGTGCCGCAACATCTGGCGCTGGACCGACCGCGCCACCGGGGAGCCGCTCAGCTTCCAGGGCTTCGTGCTGTGGCGCTTCCAGGGCCGCCGCATCGCCGAACGCTGGGCCACCGTCACCTCCCCCTCCCCCTCCCCGAGTCCGGGCTGGGCGTAGCGCCATCTGGGCGCTGGAGCGCGCCGCCCAGCTGTGCACCGAATCCCCGACCCGGGGCAGACGGCTGCTGCTGGCCGCCGAATACGCGTTCGGGCTCGGGCAGGTCGATCTCGTCGACCGGTTGCTGCGAGGCGCCGCGGGCACCGAACTGTCCGAGCTCGACCACGGGCGGTTTCTCTGGGGGTTGCCGGGAGTCTGAGGCGGTTCGGTCGTAGGTTTGTGCAGCTCAGCGGCTTTCGCGGTGACTGTAGCAAATCGCGACAGGTGTTGGGCTGGTCATCGGGGATCGAGTCCGAGTTCGGTGAGCAGGTCGCGGATGTGGGCTTCGATCTGGTCGCGGATGGGGCGGACCGCGTCGATGCCTTGTCCGGCGGGGTCGTCGAGTTTCCAGTCGCGGTAGGAGATTCCGGGGAAGTAGGGGCAGGTGTCGCCGCAGCCCATGGCTGCCGCCCCGGCCGTCGCGCCGCACGCACGCATCAACCACCGTGACATCCGGCCAGGACATCGGCCTACCTTTGACGCTCAACGAACCGGCAACCGCGAACGGCGTTCCGCCGAGTGCCGGACCCGGCCGCAACGGCCGACCGAACGCGTCCCGGAGCGTACCGTCCTGCCTCAGCCGATGCCGTCCTGCACCGGATAGTCGATGACGACCACACCGCCGGTGGCGTAGTTGACGACATCGGCGGCCGCCCGCTGGCCGTACTCCGACGCCCGCGCCGCGGCCATGGCGGCGGCGTCAGCGAAGTCGGCTTCGAAGACCGCGAAATACGGCGCTTCTCCCTTGGTCGCCGCCACGTCGAAGCTGTAGCGCCACGCAAGCAGGCCGGGCCAATTCATGACCAGCGGAAGGTGGTTGGTCACGTAGTAGTCGCGGAAGTGGTCAGGGTCGATGGGCTTGGGATATAGGACCACCAACTTATGCATGACTGCCTCCTGGATCTACCGCGGTCGGTTGAATCGTCATATGTGCAGGTTAGGGCTTGATGTGTGGTCGAGGGAAAGACCGGGACGGGATAGGCTCAGAACGGATCGTTATCAATCGAGGGGGAGGGCATGTGGCGCCGGATACGGTGAGCCTGCGGTACTTTCTGGTGCTGGCGCAGGAGTTGAACTTCACCCGCGCGGCCGCACGGATCGGTATCGCGCAGCCCGCACTCAGTGCCCGGATGCGCCGATTGGAGGCGGAACTCGGTACGAGCCTGCTGGTTCGTAACACGCGTAGCGTCGTATTGACCACGGCCGGTGCGGCTTTGGCGGAGTCCGCGCCGCCCGCGCTGGCGGCGCTGGACCGGGCATGGGACACCGCCCGGAATGCGGGGGCCGGTGAACTGGGCACGCTGCGCATCGGATACAGCCTCAGCGCGGGGGCCGAGACGGCGCCGGCCCTGGTGGACAGGCTCATTCGCAGCAGCCCGGGACTCGAGGTCGGCGCGGTCCCGATGGCGACACCGGAGATCTCTCCCGCGGTCGCCGACGGCCGCATCGATGCGGGGATCACCCGCGGTGAACAGCCGGGTCGTGGCGTGCGCCGGTTCCTGCTGCGGCGTGTGCGCGTCGGGGTCCAATTGGCACAGCATCATCCGCTGGCCGAACACCCGGAGATCGAGATCGCCGATGCGGCCGCGTATCCGCTGCGACTCCCCGACCGTACGGCCAACCCCGTGATCCACGATCAGCTGTCCGCACTGTTCCGCGACACCCGGCCGAACCCCCGATTCCACACGCCCGCAGTCTCTTTCGACATGTCTCAGCGCGACCTACGCGACGGGCTCACCCTCGCTCCGGCCGGTGAAGTCGCGGTCACGACACAACCGGCCGGTCTCACGTGGCGACCGCTGCAGGGCGCACCCACCTTGACCATCCACCTGGTTCTCCCGCGCGTGCAGTCACCACTACACCGCCGCATCCGTACCGTCGCCAAAACCCTGGCACACGAGCTGCACTGGCTGCCGGACTGACGCGCAGCAGGTCACGCGAGACGGACGTCGGCGGTGGCGAGGCCGAAGACCTTGCGGCCCGCGGACTTCGCGGTAATGACGACGACGGCGGTCTTGCCGGCCGGGTCGACCGATTTGATGCGCCCGGTGAACTCGACAGTTCCGGCGGAGGCGGCTTCGATGACCGTGTAGTTCGACAGGCGGACGCCGTTCCGCGCCGGAGTCGATCGCCGATCACGGCATCGAGGACGTGGACGGAGAGCAGTTCGGTGGGGGCGTCGCTGTGGCGGTACTGCTTCAGCGTCGCGGTCGTGATGACCTCGGGGACGACCGTATGGTCCTGGCCGCCGGCGACCAGCAGCAGCGGTGTGGCCGGATCGCGGTCGGTGTTCACCGGCACTCGCTGACCATCGACCACGGCTGGGCCGAGATCGCCGACGCCACCCTGACCTGGCTGGCAGCGCAGGGCCGGTGAGGTGCGGGCGGAATCGCCCACCCGAACCACCGAGGAGATGAACCTCGCACCCGCATGGCCGCCTACTCTTCAAGGGTGGAATTGCGGCAGTTGCGGTATTTCGTGGCGGTGGCGGAGGAGCTGCATTTCCGGCGCGCGGCAGAGCGGTTGTTCATCTCCACTCCGACGTTGAGCCAGCAGATCCGGGCCATCGAACGTGAGGTCGGCGGACCGTTGCTGATCCGCGGCAGTCATGGCGTGGAGCTGACGGCCGCGGGTGAGGTGCTGTTGAAGACCGCCCGGAACGTGCTGGAGGCGGCCGAGACAGCGCTGCGCGAGACTCGCGCGGTCGCCCAGCCCGGCAATGCGGTGTTCCGCCTCGGCATCGTGAACGGCGCGCCCGCCTGGCTGCCGGGTCGGCTCGAGGCGCTGCTCAAGGCCCGGCAGCCAGGGGTGCGCATCGCGCTGTCCACCGGTACCAGCGGCGACCAGGCGCGGTTGCTGGATCGGGAGGAGGTCGACCTGGCCGTGCTGCGCATGCCGGTCCGGCTGGCCGATCACCTCACCTGCACCCCCATCGCCGACGAGGAGCTCGGCATCGTCATGTCCCGCGAACACCCGCTCGCGGCAGCGGTTTCGGTGGAACCGGCGCACCTCGGCGACCACGAGCTCATCATGTTCGCCCGCGACGCGGCCCCCGAGGTCCACGACTCGGTGCTGTCGCAATTGCGCGAGCGGGGTGCGACCGTCGTCCTCAGCGACAGCGCCATGAGTCACGCCCAGATGCTGCAGCTGCTTCCGCTCCGCCCCGGGGCCATCGGCGTCGGCTCCGCCCGCACCGCGACGGTCCCCGGCCTGGTCTGGCGGCCGCTGCAACCCCGCCCCCTGGTCATCACCTACGCCGCCGCCTGGCGCACCACCACCCGAAACCCCCTGCTGCACACCATGGCCGACGCCCTCGCCGGCGGCCTCCGCCTCGGTTCCAGCTGACCGGGTCCCGCCCGGCCCTCGACTTCGAGAAACGATCCGGGCGGCGACAGGCGCAGCCGCCTGCTGGATCGCGCGGTGACCGTGTGGGCCGACGGCGTGGGCCCCCGGCGCGGGCGGGGCCTGCACGAGCGGCTGTTCGACCGGGCGGCCACCGCGCCGGAGGTGCCCGCGTTCGCCGGCCCGGACCAGCGGGCGCTGGAGGCCGTGCTCGCGGCGTTCCAGCCCTGACGCACGCGGCCGGCCTGCGGTGTTAGCCCCGGCCTCACAGCTGTTCGACCGCGCGTCGTGGACGCGGGGTGCGCGCCGGCGGTTTGCTGAATGGCATGACAGACAACGGATTCGGAACACAGGTCGGACGGGCGGTCGTGGTGGGCGGCGGCTCCGGTATGGGCCAGGCGATCGCCGACGCCCTGCTGGCGGCGGGCAACGAGGTGATCATCGTCGGCCGGTCGGAGCAGCGGCTGGCCGACGCGGTGCGGGAGCTCGGGGATGGGAAGGTGAGTGCCGTCGTCGCGGATGTCGCTGACGAGGAACAGGTTTCGCGGTTGTTCGAGACCGTCGGGACCGTCGATCATGTGATCACCACCGCCGCCGATCTGGCCGGGGCGTACGGACCCGTCGCCACCTTCGATTTCGAGCACGGGCGCGGCTTTCTCGAGACCAAGCTGATCGGGTCGATGCTGCTGGCCAAGCACGCGCGGTTGACGGAGAACGGCTCGCTCACCTTCATTTCCGGGATCGCCGCCTACCGCCCGGCGGTGGGCGGGGCCATGGTGGCGGCGGTGAATGCCGCGCTGGAGGGGTTGACGCGGGCGCTGGCGGTGGAGCTGAGCCCGATTCGGGTGAACACGGTGTCGCCCGGCTGGGTGCTGACCGACATCTGGGAGTCGATGCCCTGGGAGGACAAGCAGGAACGACTGGCGGCCATGGCGGAGAAGCTGCCCGCCAGGCGGTTGGGTCGACCGGACGACATTGCGGCCGCCGTGCTTTCGGTCATCGGCAACGGTTTCGTCACCGGCACCGTCCTGCACGTGGACGGCGGGCACCGCCTCGTCTGATCTCGGTGCCGGTGGTTCTCAGGATGCTGCCTGATTGCCGACGCGTCGATTCGAGTAGCCGAGTACTCATGCCCTCCGGTTCGGACCGGCTCACCCTGTAGAGGGGCGAAACGGGCCCATCCATTACCGGCCTCGGGGGTGAGGGGGGCTGTGGCTACTCGCGGCCTCCGAACTCGTTCTCCGGCTGGGTCATTCGATGATCCCGCAGATTCGACCCTGCTGGAAACCGCCCGAAGAGGAGATCACCGCAATGAGCACATCACGCGACAACGAGAACTACGTGGTCGGATCCGGCCCGGCCGAAATGGCCGGCGTCGAGGCCGGCGAAGAATACTGGACGCCTGAACGCCGAGCCGCGGCCATCCCGGTTCCGCTGCCGCGGGAGCGTAAGGCCGCACGGCCCCGGCAGGCGATCGCACCGCAGCCATCCGGAAAGGCCGGACATACCCCGGCGGGTCACAATGGAACCGCACGCGCGCACCGAGATTCGGGCCATGGCGGCACCAGCGACGCCGACCCGGTACTGAACCCGCTCGCCTACCCGTACACCACCTGCGGCAAGCTGTTCTTCACCCAGAACAACAGCAACTTCGCCGGATCGGCGGCGTTCGTCGCGCCGAACGTCCTGCTCACCGCCGGCCACTGCGTCTTCGGCAACGGCAGCTGGTCCACCAATCTGGCGTTCTTCCCGTCCTATCCCAGTCGCGCCACCTCGGACCCCGCCTACAGCTTCAACTACAACTCTGCCGCGGCCTGGACGGCGTGGACTCAGGGCGGGGATCGCGCCTTCGACTACGGAATGATCTGGTTCGACAGCGCCCCGGGAAATCAGGTGGGCTGGCTGGGGCTGTTGTGGAACGCCGCCACCGCGGGCCGGGTCTGGGATGCGGTCGGCTACCCCGCGACACCCAGCCCGCCGTTCGACGGCAACAAGATGGACGAGGCCCTGGGCACGGTGCAATCCAGTTCGACCACCGGCACCATCGGGCTGAGCAACGACAATATGGAGCACGGCAGCAGCGGCGGACCGTGGATCACCGATTTCAACGGTTCGGCGCGCCAATATGCGAACGGGCTGCAGAGTTTTCACATCAACGACGGCGACACGGTGGAATACGGGCCGTACTTCACCCAGGACGTCAAGGGCCTGCTCGACTGGATCTCCGATCCGGCGAACCGCAGCCTCGTCCGCGCCTGAGAACTGAGGGGGAGAGATCATGAGAAGGCATTCGCTCGCCTGCATTCTGCCGCCCGACCTGCTGGTCTCGCTGGCCAGGGAGGCGACGCACGAGCAGCGGTTGGCGGTCCTGACGGCCTTGGACCGGGACAGTTCGTTCCGGCAAGCTCGTGCCGAGGTCGCCGCCCGGGTCGTCGCGCCCGTCCGGCTCGCGCTGGCCGCCGCCGGCGGTACCCCGCACCGCTGGATCTACGACCAGCGGCACTCGGAGAGCCCGGGTCCGGGCACACTGGTCCGGCACGAGGGCGACCCGCCGTCAGGGGACGCCTCCGTCGACGCGGCGTATGACGGCTTCGGCGCCACCTATTCGCTGTATTGGGATGTGTTTCAACGAGATTCGATCGACGGCCAGGGTATGCCGATCGCCGGGCTGGTGCATTACGGCACCGCCTTCGACAACGCGTTCTGGGACGGTCAGGGGCGCATGTTCTTCGGCGACGGTGACGGCCAGATCCTGACCGACACCACCCGGGGAATCGACGTGATCGGCCACGAGCTGACCCACGGCGTCACCCAGCACGAAGCGAACCTGGTCTACTCGGGCGAGTCGGGTGCGCTGAACGAATCGATCTCCGACGTGTTCGGGTCGCTGGTCAAGCAGTACCACCTGGGCCAGAACGCCGCACAGGCCGACTGGCTCATCGGCGCCGACATCGTCGGGCCGTTGCTGACACCGGCGCTACGGTCGATGAAAGCACCGGGCACCGCCAACAACCATGACAATCAGCCGGCGGACATGGCCCACTTCGTGCAGACCACATCGGACAACGGGGGTGTCCACATCAACTCCGGAATCCCCAACCGCGCGTTCGCCGTCACCGCCCTCACGATCGGCGGACCGGCATGGCAGGCGCCGGGCACGATCTGGTACGAAACCCTCAACGACCCGAGGCTCAAGCCGAACAGCACCTTCGCCGGCTTCGCGACCCTCACGTTGAAGAACGCGCGCACCCGCTTCGGTGCCACGAGTACCGAAGCGGACGCGGTGCGGGCCGGCTGGGACGCGGTGAAGGTTCCGGTGCAGTGATCGCATCGGGACTACGCTCGTTCGTATGTCGCCGATACGCATCGCATATCGACGGTCGGGTGGGCTGGCCGGTCTGGACTTGACCGCCGAGGTCGATGCCGCCGACCTGCCGCCCGGCGATGCCACGATCGCGGCGGGGCTGCTCACCGGCGACCCCGCCGGATCGGCCGGGACGGGTGTTCCCGATGGGTTCAGCTACGAGCTCACCGTCAGCGACGGAACCCGGACTCGGACGTATCGATGGAGTCAGCCGTACGTGCCCGCCGAGGTCTCCTCGCTGCTCGCGGCCCTCACCTCCCGGGCGACTCCGGCCGCGCCCGCCTGACCGCGACGGAGTTGCCGGCCGCCCGTTCAGTGCGCTTCGCTGAGCCAGATCGCCTCGGCCGCAATGCTTCCGAGGTCGATCGTGCGTTCGTCGACCTGCACCGCGATGGTGCCCGCGAAATCGCGCCGCTCCACCACGGCGATGGGTGTGTCCAGCGCGATGCCGAGCGAATCGAAGTAACGCAGCATGGCCGGATCGGAGTCGGAAATCCGTGCCACCCGGCCGGATTCGCCGGCGTCGAAATCACTGAGCTGGCGCGCCGGGGGAGTGGGCACCGCGCCGTCCACCGAGGGAATCGGATCACCGTGCGGATCCCGGTCGGGGTGGCCGAGTTTGGCGTCGATCCGATCCATGAGCGTCTCCGAGACGGCGTGCTCGAGCACCTCGGCCTCGTCGTGCACCTCGTCCCAGCCGTAGCCGAGTTCATTGACCAGGAAGGTCTCGATGAGCCGGTGCCGGCGCACCATGGCGATCGCGGCGCGGCGGCCGTCCTCGGTGAGCGTGATGGCCCCGTAGCGGGCGTGTTCGACCAGCCCCTGGTCGGCGAGCTTGCGGACGGCCTCGGACACCGTGGAGGCGGAGACGCCGATCTTCTCGGCGAGCAGCTTGGTCGACACCTTCTCCTGCGACCACTCCTGCGCCGTCCAGATCACTTTCAGGTAGTCCTGGGCGACCGAGGACAGCACCGGGGCGACGGTCGCGGTCTTGCTGTGGGGTTCGGAAGGTGCGGACGGATCGGCCAGCTCACGGCGGGTGGCGATGTCTCGTTTTCCGGGCACGTACCCGAGCTTAGGCACACCTCGCGCGGTTTCACACATCGGCGCGCTCGCTGGTAGGGAGCACGGTTCGGCGGGCGGGTCCGCTATCGCATGACGTCGATCGGCACACAGTGGACCGCGTTTGCCCCGTACCCCAACCGATTCCATGCGGGCTCGTCGGGCTGGGTGTGGCCGGCCGCATCCGTCGCCCGCACCCGCACGGTCGTCGGTCCGGGGGCATCGACAGAGGTGACGAGATCCCATTCGCGCCAGCTGTCCGGCAGTTGCTTCCCCGGCAATCGAGCCTGCTGCCAGCTCCCTCCGCCGATCGAGACCTCGACGCCGGTGATCGGGGCGAGCCCGGACCAGGCGACACCCTGGATGGTGAGCGGTCCGGGGCGCACAACGGCGTTCGACGCAGGAACCGTGATCACGGACCGTATCTCTTGCAGGCGCACCGGCTCGGTGACGACCTGCCCTCCGCGCTCCCACTCGTAGCAGTACTTCTCGGTCTGGAAGAACCCGGCGAACCGATGGTCGAGGACCTCGATGTCGGTGAGCCACTTCACCGATGCCACCCCGTACCAGCCCGGAACGACCAGCCGGAGCGGACGGCCGTGGAGGGCCGATAGCGGCTCACCGTTCATGGCGTAGGCGAGCAACGCCCCGCTGTGCCTGGCATCGGTCAGGTCGAGGCTGCGCTCGAAGCGGATCGTTCCCGAATGCCGGTCGACAGGCCCGCTGTCCGCACCGCGGAACACCACCTCGCGCGCTCCGGGAGCGGGACCCGCCTGCGCGAGCACCTCGAACAGGGGCACTCCGGTCCATTCCGCGGTGCCGACCGCGCCGAGTCCCCACTGCTCTCCCGGCGTCGGTGGGTCCAGGGCCGATCGGCCGTTGCCGGCGCACTCGAGGGTGACAATCCGTGTCTGCGACGGCATTCGGCGCAGGTCCGGCAGAGTCCACGTTGACGGACGTGTGACACGGCCGGTGACCCGAAGCCGCCAGTCGGCCGGGTCGAGATCCGGAATCCGGAAATGATTCCGCTTGTAGAACCACGCGTTCGGAGTGACGTCGCCCCCCAACTCGGAAACCGGCGTCTCGGCATTGAGCGGGTCGCGGCACATCACGACCAGGCCCGCCGCTACGGCTTGTCGATGGGCCCACCGAGGGCTGATCCAGGGTATGACCGGGCCGGTAGTCCAGGTCATCGAGGCGCACTCCTGACCTTTGGTTTCACTTCCCGCAGACCCTAACCTACCGGCGCCGGAACGATCCGGATGTATGGCTTCGGTGCGTTCCAAGTGCCGAAGATCTTTTCGGCTTCCTCGTTCGAGACGGACGGCAGAATGACGACGTCCTCGCCTGCCGTCCAGTCGACCGGCGTCGCGACAAGGTGGCGCGCGGTGAGCTGGATCGAGTCGATTGCCCGGAGCAGCTCGTCGAAATTGCGGCCGGTCGACATCGGGTAGACGAGGATCAGTTTGATCTTCTTGTCCGGACCGATGAGGAAGACATTGCGTACCGTTTGATTATCCGCTGGCGTGCGGCCCTCATGGGTGCCCGCGGTCTCGGCGGGCAGCATCCCGTACAGCTTGGACACCGTGAGGTCGGTATCCGCAATGATCGGGTAGTCAGGACGCGCACCCTGGGTCTGCTCGATATCGTCGGCCCACTTCTCGTGCGAGCCGAGCGCATCGACAGACAATCCCATGACCTTGACGCCGCGACGGTCGAACTCACGCTCGAGCACGGCGAGCCGGCCGAGTTCGGTCGTGCAGATCGGCGTGAAGTCCTTGGGGTGGGAGAAGAGGATCGCCCACGAATCGCGAATCCAGTCGTGGAATCTGATGGTGCCCACGGTGGTCTCCGCGGTGAAATCCGGTGCGGTGTCGCCGAGCCGTAGTGACATGGCGGTCCCTCCTTGTCAATTGTTGTGAACATCGATGCCCGACGGCGTTGCCCGAGATCACGCCGCGGCGGCGGGGGTCAGGTGTCTGGCCGGGTCGAACGATTCGAACGCGGCTTTCGCAACGACGAATACGCCGCGTTGCGGCAGCCAGAAATCGCCGAGCTGCTGCTGTGGCAGCGGAGCGGGCGCGCCGAGATCGGCCCCGCGCAACCGCGCCCGGCTGGCGGAGACGAGCCACATCAGGAGCGGTCCGGCCGAAAAGTGCTGACCGTTCGGGACCGTTCCGCTCATGCGGATATGCCCGACCTGCAGCATCGGGCCCACGCCCTTGGCCATGATCCGATGACAGCGGTCGCTGCGCCATACTGCGGTCGGGGTGTGGCGTCCCACGGCACTCAGCAGGCGGGTACGGCCGGTGGCTTCCAGGTCGATCCGCCACTCGAGAATGCCGGGAATCCGGGTCTCCAAGGAGTACGGGCCGACCCACTCGATATCGATCGGGGTGCGGACCGTGGTGGCCGAGCCGCCGTCGGAGAAGTATCGGGCACAGCTGAGTTCCGGCGCCACGTCGGAGTAGAAGGTCCATTCGCCTGCTGGGTTCCGGTGCCACACGGCGCGATAGCCCGAACCGATCGACGTGGCGGCGAAATGCCGCAGTGCCAGGTAGTCCCCGGTTTCGAACGGCATACCCATCACGCCGTAACCGGCGAACCGTTCGTCCGTGCCAGGCCAGAGCGCCGGTCGGTCGATCGTCGCCTGCGCCGCGGTTCTTGGGTTCTTGATGGTCGTCATGGAACGATCGTCGTCGGGACGGCCCGGGTGGTCATGAGGCATTCGCCCCGTTTTCTCGTTCACATCTTCTGGTTCACATCGACATGGGGGGGACCATGCCGTGCTGTGTGGCGAACAGGCTCGCTCCGACCCGGTTTTTGACGCCGATCTTGCTATAGATGTGCTCGACGTGGTTGCGGACCGTCTTCTCGGAAACGCCGAGGGCCTTCGCGATCTCGCGATTCGATCGACCCCAGGCCACGTTGATCAGGATCTCGGCTTCCCTGGGGGTCAGACCGGACGGGCGTGCGGGTCGTCTGGACCGCCGGTGGCCGGCGGCTTCGAGTACTGCCTCGACCGCGGTTGGTTCGAGGTGCCCGGCAGCTGCGCCGCGGCGCAGCCGGCGTGCCGCCTGATCGGGATCGAGGGCCACACGATACGGCCGCGGTTCCCGCGAGCTGTGGTACTTCACTGCGGCTGCCAGCAGCCGATCGTTCACGGAGAGAACGCCGCCGGTGAGACCGTTCGGGTACCCCGAGCCATCCAGGTGTTCATGATGCCGCTCCGCGACGGCCTTGACCGCTTCGAGACCGCCTACGCGACTCAAGATCCGGCCGGTGAGGTACGGGTGCATCTGTGTGCGTTCAGTTTCGGATGCGGTGAGCGGGCCCGGTTTCTCCCAGATGTGGTTGGACACGCCGATCCGGCCGAGGTCGTGGACGTACCCCGCCCGGCGCATCAGGTCCGCATCCGCCGCGCCCAGTCCCGCGCAGGTCGCCGCGGCATGCGCCAGGTCGGCTACCCCACGCGAATGGCCAAGGGTGAATGGACATTTCAGGTCGACGAAGTCGCCGAGTGCCTGCAGCAGCGTATCGAGTTCCGCACCGGTGACAATCCGATCCGGATCGGGCAATGATGCTGTGGCAGCCGACCACGCGTCGTCCGGCCGGCCGAGCATGTCCCGTGCCGAGCCGACGAGGACGGACACCAACTGCGGGTCGAGCTGTCCACCGCTGCGGCTGTCGGCTACCGCGATGGCCGCTTCGACGCCGTTGGCGCGATGGGGCACCTCGACGACATCGGCGAGCTGGACGACTCGCATCACGATCGGAATGTCATCGCCCGCAACTCCATTCGGCAGTCCACGACCATCCCACCGTTCGAAGGCGAATCGCAGCGCGGAAGCGACCTCCTCGCCCAGGCCGAACTGCTCGGCCAGCAGCGATGCGGAAGCACAGTGTGAGCGCACCAGTTTGCCGAGGTTGCCCCTGGCGTCCTTGATCAACGTCGCGCCGATCTGCGCCCGCTTGCCCAACGGCAACCCGCGTCCGACATTGCGCAGCAAGAAGCGGAGATACGGCAATCCGGACCAATCAACCGAGTAGCTGTTGTGCCGAACCGTGATGTCGTCGCCGAACCAGTGCGCGTATTCGTGCGAATCGGCATGGCATCCGATCCACATCAGCAGCGACGTATGAAAGACGGCCGACCGCTCCTCCTCGGTGAGGCAGAGCCGATCGGCAAGCCGGGTCCCGATGACGGCGGACCGCAGCATGTGCTCCATCGGCTGGCCCAAGCCCAGATCGATCGCAATCGAAAGTGCCGCCAGAACCTCTCTTCGGGAAACAAACGGCGCCACGATCGTCTCCTGTCGTCGCGCCTATTCACGCTACGCCGACGCTGTACACGGTCACTGCCGAAAATGGGACAAATTCCTCATGTTCGGCCGTTGCGGCGGGGCTCTACTTGGTGGTGGAGATCCCATCGCAGTGACCTCCGCCGAAGACGACGGCAGGTAGCCGGAGAGGAGTCTCGATGACCCGCATCCATACCGGTCACTGTGCCGCCGGCCTGACCCGGTTCGCCAGCGACGTCGATGCCCTGGTCCATGACAACAGCGACGAACACCGGCTCACGGCTCTGGTGGCCGACCGGCTTCGGGCGCTCTTGGCCTCGGAGGTCACCCTCCCGCCTGAATTCATTCGGCCGCATACCGACCACTACGTGGTGTACCCGCTCCATGTCGCGACCGATGGATCGTTCAGCATCGTGTCTGCGGTGTGGGACGTCGGTCAGACCACGCCCGTCCATGGACACGAGACCTGGGGCGTGGTCGGGATCTATGCCGGTGTAGAACACGAGACCCGCTACGTCAAACCCGCGGCGCCGGGTATCCCGCTCGTGGCAACGGTAGAACACGACTGGCACCGCGGGCAGGTGACGATCTGCTGCACTGCCGACGACGATGTCCATCGAGTCGACTGCGGGAGCGAGGTCCCTTGCGTCGGCATCCATGTTTATGGAGCCGACGTCGGCACACTTCCACGCCGATGGTACGAACCCGATACCGGCCGACAGCACTGGTTCATCTCCGGGTGGGTCACGCCGGCGGGCGGTCCGGAGTGGTGAACGCAGGGTGACGGACATGCTTCCGGCCGTGAAGATCCGCACCGCCGAATATTGTCTGTGACGCGCTTTGCGTAGGCTTCCCGTGTGCAGAGATGGCGAAGTCTCGAGGAGATGCCCGCGGACTGGGGCCGGTGTGTCCTCACCATCGGGGTGTTCGACGGCGTGCATCGCGGTCACGCCCAGCTCATCAGCCGTGCGGTGAAATCCGCTGCGGTGCGGGGCGTTCCGTCGGTGCTGATGACGTTCGACCCGCACCCGGTCGACGTGGTGCGGCCCGGTGCGCATCCGGCGCAGCTGTCCACCCTGGACCGGCGCGCGGAACTGGTCGAGGAACTCGGCATCGACGTGTTCGTGGTGATGCCCTTCACCCGTGACTTCATGAAGCTCACCCCCGAGGAGTACGTCGAGGAACTGCTCGTGGACCGGCTGCACGTGGCCGAGGTCGTGGTGGGCGACAACTTCACCTTCGGCAAGCAGGCCGCCGGCACCGTCGACACCATGCGCGAGCTCGGCAGCCGCTACGGCTTCGACGTCGACGGCGTGCAGCTGCTCGGCGAGCACGCCGTCACCTTCTCCTCCACCTACATTCGCGGCTGCCTGGCCGAGGGCAATGTGGGCGCGGCCGCGGAGGCGCTGGGCCGCCCGCATCGCGTCGAGGGCGTGGTCGTGCACGGCGACGGCCGCGGCAAGGGCCTGGGCTTCCCGACCGCCAACGTGGCGCCGACCATGCATGCCGCCATCCCCGCCGACGGGGTGTACGCGGGCTGGTTCGCCGTCCTCGAACCCGGCGACCCGCTGGCCGGCGAGCGCCACATGGCCGCCATCTCGGTCGGCACCAACCCGACCTTCGACGGCCGCAACCGGACCGTCGAGCCCCATATCCTCGACTTCGACGCCGACCTCTACGGCAAGCACGTGGCCGTGGACTTCGTCGAGCAGCTGCGCGGCATGCGGAAGTTCGGGTCCATCGAGGAGCTGGTCGAGGCCATCGGCAAGGACGTCGACCAGGCCCGCAAGGTCCTCGACGACGAGACCGGCGAATAGGGCTCCCCGGGGCCGATTTCCGCTATCACGGGCGCTCCGGTAAGCTGTCCCGTCGGGTTTGCTGCGGTCCGCGGCGGCGCCCAACCGGATTCGTCCGGTCCCTCGAGCGCGGACTGAAACAAGGAGTATCTGTGGCTCTCACCACTGAGCAGAAGTCGGCGATTCTCGCCGAGTACGGCGTGCACGAGAAGGACACCGGTTCCCCGGAGGCGCAGATCGCGCTGCTGTCCAAGCGGATCGCCGACATCACCGAGCACCTCAAGAAGCACAAGCACGACCACCACACCCGCCACGGCCTGATGGCGCTGATCGGTCGTCGCAAGCGGCTCTCGAAGTACCTGCAGGACAAGGACATCGAGCGTTACCGTTCGCTGATCGAGCGTCTCGGCCTGCGTCGCTGACCCAAGCCGCGGACCCTCGGCGCGGCGAGGTGACACACCTCGTCGGCAGAGGTAGTTGACGAACCGGCCAACGAGGAGGCATAGAATCTCCTCGTTGGCCTTTCGTATATGTGGTCGTGGATCCCCACGAGGGGGAGGATCGGCCGGGTATACGCCAACACGAGCCGTATGCACCCGTCGCGTGGCGTCGGTCTTCGGTAGTGGCTTTTCGGGGCGCGAAGTGAGATGAACCATGCGCGCCCGGAGGGCTTCGATCGATGACCGCCTCCGCGTCGCCGTATCCAAGGGGATAGGGCCGGGTGTGCGCGCTGTGGCCAGGAGGGCTGCCGCGCGCCCATGCCGGGTACGGCTCATGAGCCGGGTCGCACGTGATCGATGCGTGCTGGATCCGGCGAAGACGAGAGGTTGAGATAACAAAGATGTCCGACACCCAGACCAGTTCCGCCGCCGAGGTCGAGCCCGGCGTTTTCGAGGCCGTCGCCCTGATCGACAACGGCAGCTACGGCACTCGCACCATTCGTTTCGAGACCGGCCGCCTGGCCAAGCAGGCCGCCGGTTCCGTCGTCGCCTACCTCGACGACGAGACCATGCTGCTGTCGGCCACCACGGCCTCCAAGCAGCCCAAGGACCAGTTCGACTTCTTCCCGCTGACGGTGGACGTCGAGGAGCGCATGTACGCCGCGGGCCGTATCCCCGGCTCGTTCTTCCGTCGTGAGGGGCGGCCCTCGACCGACGCCATCCTGACCTGCCGCCTGATCGACCGGCCGCTGCGTCCGTCCTTCGTCGACGGCCTGCGCAACGAGATCCAGGTCGTCGTCACCGTCATGTCGCTGGATCCGAAGGATCTGTACGACGTGGTCGCGATCAACGCCGCCTCGGCGTCCACCCAGATCGCGGGCCTGCCGTTCTCCGGCCCGGTCGGCGGCGTGCGCGTCGCGCTGATCGAGGGCCAGTGGGTCGCCTTCCCGACCGTGGAGCAGCTCGAGGGCGCCGTGTTCGACATGGTCGTCGCGGGCCGCGTGGTCGACGGTGACGTCGCCATCATGATGGTCGAGGCCGAGGCCACCGACAATGTGCTCGCGCTGATCGCCGACGGCGCCTCCGCGCCGACGGAAACCGTTGTGGCCGAGGGCCTCGAGGCCGCCAAGCCGTTCATCGCCCGCCTGTGCAAGGCGCAGTCGGACCTGGCCGCCCTGGCGGCCAAGCCGACCGAAGAGTTCCCGATCTTCCTGCCGTACCAGCCCGACGCCTACGAGGCCGTCGAGGGCACCGCCAAGCGCGAGCTGAACGAGGCGCTGTCCATCGCGGGCAAGCAGGAGCGCGAGGAGAAGATCGACGAGATCAAGCTCTCCGTGCTCTCCGAGCTCGCCGAGTCCTTCGAGGGCCGCGAGAAGGAACTGGGCGCCGCCTTCCGCTCGGTCACCAAGAAGCTTGTGCGCCAGCGCATCCTGACCGACAGCTTCCGCATCGACGGCCGCGGCCTGGCCGACATCCGCGCGCTGTCCGCCGAGGTCGCCGTGGTGCCGCGCGCCCACGGTTCGGCGCTGTTCGAGCGTGGCGAGACCCAGATCCTGGGTGTCACCACCCTGGACATGGTGAAGATGGCGCAGCAGGTCGACTCGCTCGGCCCGGAGACCTCCAAGCGCTACATGCACCACTACAACTTCCCGCCGTTCTCCACCGGTGAGACCGGTCGCGTGGGCTCGCCCAAGCGCCGCGAGATCGGCCACGGTGCGCTCGCCGAGCGCGCGCTGGTGCCGGTGCTGCCGTCGCAGGAGGAGTTCCCCTACGCCATCCGTCAGGTGTCGGAGGCGCTGGGCTCCAACGGTTCCACCTCGATGGGTTCGGTCTGCGCCTCGACCCTGTCGCTGCTGAACGCCGGTGTGCCGCTGAAGGCCCCGGTGGCCGGTATCGCCATGGGCCTGGTGTCGGACACCGTGAAGAACGACAAGGGTGAGGACGAGGTCCGCTACGTGGCCCTCACCGACATCCTGGGCGCCGAGGATGCCTTCGGCGACATGGACTTCAAGGTCGCCGGTACCCGCGAGTTCGTCACCGCCCTGCAGCTGGACACCAAGCTCGACGGCATCCCGTCGAAGGTGCTGGCCGGTGCGCTGAACCAGGCCAAGGACGCGCGCCACACCATCCTGGACGTGATGGCCGAGGCCATCGCCACCCCGGACGAGATGAGCCCCTACGCTCCGCGCGTCACCGCCATCAAGATCCCGGTGGACAAGATCGGCGAGGTGATCGGACCCAAGGGCAAGGTCATCAACCAGATCACCGAGGACACCGGCGCCAACATCTCCATCGAGGACGACGGCACCGTGTTCGTCGGCGCGACCGACGGCCCGTCGGCGCAGGCCGCGATCGACGCGATCAACGCCATCGCCAACCCGCAGCTGCCGAAGGTCGGCGAGCGCTTCCTGGGCACGGTCGTCAAGACCACTGCCTTCGGTGCGTTCGTCTCGCTGCTGCCGGGCCGCGACGGTCTGGTCCACATCTCGAAGCTGGGCAACGGCAAGCGCGTCGCCAAGGTCGAGGACGTGGTCAACGTGGGTGACAAGATCCGCGTGGAGATTGCCGACATCGACAACCGCGGCAAGATCTCGCTGGTGCCGATCGACGAGGATTCGGACAACTCCGAAGCCTCTGCTGCGGCCGACGCGAACGCAGAGTAATTATTTCTCTGTGACGAAGAAGCAGTCCGCGGTGCGCGTGGGTTCCGCGCGCGCCGCGACAGACACGGCCCCCTTGCTCCGGAATCTGGAGCAGGGGGGCTCTTCACTGGTGGTTGCCCAGAATCAAGCGCCCGCAACGGATATCGGCGTGCGCCGCACCGTGCTGCCCGGTGGTCTACGGGTGGTCACCGAGCATGTGCCGGGCGTGCGCTCGGCGTCGGTCGGCGTGTGGGTCGGGGTCGGCTCGCGCGACGAGGGCCCGACGGTGGCCGGCGCCGCGCACTTCCTCGAGCATCTGCTGTTCAAGGCCACGCCCTCGCGCTCGGCGCTGGATATCGCGCAGGCCATGGACGCGGTCGGCGGTGAGCTGAACGCCTTCACCGCCAAGGAGCAGACCTGCTACTACGCGCACGTGCTGGACGAGGATCTGCCGCTGGCGGTGGACCTGGTCACCGACGTGGTGATGAACGGGCTGTGCCGCGCCGAGGACGTATCGGTGGAACGGCAGGTCGTGCTGGAGGAGATCTCCATGCGCGACGACGATCCCGAGGACATCGTCGGCGACACCTTCCTCACCGCGCTGTTCGGTGATCATCCGATCGGCCGCCCGGTGATCGGCAGTGTCGAGACCGTCGAGGCCATGCAGGCCCAGCAGCTGCGCTCGTTCCACCAGCGTCGCTACCGGCCCGACCGGATGGTGGTGGCGGTGGCCGGCAATATCGAGCACGAGCACACCGTCGAACTGGTGTACCGCGCCTTCGGGAATCGGCTCGAATCCGGGCTGGAACCCGCGCCGCGGCGCGAGGGCCGGTTCCGGCCGCGCGGCAATCCGGAGCTGCTGCGCGTCCAGCGCGACAGCGAGCAGGCGCATCTGGTGTTCGGCACCCGTGCCTTCGGCCGGCACGAGGGCGAGAAGCGCTGGCCGCTGTCGGTGCTCAACACGGTGCTGGGCGGCGGGCTGAGTTCGCGTCTGTTCCAGCGCATTCGGGAGGAGCGCGGCCTGGCGTACTCGGTGTACTCCAGCGTCGACACCTTCGCCGACACCGGCGCGTTCTCGGTCTACATCGGCTGCCAGCCCGAAAACCTGGGCCGCGTAGCGAGTTTGGCGCGCGGGGTGCTCGAGGAGGTGGCCGCCGACGGCATCACCGACGCCGAATGCGCCCGCGCCAAGGGTTCGCTGCGGGGCGGTCTGGTGCTGGGGCTGGAGGATTCCGGTTCGCGCATGAACCGGATCGGCCGCTCGGAACTCAGCTACGGCAACCACCGCAGCGTGTCCGAAACCCTCGCTCGCATAGACGAAGTCACCACCGACGAGGTCTCCCGGATCGCGGCCGCCCTGCTCGCCCGCCCCTTCGGCGTCGCGGTGGCCGGACCCTACCGCCGCACCCGCGACCTGCCCGCCGCCGTGCGTCGTCTCGTGGACTGAGATCGCTACTCGGCAGTAGTCCCGCCTGGCCCGGTGAGGTATGCCCGTTTGTGGCTATGATCACCTCGCCGGAATGGGAGGGGTTGTGCTTTCTCCAGGTGAGAACTTCGCCGGGTACGTGATCGAGCGAGAGCTGGGGCGCGGCGGCATGGGGGCCGTGTACCTGGCCCGGCATCCGCGGCTGCCCCGGTGGATCGCGCTGAAGGTGCTGAACTCGGAGTACCACGGCGACACCGCGACTCACACCCGCTTCGAACGCGAGGCCGACCTCGCCGCGCGGCTCAATCACCCCGGCGTGGTCACGGTGTACGACCGCGGTGTGGAGCACGGGCGGCTGTGGATCGCCATGCAGTATGTCGACGGCACCGAGGCCGAGGCGGTGACCGATATGTCGCCCGAGCGGGCGGTGGAGATCGTCACCGCCACCGCCGACGCCCTCGACTACGCGCACCGGGTGGGCGTGCTGCACCGAGATGTGAAGCCCGCCAATATCCTGCTGGCCCGCGAGACCCGGGAACAGCAGGCGGGGGTGCTGCTCACCGACTTCGGGATCGCGCGGCTGCAGGAGGACACCGGGCGCCTCACCGGTTCCGGCTCGGTGATGGCGACGCTGGCCTACGCCGCTCCGGAGCAGCTGCAGAATCACCCGGTCGACCACCGGTCGGACCAATACTCGTTGGCCTGCACGCTGTTTCGGCTGCTGACCGGGGTGCCGTTGTTCCCGGCCGCCGATCTCGGGGCCATCGTCAAGTCGCACCTGTACGACAGGCCGCCATCGGTCGCGAGCCTGCGGCCCGGGTTGCCCGCGGCGCTGGATCCGGTGCTGGCGCGGGCGTTGGCGAAGAATCCGGAAGAGCGATACCCCTCGTGTTCGGAATTCGCCGCGGCGGCGCAGCGGGCGCTGGCGGCCGGGGTCGCGGCGGGCCCGGGGCAAGGCCCGACGCGGGCGCGCGGCCCGGAAACCCCTGCCCGCCGGGCGAATTCACCGGCCGTCCGCCGGGGGAATCCGGGCGCGGTTCGATCGGCACCGGTCGCGCGCCGGGCGGCGCCGTCGGAGACCACGGGGCAGCGGCGGGTGTCGCAGTCCTCGGTCGCATTGCGCTCGGGACGGCTGGTCGACATCCCGGACCTGTTCGAGCCGCCCACCGGCCGGCATCTGAAAGCGCCACCGGCGGAGGCGACTTCGCCGCGGTCGGTGCGCCGCTGGCCGGTCGGGGTGCGGACAGTGGTGCTGCTCGGCACCTGCCTGACGGCCGCGCTGGGGCTGGCGGTCTTCCTGTTCACACCGTTGGGCAAGTCGGAGAAGCCGAAGGAGCCCGTCGCCGAGATCGGCGAGATCAGTGCGCAATTCCCGGGACTGGTTCCCCGGACGCCCGAGCTCGGCGCGGGTTATCGCGCCGCGAGTTGCCGGGTGGTGGATCACGACACCAAGGATTTCCTGCCGCCGTGGGCCTTCGAAGGGTGGTCGGCGGCCTGGGACTGCCAGTACTCGGCCGACCACGATGTCCGCGAGTACGTCCTGTTCGCCTACGGCTCGGGCGCCGCGGCCCGCGCGGTGGCGAATCGAATCCGCCCGGCGGGCAGCACCTTCGAGAACCTCTCCTTCAAGGAGTACTGCGGCGCAAAGCAATACACCAATCTGCGCTTCGATTCCGTTCCGGACGTGCCCTCCACCGCCTTCGCCACTACCTTCTTCGACGATCCCGCGCGGGAGAAGTTCCTGCTGTACACCCGGGGCAATCCGGCCACGCCCAGCGGTGTGGTCGACTGGTGGAAGTCCCTGCCGCTCACCCGATCCTGATCGATGGCGACGAGCGCCACACCGCGCGGGCCTCGGACCAGCTGGAACGTACTGCTAGGTTCGACAACGGGACAGCGGAAGGACGCGTCATGTCGAATCGGTACGCGCGGATCGCCTTCTCGGCAGCGGCGCGGGAACGTCAGAAGATCGCGGGGAGCTACCGGGACTACGGCGCCCAGCTCGAGAGCGGGCGCGACGAGCCGCAACCGCTCGAGCTGCGTGAGATGGGATTCATCCGCGCGGCCGACTCCTTCTTCCTCGGCACCGCCACCCCGGACGGCTGGCCGTATATCCAGCATCGCGGCGGCCCCAAGGGTTTCGTCCAGGTCCTCGACGAGCGCACTCTCGCCTTCGCCGACCTGTCGGGCAACCGCCAGTACGTCACCGTGGGCAACCTCACCGAGAACGACCGTGTCGCCCTGTTCTTCATCGACTACCCGGTGCGCGAGCGGCTGAAGGTCTACGGCCGTGCCCGCATGGTCGAGCGCACCGAGGATCCCGAGCTGGTCGACCGGGTATCGGGGGCATACACCGGCGCGATCCAGAAGATCGCCGAGCGGGCGATCGTCATCACCGTCGAGGCCTACAACTGGAACTGCGTCAAATACATCCGCCCCCGCTTCACCAAGGAACGCCTCGACGAGGCCATCGCCCTGGAACGTCGCTACGCCGCCGCCGAACAACAGCGGCTGACCGCGGAGATCGAGGACCTGCGCCGCGAAAACGAGTCGCTGCGCGCGCAATTGGCCGCTGCCCAGGTCACCGCAGGATGATGCGGTGCGGGCCAGATCGTCCCGCCGGTCAGTGGTGACCCGGCCCCGCGTGGTCCGAGGCGGAGTCCTGATCGGCCCGGAATGCCGCGAGATCAACTGTCGGCGCGTCGCCTGACGCGGCGACGAACTGCTCTCGGGTCACGAATCGCCTTCCCGCGCCGGCCGGGATGTCCGCGTCGGCCGGAGTGTCATCGCGTTCACGATTCGCGGCGGCCAGTACTGCGGCGAGCAGGCCGGGGAGGGCGGTGTCCAGGTCGGTGGAGCGCAGGCGCAGGTGGGTGTTGCCGTCGAGGGTGACGCGGGCGGTGACGCCGGCCTCGCGCAGGATCTTGAAGTGGTGGGCGGCGGTCGATTTGCTGATGCCGTCGTAGGTCAGGCTGCAGCGCAGCGGGGTGCCGGCATTGGCCAGGCGCCGGACGATCTCCAGGCGGATCGGGTCCTGTAGTGCGCCGAGCACCGCGGGCAGCGGGGCCACCGCGGGCAGCGCTTCGGTGTCGGGCATGAGCTACCTCACTCGGATATCTAGTTTGATAATCGTCGAACCCCGCGTAGGGTTTGGTTCGATCACAATCAAACTTACCTGATGGAGGGTTCGATGGCATCGGCAACGGTGGTTGAGACTCGAGCCGAACAGGGCAGCCAGACCTGGGCCTACGCCCTCGTGCTCGCGGCCAGCGGTGTGGCACTGGGCGTTTCGGGCGCACCGGCCCCGCTGTACGGGATCTATCAGCAGAGCTGGCATTTCTCCCCGCTCACCACGACCTTCGTCTTCGCCGCCTACGCGGTCGCGGCGCTGGGCGCGGTACTGGTGTCGGGGCGGATCTCGGACGTGGTGGGCCGCAAACCGGTCCTGCTGGGTGCGTTCGCGCTCATGATCGTGGGCCTGGTGGTGTTCCTGCTCGCCGACAATGTGGCCATGCTGCTGCTGGCTCGGGCGGTGCACGGGGCCGCGGTCGGCGCGACCGTGGTGGCGGGCGCGGCGGCCCTGCTGGATCTGCGGCCGCAGCAGGGCGCGCGGTCCGGGCAGCTGTCCGGGGTGGCCTTCAATGTCGGTATGGCCGTGGCGATTCTGGGTTCGGCGGTGCTGGCCCAGTACGCGCCGCATCCGCTGCGCACGCCGTATGTGGTGATCACGCTGGTGTGCGTGCTCATCGCGGCGGGCGTGCTGGCGCTGCGGGAGCCGCACGGTGCGCGGCAGAAGCAGCGCATCACCATTGCCAAACCGGCTGTGCCGCAGGAGATCCGCGGTGACTTCTGGTTCTCGGCGCTGGGCGTGATGGCGGCCTGGTCGGTGCTGGGCGTGCTGCTGTCGCTGTATCCGTCGCTGGCCTCGGCCAAGACGGGCATCCACAATCTGGTCTTCGGTGGCGCGGTGGTGGCCTCGACAGCGACCGCGGGTGCGATCGCGCAGGCCATCGCGGGCGGGATTCCGGCCCGGCGCGCGGCCATCGCCGGCGATATCGGCATGGCGATCGCGCTGGTGATCACGATTCCGGCACTGAACACCCACAACTGGGTGCTGGTGCTGCTGGCCGGATTCGCCCTCGGCGGCACCTTCGGGCTCGGCTTCGGCGGATCGCTGCGGCACCTGTCCAACGTTGTCCCGCAGCACAAGCGGGGCGAGACCATGTCGGCCTACTACCTGCTGGCCTACTCGGCCATGGCGGTGCCGACCGTGGTGGCGGGCTGGGCGGCCACGACCTGGGGGCTGAGCACGGTGTTCCCGTGGTTCGTGGTCGTGGTGGCGCTGGCGTGCCTGGGTGCCGCCGGTATCGGGCTGCGCCGCAATGCGGAGGCCGCGGAGGTGGAGGAGCCCGTGCAGGCAGCGACGGCCGCCTGATTTCCCGAATGGCCATGCCTGCGTCCGCCCGGTGACCCTGTGTCGCCGGGCGGACGCCGCATTCGGCGCCAGGCGGATACGGCGCTGCTGCCGGTCGGATGCGGTGCCGGCGCCGGGTCGACTCTGTGCTGCTGCCGCGCAGGCACACCACATTCTCGGTGAAACGGTTTGGTGTGTCGCGATTTTCGGGTGCGCGAAGTCGCGGTGGAATTGTCGCATCCGATGCGTGACCGGGCCGGGGTCGCTATTGTTCGGCTATGCGGCGGTGGAGGTTCGGTGGGGTGGTGAGCCGGACGGTACACCGGTCGGGTCTGATGGTGTCGGCGGTGGTGGCCGTGCTCGGCGGGCTCGCCGTCGCGGGCGTCACCTGGTGGGTGCTGTGGCACTTCCTGGGTGCGCGGGCCGAGACGCCGAATCAGCTGGATCTGAGCAAGATTTCGCTCGCCGTGACGGCGGGTGTCTTCGGAGCGGTCGCCCTGGTGGTGGCCTACCGGCGGCAGCGTGATGCCGAGCGCGGGCGCTTCGCCGATGTCTTCGGGGCCGCCGCCCGCCAGCTCGGGGATCCCGATGTGGCGGTGCGTATCGCCGGGGTCTACGCCATGGCCGGGGTGGCCGACGAATTCTCCGCCCGCTGGCGGCGGCAGCAGTGCGTGGACGTGCTGTGCGGGTACCTGCGGCTGCCGTATCAACCGGAGGAGGGGGCCAGCCACCTGGTCTCCAAGTCGCAGCGCATCGAGGATCACGGCACGGCCGTGGAACGGGTGTACACCTATCGCCAGAACGATCGGCAGGTCCGCGACACCATCGTGCGGGTGATCGCCGAGCATCTGCGGCCCGCTGCCGAAACACCATGGTGCGGATGTGATTTCGACTTCTCCGACGCCGTGTTCGAGGACGCCGACTTCCGGCACGCCGTCTTCGCGGGCCGCAGCACCCGCTTCACCAACGCCATGTTCCTCAGCGGCCGCACCGTGTCCTTCGAGCAGACGCGGTTCCTGGGGGAGCGGGTCACCTTCCGCGGGGCCATCTTCCGCAGCATGGCCGTCTTCGACCGGGCGGTCTTCGCGCACACCGAGGTCGACCGGACCGACCGCGAGAATGCCGGAGCCACCTTCACCGAGGCCACTTTCGGCGGCGGTGTGAGTTTCGAGGGCGCGCAATTCCGCGGCGCGCGAACGGCATTCGACCGCGTCACCTTCGCGGGCGAGCCCGCCGTCTTCGCCGAGGCCGGCTTCGGCGCGGCCCTTACCACCTTCGAACGCGCCGTGTTCGACGGCGACCGGGTCAGCTTCACCGGTGCCGAATTCACCGGCGCGCGGATTACTTTCGCCGGTTCCCGCTTCTACTCCGAGTCCTGTTCCTTCGACGGCACCCGGCTGGGCGCGCAGGTGCGCTGGCGCACCGGCCGCACCCGGGAGGTGTCCTTCGCCCGGGCCGAGTACCACGGGAAGGTCTCCTTCGCCGATGCCGTGTTCGCGGGGCGGTCGGTGATCTTCGCGGGTGGCGACTTCTTCGGCGACATCTCCTTCCGCCGCGTCTCCTTCGACGCGCGCGCCATCACCTTCGAACAGCCCCGGGCATGGGTCGGCGTCCACTTCGACTGGGACGCCAGCCCCGCCACCAAACCGGCCAATATCACCCCGACGCCCTGGCCGCCCACGGTCGCCGAGTCCACCCCCGAACTCGCCTCCTGAGCCCGTCGCGGGCTGTTCGCCGGTTTTGCCCGAAGCTCACCGGTGGGATAGCTTGCAGACGAGTTGAGTTGAGACAGGGGATTGTGTGGTGGGGAGCCACGGCGTCGGTTGGGTTGCCGGTGTGGCGGTGCTGCTGCTCTGCCTCGCGGCGATGGTCGCGAGCCGGGCGCGGCGGACACCGCGTCGGGCGAGCCGCGGGACGCGCGCGGTGGCAGCAGGCTCGGCCCTGGTCGGCTGGGTGCTGGTGTTCGGCGCGATGACCGCCGTGATCTCGCCGCTGCCCCGGGACACCGTCGCGGGCAAGGCGATTGCCGCGCCACCGGAACTCGTGCAGGCCGGGCTGCCGACCACCTCCGCCAAGCCCGACGCCCCCGATCCCATGGCCGCGCTGAAGGCGGGGGACTGCGTCGAGGTGCCCATCCAGCAGGCCAAGGACGCCACCGGCGCTCCGAGTTGGAAGGCCGGCTCGCCGGAGCCGTCGGACTGCAACTCGGTGGACGCGAACTACCGGGTGCTGCAGATCGGCCCGGACCCCTGCTCGGGCCCGCTGTACACGCTGGAATCCGCGCCCAAGGACAAGACCGGCAAGGCCCGCTACCACCTGTGCCTGACCTTCGACTGGCGAACCGGAGTCTGCTACGACACCGCCGATATGGACGTCCCGTCCAAGGTCGCCTGCGGGACTCCGGGTGACCACATCGTCCAGGCGACCGCGGTACTCGAGGGCACCACCTCGGGTGCGGGCTGTCCGCGCGACGGCCGTGGCGCGGTCTGGGTGGTCTGGAACAAACTCGAGCTCACCGTGTGCTTCCGCGGCGGCGACGACCCGGGGAAGTGACCGCGATCACCGCTCGCGCCGTCCGACGGTGATGATGTCGGGGATCAGCCACGACGGCAGCGGCCGGGTGATCTTGCGCTGATCGACGACCTCGAATCCGGCGTCCTGCAGCAGTTTCCGGGTTTCGCGCGGTGAGGGCGCGTGGGCCGGGAAGCGCGGGCTGCGGGTGAGCCGCTGAATGGGCCGGGAGGTCGGGCCGGAGGGATGCATGGTCGCGATGGCGACGAGCCCGCCGGGGGCCAGCACCCGATGGAATTCGCGCAGCGCGACCGGATGATCGAAGAAGTGGAAGGCGCTGGTGCTCACGACCGCGTCCAGTTCGCCCGCGGCGAAGGGCAGATGCTCGGCCGCGGCCTGCCGCCACTGCACGGCCGCGGAGCGGGCGCGGGCCTGGGCCAGCATGCCCGGCGAGGCGTCCACGCCGTAGACGGCCTCGGGGCGCAGTTCGCGCTGGATGCGGGCGGTGAGAATGCCGGTGCCGCAGCCGATGTCGGCGATGCGGCGCGATCCGGCGGTGCGGAGTTCGGCGAGGACCTGATCCTGCGGCGGGCGGTAGACGACCTGCTGCAGGGCGGCGGTGTCGTAGGCGCGGGCGACGTTGCCGAAGAACTGCGTCACCACATGATTGCAGGCTCGATTGCCGGTGGTCAGCGATGTGCTCATGGATGCTCCTGTCCGGCCTCCATGGAAGCAGATTTCGCACTGTCTGGGAAGGTGCGATGGAGTAGCGTCGGGCGCATGAGGATTCGTGGTGCCGTCCTGGAACGCATCGGGGCCCAGACGCCCTTCGCCGACTCGAAGCCGATCACCATCAGCGAGCTGGAGCTGGGCGAACCCGGACCCGGCGAACTGCTCGTCAAGATCGAGGCGGCCGGGCTGTGCCACTCGGATCTGTCCGTGGTCGACGGCAACCGGGTGCGGCCGGTGCCGATGCTGCTGGGCCACGAGGCATCCGGCCGCATCGAGGCGGTCGGCCCCGGCGAGAGCGACCTGCGCGTCGGCCAGCGGGTCGTCATGACCTTCCTGCCCCGCTGCGGCGAGTGCGCCGGCTGCGCCACCGACGGCCGCACCCCCTGCGAACCCGGCAGCCTCGCCAACAACGCGGGCGAATTGCTCGCCGGCGGAAGGCGATTGCTGCGTGATGGCGCGGAAGTCCATCACCACCTGGGTGTTTCGGCCTTCGCCACGCACGCCGTCGTGGACCGCCGCTCGGTGGTCCCGGTCGACGACGATGTCCCGCCCGAGGTGGCCGCCGTCCTCGGCTGCGCCGTCCTCACCGGCGGTGGCGCCCTGCTGAATTCGGCCAAACCCGGTCCCGCGGATCGCATCATGGTTGTGGGCCTCGGCGGCGTCGGCATGGCTGCCGTCCTGGTCGCCGCCGCCCTCCGCGCCGGCACCGACCGCGAGGTCATCGCCGTCGACACCGTCCCCGACAAACTGAAGACCGCCCTGGAACTCGGCGCCACCGCCGCCTACACCCCCCAGGAAATCGCCGCCGACAACATTCAAGCCGAGGTGGTCATCGAAGCCGCGGGCAATATCCGAGCCTTCGAAACCGCCGTAGCCGCAACAGCTCCCGGCGGCGTCACCGTCACCGTGGGCCTCCCCGCCCCCGACGCCCGCGCCTCCATCTCCCCCCTCGCCCTGGTAGCCCAGGGCCGCGCCATCATCGGCAGCTACCTCGGCTCCGCCGTCCCCGCCCGCGACATCCCCGAATTCGTCCGCATGTGGCGCGCGGGCAGCCTCCCCGTCGAACGGCTCGTCTCCTCCCACATCCGCCTCGAAGACATCAACCAGGCCATGGACGAACTGGCCGCCGGCCACGCCCTCCGCCAGGTGATTCTCTTCGACTGACCCGCCCGATCCCGGCGCAGTTCAGAGTTCGGCCTGTTCGGCGGCCCATGCCGCAATCTGTGTGCGCGAGGTGAATCCCAGTTTGGTCAGAATATGTTCCACGTGTGCATTGGCGGTGCGTGGCGAAATCGCCAGCCGGGCCGCGATCGCCCGGTTGGTCAGGCCGTCCGCAACGAGATCGGCGACCTGGCGCTCACGCTTGGTCAGTTTTCCTCCGGAACGCAGGGGCGGCGCGGCCGCTTCGGCTTGCTCGCCGAGCGCGAAGCCCGCTGCGGCATCGAAACTCAGTGCGGCGCCTTCCTGATGTGCCGCCTCGAAGGCACGCGCGCCGAGTATCTCGCGACTGCGGCGGGTGAATTCCTCGTGGTAGACGAGCATATTGGGCAACATCGAGATGGAGCTGCCACCGATGCGGCTCAGCGTATCGGCGGCGCCCAGCAGGGTAGCGGCACGGCGGGCATCGCGCTGCTCGGTCGCGATCCAGGCCAGCGCCTCCAAACAGATGGTGGCGACGACCGGATCGGACACCAGCCGGGCCGCTCGAATTCCCTCCTGCAACAGAGAGGTGGCGCGATCGGGCTCACCCGTTCGCCACACGGCGAATCCCATTGCCCACAGCACCCACGACCGATACACCGTCTCACCGGCGGATTCGGTGATCGCGAGCGCCTTCTCGAGGCCCGCGAGAGCCCGCGGGATGTCGCCTTGTTGCGCGTAGGCCCAGCCGAGCGAAATCCGGGCGTCCAGCTGCGATTTGAGGTCACCGGATGCCTCGTAGATGTCGATGGCATCGGCCAGCAGGGCGGTACCCGCACCAGCCGGATTGTCAGCACCGCCCGTGAGGAAATAGTTTCCTTTGGCGTGGGCGAGCAGGGCCGTGACCAGTGGGTCCGCCGTCTGGTCGGCCAGGGCCTCGAGCTGCGCCACGTGCTCGGCGGCGGCCGGTAGGTCACCCTGCAGGACGGCCATCGTGGCGGCCCCGCAGCGAGCCTTGGCCCGACCCAGTGGCGGTGCATCGGTCGATTGGGCCAGCGCGCGCTCGTACCAGCGGCGTCCCTCGCTGAGCCGCCCGCGCAAGGTCCAGAACATGTACAGGGCGGTGACGATCCGCAGCGCGGTTTCGCCCGACTCGGACAGACTGAATTCCAGCGCGTTTCGCAGATTCGGCAGTTCCCGCTCCAAGCGGGCAATCCACTGCAGCTGGTGCGGGCCGATCCATTCCGCTTCCACCTGGAGTGCCAACTGCACACACCAATCCCGATGCCGCCGAACGTATTCCGGGTACCTCCCGCTGTCCTCGGCTTGTTCCCGGCCGTATTCCTGAACGGTTTCGAGCATCCGGAAGCGGACCGTGCCCTCGGTTTCCTCGCGGATCAGGATCGACTTGTCCACCAGCGCGGACAAGGTGTCGAGCAATTGGGTCTCGGTCAGTTCGGTGCCGCATACCTGCTCGGCTGCATCGAGCTCGAAAGTGCCTGCGAACACCGACAGCTGGTCCCACAAGCGCCGCTCGGCCGGTGTGCACAGGTCATAGCTCCAGTCGATGCACCACCGCAGGGTCTGCTGCCGCATCGGGGCACCACGACTCCCGCGAGTCAAGAGCGCATAGCGGTCGTCGAGCCGGGTCAGGATCTGCTCGGGCGACATCGTGCGCAGCCGGGCCGCGGCCAGCTCGATCGCCAACGGTAGCCCGTCGAGTCGAGCGCAGATCCCGGCCACGCTGAGCATGGAGTCATCGGTTACCTCGAAGCCGGGCACGGCTGCGGCGGCTCGCTCGGCGAACAATGTCACCGCGTCGTGGCGGGTCACCACGCGCAGCCCGGGTTTGCTCGCCATATCGGGAATCCCCAATGGCGGCACCACGAACACCGATTCCCCGCCGACGCCGAGTGCCTCTCGACTGGTCGCCAGAATCCGCACTTGCGGGCAGGTCCGGAGCAGCGATTCGGTCAGCCCCGCGACCGCCTCGATCACGTGCTCGCAATTGTCCAGTACCAGCAGCAGATTGCGCTCGGACAAGAACTCCAAAAGCACCTCGAGCGTCGGCCGGGCACTCTGGTTTCGCAGACCGAGAGCGGTGGCCACGACGTCGACCAAAAGTGTTTCATCGTGCAGATCACTCAACTCGACCAACTGCACACCGGCGGTGAAATTTCGCTGCACCTTGTCGGCGACGTGCAGCGCGAGCCGTGACTTGCCGACCCCGCCCATACCGGTCAGCGTCACCAGACGTGATCCCGCCAGCAGGTTCTTGATTTCGGTCAGCTGGATCCGCCGGTCGACAAAGCTGCTCAGCTCGAGCGGCAGGTTCCCGGTACGACTTTCCGCAGCGGGCACCGACGTGACAACCGATGCGTGCTCGGCTGCTGGTTCGGGCGGCAGCGTCATCGCATCGACCCGGAAACCGTGATCGCGCTCTACCTGGCGCAGTTGCTCGCCCAACTCCGCGGCGGTGGGGCGGCCGCGTGATTCACGGGACATGGCCGCCGCGATCACCGCGGAGACGTCGTCGGGAATTCCTTGCTCACGCAGATCCGGTACTGGTTGCTGGGTGATTCGCAGAAACTGCGCGACGACCTCCTCGCCGCTACGGCGTTCGAAAGGCGCATGCCCGGTCAGCGCACAGAACAGTGTGGCGCCCAGTCCGTATACATCCGAGGCCCGGCTCGGGGGGTCACCACCGAGGACCTCCGGTGCGGTGAACGCCGGTGATCCGGTGATCGTGCCGGTCGCGGTTTCGAATCCACCGGTGATGTGGGCGATCCCGAAATCGGTCAAGGCGGGCTCACCGTAGTCGGTGAGCAGGATGTTTCCCGGCTTGATATCGCGGTGCAGCACCTCGGCTCGATGCGCGGTTTCCAGCGCCCCGGCGATCTTCACCCCCAGGTGCAGCACCTCTGCCAGCGACAACGGACCGTCGCGGCGCAGGCGCGCATCCAGGGACCCGCGAGCGTGATAGGGCATGACCAGGTAGGGGTGACCACTTGCGGTCTCACCGACCTCGAGCATGTCGACGATGTTCGGGTGCCCGGTCAGCCGCCCCATTGCGCGTTGCTCGCGAAAGAAGCGCTCCCGATTCTCGTCCAGCTCACCGGTCAGCACCTTCACCGCGACCGTGCGACCCGCAGCCGGCTGGGTGCAGCGGAACACCGCCCCGAAACCGCCCCGCCCGATCTCCTCGGCCTCCTCGAAACCCGCAGCACGCAACTCCGTGACGACATCGACATCACGCTGCGTCATGAACAGATCTCTCTCGACCATCGGCCACTCGTGATCTCCCCACCGGGCACCCGCCACAATATCCCGACTGGTCCGTTCGCCGCACGCCGTTCGCGCTCTCCAACGCCCGGCAGGCAACACTACTGACGCAAAGTGGGAACGGCACTATCGCGAAGGCACATTCCTGCTCTCCGGACGGCAGCTCCCCCGGACCGGTGGTGTGATCCTGGCGATCGGCGACGACCCGGGCACCATCATGGGGCTGCATTGTTATCGATCGGGTCGGCCATGTCACCACGACTCTCCGGTGGCCGTTTGCCGCGCTATTCGATTGAGGCAAATGGCTTTGCAGCCCGAGTGCGCCCGTCAAGCCCGGCGCTGCGGCACAGACGTGCGCCGAGCGTGCACGATCCCGGCGACCAATTCGCCTGCTGGGCCAGACAATTTGCGCGGTGGACGCCAGACGGCGCGCAGCGTGCGATGCAGCTCGAGGCCCTCGATGGGGATAGCGCGCAGGCCGCCACGGGCGAGTTGGTCCTCGACGGCGAGGGTGCTGACGACGGCGGGGCCGACGCCACCCAGGACGCTGGTGCGGATGGCCGCAGCGCTGCCGAGTTCGAGCAGAGGTTCGGCGCGAGGGTATTCGGCGAGAGCGATGTCGAGGGTGCTGCGGGTCCCGGAACCAGGTTCGCGGGTCACCAGCGGGGTGGCGGCCAGTTCGGCGACGGTGAGCGGACGGCGGCGGCGCGCCCACGGATGTGCCGGATCCACCACCGCGACGAGGCGGTCAGCGGCGACGGTGACGCTGTGCAGCCGGTCCGGGACCGAGGGGCTCTCGACGAAGCCGAGGTCGCATTCGCCCGCCGCCAATCGGTCGAATACCTGCCGCGAATTCTGCACCTGCAGATGGACTTTCACGTTGGGATGGAAACGGCGGAATTCGCCGAGCCAGACCGGCAGCAGGCACTCGGCCACCGTCATGCTCGCCGCGATGGTGAGTTCGGCCTCCTGGTCGGTACGCAACGCGGCCGCCGCATCCAGCAGCCGATCCACGTCCGCCAGTACTTCGCGCGCCCAGTGCACCACCACCGTCCCCGCCGCGGTCAATGTCGACCCGCGCGGGCTGCGCTCGATCAACGCCAACCCCAGCTTCCGCTCCCATTCCCTGACTGCCCGGCTGGCATTCGGCTGCGCCATCCCTACCATGCGCGCTGCTGCACCGAGACTGCCGTGATCGTCGATCGCGACCAGCACTTCGAGAAGTCCCAGTTCAGGTCTATCGGTGGACATAGCGAAATCATATAGGATCGCCAAAACCCATATCATCTTGATATGTGCTGATGTCATATTCGCGACTACTGCGCCCGGACGCATCCCGTCAGCCTGGGAACCATGACGCGCCTCGATCCGCCACCAGACCCACGACACGCACAGTTCCGCGGCTCCGTCGGCACGCGCGATACGAACGACCCGGTGTCAGCCGGTACCGCAGGTAGGGCAGACGCACCCGGAGTGGAATCCCCGGCCGTGGTGCCGGCGTCTGCCGCCGAGCCATCCCCGCGGTCGAGATTGCTCAGCGAGTTGGTCGAATGCTGGCCGGGGCTGGCGCTGACGTCCGTTGTCGTGGCATTCGTGCTGCTGATCTCTCGGTGGCTGCCGACCGTGAGCCCGCTACTGATCGCGATCGTGATCGGCGCGGTGCTGGCCAATGTCGTCGCGCTACCGCCGCGGTTGAAGCCGGGACTGCAGTTCTCGTCGAAGCGCCTGCTGCGGGTGGGCGTGGCGCTGCTCGGTATACAGCTGACTTTCAGCGACATCCTCGGGCTCGGGCCCGCGGCGATCGCGGTGGTCGTCGCGATTGTCACCCTCGGCATCGGCGGCACCATGCTGATGGGCCGGATGCTGGGATTGAGCTGGACCCAGCGGCTGCTGATCGCCTGCGGATTCTCCATCTGCGGCGCCGCGGCGGCGGCCGCCGCCGACGGCGTGGTCGATGCCGAGGACGAAGAACTGGTGACCGCAATTGCGCTGGTCGTGGTCTTCGGCACCATCCTGATCGGCGTGATCCCATTGCTGTCGCACGCGATGGGGCTGAGTGCCGAGACCAGCGGCATGTGGGCGGGGGGTGCGGTGCACGAGGTCGCGCAGGTCGTTGCGACCGGTGGAGCGCTGGGCGGGGCCGCGCTGACCGTGGCGGTGATCGTGAAGCTGGCCCGCGTGGTGCTACTGGCCCCGGTGCTGGCGGTGCTGGGCTGGCAGGTGCGTCGGCGCAACCGCGATCGGGCCAACGCTCGCACGGTTCCGCTGATCCCGCTGTTCGTTGTCGCCTTCCTGCTCTGCGCGGCGGTCCGCACCACCGGCATCCTCCCGGCCGGCGTGCTCGGCCCGATCAAACTGGCACAGACCGCCCTACTCACCGCCGCCATGTTCGCCCTCGGCACCGGTGTCCACATCGCCGCCCTGCGCCGGGTCGGCCCGCGGCCGCTGATCCTCGCTACCCTGTCCACGGTATGGGTCTCCAGCATCGCTCTGGCCGGAGCCGTGCTCGCGCAGTGACCTATTTGCCGCCGGGCTCGAAAATCCCGGTGTCACAGTAGCTTTCCGGGACCGCTGGATCGACCGCTGCCGGCATGTGCACCCAAACACGACGCTCGATATTGGTCCGCACCCCTTGGCGCAGCGGAGTTGCCGTCATCGCGGAGCCTCATCACAGCAGTGCCGATTTCGCGGATCGCACCACTGGCGACGGCGTCGAGCGGGTGATCCCGATATGTGTCCGCACGACGACGATCGGCGGTTCGTGTCGATCCCGTCCGTGCCGAAGTCGTTGCAGCGTCCTGGACCGTCACCGACGGGCTATCGGGCGACAGTTACGAAACCGACGGTCGCCCGCCACTGCCGAATCCGAGCCGGTGTCCGCGGCAGCCGGAACCGCCGCCGCGGACACGGCGACCGCGGCGAGCGACGCGACACCGATGGCCAGTGCTGTTGTGCTGATAAGCATCTCGTTGCTCGCCCTCGGCGATTCGCGCCGGCGGGGAGCGGGGTACTCCCCCTCGTGCGAGTGACTTGTGCGGCGCGCGCCGCCTGTCATCGGTCGCCGTGCAGACAACGGTCGACGACAGGCGGTTCGGCCGCGGATTCTCTACTTGCTCGGCGCGGGCGCTTGCGCGGGATCTTTGCAGTAGGCGGTTTCGGGCGGGCAGGGGGCGAGGATCGTGGAGAAGTATTGGATCGCGGAGAACAGTGTGATGGGCCCGCCGGCGACGACGAGTCCGGCCATCGTTCCAACGACACCGAGGGTGGCGGCACCCAGGACACAGCCCGCGATGGTGGCGCCGACGAAGGGGACGAGCAGTGCCATGACGGGACTGGTGAGCACGGCACCGGCGGCCGCACCGACCAGACACCCGACGCCCGCGCCGAGTACAGCGCCCAGGACCGCGCTGACGGCGGCGCCGATGGCTGCGCGCTGGGCGAACACGCCGAGGGCTTGGGTGTCACGGGGGGTGAAGGATTCGGCGACCTGGGTGGCGGCCCGATCGGCGGTGATGGTCTGGTCGGGGGTGACGGCCTGCGCGGCCGGCACGGGTTGTCCGGCGGTCTTGTCGGGGGTGAGTGTTGCTGTGCCGCCGTTGATTTGGGCGGCGATCGGGTAGGCGGTATTGTCGATGCGGTAGGTGAGCGGGATCGCGGCAATCGGCCGGTCGGTGGGATCGGTGAGGACGAGTTGGTCCCCCGCGAGTTTCAAGGCTCCGCCGCTGACGGTCAGCAGCGCGGCATCGCCTTGACGCGTGACTTCGTAGTGGACGTCGGTATTTTCGGCGTGGCCGGGTTGCGGGGTGGCGTTGGCGGTCGCGGCGGTCAGCGCGAGGGCGGTCGCGGCGAGCACGGCGGTGGTGGTGGTTTTCCTCATCGGTTGTTTCCTCGGTTCATCGGTGTACTTCCATGGTGGAAGGCTTTGTGTGCGAGACCAGTTCGGTCAGCAGTGCGGTGGCCCGCGGCCACGGCCCGTAGCCGGCGGCGGAGTCGAGGTGCCCGACCGGACCGAGATCGACCGGCCTGCTTCCCAGGTTTCGGCCATCCCGGTCACTCGCCGGACGTTGGCGAACGGGTCGTTGGTGCTGGCCGCGAGAGTGGTTTGGAACGGCAGGCAACCGCGTGTTTTCAGTGGGGTGTGCGGAGTTCGCGTTTGAGGATCTTGCCGGTGGAGGTCATCGGCAGCGCGGACACGAATTCGATCTGGCGGGGGTATTTGTAGGCGGCCATGTGCTGCTTGGCCCACTCGATGAGCGAACTCTCCGACGGTGTCGTGCCGGGCGCGGCGATGACGTACGCCTTGATCTCTTCTCGGTGGCTGTCGTGTGGGATCCCGAACCACGCCAGATTCGGGCACGACAGCGCGACCTTGTCGCCAGGACGGATGTCGTGCGCGGCGAGCAGGTGGGCGATCCGGTTCGCGGCGGCGTCGACCTTGGCATAGGTCAGTCTCTGATCGCCGGCGACGATGGCATCGTGCCCCGGGTGACGGCGGGCTGTGTCTTCGAGCAGCACAGCGAGATCGAGCATGGAAGACCTCACGGAATTGATGGGACCGGATCGGTTGCGGCCGAACAGGGCGGCGTGGTCAGGCGGCCGGACGGTTCGTTTCCAATCGGGCGAGGCGGCGCAGTCCGGCCGGGTAGGCGTATCTGCCGCCGGCCAGGGCGGCGATGGCGCCGACGTAGGTCAGCGGCACCAGGCGCAGGGCGGCGGCGAGCCCGTAACGGTCGGCGAGGAAGCCCACGACCAGCGGTCCGAGCGCGAGTCCGAAGACATTGTTGGCCAGGGTGACCGTGGCGAAGGCGGTCGCCCGCAGGCTTGGATGGGTCAGGCTGGCCACCATCGAACTTGTCGCTCCTGCCGACCCGGCCGCCGTCAATGCGCCCAGCGCCAAGAGGGTCAGCTGCGCGGCACCGGTGCCGAGGCTGAAAGCGACAGTGAGCAGGATCAGCGAGATCGCGCAGTAGACCAGTGCGCTGCCCCATTGCCGTGCTGGGTGTCGGCGGCCGACGCGGTCGGTGAGAATGCCACACACGACCATCCCGGTCCCGATGAGCAGCACATATCCCGAGGCCACAAGTCCGGCGCGGTCGGTGGGCAGGGAGTAGGAGCGGTTGAAGAAGCTGGGCAGCCAGGCCATCAGCACGGCCGCGACGAACAGTTGCAGGCCGCCGCCGATGTAAGCGCACCACACCGACACCGAGGAGAACAGGCTCGACAGCGGTGCCCGCACGGTCGTGCCGGTCGGTGTGGCGGCGGCTCCCCGGGTCGCCGGTGATTCGCCGAAAGTGTGTCGGTCCAAAGCGGATTCGGTGATCAGGACGCGGAACGCACCGACCAGCAGCAGGCCCAGACCGGCCATCAGGGCGAAGGTCCAGCGCCAGCCGATATGTGTGGCGACGACACCGCCCAGCGCGACACCCAGGACCGACCCGAACGAGCCGCCCGCCAGGAACGCACCGCTCAGGGAGGCGCGCAGGTGCGGGGCGAACACGGCCAGCATTACCGCGGCGCCGACGCTGCCATAGGCGGCTTCGCCGACTCCGACCAGGAAACGCGCGCCCAGCATCTGCCCGTATCCGGTGGCGAGCGCACACAGCAGAGTGGCCAGACTCCAGACCGTCGCCATGATCAGCATGCTGCGCACGCGTCCCCAGCGATCCGCCGCCAGGGACAGGGGGAACGCCAGCAGCCCCACCATCAGGGCCACGATGCTGCTCAATGAGCCCAGCCGTGAATCCGACAGTCCCCATTCGTTTTTCAGCAGCGGGAACACCGCCGATAGCACCTGACGGGACATGTAGTCCGACAGCATCAATCCGAAGGTCAGTCCGAACACGACCCACGGGAAGCTCCGTGAGCGGACTCGCGATGGTCCGGCGGCCGTCGCCGACAAGCCGGTGGGAGTGGTGGAGATGTCCATGGCGCTTCCTCGAGCCTGGTGGAACCGACGGACCGGCGCGGCCGGATCCTGTCGACGAACAAATATGCGTGGTGCGCCGGCCGCACCGGGTGCGACCGGCCCACTCACCTGCGAAAGATCAAGCGTGGTGCAGGAATCCGACCTGGCCGGGCTGCCGGTTGGGCGGGTACCCGATCTTGGCCAGCGCGTCGTCGGTGCCGGAGTAGACCTCGTCGAACAGGTAGATGTCGCGCGCCTCCTTGCAGGAGGCCACGCCGCGGCCGAGCTCGTCGGCAATGCGGACCATCTGCTCGATCTGTTCGACCGAGGTGCGTCGTTCGCCCTTGCGGCCCCACAGGTTGTCCTCGATGCCGACTCGGACGTGCTGGCCCAGCGCGATCGCGATGGTGCACATCGGGGTGACATTGCGCATGATCGTTTCGATGGTCAGCACCGCGCCGTCCGGAGTGCGGCGGACGAACTCGAGCAGGTCCGCCGGATGCAGGCCCGCCGCGCCGCCGCCGATCGCCACGTAATTCAGCACCAGCGGGCCGGTGTAGAGGCCGCGCCGGATCAACCGCTCGACGGTCTCGAGCTGATGCACCGAGCCGAGCATGAAATGCGGCTGGATACCCGCCGCGGTCAGTCGGCGCAGATGCTCGAGATAGAACTCCGGCCCAGCCTCGACCACCATGTCGCGATACGCCCTGGCCAGCATCGGGTTCTGCAGCGAGGTGCCCGCGATATCGTCGTCGCTCAGCAACTCCATGACGTTCATCTGGCTGGTGTTGATGGCAATGGTGACCTGATCCGGTTTCGGATCCAGCTCTGCCAGCAGGTGGCGGGTGTCGTAATCCAGCCATTTCGCCTGGTCGCCGCCTTCCGGTGGCGCGAACGAAATCGAACCGCCGACCTGGAGAATCATCTCCGGTACCGCTTCGCGCAGGCGGCCCAGCATCTCGTTGAACAGTTCGAGCCGCTTCGACCCGTGTCCATCGGCTTCCCGCACGTGGACGTGCAGCACCTGTGCGCCCGCGTTGTAGCAGTCCACCGCCTTCTGGATCTGCTCATCCATCGTCACCGGAATGTCGTCGGAATCTCCTGGCAGGAATTCCGGGCCGTAGGGCGCTACCTGGATGACCAGTTTCTCCTGGTTCTCCGGTAGTAGCGAATCGTCGAGATAGTGCATGATCGTCCTTCCTGATTCTGGTGGGTTGCGCGTTGCGGCAGCGGATTCATCGCTGTTGCGCGCGGCGACGCTCGAAGGCGTCGAGTTCTTCGGCGAGCACGGGGACCCCGATGTTGCACGCGTGAATGCCCAGCACACTGGTCAGCTCGAGGACAGCGAGGATCTCCTCGCGGGACACACCGAGCTCCAGGGCGGCGCGAATGTGGCGGCGCACGCCCGGCGAGTACATGTGGGTGCACGCGGCGTCGACCGCGATGCTCAGCAACTCGACGAACTGTGGGGACAGCACGCCACGGCGGACCGGCAGCGTACCCATGGACATGAATTGCTCGGTCCACTCCGGGTCCCAGCCGAACAGCTTGTCCCACAACGGATTCCATGCTCCTTGGGCGCGCATGGCGTCGACGGCGGGGGTGGGCGCGGGCTCGGTGGTCACGGGCAGCTCCTGTGATGCGGTGAACGTGATTGCCGTCACGGTATGCGTGCGCGAGTCATCATGTTTGACTGAGCGGGACCGAAAGCTTGACAATCTGGGACAGCACGAAGGAAGGATGCCGATGGCTCCGATGGTCCGAAGCGCCGTCCTGTCCGGCTATGTCGATTTGACCCTGTCATTGGGAATCGACCCGATGCTGATGTTGCGATCGGTGGGCATCGGCGCCGCAGCGGTCAGCGCCAGCGATACCTGGCTGCCCGCCCCCGCGGTGGATCTGCTGTTGGAACGCACTGCGCGCGAAGCGAACTGCGAGGAATTCGGCCTACACCTGGCCGAGCGTCGCAGCTTGGCCAACCTCGGGCCGGTCGCGCTCGTCGCCCGCGAGGAACCCGATATTCGCAGTGCCCTGCAGATCGTGCTCCGCTATATCTCCCTGCACAATGAGGCGCTGCGCACCCGCCTCACCCAGGCCGACAGTCTGACCACCATTCACGTCCAGGCCGCACCCGGAGCCTCGCTCGGTCGGCAGGCCACCGAGCTCACCGTCGGTGCCACCTGCCGCATCCTGCGAGAGCTCCTCGGCCAGTCCTGGCATCCGCTGTCGGTCTGCTTCACCCACGGCGCACCCGAACAGCGCGGCGATGCCCACCGGATCCTCGGGCCCACAATCGAATTCGAGCAGAGCTTCAACGGCATCGTGTGCTACACCCGCGACCTCGACACCGCCAACCCGCTCGCCGACCCCCTGCTCCGCCCGTATGCCCGTGAATACCTGCGATCCCTGACCCCGGTCGGCGAATCCACCGCCGAGCAAGCGCGCGCCATCATCGAAACACTGCTGCCCACCCATCAGTGCTCGGCCGCCACCGTCGCCGCCCGCCTCGGCATCGACCGTCGAACTCTGCACCGATACCTGGCCCGCAGCGGAGAAACCTTCACCACCCTCCTCGACACCACCCGCCTCGACCTCGCCCACCGCTACCTCACCCACCACGACCGCACCCTCACCGCCATCGCCACCGAACTCGGCTTCTCCGAACTCAGCGCCTTCTCCCGATGGTTCCGCCACCACACCGGCCACAGCCCCACCCACCTCCGCACGCCCCGACTCCGGCAGGACGCAGCTGCGGCCGCGGCTCACCGGAAGCTCCCGGCGGGCTCACAGGGTTCATTGGACTCCGGGGCGCTGAATGGTCAGCGTGACCACATCACTCCAGGACAACCCGCCAGTGGTTCCGCCGCCGCCCGCGGCGCTCCGTGAGACCGGACGGTTCGACAGCAAGACCGTCGAACGCGCCGGTCTGGCCGCGCTACTTATCGCGACGGCGGTGATGTATCTGTGGAACATCACCATCAATGGGATGGGCAATCAGTTCTACGCCGGGGCCGCGTGGGCCGGGTCGAAGAACTGGGAAGCGCTCCTGTTCGGTTCACTGGATCCCGCGAACTTCATCACCGTCGACAAGCCGCCGGTGTCGCAGTGGGTGATGGGGCTGTCGGGGCAGATCTTCGGATTCTCCAGTGCCAGCATGCTGATTCCGCAAGCCCTGATGGCGGTGGCCGCGGTGGGGCTGCTGTACGGCGCGGTGCGGCGGCTGACGGGTAGCCATTACACCGGGCTGCTCGCCGGAGCCGCGCTGGCGTTGACGCCGGTCGCGGCGTTGATGTTCCGGTTCAACAACCCGGACGCGGTCATGGTGTTGCTGATGTTGGCCGGTGCGTACGCCACGGTCCGCGCTCTCGAACGCGCCTCGACCAAGTGGATTCTGCTGGCCGGTGTGGCGCTGGGGTTCGCGTTCCTGGCGAAGATGCTCGAGGGCCTGATGGTGCTGCCAGCACTGGGGCTGGTCTACCTCGTCGCCGCGCCGAATCCGATCCGCGCCCGCATCGTGCAGCTGGTCGGGGCGCTCGTCGCGCTGGTGGTGTCGAGCGGATGGTACGTGCTGGTCACGCTGCTGTGGCCGGCGTCGAGCCACCCGTATCTGGCCGGCTCGACCGACAACAACTTCATGAATCTGGTGCTGGGCTACAACGGCTTCGCCCGCGTGCTCGGGCGCAACCACCGCGGTGCTCCGGGCGGCGGCGCGCCGCACGACCCGACCACCGCGGCACCCGACCTGACCACCGCGGCACCCGATCCGGCCGCCGCGGCGGACACGGCCGGGCAGGCCGGTCCGGGCGGACACGGCGGCGGTGGATTCGGTGGCTTCGGCGGGCAGGTCCGCGGCGTGGGACGCCTGTTCACCGGTGAATTCGGCTTCGAGATCGGCTGGCTGCTGCCGGCCGCGCTGCTGGCCATGGTGCTGGTGCTGGTCTCGCGGGGCCGGGCGCCGCGCACCGACCTGGTGCGGGCGGCCGCGATCCTGTTCGGGCTGTGGATCCTCATCGACGGCGGCGTGCTCAGCTACATGAGCGGCACCGTGCACCCGTACTACTGCCTGTCGATCGCACCGGCCGTGGCCGGCATGTTCGCGGTCGGCATCCACGAGATGTGGACCAGGCGCGACACCATCCTCGGCCGCTTCGGCCTGGCCGCGCTGGTGGCGACCACCGGCGTGTGGAGTTTCGTACTGCTGCACCGCAACAGCGGCTGGTTCCCCGAACTGCGCTGGGCGGTTCTGGCGCTGACCGTCGTGGCGACCGTGCTGCTGGTGCTGCCGTGGGCCCGGAACAACCACCGCCTCGCCGCCGCGGCACTGGCGCTCGGCCTGTTCGCGAGCCTGTCCGGCGCGACCGCCTACTCGATCGCCACCATCGCCACCCCGCACAGTGGCGGCGGTCCGACCGTCGGCCCGGCGAGTGCCGCGGGCGGCCGGGGCGGCGGCTTCGGCGAGTCCCAGCCGAACCAGCAGCTGGCGGCCCTGCTGAAGACGTCCGACTCGACGTGGGCGGCCGCGATCAACGGCTCCTCCGCCGCGGCGGGCCTGGAGTTGCAGACCGACAAGGCGGTCATGGCCATCGGCGGCTTCTCCGGCAGCGATCCCACCCCGACCCTGGCGGAGTTCCAAGCCGATGTGAAGGCCGGCAAGATCGGCTACTACATCGAGCAGAACAACAACGACCGTGGCGGCAACGGAAACGGCAACGGCGACAACGGAAACGGCAACCGTGAGCCCGCCACCCCGGCCGCCGGAGGCGAGCGCAACCGGCCGCAGGGCGGCGGCCAGAACCCCGCCGATCAGCCGACCCGCCAAGGCGCCCAGCCCGAGCAGGGCGCACAGGGCGGCCCGGGCAACCAGGGTGGCTTCGGTCGCAACCAGCACACCGACATCACCGACTGGGTGACCGCGACCTTCACACCCCAGCAGATCGGCAACACCACGGTCTACAAGCTGACCGGCTACACCGGCTAGCCCACCGACCCGAAAGGCCGGGTGCGCAATGGAATCCATTGCGCACCCGGCCTTTCGAGTCCCGGTCGGCCGGGATATCGAACGGCGCACGGTGTGCCGTCCTCGGACCGGGCGTCAGCGCGCAATTGCGCTGAGCGGCGGGCGACTTCGGGATCGGTGCTCACGCCGAGCGCAGCCGCTGGACGGCCAACGGCACTGCGCCCGACCACCATTGCGGATCGGCGGTGCCGTCGGTGGTGCGTCCGTCGCGGTGGACGTAGTGCCGCACATCGCGTCCCGGCGTCGTGAACTCGCCGGCCAGGGCTCGTTCCAGCCATTCGGCGCCGAATCGGAAGACTTCGGCCGCCACGCCTCCCAGCGGATGGAATTCGCCCTCGTAGACGCGAATCTCCTTGGGCGCGCGAACGAGTTCGTAATTGGCGAGCGCCTGTTCGAGTGGGGTCAGCTCGTCGAACTCGCCGATGCCGTACAGCACCGGGCACGCGATATCACCGACCAGATCATCCAGCGGCATCCGGTCCCTCAGATCCCGGTCGAAGGCCGCTTCGTCGTCGTAGCCCGCCATGTACATGTAGTTGTTCTTGAAGGTCGGCTGCGCTTGCTCGAAGATGGTCCGGAAATCGCCGGTCGGCGCCTCGAAGGCCGCCAACGCCGCCAGCCTCGGCTCCGTCGCGGCCGCACGCGATCCCCAATACCCACTCATGCTGATGCCGAACATGCCGATGCGGAGCGGATCCACTTCCGGCAGTTCGCTCAGATAGTCGATGTAATGCCGCACGGCGCGTTCGTAGTTGGTGAGGTCTACGGTCAGGCCGCGCGCCCGGCTCTCGCCCTGCCCAGGACCCTCGATGGACAGCGCGACCATGCCCCGCGAGGTGTAGTACCGCTCGGCCGCGGCGATGTAGTCCTCCTTGATCATGTCCATGCCGGGGCCGAGAATCACCGCCGGAGCCCGATGGACGGGCCCCGCCGGCAGATGCAGCAGTGCGAAGATCTGCTTGCCCTCGAAGTCCAGCGCCACCCGTCGGACCAGTCCGCCGCGCAGTTCCCCCAGCCGTTCGACGCAATGGTTGGCGCGCTCGCGGAACGCGAGTTTGCGTGGATCGGCCGCCTCGAAGATCGAGTACTGGGCCCGGCCCCACATCACGGCCGCCCGGGTGTAGAGGTCGGCGGCGGTGCGTGCGAACCCGTTTCGCTCATGGTGGGCGGCGCGCTCCTCGGCCTGGGCGGCGATGGTCACCCACGCCTTGGGCAGCATCGCCCCGCTCTGCACGAGTTCGAAGACCTTGTCGAAGTCGGTGTGGTCGTGACCGAGTTGCTCCATGGTGCCCTTCGCCTGCGGATGCAGGGCGTCGAATCCGCCCTGGGCGAGGGCGATGTCGAGGGCCCAGTTCTGGCCCAGGGATCGAGTGGTCATGGTGGGTGCTCCTTCAATAAGCTAAGTACTTATCTATTAAGTACTTAGACTAAGCTGCTGTCAACCCCGCACGATCCGCCGACAGGAGACCCACCGTGACCGAAGACCTCGACGCGGACCGCGCGACAGCCCTCGACCTGCTGGCCCGGGCCGCCTACCGGCTCAGCGCGGCGGACTCCCGGCTCCGGGGGCGCGCGACCCGATCCCCGAAGGCGCTGTCGCTCACCCATGCGCGCGCCCTGCGTGCGCTGGCCGACCGCGGGCCGCTCACGATCGGCCAACTCGCTGCCATGGCCGAAACAACCGGCGCCGCAACCACTCAGCTGGTCAACGGCCTGGCCGCGGCGGGATACGTCACCAGGGAACGCCCACCCGGCGACAAACGCTCGGTACTGGTCACGCTGACCGAGGCCGGGCGCATCCGATGCCGCGAGCGCATGACGGCCATGACCGACGCCCTGCGAGACGAACTCGCCGATCAGGACATCGCCGTGCTGAGGTCCGCCACCGAGGTCCTCGACCGGCTCGTCGGGGTCTACGACCAGCTGTGACCGCCGACCCGGAGCAGGCCGGCCGCACCTGTGCCTCGAAGCCGGCGGCCGACTCGTCCGAAACGGCCGCGCGCGTGGCGTTTCGCCGACCCGATAGGCTCGACCCGTTCCTTGATCGGTCATAGCGAAGGAGACCAGGTGACCACGAACCGGATCCGGGTGGGTGTGCTCGGGGCGCGCGGCAAGGTCGGGCAGGCCATTTGTGCCGGGGTCGAGGCGGCCGCGGATCTGGAGCTGGTGGCACAGGTCGACAAGGACGACTCGCTGGAGGCGTTCACGGCCGCCGGAACCGAGGTCGTGGTCGACTTCACGCACCCGGATGTGGTGATGCCCAATCTGAAGTGGCTGGTGGAGAACGGGATTCACGCCGTGGTCGGCACCACCGGCTTCGATGCCGAGCGGCTGGAGCAGGTGAAGGGCTGGCTGGCGGCCAAGCCGGAGGTCGGGGTGCTGATCGCGCCGAACTTCGCCATCGGCGCCGTGCTGAGCATGCGGTTCGCCGAGCAGGCCGCGCGCTTCTTCGACTCGGTCGAGGTCATCGAGCTGCACCACCCGAACAAGGCGGACGCGCCGTCGGGCACCGCCTTCCGGACCGCCGCGCTCATCGCCGCGGCCCGGGAGAAGGCGGGTGTGGGCCGCAGCCCCGACGCCACCAGCCAGGAGCTGGAGGGTGCGCGCGGCGCGGACGTGGACGGCGTGCGGGTGCACTCGGTGCGGCTGGCCGGACTGGTCGCGCACCAGGAGGTGCTGTTCGGCACGCAGGGGGAGACGCTGACCATCCGCCACGACTCGCTCGACCGCACCTCCTTCGTGCCCGGTGTGCTGCTGGGCGTGCGCAAGACGCCGCTGCGCCCCGGTCTCACCGTGGGCATCGACCCGCTGCTCGACCTGTGAGCACGCCCGCCGCGAATCCCGCCGACGGCAACGGCCGCGAGGTCTTCAAGCGGGTCGGTTTCATCGCGGCCCTGGTGGTGGTGCTCGGGTTCTACTTCGTGCTGCTGGGCCGGATCGGGATCGACCTGATCGCCACCGGTAAGCCGGCCGCGGTGGGCCTGGGCATCGGCGTGTTCATCCTGCCGGTGCTGGGCGTGTGGATCGTGGCGACCAGTGTCCGCGCCGCCTTCGCCCACCAGCACCTGGCCCGCCGCATGCACGAGGAGGGCGGCGAGCTGGATGTCTCCGATCTGCCGCGCCGCCCGTCCGGACGTATCGAGAAGGCTGCTGCCGACGCGCTTTTCGAGCGGGTGAAGCAGGAATTCGAGGCGGACCCGCAGAACTGGCGCACCAACTACCGCGCCGCCCGCGCCTACGACTACGCCGGCGACCGCACCCGCGCACGCGAAATGATGAAGCGCGCAGTGGAATTGGAGCGTGGGGACCGGCCCGGGACACGGTAGCCGCGATTTCGCAGGAAACCTGCCGGTAGGTTGCGCCCGGGGTAAAGTCCGCCCGGTGAGGTTCAAGGTGGGTTATGCGCTGGCGATAGCCTGCGCGACGATGGGGTCGCCTGCGGTGGGGTCGGCGATGGCACGCGCGGACGACGCGCCGTCCTGCATCGAGTCGGAGAACGACTACAAACTGGAATGGCAGGTCAGCTGGTCGATCTACGAGGCCGAGCAGCAGAATCCGGCCGACGGCCGATCGGTGACCGAGGTGGATCTGCCGGTCACCATCGCCGCGCCGCTGGACAAGGTGTGGGACGTGTACTCCGATGTCCGCAACGGTCTCGGCCGCCACTCGTTCCTGAAGGACATCATCGTCCACCGCACCTGCGATGACGGTGACACGCAGATCGCGGATTTCACCGCGCTCGAGGATATTCCGATGGGCCCGGTCACCTTCCCCGGGCACACCCAGGCCGAGCAGCGCCTGCACCCGGACGAGCACTACTACACCACCGACAGCTGGGACGTCCCGAATGTGACCACCCACCAGCTGATCACCTTCACCGACAACGGCGACGGCACGACCACCGTCAACGAGCATCTGACCTTCGTCGCCGATGCGGCCCTGATCGACTTCACCGCCGACAACGGGGTGGCCGCGCACCAGGCGACGCAGGAGGGCATCAAGCGCGATATCGAAAGCGGCGCGCTCTGAGGCGGTTTCGCCCCGACGACAGCGAACGACGGTATCGCCCGGCACGCAAATACGGCCCGGAACCTGTTGGTTCCGGGCCGTATTCGTGGTGCCGCCGATGCGTCCGGCGGTACCCCACACCGGAAGGGAGATCCGGGCACCCGTGACGGGCGGGTCCCCGGTGGAGAGTCGGTGTGCGGTTCCGGCCGCACCGGCGTTCACGGTACCGGGGTGATCGTGCAATCACCCCGGGCCACAGTGGTTTTCGGGTTCTCGCGGCCGTCAGGACGCGGGATGCACCGTGCGCCAGTGCTCGGCGATGTCGATGCGCCGCGCCAGCCACACCTTCTCGTGTGACTGCACGTAATCCAGGAAGCGCTCCAGCGCCTTGGCCCGCGCCGGCTTGCCGATGAGGCGGCAGTGCAGGCCGACCGACAGCATCTTCGGCGCACCCGCCGCGCCCTCGGCGTAGAGCACGTCGAAGGCGTCCTTCAGATAGGTGAAGAACTCCTCGCCGTTGGCGAATCCGGCGGGGGAGGAGAAGCGCATGTCATTGGATTCGAGCGTGTACGGCAGCACGAGGTGATCCTGGCCGGCGACCTTCACCCAGTAGGGCAGATCGTCGGCGTAGGAATCGGAGTCGTAGACGAAGCCGCCGTGCTCCACCACCAGCTCGCGGGTCTGCGGCGAATCGCGGCCGGTGTACCAGCCCTTGGGCGCCTCACCGAAGAGCTTGGTGATGATGCGCACCGCCTCTTCCAGGTGCGCGCGCTCGGTCTCGGCATCCACCATCTGGTAGGAGATCCAGCGCAGGCCGTGCGAGCAGATGTCGTAGCCATTGCGCTTGAACGCCGCGACGGCCTCCGGATTGCGCTCCAGCGCCCGCGCCACCCCGAAGATGGTCAGCGGAATATCGCGGGATTCGAACAGTCGCAGCACCCGCCAGAGTCCGGCGCGGGAGCCGTACTCGTAGATGGTCTCCATCGACATGTGCCGGTTCGGGAACGCCGCTGCCGGAACGATATCCGACAGGAACGTCTCCGAGGCCTCGTCGCCGTCGAGGACATTGTTCTCGCCGCCCTCCTCGTAGTTGAGGACGAAGTTGACCGCGATGTTCGCCTCACCCGGCCACTGCGGGTGCGGCGGGTTGGGGCCGTAGCCCACCATGTCCCGCGGGTAGTTCAGATCGAAATCGCTCATGCCAGGTCATTTTCCAGCTCGGCGCGCAGTCGCGCCCGAGCTTCGTCGGTCAGGGTGCCGAAGAGCCGCAGCCGGGCCAGGCCGCCGTCGGGGAAGGCGTCCAGGCGCACCTGCACGACCGCCGCGTCCGCGTCGATCAGGAAGCGGTGGCGGGTGTCGGGCTGCAGGCGGGTGCGGCCCAGCAGTTCGACCTCGGTGCCGTCGGCACGAATGCCGGTGAGGGCGCCCGCGCCCGGGCTGTTGAACAGGAAGTACGAGGTGTCGATCTCGGCGGCGGTGATCACGCCCTCGGCGGCCAGCTGCACCAGCACCCAGTCGTTGGTGTTCTTGTCGCGGCGGCGCGCGGTCTCCCAGCCGTCGCCCATGCTGCGGGCGCGGCCCGGCATGAGCACGTTCTGCGGGTGCGAGAAGAAGCGGTTGGAGCAGTCGGCGACCAGGCCGCCGTTCTCCACCGCGGCCAGGTCGAACGGGCCGGACTCCAGCCAGGCCAGGTCGGGCTTGGCGACGCCGTGCACGCGCAGGCGGGCGATGCCGCCGTCGGGGAACATGCGCAGCCGCACGTGGGTCCAGCGCTTGGGGGAGTCCACGGCGAACGGGTTCTGCGAATCGCCGGACACCTTGGCGCGCTCGACGATCGTGGTCCAGCCCTCGGCGGCGACCATCTCGTCGACCGACGGATTGCCTTCCACCGCAATGGCTTCCACCGACACCTCGGGCGGGTAGTTGCCCTTGAACCATGCGGTGTCCACCACGACGCCCTTGATCACGCCGGGCACGCCCAGGCGGACGATCGCGGTGTCGCAGTCGTCGCCGGCCGGGTGGTCGCCCTCGGCGCTGCGACGGCGGCGGGTCTCCCAGCCGTCGTACACCTGGCCCTTGTGGCCGAAGGTGGCGGGGGAGTAGGTGGCCTGCTCGGGCCGGATCAGGTTCTCCTTCTCGGCGAAGGACTCGTCGTTCGCCCACAGCACGGCGCCACCCAGGGTGCGCACGGCCAGATCGGGAAGCAGCGTGAAATCAACGTCGCTCATAGCGCCGGAATCTTCCTCTCTCGCAATTGATGCAATACCTCGACAGTGGCTTTGGGGGCGATCGCGGTGACCTCGGCGGGTTCGAAGGCGCCGCACTCCAGTCCGCGCAGCACCACGGCCGCCAGCGCCTGCGCGGTGGCCGGTTCGTCCATCACCGCACCGCCCTGGCGATCCAGGTAGCGGCCGATGCGCGGGGCCGCGATGCCCAGGCCTTCGCGGAAGAACGCGAAGGTGGCCAGCCAGCGGGTGACCAGGTGGCCCGCGCCCATGTCCCAGCCCTGGTAGTAGCCCCGCTCGAGCGAGCGGGTGACCAGGCGGAAGTGCCGCGACACCGCCGCGCGCACCTCCGCGTCGGTGCCGATCGGCAGCACCTGGGTGGAGCCGTCGCACACCCACACCCCGGTGGTGGCGGCTGCGGCCTGCATGACCGCCTTGGCGTGGTCGGCGACCGGATGCTCCAGCGACTGGAACTTCGGGGCGATACCGCAGGCGGCGCTGTAATCGTAAGTGCCGTAGTGCAATCCGGTGCAGCGTCCGGCCGAGCGCTGGATCAGCTGGGCGACCGGGGCGGTGCCGTCGGCGGCGATGATGGCCTGCGGGCTCTCGATCTGCAGCTCGAACCGCAGCGATCCGGCGGCCAGTCCGTGGGCCGATTCGATGGCGTCGCACAGCTGCACGGTGAGATCGGCCTGCTCGACATGGCGGATCTTCGGCACGGTGAACACGAAGCCCTCGGGCACGCCGCCCGCGCCCTCGAGGACCTTCTCCAGGGTGCGCACGGCGCGCGCCCACTCCAGGGTGGTGAGGCCCTTCATGCGGATGCCGCGCGAGGACACCCCGGCCGGAAGGGCTTTCAGCACCGCGCCGGCGTGCAGGGCGTCGCGGTCCTCGACCTCGTCGCCGCGGGTGCCGTAGCCGTCCTCGAAGTCCAGCCGCAGGTCCTGGATGGGGCGCTCGCTCAGGGTGCGGAAAACCCGTGCGACGACGTCCGCACCGGCCAGCTCGACCAGCAGCTCGCGCTGGTTCTCGGCGAGTTCCAGTGCGGCCGTGCCCCATTGGGCCGGCAGGTCGATCGAGGCGTCCGCGCCGGAGGCGTACGCGGTGTGCACCGGCTGGCCCGGGCGGTCGCCCGGATAGAGCCGCAGCAGCTCCGAATCCACAGCCTGCAAACGGGATTCGATCCCGTTCCATGTCTCCGGTGGCAGCGTCACGCCTGAGCCTCCTGTTCTTCGATGCCGAAATCGGCGAGCAATCCCACATACGCCTTCGGTAGTGGGGCCGCGAATTCCCCGCGGCCGGACTTACGCAACTTCATGGTGACCAGCGACTGCACGGTCAGCGTGGCGGCGGCGACGCCGTCCACCACGGGCACCCCGACCTCCTCGGTCAGGTACTCGCACAGATCCGCCATCCCCGCGCAGCCGAGCACGATGGCGTCCGAGTTGTCGGCCAGCACGGCCTCGCGGCAGGCGTCGGCGATGATCTTGCGCGCCTCGGGATCCTCGAGTTCGAGCACCGGGATCTCGCAGGCGTGCACGTTCGCGCAGAACCGTTCCAACCCATAGCGTTCCGCCAGCTCCCAGGCCCGGCCGGCGGTGCGGCCGAGGGTGGTGACGACGCTGAATTTCCGGCCCAGATGGCTGGCCGCCTGCATGGCCGCCTCGGCGATGCCGATCACCGGGCCGCGCGCCAGCTCGCGTGCGGCGTCCAGGCCGGGATCGCCGAAACAGGCGATGACGTAGCCGTCCACGCCCACGGCCTCGCCGCGCGCGATCTCGGCCAGCAGGCCGGGCACGGCCAGCGCCTCGTCGTAGTGGCTCTCGATGGAGGCCGGGCCCATGTCGGGGTTGACGGCGTCGACCACCGTGCCGGGCGCGGCGACCAGGCGCGCACTGTCCCCGATGAGCGCCGTCATCGCGGCGGTGGTGTTGGGATTGATGACCCGGATCCGCATGGATCCACGCTATCGAACAGAAATGGCTCCGGCGTTGCTTGAACCGTATATGTTCGAAAGCCCCAGGCTCAGGGGTTATATATCTTCTTCACCTGCGGGTTCGGCGAACAAACCGGTGTCCGTGGGTAGATGCGAGAGGACGCCGTTCAGGCGTGCGTGATGCCCCTCGGTGGCCGTCAGCAATGCTTCAGCATCCCTTGCGAGGAAGGCCTGCAGCTGCTTGCTGTGGTCGGCGTGCAGCACCACGCGATCCATGGTCGACACATGCACCATGGGCTGCACGGGTTCGGTGATGTTCCAGGCGTATTCGAGCATGTGCACCACGCGCGGCATGCCCGACGGGCGCACCAGGGCCAGGTGGAAGTTGCGGGTCTCGCGGTGATAGGCCACCGCGTTCTCGGTGAGCACCGCCTGCTCGAGGCGGGCGTGGATCTCGCGGGCCAGCTGATGATCGGCCTCGGTGGCATTGTGCACGGCCGCGGCCAGCGCGGCGGACTCCAGGCGCTCGCGCACGATGTACAGCTCGCGCAGCTCGTCGGCGGTCAGCATGGTGACCTGGTAGCCGAAGTTGGGCCGGTGCTCGACCAGGCCCTCGCCGATCAGGGTCTGCAGCGACTCGCGCACCGGGATGGCGCTCACGGTGAATTCGCGTGCGATCTCGCCCAGGGGCAAACCGGTACCCGGCGGCAGGTTTCCCTCCAGGATCAGCCGACGCAATTCGCCGAGAATCTCCTGCTGGGAGTAGCCGCGGCGGGCGTCCAGCGGCGGGTTGAGCTGGGGCAAACGGGGTAGGCGGGGGCGAGAAGGCACGGACCCAACCCTAGCCCTACGCGTAACCGGGTTCACAGCCGTCACCGATTGTGAGCCATTTCGCGGCGGTTGCCCGGCCGCGTGTGGGTCAGCTCTCGTCGGTGTCGTAGCCCAGGGCCTTTAGTGAAAGCCGGTGCAGGGTATCCCTTTCCGCCGGGGTCAGGCGGGCGAGCAGCACATCGGTGGCGGCGGCGATCTTCGCATCGGTCTCCGCGCGGACCCGATTGCCGGCGGCGGTGATAGCCAGCCGGTATTTCCGACGGTCGTGCGGATCGCGGGTGCGGGTGACCAGACCGGCCTTCTCGAGGCTGTCGATCAGCCGCACCACTTCGCTGCGGTCGATCTCCAGGACGTTGGCCATCTCCTGCTGGGAGATCTCACTGCTCTCGGCGAGGTAGGTGAGCACCCAGTGCTCGCGCAGAGGTGTCCCGAGGTGGGAGTGCATCGCCTTGTGCAGCTTGCCCAGTGCGTAGGTCGGGTGGCGCAGCAGGCTCGGCGGGTGGGCCTCGGCCGGGACGGAAGGTTCTTCGAGCACCCGCTGATTATATCTATTGTTGAGTGCCTCAATCATTGATACTGTCTGCAATTGAGTTGCTCATCAACTATTGAAGGAGAGGTCCGATGACGCAAATGCGTTCGGACACCAGGACATCCGGTGCCGGGGGAGCGCCCGCCCGGGCTCCCGTACCCGCCGATTCCGACAAGATCCCCGCGCATGTCTGGCGCACCGCCGGCGTGGTGGTGTTCGGCGCGGTCATGGGCATGCTGGACACCTCGCTGGTCAATATCGGGCTGCACACCATCGGCGCGGATCTGGGTGCGTCGCTGGCCACGATCCAGTGGGTGGCGAGCGGATACCTGCTGGCCCTCGGTGTTTCGCTCACCGTGTGCGGCTGGCTGGCGCGGCGGGTCGGCGTGACCCGGCTGTGGATGGGGGCGCTGGTCGCCTTCACCCTGACCTCGGCGGCGTGCGCCTTCGCGCCGAGCGCGGGGTGGCTGATCGGAATGCGCGTCCTGCAGGGACTTGCGGCGGGACTCATGATCCCGGCCGGGCAGACCATCCTGGGTCAGGCGGCCGGGCCGCAGCGCATGGGCCGGGTCATGGGTGTGGTCGGCATCGCGGTGGTGGGCGCGCCCGCCATCGGGCCGACCATCGGCGGGCTCATGCTCGCGCACTGGAGCTGGGAGTGGTTGTTCCTCATCAACATTCCGTTCGGACTGGCCGGATTGGCACTGGGGCTGCGGTATCTGCCGCGGACCAGCGGGGTGGCGACACAGCCGCTCGACGTGATCGGAGTGGTGCTCGCGGGCGGCGGCGTATCCGCGGTGGTGTACGGGTTGTCCGAGGTCGGGACCACGGGGTCGGTGACCTCGCCGTCGGTGTGGCTGCCCGTCGTGCTCGGGCTCGCGGGCGTGGCCGGATTCATCACCCGTGCGCTGCGCGGTGAACGGCCGCTGCTGGACATCCGGATGTTCGGCAACCACGCCTTCCGGGCCGCCACCAGCGCCAGCTTCTTCGCGGGCGGCGCCATGTTCGGCGTGATGGTGTTGCTGCCCTTGTACTTCCAGGTGCTGCACGGCACCGGGCTCATTCGCACCGGCGTCGATCTGCTCAGCTACGGCCTGGGCGGCATCATCATGCTGCCGCTGGGCGGACGGCTGACCGACCGGTTCGGCGGCGGCCGGGTAGCGGTGCTCGGCAACCTCGCCATCGCCTGCGCCGTACTGCCGCTCGCGTTCCTGCCGGTCGGCGCGAACGGAATCCTCATCCAATTCCTGCTTTTCGCGGGCGGTATGGCCACCGGTGTCGGTGCCATGCCGCTGGTCTCGGCGGCGTATGCGGCCGTCCGGCACGAGCAGCTGCCCGACGCCACGGCCTTCGTGAACATCCTGCAGCGGGTGGGCGGCGCCGTCGCGGTGGCGCTGGTGGCCGTAATCGTCTCCCGGGCAACGTCATCCGGCTGGGCGCCGGTGTCCGGCTACCACCTCGCCTTCGGGGTCCTCGCCGCTCTCTCGGTGGCTGCGTCCGCAGCGTCGCTCGTCCTGTACCGGCTGCAGCGGCGGGTGAAAGCGGCTGCCGGCGAACCGGTTCCCGCGCGACAATGAACAGGTGAACGAGCCGGAATCCCTCGCATCCCGCAGGAACCGCGTCGAGCGGTTCCTGCGGGATCGCGGCACGCAGACCATCGACCATCCCGGCGGGACGCTGCTCGCCCACCTGGGCCGGGTCGCCGACACGCTCGCGGTGTGGGGACATGACGGCGACCTCCAGCTCGCCGGCCTAGCCCACGCTGTGTACGGCACCGACGGATTCGGTGTCTCGCTCGTCGAATTATACGATCGCGCAATGGTTGTCGAGTTGGTCGGCGCTCGGGCCGAGGGGTGGATCTATCAGTACGCCGCCTGTGATCGCGGAACGGTCTATCCCCGTATCGACGCGGATCCGGTGCGGTTCCGGGACCGCTTCACCGGCGGCGAGTTCGAGCCCTCCGAGCCCGATTTCCGGGCCTTTCTGGAGCTGACGGTCGCCAACGAGCTGGACGTGCTGGCGCACAATGCCGAACTGGCAGCGAAATACAGCGCGGGGCTCTACGAGCTCTTCGCGCGTGTCCGTTCCCACCTCTCGCCGTCCGCCTGGTCCGCCTGCGAAGGTCAGCTGGCGCCCTTCCCCGGCCGGGGTGGTCGCAACAGCTAGATTCGAGTTAATCGAGGCGGCTGTCATCGAACCCCGATCCGAAGGAGCGGCATGCGAGCAGCGATTGTCTTCCCGGTACTGGCTGCCCTGCTTCTGACCGCCTGCGGCACCACCTCCGACACGACCGCGTCGACGGCGGACTCTCCCGGAAAGCTGGTCTCACAGCGATCGCTGGGCAATCTAGATTCCGCCCTGACTGCCGCGATGTCCTCGGCCACCTATATCCGCTATCAATCCACCTCCCCGGCAGGGAAACCGATCGAGGTATCGGGCGCGGTCTTCCTCCCCGCCGGCGACGCCCCGGCCGGCGGTTGGCCCGTCATCGCCTTCGCCCACGGCACCTCCGGAGTCGTCAGCGCCTGCGCACCCACCAATTCGCCCACCCTCTTCGGCTCCGCCGCCACCGTGGCCGGACTTCTGGCCGGGCACCGTGCCGTGGTGATGACGAACTATCAGGGCCTCGACGGTCCCGGCAACGCCCCGTACCTGGACTCCCGATCCTCCGGCTACGACGTCCTCGATTCGATCCGTGCCGCCCGCTCCACCGGCCTCCCGCTGTCCTCCGACACCGTGTTCCTGGGCGTCTCCCAGGGCGGCCGTGCCGCCGAATCGGCCGCCGAAACCGCGAAATCCTATGCGCCGGACCTGAACCTCCACGGCGTCGTCCTCCTGTCACCCGCGCTGGAACTCCAGCTCGTCGACACCGTCCGCACCGGCACCCTCAACGCCCCCGACCAATACCTGATCATCCCGTATCTCGTTGCCGCAGTACGCGACACCACCCCCGACTACCGCTACGACCAGGTCCTGCACGGCGATCTGCTCACCGCCGCACCACATCTCGAATCCGCCTGCAGCGGCACCCTCACCCCCGCCGACATCGCCCTCGGCCAGGCCGCCACCCCCGCGGAGGCATCCTTCGCCGACGACGCCGCAGCCCGCCCGTTCACCGACTTCCAATCCCGAACGAACCTCCCCCACTCGGCCACCTCACTGCCCATCTACATAGCCCGCGGCGACGCCGACAAACTTGTCGACACCGCCTGGTCCACCGCCGCGATCTCCAAAATGTGCACCCTGGGCACCCCGGTCCACGACCTCACCGTCCCCGGTGGCCACGACGCGCCCGCCACCGTCATACCCCAGTGGTCGTCCTGGATCGACGACCTGTTCGCGAACAAGCCCTTTCAGTCCACCTGCCCGCACTGATCCGCCGAGTTCGTCCCACGCCCCGAGCAACATGATCAGGGAGTTCTCACTGCGGTGACTCGGACAGACCCGCGCCGAGAGCTCCCTGATCTTGATCGGGGCTATGAACCCGCCCAGCTCAACAGCTTGTCGAGCGGCCAGGTGTTGATGATGCGGTCGGCGGGGACGCCGTTGTCGAGGGCGCGCTGGGCGCCGTAGCCCAGGAAGTCGAGCTGGCCGGGGGCGTGGGCGTCGGTGTCGATGGAGAAGTGGCAGCCCAGGTCGAGGGCCAGGTTCAGGAGGCGGGTGGGTGGGTCGCGGCGTTCGGGGCGGGAGTTGATCTCGATGGCCACGCCGTGGTCGCGGCAGGCGGAAAAGACCTGTTCGGCATCGAATTTCGATTCCGGGCGGGTGCCGCGGTTGCCTTCGACGAGGCGGCCGGTGCAGTGGCCGAGGACCGTGGCCCGGCCGCCGGATACGGCGCGCACCATGCGGCGGGTCATGGCGGCGGCGTCCATCTTCAGCTTGGAATGGACGCTGGCGACCACGATGTCGAGCCGGTCGAGCAGTTCGGGTTCCTGGTCGAGCGCGCCGTCGTCGAGGATGTCGACCTCGATGCCGGTGAGAATGCGCAGGGGCGCGAACCGGTCGCGGAGCTCGTCGATGACATCCAGTTGCTGCCGCAGCCGATCCGGTGAGAGCCCGTTGGCGACGGTCAGGCGGGGTGAGTGGTCGGTGAGTGCGCAGTATTCGTGCCCCAGCGCCTGCGCGGTGGCCATCACCTCCGTGATCGACGCCGATCCGTCCGACCAGTTCGAATGCACGTGCAGGTCGCCCTTCAGCGCGGCCCGCAACTCGCCGCCCCCGAGATCCTTTGCAGCGGTCCGCAATTGGATCAGCGTGTCCGGCTCCCGTCCGGCCCACGCCTGCGCGATCACCGCCGCCGTCTTCGGCCCGATCCCCGGCAGCGACTGCCAGTCGCCGGTCCGCCCCAGCCGTTCCCGCTCGGCATCGTCGAGCCCCTCCAATATGTCGGCGGCATTGCGATAGGCCATCACCCGCCGGGAATCCTCCCGGGCCCGGTCCTTGAAGAACGCGATCATCCGCAACGCGACGACAGGATCCATGTCTTCAGTGTGCCCGCGGCGACGGCCGAACCTGCGACGATCTGAACATCGTCGCGCGCCTCAGGATTCGCGAAGGCGCGAGGGCGTGGTCGCCAGGCGCAACCAGGTGCCGGACAGCCACCGCTCGTAACCGTCCGGATCGATACCGAGGGTGCGGACCATGAGGTTGTAGGTGTCGGCCTGGCCGAGCGGGCCGACGGTGGCGATGATCCAGTCCAGATCGGCGTCGGGATGCAGCAGGCCGTCGGCGTGCATGCGCCGCCAGATGTCGGCGATGTGCTGCTGTGTGGCGGCGCGCCCGGCCTGGGCGGCCTCGGCGATCAGCGGTTCGCTTGCTTCGGCGGCAACCGCGGCGGCGATGACCGGGGCGGCGCGTTCCATGAGTTCGCGAGCGCCGCGCGCGTAGGCGGTGATTCGTTCGTCCAGGGTGGGTGCGGTGGCGGCCCGGATGTGCCAGTCGCGGTGTGCCACATCGATGTCCTGCATATCTCCGACGATCGCCACGTCGATCGTCCGTTTGAGCAGTTCTGCCTTGGACCCGAAGCGCAGGTAGACGGTCCGCGAGCCCACCTCGGCGGCCTCGGCGACCGCGGCCAGGGAGGTCACCGCGTACCCGTCGGCTATGAACAGCCGGCGCGCCGCGTCGAGGATCTTCCGTTCCGTCTCGGCCTTGCGGGCGTCCCACAGCGGAGACGTCTTCTTGACACCGGGGCTCATTCGCTGCATCCTTACTGCATCACTACAGCGATGCTGCATCATTACACTGATACTGCAAAGGATAGCAGCGATGATCCCCACGCTCGCCGGGGTGCATCACCTCAAACTCCCTGTGTCCGATCTGGCGCGGTCCATCGGCTGGTACCGCACCCGCCTCGGCTACACCGTCGGCGTCGAATTCCGTGAGCAGGGCGACCTGAGGGGTGTCGCCCTGCATCACCCGGCCGGTGGTCCCATGCTCGGTCTGCGGCTCGACCCCGAAAAGGCCGTCGCCGCAGCCGGATTCGACTACTTCTCGATCGGCGTACCCGACCGGCCCGCCATGCAGGCGCTGGCCGCGCATCTCACCGCCCTCGGCGAACCCCATGCCGGCGTCCATTTCGCCACCATCGGCTGGATCCTCCCCGAGCTGCGCGACCCCGACGGCCACGAGGTGCGCTTCTACACCGTCGAATCCCATACCGCGCTCGGCGACGACCCGCTGGCCATCGACAATGCCCGTGAAACCGCGGAAGCTCTGGAGCGCAACGAGACTCGTTGACCGCATGGCGCGGATCGCGCTGAGCCCGTGCGCCATGACGATCACCGGCGGACGGCTCCCGGGCCGCTCTTCCGGGAGATGGAGGGTCGCCGCGCAGTGGTTCCCGTCCTCGGACGGGAACCACACCTCGTGTTCGCTTGCGCCCGTGGTGTTCTCGCGCATCAGGCCACCGCCTCGCCGTCGCGGGCGCGCCGGGCGGCGACGCTCGCGGTCGGGCGATCGACCCGGGAGCGGCCGCCCGAGCGTTGCGCGCCACGGCGGCGTTCCAGCCGCAGATCGCGCATGTAGTCGTCGAAGTCGACCTGGATGGTGTGGCGCTTGGAGGCCACGTGCGACGCTGGATGCCGCGCCGGTGTGCGGTGATCTCCCGCTCCATCTCGGCCGGTCCGGGCAGGTGATAGCGGCCCTGCAGGTGGTCGGCGATGAGGTGGGCCTGGCGTTCGGCGATCGGCATGATCGCACCCAGCGGCTGCACCAGCCCCACGAAGTACAGGCCCGGCACCTCCGGATGGAAGACCCGGCGGTACAGGCCTATCCGATTGTCACCAAACGGGTCCAGGAAGCCGGCACCCCGTTGCTGTTGCCCCACACCCAGTTGCCGCCGACCCGGTCGGACAGCTCGTAGCAGTGCACGTCGATGCCGCGTTCGGCCAGCACCTTCACCGCCGCGATACCCGCGGAGCCCGCGCCGATGACGCAAACCCTTGGCTCGTCGGCGCGGGTTCCCGGCTCGTTGGACTTGGTGGACATGATTCGGACTCCTTTATGACCAGCGGTCATATGACCGCCGGTCACTGTAGGATCGAAACCGTCGCACAGTCAATAGCCCGCGGGGAGAGGAGATCGGTGATGCCGACAGGAACTTGGGACCGGCTCGCCGCGCCGCGCCGGGCCGCCGTGGTGGCCGCCGCCGAGGCCGAATTCGCCGCCCGCGGGTTCAGCGGCGGCAGCCTCAACACCATCTGCCGCGAGGCCGGCGTCTCCAAGGGCAGCCTGTTCCAGTACTTCGCCGACAAGGCCGACATGTACGTCTACCTGGCGGAACTGTCCAGCGAACGGATCCGCTCGGCCATGGAGGCGACCGCGAGCGAACTCGACTGGGAGAGTGACTTCTTCGGCTCCCTCGACGTCCTCCTCGAAGCCTGGCTCCGCTACTTCTACGACCACCCGCTCGAGCGCGCGATGACCGCCGCCGCCAACCTCGAACCCGACCCCGTGGCCCGCACCGCCGTCCGGGAAGCCGTCAACCGCCATTACGTGGCCGTGCTGCAACCCCTCTTCGACGTGGCGACCGCGCAGGGCGCCCTCCGCCCCGGCACCGACACCCAGGCCCTGCTCGCCCTGCTGCTGCTCATGCTGCCCCACCTGGCCCTCGCCCCCCACGTCCCCGGCCTGGACCCGCTGCTCGGCCTGGCCGAGGGCGACGCCGGCCACGCCGTCGCCACCGCCCACCGCTTGGTCACCACCGTGTTCGACCCCTACCGCGCCGGCAACTGACGCGGCGCCGGAAGGGATCTCGCGATCGCGCGCTCACCCGGCTGTTCCGCGGTGATCGGTAGGATCGGGTCATGACCGAGCGCAAACCGCCCGGGCTCTCCTTCGAATCGTGGATCGACAAACAGGTCCGCGAGGCAACGGAGCGGGGCGAATTCGACAACCTGAAGGGCGCGGGCCGGCCCATCCCGCCCGGCGCCGCCGACGAAGACTGGTGGCTCCGCAACTATCTGAAGCGCGAGGGCCTGGGCGGAGACGCCCTCCTCCCCGAATCGATCATCCTCCGCCGGGAACGCGAGCGAATCCAGGAAACCGTCCGGGACATGTTCTCCGAAAAGGATGTTCGCGCAACCGTGGCGTCCCTCAACGACCGCATAGTCCACTACCTCCGCATGCCGACCGGCCCTCACGTCCCGATCGGACCCCTGAAGGTCGACGACGTCGTCGAAACCTGGCGCGCCGAACGCAAATCCGCCCGCCCACCCCGCACCCCAACCCCGCCTCCAGCCGCCCCCATCGAACGGCCATGGTGGCGACGACTTTTCAGAACCTGAGACTTCCGTGGACGGACTGGTAGCACCATCAAGGAAGCCTCGGCCTCATCCCACGGAAACCACTCCACCCCACCGGAACTCGGCGGAATCGCCATGGACGCAGCCCCTCGGTCATGCCACCGCCGGCGATCGTACCCGGGCTGCGCGGCCGCTGTGGGCGCGACCGGGTGTCGTTGCCGCCGTTGGGATTCCGTTATGGGCGAAGGCGGTGGCTGCTACTGGAGTTCGCGGCCGGAGTCGTGGCCTGCGATGGCGCTGCGGCGGAGGAATTCCGCGATGAGCTGGAGTTGCTCGGTCGTGTAGTCGGCGCAGATCTCGTCCAGTGAGCTGTTCATGCCCGACAGTAGGTGGTAGAGCTCGCCGAGGCGGTCGGGGAGGGTTCGGACCACGACCGAGCGCCGGTCGGTGGCGGCGCGTTCGCGGACGATCCAGCCGCCGCGCTCCAGCCGGTCGAGGATGCCGGTGAGGGTGGCGGGGTGCAGTCCTGCGGCGCGGGCCAGGGCGGTGGGGCTGATGGGGCCCTGGCTGTTGATCACGTCGAGGCAGTCGACGTCGACGTCGCGCAGTTCCAGGTGCACCCCGACCTGACGGTTGAGCATGGCCAGGTTGCTGCGCAGCCCGCGCATCGCGCCCTTGATGTCGCCGGCGACGCGCCGCCGCAGTCGGGCTTCTTCGCGATCCGCCGCCGCACTCACCACGCCTCCCATCGGCTCGTATGAGCTTCGTACTTTACGTCACCCGTAGTTGGCGCTGGATTGGCCTCGACCTGCGATTGTGTCGACAAGCGAGTGATCCAGCTCACCTTGTAATACGGAACTCGTATCATCTACCTTTGAATTATATGAAATCCGTACAAATGATTGGAGTCCAGGATGATCGTCATCACCGGCGCGACGGGAGTCGTCGGCCGCGAAACCATCCAGCACCTGCTGGAATCCGGGCAGCAGGTGACGGCCGTCAGCCGGAATCCGCAACGGGCGGCGCTGCCCGCGGATGTGCGTGTGGTCGGCGGGGATCCCTCGGACCCGCGCTCGCTGGGTCCGGTGTGGGACGGCGCGGAAGCGGTGTTGATCAGCCCGCGGGCGGTCGGAGCGGCGGCCGATGACCTGCTGGCCGCGGCCGCCGCGGCGGGCGTGCGCCGCGCCGTGGTCATCTCCGCGCTGACGGTGCAGTACCCGGCGGGAGAACCGCGCTTCGCCGACGGATTCCGGGCCGCGGAACAGGCCGCGCGGGACTCCGGCCTGGAGTGGACGGCCTTGCGCTGCGCGGACTTCGACGCCAATGCGCTGGCCTGGGCCCCGCAGATTCGCGCCACCGGAACCGTCCGTGGTGCGTACGCCGCCGCGGCCACCTCACCGATCCACCAGCGCGATATCGCCGCCGTCGCGGCTCGCGCCCTCACCGAATCCGGCCATGGCGGACGGGCTTACGTCCTCACCGGCCCGGAGTCACTCGACCAACGCGACAAGGTGCGCATCCTGGGCAAGGCCCTCGGCACCGACCTGTCGTTCGCCGAAGTCGCGCCGGACCAGGTGCGGGCCGCGCTGCTGGCCCAGGGCCTGCCCGAGGAGGTTCCGGACCGGCTGCTCGGCTCGCTCGCCGACTATGCCCGCACCCCGGGCCCAACCACCGGCATTGTCGCGGAATTGCTGGGCCGGCCCGCGCTCACCTTCGCGCAGTGGGCCGACGAGAACACCTCCGCATTCCAGAACTGAAGGGATCCACCGATGTCCGTCGACTCCCCATCGAATTCCGAACTCATCGACTTCACGCCGATGTATGCCACCCACAATGCTTTTCGCCGCGATCTGGGGCGTTTGCGCGAGGCCGCCGACGCCGGTCGGATGGACGCTCCCGGCGTGCGGGCCGGCTGGGCGAACTTCAAACGCCAACTCGACGTGCACCATTCGGTCGAGGACGCGGTGCTGTGGCCCGCGCTGCTCCGCGCGGTGACCGGCCGTCCCGTCGAACTCGCGCTCATCGCCGATATGGAGGCCGAGCACGCGCATTTGGATCCGCTGCTGGCGAGCGTGGACGAGGCCATCGCGGGCCGAGACCCGAATCTCGGTGCACGCGTCCGGGAGTTGACCGAAGGCCTCGGTAATCACATGCGGCACGAGGAGATTGCCGCCCTGCCACTCATCCAGCAGGAACTGACGGCCGCGGACTGGGCGGCCTTCCGCTCCGCGATGGCCCGGCGTCAGGGCCCCTCCGGCGCGGCCGTCTACATCCCGTGGATCCTCGACGACGTCACCCCCGAGGAGCACCGCGCGTTCCTGGCCGCCATGCCCGCCCCGGTCGGCGTCCTGAATCGTGTGGCGTTCCAGCCCCTTTACCGCCGCAGCCGCCTGTGGCGATAGGGGTGTTCACGGGGTCGGGACGGCCAGCGGCAGGGCGGGCGGGAAGATCACCGGGACCGCGGCGGGTGCGCGATGGAATGCGCTCGGCCGCCATTCGAGTTGTTCTGTGGGCATGGCCAATTCGATCTCGGGTAGCGCGTCCAGCAGTTGGTCCAGTGCCTCCTGCACGATGACCAGGGTCACGGATTGGGCTGGGCACGACCGTGATCCAGCGCCCCACGCCAGATGCGAGCGGTTGCCGATTCGGTCGCCCGCCACCGCCGGATCGGAATTGCATCCGGTCGAGCTGATGACGACCGGGTGGTCGGCCGGCAGCCACGCATTCTCGACCAGTTGCGGCTGACGGGGATAGCGGGCGCACGAGTTGGCCAGCGGGGGATTGACGAACAGCACCTCGTCGATCGCGTCCCGCACGGTCAAGGCACCGGCGAGCAGATCATCGTGGAACTGCTTGTCCGTCAGCATCAACAGCACCGTGTTGACGATCAGATTCCAGGTGGGTTCGCTGCCGCGGGCATACAGGACCGCGAGCTGCGCCACGATCTCGGCGTCGTCGAGCCCGGCCGGGTGCGAGATGAGCCGCGAGATCACGTCCGTGCCGGGTTCGCGCCGCTTGGCCGAGACCGCCTCCAGCAGGTCTCCGGTCAGGCGCTGGTTGTAGCGGTCCGAGGTTTCCTCGTCGGGGGCGTCGCGCAGGACGGCCATCGCGTCGAACACCCGCTCGCCGACCTCCGGGGACAGGCCGAGCAGATTGTTGACCACCCGGACGGTCAGCGGCACCGCGAACTGGTCGAGCAGGTCGGCCTTTCCCGCACTGCAGAATTCGTTGATCAACGGCACCGCGGCGGCCTCGACCTCACGCCGCAAGGTGAAGAGATCGACGGCGCGCAGCGTCTCGAGGTACGCGGGCCGATAGCGCGTGCGGTGCTCCTCCTCCGCGCCGGAACCGATCGTCCCCCACTCCATGATCGGCAGGACGGGACAGTTCTGCGGGAGACTCGACTCCCACGCTCTCGGATCGGCGGGAAAACGGTCCGGATCACTCAGAATACGCAGTGCCGCACGGTATCCGATCACCAGTGTCGCCGAAACTCCCGCCGCCACTTCGACCGGGGCGAGGTGGCCGTGCTCGCGCCGCATCCGGTCGTACGCGGTGCGGGGGTCGGCGGTGAACTCGGGCGAATACAGCTTCATGCGGCCTCGAACACGTCAGTTACCAAGATGTAGCTCCCATGGACGGATGGTGCGACCAGTTCCACGGCCCTCGGTGCAACGATCACACAGGATCGAGAACGGTCGGTTTTGCTGCTGGAATGCTGATGGCGCGTATCCACTTGCCGGGCAATCGGATACATCGATGCCGTCTTCAGTTCGCCAGCAGCACTCCAGCTTCGAGTCAATGATCAGCGTTCACTTCCCGGACACATTCACCTGCGAGATGTGTTTCGCTGGAACATGTTTCGGTGATGCGGGAATCTTACCGCAATCCTCGATGAAGTCGCAGCGAACTCTGAGGTGGACGGTTGCGTCCGTCATCGCCCCCGGTCACGGCCGCTGCCGCGGCCAATTGCCGAGGCGCGGGAACATGGAGTCCGACACCGGCTCGGCCACAACGGCTTAGGCGTTCAGACCGATGTTGCAGCGCGTTCACCACTATGTGAACTACAAACTCTCGCGGCCTCGACCGACGCTCGGATCGGGGCCGCCGCCAGACGGCCGAGGGGCCGGGCTGGGCGGCAGAGGAGGGTTAGGCTCGGGACGTGCCGACTCTGTTGATCATTCATCACACGCCGTCGCCGTTCATGCAGGAGATGTTCGAGGCGGTGGTGGCGGGCGCCACGGATCCCGAGATCGAAGGGGTCGACGTCGTACGGCGGGCCGCCCTGGGCGTGACGGCGAGTGATGTGCTCGCGGCGGACGGGTATCTGCTGGGGACGCCCGCGAATCTCGGCTATATGAGCGGAGCGCTCAAGCACGCATTCGACACCTTCTACTACCCGTGCCTGGATTCGACCCGGGGCCGGCCCTACGGGCTGTACATCCACGGGAATCAAGGGACCGAGGGAGCCGAGCGGAGTGTCGAGAGCGCGACGACCGGACTCGGCTGGGAGAAAGCGGCCGCGCCGGTGATCGTGTTGGGGAAGCCGGAGAAGGCGGAGATCGAGCGCTGCTGGGAATTGGGGGCCACCATCGCCGCCCAGCTGATGGGCTGAGCCCCCGATTTCTGGTGGCTGACATATTCGGCGGCTCGCCCGTCATACTCGAGTGGGCGTTCTCGGGGAACGTCACTTGGGAGTGTGGGAAGAGGTGACGGCCGCCGTGGAGGCGCAAGAGTCGGGGATACGCCGCATCGGGCTGGTCGAGGACCATGAGTCGGTGGCAATCGGGTTGTCGGCGATGCTGGCCCCGGAAGCCGATCTGGAGTTGGTGATCACGGCGGGGACCGTGGCGGAATTGCTGTCGGCGGGGCCGCGATTGGATCTGGTGGTGCTGGATCTGCGGCTCGCGGACGGGTCCTCGCCCGATGACAATGTGCGGGCGCTGCGGGCGCGGGGGATCGAGGTGCTGGTGTTCACCGGGGCGGACAATCCGTTCCTGGTCCGGTCGGCCGCCCGGGCGGGCGTGCTGGGTGTGGTGCGCAAGTCCGAGGACATGCCGACGGTGGTCGCGGCGGTACGCCGGGCCGCGCACGGCGAACAGGTGGTGACCACCGACTGGGCCGCCGCCATCGACGGCGACCCGCAGCTGTCCGATGTCGGGTTGAGCCCGCGCCAGCAGCAGGTGCTGCAGCTGTACGCGTCGGGGGAGAAGGCCTCGCGGGTCGCCCGCATGACCGGCCTGTCCGAGCAGACCGTCAACGACTATCTGGGCCGCATCCGGCAGAAGTACGCCGACGCCGGCCGCCCGGCCCCCACCAAGACCGATCTGTACAAGCGGGCCGTCGAGGACGGGTGGCTGCCCGTTCCCGAGCGGAATCCGCGGACATGACGGCCTCGGGCACCCTGGAATCCCCGGCCGCGCCCCGGCCGATGCCGTCCCTCGCGGCATACACTCAGCGCCTGCGCGCCCGCCTCAGCATGCGGGAGGACCCGGCCACCGCCGCCTACGACCGCATCATGCGGCGGCTGGGCATCTCCATCGGCATCGCCGGCATTATCGTCGGCGGCGTCGAACTGCCGGAGGTGGCCGAACAGGGCCGCTACGCGCCGGCCTGGTGGACGGTGACCGCGGTGGTGCTGGCCTTCGGCTGGTATCCGATCATCGCCGTGGTGTCGGCGGTGTCGGGTCCGCGCGCCATCCGCTTCGTCTGCGGCTGTGCGGCACTGAGTTTCCTGGGCGCCCTGGCCTCCATCCCGTTCGGGCTGGAAATTCACACCGTGGACGCCACCACGGTGTGGCCGTACCGGGTGACCGCGCTGGCGGTCACCGCGGCGGTGCTGGCCTGGTCCAGCCGGGTGACCGTGATCTATCTGCTGGCCGCCGCGACCTCGGCGGCCCTGGCCACCGTGTACACGCTCAGCTCGGTCACCCCGCAGCATGTGACCGAGAACTTCCTGCGCTCAGCGGGTTTGGCGGCCCTGTTCGTCTGGTGCGGCACCGCCGCTACCGGCGCCGCGGCCCGGGTAGACCGCGAATCCGCGATCACCAGCCGCCGCGCCGCCGCCCAGGCCGCCGCCCAGTCCCGCGACCGGGAGCGCGCCCGCTTCGCCGCCCTCATCCACGACGCCGTGCTCTCCACGCTGCTCGAGGCGTCCCGGGCCGGCACCCAATCCGATGTACTGCAACGTCAGGCCGAACGCACCCTGGAGCAGCTCGACGAATGCCGCGGCGCCCAGCGCGATCCCGACCTGCTCGACGCCCGCTCCGCGGTGCTGTTCCTGCGGGCCGCGGTGCAGGAGATCAATCCGAGCATCCGCTTCGCCACCCGCACCTGGCCCGGCTACGACGACCTGCGCATGCCCGTGCACTCGGCCAGCACCATTGCCGCCGCGCTCACCGAGGCGGTGCGAAACAGCCTGCGCCACGCCGCCGTTCCGGGCCGGGAGGTGCGCCGCACCGTTACCGCCACGGTCAGCGCGGGCAGCATTCGCATCGTCTTCAGCGATGACGGCGCGGGTTTCGACCTGGCCGCCGTCTCCGCCGACCGCCTCGGCATCTCCATGAGCATCCTGGGCCGCATGCGCCAGCTGGCCGGCGGCTCGGCGTTCGTGGAATCCCAGCCGGGCGAGGGCACCACCGTGACACTGGTATGGGGTGGCGATGGCTCACGCTGACAGCTCCGGTATCGACCTGGAACCCCGGTTCGGGCTGCGTGATCTGCTCGGGCTGCGCGGCAGCACCGCCTGGCTGTTCCTGCTCATTCTCGAGGCCGTCATCGCGCTGTACATGATGCGCAATTTCGGCCAGTCACCGCCGTGGGCGGCCTTCGCGAGTCTGGTGCTCATGCTCAGCGCGGGCGCGCTGGTCACCGCGATTCCGGTGGACCCGCTGCCGATTCCGGTGGCGTTGTACGCGGCCGCCGCGCCGCCGGTCGCCACTGCCCTGACGGTCATGACCCCCACTCACGATCTGCCGAACGAGTCGGTGTGGTCGGCCTTCGCCTCGTCCTATGTCCTCGCGGTCCTGGTGCTGCGCGGGCGGATTCGCACCGCGTGGCTCGGCGTCATCGCCGTCGCGACGGTGCTGGTGGCCCTCGGCCTGGGCTCGCATCTGCATCCCGGCACCCTGGTCGGCTCGCTGGTCCCGGTCGGCACCGTCACCGCCATCTCGGTGTTCACCGCGGTCATGCGCCCCATGCAGCGGTCACTGCGCATCCTGCGCGAGGACGCCATGATGCGGGCCGCGGCCGAGGCCACCATGGCCGCCGCGGACAGTGAGCGCACCCGTCAGCTCGCCCGCCTGGACCGGGTGGCCCGGCCGATCCTGGAACGCATCGCCGACGGCGCGGAGCTGACCGCCGCCGAACGTGAGGAATGCCGGCTGCTGGAGGCCGAACTCCGCGACGGCCTGCGCGCACCGCAGCTGGTCACCGACGAGCTCAGCGGCGCGGCCCGGGGTGCGCGGGCGCGCGGCGTGGAGGTCGTGCTCCTCGACGACGGCGGCTTCGCGGGCGTCCCCGAATGGGTGCGCAAGCGCGTGATCGATGCCGCCACAAGGGAACTCGACGCCATCAATGCCGGCCGTATCACGGTCCGGGTGCTGCCGCTGGGCCGTCACGTACTGGCCACGGTGCTGGCGACGGCCCCCGACGAGGATCGCCGCACCGAGATCGACACCGACGGCAAGGTCACGACCATCACCGATTGATCGGTCACGGGGCGTCGCAGCGGCCGGGGCCACCCCGCTTCATCTGGTCGCGCAGCGCGGACTGAACAGTGGTCGACAGCCACGAGTTCAGCGACTGCCCGCTCTGCGCGGCCGCCTCCTCGGCACGGGCTTTGATCTGCTCGACCAGCCGCAGTGTCACCCGGCTGATGTCACCGGTGACCTCGTCGAAGGTGGGGTGGTCCTCCTCGCCCGCGGTCTTGCGCACGTCGATGTGGGCGTCGGTCCCGTCGACCGACACGTGCACCGTGCGGTCGGGGAGGGTCGTGCTCACCTCGGCGGCCAGTTCCGAGAGCGCGGCCAGCAGGACCAGCCGGGCGGAGTTCTCGGTGGCGGCGGCCAGGGCGGCGGCCGTAGCCTGGGTTTTCTCATCGCCGAGTGCCGCGGCGGCAATCAGGTTCTCGCGCAGCTGGGCGGTGTATTTGTTGAGATCCATGACACCAGTGTGACGCCGTCATTGACGTCATTCAAGGAAACTTCTGACGCCAGAAATGGTCGCTTGACGCGAATCACCATCGCGCCGGGCACGGTTCGGGTATAACGATGCAAATCCCGTTCGGGCAAGGCTGTAGCCTTCTGACTATGACGAACGGTGAATCGACGCGAATCGAGCTGCACGCGTCCGGCACAGTAGGTGTCGCGATGGTGACCCCCTTTACCGCCGAAGGCAAGCTCGACGTCGATGCCGGTGTCGCGCTGGCCGCCCGCCTGATCGACGGTGGCGTCGATCTGCTCGCCATCTCCGGCACCACCGGGGAATCGCCGACCACCACCGAGTCCGAGAAGTTCGATCTGCTGCGCGCCGTCGTGGACGCCGTGGGCGACCGTGCCACCGTCATCGCGGGCGCCGGCACCTACGACACCGCGCACAGCATCGAACTGGCCCGCAACGCGCAGCGCGCGGGCGCGCACGGCCTGCTGGTCGTCACCCCGTATTACTCGCGTCCCAGCCAGGACGGCCTGTTCGCCCACTTCACCGCCGTCGCGGACGCGACCGACCTGCCGGTCACCCTCTACGACATTCCGCCGCGCTCAGTGGTTCCCATTGCCACCGACACCATTCGCCGGCTCGCCGAGCACCCGCGCATCGTCGCGGTCAAGGACGCCAAGGGCGACCTGGGCGCCGGCGCCGAGCTGATCGCGGAGACCGGGCTCTCCTTCTACTCCGGCGACGATGTGCTCAACCTGCCGTGGCTGTCGGTCGGCGCGACCGGATTCATCAGCGTCATCGGCCATCTCGTGCCGGACCGCCTGCGCGCATTGATCGACGCCTATCGCGCCGGCGACGTGCAGCGGGCAAGAGAGATCAATGTGAGCATGGCCCCGCTTAACCGGGCGATGGCCCGCCTCGGCGGCGTCGCCATGACCAAGGGTTCGCTGCGCCTGCTCGGCGTCGAGACCGGGGAACCACGGCTGCCACAACTCATGCCGACCCAGGATCAACTCGACGAACTCGCGGTGGACCTGCGCGCGGCCGGGGTGATTGCATGACCGGCCCCGCTCGTCGCCCCCGCCGTACCGCCAGCCGCGCCGCCGGTGCGCCCGCCCCGGCTGCGGAGACTCCCGTGCAGCCCGCGCCGGCTCCGGCCCAGGCGGAACCCGCCGCCCAGGCGAGCACCGCTGCCGCGCCGCAGGAATCGGTGAAAGCCGCCGCCCCGCGCACGGAATCGGCTGCGGCCGAACCGGTTCGGGAGCGTGGCGGCCGCGGCGGCCGCGGCGGTGACCGCACCCGCCGCGGTGGCAGCCGGTCCCGGCAGGGTGGCCGCGATCGCGAGCCGGCCCCGGCCCCGCGCGACCCGCACGCGATGGGCACCCCGCCCAAGGCGCCCAAGGGCGGCCTGCGGGTGTTCGCGCTCGGCGGCATCGGTGAAATCGGCCGCAACATGACCGTTTTCGAGTACGACGGCAAGCTGCTGATCGTCGACTGCGGAGTGCTGTTCCCGGAGGATCAGCAGCCCGGCGTCGACCTGATCCTGCCCGACTTCGGTCCGATCGAGAACCGCATGGACGATATCGCCGCGGTCATCCTCACCCACGGCCACGAGGATCACATCGGCGCGGTGCCGTTCCTGCTGCGCCTGCGGCGCGACATTCCGGTCATCGGCGCGAAGTTCACCCTCGCGCTGGTGGCGGCCAAGTGCCGCGAACATCGGTTGCAGCCCAACCTGATCGAGGTCACCGAGGGTGAGCGCACCCAGCACGGCGCGTTCGACTGCGAGTACTTCGCGGTCAACCACTCGATTCCGGACGCCATCGCGGTGGCCATCCGCACGCCCGCGGGCATCGCGCTGCACACCGGTGACATCAAGCTCGATCAGCTGCCGCTCGACGGCCGCCTCACCGACCTGGCCGGTTTCTCCCGCCTCGGCGACGAGGGCGTGGACCTGTTCCTGGTCGACTCCACCAATGCCGAGGTGCCGGGCTTCGTGACGCCCGAGCGCGAGATCGGCCCGGTGCTCGACAATGTGATCGGCAAGGCCAAGGGCCGGGTCATCGTGGCCTCCTTCGCTTCTCACGTGCACCGCATCCAGCAGGTGGTGGATGTGGCGCAGCGCTACGACCGCCGGGTGTGCTTCGTGGGCCGGTCCATGGTCCGCAATATGCAGATCGCGCAGGACCTCGGCTACCTGGACATCCCGGACGGCCTGGTGGTCGACCTGGATCAGGCTGCCAACCTGCCGGTGCACAAGCTGGTGCTGATCTCCACCGGCTCGCAGGGCGAGCCGCTGTCGGCGCTGTCGCGCATGGCGCGCGGCGACCACCGCCAGATCAATATCCGCCCGGACGATCTGGTGGTGCTGGCCTCCTCGCTGATCCCCGGCAATGAGAACGCGGTCTTCGCGGTCGTGAACGGCCTGGCCCGCCTGGGCGCCACGGTCGTCACCCAGCAGAACGCGAAAGTCCATGTCTCCGGCCACGCTTCGGCGGGCGAGCTGCTCTACCTCTACAACGCGGTCCGCCCGACCAACGCCATGCCCGTGCACGGCGAGTGGCGGCACCTGCGCGCCAACGGCGCGCTCGCGGTGGCCACCGGCGTGCCCGAGGAGCGGGTCATCCTGGCCGAGAACGGCGTGGTGGTGGACCTGGTGGACGGCATCGCCACCATCTCCGGCCGCGTCCCGGTCGGCCAGGTCTACGTGGACGGCCTCTCGGTCGGCGACGTCGGCGAGTCCACCCTCTCCGACCGCCTGGTCCTGGGCGAGGGCGGCTTCGTCTCCATCAATGTCGCCGTCGACTCGGCCACCGGAAAGGCCGTCAGCACACCGGAGGTCAGCGGCCGCGGCTTCTCCGACGACCCCGAGGCGCTCGCGGGCGCTCAGGAACTCGTCGAGAACGAACTGCACCGCCTGGCGGTCGAGGGTGTCACCGACACCCACCGCATCGCCCAGTCCGTCCGCCGCGTGGTGGGCCGCTGGGTGGCCGAGACCTACCGCCGCCGCCCCATGATCGTCCCCACGGTCATCGGCGTCTGACCCGGCGCACAACCGAAAACCCAACCGCCCGAGCAGCATTCCGCTGTTCGGGCGGTTTCGCCTGTCGCGCGGCCGAATCCGCTGCGAACACAGCTCCGCCCCCGACGGTTCTGCTGTCGGGGGCGGCAAAACTGGGCGGTTCTCCTGCCAGGGCGTTCCTCCGCCGGGGGTCCACCGCCGGAGGCGGCACTCCGCCCGGGGCGGGAACTACAAGAGTTTCTACTTGTCCTGGCAGGCGGCCGAATCGAGCTTCGCGGCCTTGACGATGCTGCAGGCGTAGTTGTGGTCGATCTTCCAGTCGCTGCCATCGGCGACGAAGGAGACCGTGGCGTTCTGGACCGGCTTGCCGTCGATGGTGACGTCGGCGTCGGCCTTGAGCTTGCCGTTCGCCGGGTCGCCGACGTTGGTGATCTTGATGGTGACGTTGTTGGCCTTGGCGGCGTCGACCAGCTTCTGGGCCAGCTGCGGGTCGAGGGCGGCGTCCTCGATCCAGTCGGTCTTGGTCTTGGAGTCGATGGACGGGTCGAACGCCTTGGTGACCTTGTCGTTCAGTTCCTGCACGCTCGGCTTGGGCAGATCCGCGACCGTGGTGGGGGCGGGGGCCGCGCCGGTGATCTTGCCGTCGCCCTCGGTGCTGCCGTCGAACTTGCCGGCGGGGGCGGCCGCGGAGGTGGTGGCCGCGGCCTTGGTGCTGTCATCGGACTTGCTGCAGGCCACCAGGCCGAAGGCCGAGGTGGCCAGCATCAGCGCGGCGGTCGCGCGAAAGATGGTGTGCTTCAACGAAATTCTCCCCGTTGTCTTGGAATGGCGCCGTCGGATCAGAGCTGGTAGCCGGTGGTGCAGTTCCAGTGAATGATGGTGGCGTCGCCGGAGTTCCGGCCCAGCGCCTGGCTCTTGGCCGCGCTGCGCGAGGAGGCCGCGCCGAAGGTGTAGTAGCCGTCGCGCGACGAGTAGGCGATCGCGCCGCAGCCGTTCGCGAAGCGCGCCACGATGTGGCAGTCGGCCTGGGGGCACGAGCTCATGGCGGCGTTCTGCGCCGAGGGGCTGTCGGAATAGTCGTAGGAGTAGCCGATATGACCCGTGGACGGTGACAGCGCGATGGCGCCGTAGTAGTAGTCCTGGTAGGCATTGGCCGGAGCCGCGGTCGCGGCCAGCAGGGAGCCGGCGGCCGCGACCATCACGGCTGCGCCGCTGACAATCTTCTTCAAAGTGTTGCCCTTCTTGTGCTTTCGGATCCACGACCCTATGGACCGAGGGATCAAGCTACCGATACGGAAAGGTTGACGCCAACCCGGATCTGTGTTTTGTGCAGTGTCCTCGAGTGCGGCGTCGCGGCCGGCCGCACTGACACAACCGGAAGCCGCGATCACGATCAACTCCCGTCCTTATGAAGGACCGGGTGGTTTCCTTAACGCTGTCGTGCGCGTTCCGACATCCCCGACTAAGGTTCCCCTTATGACTTTGGCTCAACGGGAGCGCCAGGCCCTGGTTCAAGCGATGGCCGAAGCCGGCCCGGACGCGCCCACCCTGTGTGGTGAATGGACCGCCCGAGACCTGGCCGCGCACTTGGTCGTCCGGGAACGCCGCCCCGACGCCGCCCCCGGCATCCTGCTGAAGCCCTTCGCCTCCTATCTGGACAGCGTGCAGCGCAAGGTCACCCAGCGCCCGTTCGCCGACCTGCTCGACGAGGTGCGCAGCGGCCCGCCGTTTCTCCTGCGCCCGGTCGACTCGCTGATGAACACCACCGAGATGTTCGTCCACCATGAGGACGTCCGCCGCGCCGCGCCCGGCTGGGAGCCGCGCACGCTGTCCGCCGCCGATGAGAACCAGCTCTGGAAGATGCTGACGGGCTTGGCGCGCATGGCATATCGCAAATCGCCGGTTACTGTCGCGCTCTCCACGCCCGACGGCCGCCGCACCGTCGCCCGCCAGGCTGGCGACCGTACCGTCGTGCTGGCCGGGCCGCCGTCCGAGCTGCTGCTGCATGCGTTCGGCCGCAATGCCGTTCGGCTCGAGGCCACCGGCGCCCCGGACGACGTGGCGCTGGTGCACGCCCTCGACCGCAGCGTCTGACCCGCCGCCCTCGCGACCGCCCGCCCGGCGGGAGTGGCAGCGCGCACACCGGTCATGAAACGATCACGCGTCGAGCGGTAGCTTGCGTCCTCGGCAGCGGCCCGTGTGTGATGAGGTGGTAGGCAATGTCTTGGCAACTGGCGGTTCTCGGACCGGTCGAGTTGACGGCCGATGGCGTGCCGATTCCGCCCATGCCGCCCAAACAGCAGGCGGCGCTGGCCATGCTGGCGTGTGCGCGCGGGCGCACGGTGTCGGTCGAGGAACTGGTCGACGGCATCTGGGGTGCCGAACGGCCGAGCTCGGCGGTGGGCGCGCTCCGGAATTACGCGTGGGCGCTGCGCAAGCATCTGGCCGCGCAGCAAACGGTGCTGCTGTCGTCGGAAGCGCGCGGCTATCGCCTGGACGGGCCGCTGCACCTCGATGTCGACCGCATCGACCGGTTGCGTGGCGAGGCGGCCGAGGCGCGCGCTGCCGGCTGCCTGGAGACCGCCGACGTCGCGCTGCGTGACGCGCTAGGCGCGTGGCGCGGTGATCCGCTGACCGGCGTGCCCGGGCCGTGGGCCGCGGCCGAGCGTGCGCGGCTGCGGCGGCTGCATCGCGTCCTCACCGAGGATCTTCTCGAGCTCACCGTGCAACGCGGCGACTTCTCGCACGCCACGGCCGAATTGGCCGCGCTCATCACCGGTGATCCGCACAGCGAGCGGCTGCGCGGGCTCATGATGACGGCCCTCTACCGGGCGGGCCGCCGCACCGAGGCGCTCGAGGAATACCAGCGCATTCGCAGGCTGCTGGTGGCCGAACAGGGCATCGAGCCGGGTCCGGCGCTGGCGGAGCTGCACCGTCAGATCCTGGCCGACGAGCTGCCCACCGTGGCAGCGGAGACCGCGCCGATCGCCGTCGTCGCGCCCAGGCCGGCCCAATTGCCGCCCGACACAGCCGATTTCACCGGCCGTCATGATCTGGTGCGGGAGTTGTGCGCCGTGCTCGGCGCGACCCGGCCGATCGTGGCCATCTCCGGGATGGGCGGGGTCGGCAAGACGGCGCTGGCTCTGCATGTGGCACACCGGATCCGGGACCTGTACCCCGACGGCCAGCTGTACGTGGATCTGTTCGGCGCCGGCGCGACGCCGGCCGAACCGGAGCACGTGCTGGGCGCATTCCTGCGCGCACTGGGCGTGGCGCAGAAGGAGATTCCGGTCGGCGTCGCCGAGCGGGCCGCGCTGTTCCGGTCCGCCAGTAGCGGCCGCCGCCTGCTGCTCGTGCTCGACAATGCCTGCGACGCAGCGCAGGTCGCGCCGCTGCTGCCGGGGGACTCCGGCTGCGCGGTGCTGGTGACGGCGCGCCGTCCGCTCACCGCCCTCCCCGGTGTGCGGTCCGCGGCGCTGACGGTGCTCGAACCCGAGGAGGCCGTCACCCTGTTCACCCGCATCGTCGGCGCGGTGCGAGTGGCGGCCGAACCCGAGGCGGCACGCCGCATCGTGGAGCTGTGCGGCCTGCTGCCCATGGCGGTGCGCATCGTGGCCGCGCGGGTGGCGGCCCGGCCGCAGTGGACGGTGGTCTCCGAGGCGGACCGGCTCGCGGCCGAACGCCATGACCTGGACCGCTTCCGGGCCGGGGACCTGGCGCTGACGGCCGCCTTCCGCGCGGGCTACGAGCAACTGCCGCCGGACACGGCGCGCGCCTTCCGGCTGCTCGCCGTCGCCGATCTGCCCGAGCTCTCGCTGGCCGCCACCGCTGCGGTCCTCGACACCGTCGAATCGGTGGCCGAGGACCTGTGCGAGGAGCTGGTGGACCGCGGCATGCTGGAATCGGTCGGCCGGGGCCGCTACCACTATCACGATCTGATGCGCCTGTTCGCGCTCGGCCGGCCCGACCGCGAGCGCGAACTCGATGTCACCGCCCGCCTGCTCGACTACTACCTGGCCACCATGAAAACGGTACTGCGCGTGCGGCATCCGGGTCTGCGTCTGCGTCTCGCGCCCACCGGGCACCCCGGCACCCGCCTCGGCGATCTGGACTCGACTCGCGACTTCCTCACCATCGAGCGCCGCAATCTGGCCGCCGTCTACCGGCTGGCGGTCGCGGGGACGCCCAGGCATCGGGTGCTGGCGGCGGACCTGGCACTGACCGTGGCCGAGACGGGACTGGCCTGTGACGCCACCGTCGACCTGGTCAAGGTCCTCGAAGAGCTGGTGCAGGCCATCACCTCCGACGGTGACATCGTGGCAGCCCGCCGGGCCCGGCTGGCGCTGGTCTTCGCGCTGGCCGCGGAACTGGAAGAGCCGCACGGGGCGGCCGTGCACGTGCGCGGGCTGCTCGCCGACGACGATCCGGATATCGATCCCTGGACCTCCGGCGCGATTCAGGGCTTCGCGGGCGTGCTCGCCCTGCACGACGGCGACCCGGCCCGCGCCACAACCCATTTCGCGACCGCCCTCACCTACTACCGACGCGCCGACAGCTCCGAGTGCGTCCGCGTCGCGTATTCGCTACTCGCCCGGGCCTATTCGGCGGCCGGTCGCAACCGCGACTCCCTGGCCGCTGCGGCCCGGGCGGTGGTCGGCGACAACGAGTCAGGGGTGCGCCGCAATGTGGTGTGGGGTCTGACCGAGGCTGCCTGGATTCTCAGCAGCGAGGGCGACGCCGAGCGCGGCGCACGCCTTTTCGATGCCGCCCTGGTCACCGCCCGCCGCTTCGGCAACACCCGCTTCGAATCGGTGATCCACGCCCGGGCCGCCCGCGCCGACCTGGCCGCCGGTCGCTACGCCCAGGCCGCCGAGCACGCCGAACGCGCCGAGGCCACCCGGATCTCGGCCGGGGGCGCAGCCCACACCCACAACCTGCTGGTCCGCTACACGGCCCTGCGCCGCCTGGGCCGCACTCTCGACGCCGCCGAGTGCTACCGCACCGCGAGCACTCAGATCCCCGACTTCGACACCGCCCTCACCACCTGGACCGCCCTCCCCGCGACCCGCTGATCCAGCCGCGCTGCAGGCCGTGGCGGTTTTTCCGGCGCGCGAATGGGCCGGTACAGCCGGGGCGCGACGTAGTGTGACGGGTGGTTTCGGGCCGCTTCGAGGCGGGTGATCGCGCCGTCGGCGCGGGTTTTTGGTTGTGAGCGCCACAGTTTCTGATTCGGGTGGGCCGGGTGTTGCGGATGGTCCGGGTGGTGCTGTTGCGGCTAGCCTGGGACGCATGGCAGGTAAGGCCCGCACCGGAACGTCACGTTCGCGAGCGGCGGCTACGCGGGGGCAGGCTCCTGCACAGGCCCGCGCTCGCAGCCCACGCACCCCCGCGAAGGGGCGCGGGGGAGCGGGACGGAAGGCGCCGGCACGGCGGCCCGCTCCGCGGCGCGGGTCGAATACCGCACCGCTCGCGGTGGTTCGGCGGGGCGTCACCAGCGGCTGGACCGTGATGGCGCGAGGGCTGGGCGCGACGACGCGGGCGGTCAGCCGGGCCGGGGAGATCGAGCACGGGCATCGGCGCGACGGGATCGCGCTGGGGCTGGTGGCTTTCGCCTTCGTGATCGCGGCGGCCGTGTGGATGTCGGCGGGCGGTCCGGTCGGGCACTGGGTGGATGCCGTGGTGCGCGCGGTGGCCGGATCCGCCTCGGCGGCACTGCCGTTCGTGGCGGTGGCCATCGCGGTGATTCTGATGCGGACCGAGCCGCAGCCGGAGATCCGGCCCCGGCTGGTGCTGGGCGGTCTGCTGGCCGGGCTGCCGGTGCTGGGTCTGTGGCATCTGGCGGCGGGTTCGCCGTCCGACGCGCACGGTCGCGCGCATGCCGCCGGATTCGTCGGCTATGTGGTGGGTGGTCCGCTGGGTGAGGGGCTGAGCGCCTTCCTGGCGGTGCCATTGCTCATGCTGGCCATCGGTTTCGGGCTGCTGTTGATCACCGGCACCCAGGTGCGGGATGTGCCCGCCCGGCTGCGGGAGATCTTCGGCACCGGCGCGGGCGGCGACGAATACGAGAGCTACTCCGAGGAACACGGCCTCTACGACGCCGACAGCTATGACGCCGACGGCTTCCCGATGCACCGTCCCGAGGTGCGCAAGCGCCGCGGCCGAACCCCCTCGGAGAACTATCCGACCGACGAGTTCTCGGGTTCCGACGCGGTCACCGAGATCATCGGCGAGCCGCCGCTGCAGGACGCCAAGGACATCGCCGCGCCGGAGGAGAAGCCGAAGCCCAAGCCGCGCAAGGCCGTCGCGAAGGTCGTCGATCAGACTCCGCCGCCGCCGGAGCCGCAGCAGCTGGAGTTCGTCACCGACCGCGAGGTGGACGGCGATTACACGCTGCCGTCGCTGTCGCTGCTCACCGACGGCGATCCGCCGAAGAAGCGCAGTGCGGCAAACGAATCCATGATCGAGGCCATCACCGAGGTGCTGGTGCAGTTCAAGATCGATGCCGCGGTCACCGGTTTCGTGCGCGGCCCGACGGTCACCCGCTACGAGGTGGAGCTGGGTCCCGGCGTGAAGGTCGAGAAGATCACCGCCCTGGCCCGCAATATCGCCTACGCGGTGGCGACCGAGAATGTCCGTCTGCTGGCGCCGATTCCGGGCAAGTCGGCCGTCGGCATCGAGGTGCCGAACGCGGACCGCGAACTGGTGCGCCTGGCCGACGTGCTGAAGGCCTCGAGCACCCGCAACGACCATCATCCGCTGGTGATCGGTCTGGGCAAGAACATCGAGGGCGAGTTCGTGGCGGCCAACCTGGCCAAGATGCCGCACCTGCTGGTGGCCGGTTCGACCGGTTCGGGTAAGTCCAGCTTCGTCAACTCTATGCTGGTCTCACTGCTGTGCCGGGCCACCCCCGATGAGGTCCGCATGATCCTCATCGACCCCAAGATGGTGGAACTGACGCCCTACGAGGGCATTCCGCACCTGATCACCCCCATCATCACCCAGCCCAAGAAGGCCGCGGCGGCGCTGGCCTGGCTGGTGGAGGAGATGGAGCAGCGGTATCAGGACATGCAGGCCAACAAGGTCCGCCATATCGACGACTTCAACCGGAAGGTGAAGTCCGGCCAGATCACCGCGCCGCTGGGCAGCGAAAGGGTCTACCGCCCTTACCCGTACATCCTGGCCATCGTGGACGAGCTCGCCGACCTCATGATGACCGCGCCGCGTGATGTCGAGGACGCCATCGTCCGCATCACCCAGAAGGCCCGTGCCGCAGGCATTCACCTGGTGCTGGCCACCCAGCGGCCCTCGGTCGACGTGGTCACCGGTCTGATCAAGACGAATGTCCCGTCCCGCCTGGCCTTCGCGACCTCGTCGCTGACCGACTCGCGCGTCATCCTGGACCAGCCGGGCGCGGAGAAACTCATCGGCATGGGTGACGGCCTGTTCCTGCCCATGGGCGCAAGCAAACCGACCCGTCTGCAGGGCGCCTTCATCTCCGACGAGGAGATCGCGGCCGTCGTCGACTTCGCCAAAACCCAGGCCGAACCCGACTACCAGGAGGGCGTCACCGCCGCCAAGGCCGGCGAGAAGAAGGACGTCGACCCCGACATCGGCGACGACCTCGACCTCCTCCTGCAGGCCATCGAACTGGTCGTCACCTCCCAATTCGGTTCCACCTCCATGCTGCAACGCAAACTCCGCGTCGGCTTCGCCAAGGCCGGCCGCCTCATGGACCTGATGGAAACCCGTGGCGTCGTAGGCCCGTCGGAAGGCTCCAAGGCCCGAGACGTCCTCATCAAACCCGACGAACTCGACGGCCTCCTCTGGACCATCCGAGGCGGCGACGGCGCGCCGCCCGCCTCGGATGACGCTGAGCCCGAGGGCCTTTAGCCGCGGCGCAGGCCATGATCGCCGGCCCTCCGGGAACATTTGTCCAATCCACCGACACACCTCGGCCGGGATAGTGCACGTATGACTGTTTCCGGCAACAACTTACGCGCCGCCGCGGTGCTGATTCGGCCACTGCCGCTCATCACTGCACCCCCTCTCGGCCTTCATTGCGAAACACGCACGGTGGGAAGGAAAGGCAGATGACCCAAGCCGAACTGACTGGCGTGCCCGAGACAGCGTTGTGGACGCTGCGCAACCGGGCCGAGGAGGCGCTGCGCTCGGATTCCGGCTACGCCGACGACGAGGCGGTCCGGCTCTACCGTGCGCTGGCCGGGGAGGACTTCGAGCGATTCGGGCCACCCAGCCAGGTCCACCCGTTGCGCGCGATGGTGATCGACGAGATCATCGCCGGCTTCCTCGCCACCCACCCCGCTGGGCCGGTGGTCGCACTCGGTGAGGGCCTGCAAACAACGTACTGGCGTCTGGGTGAACCCGCGGCCGCCTGGTTCTCCCTCGACCTGCCGGAAATGGTTGCCGCCCAGCAGCGACTGCTACCTCCGGCCCCCGCGATCACCCGCCTGGCCCGCTCGGTGCTCGACCGGTCCTGGCTCGACGAAGTGCCCTCCGGCCCCGCGGTGGTCACCGCCGAAGGCCTGTTCATGTACCTCCCGCCCGCCGAGGTCCACCTGCTGATCGAGGACCTGGCCGGACATTTTCCCGGCGGCATCCTCCTCTACGACTCCATCCCGCGCGTATTCAGCGCGCTGACGATGAAGGGCAGGGTGCGCCTCAGCGACCGCTATATCGCCCCACCGATGCCGTCCAGCCAGTCCCTCCGTCAGGCGCGCCGGCTGCCCACCCGAATTCCGGGAGTCGTTGCGTCCGAGGACCTCATCCCGCCGCCCGGGCGGGGCCGATGGGCTTCCCCGCTGCTGCGCCGGGTCGCGAGTGCCCCGGTCGTGCGCGCGCTGCGGCCCTCACTCACCCTGCTCCGATTCTCGGAGTGAGCCATCTCGCCGGAAGACGCGGGGAGGCCCTCGGTCACAGCGATTCCAGCAGCCCCTCCCGTCGCGCTTTCTTCAGCCCGCGGCGGGCCAGGAAACCATTGGCGAGCAGCAGCGGCGTCTTGTTCGGGGGTGCCACGAAACCCCTGTCGTGCGGGCGATTCACCACCGGCAGCCCTGAACGACGTCGCCGCTCGCTACCGCCGAATTCGACCCGCCCGAACCTTCGGCTTCTGGTCTGGTCCGGCAGGTCGTCTGGATTGGGCTGATGAACGGTGCCGAAGCCGAATCCGTGTGCGGCCTGCCCCCATCCGGAATGTGGGCCGGGGGCGGATGCTCTCGGGTTTTGGAGGCCACGAAATGTGACGGCGCCTGAGTTGCATCGGGAGTTCGATGAGATTGCGGTGCAGCCGCGTGGGTTGCGGTGGGCGACGCCGCTGCAGTGTAGGACGACCACGGCGGTGATCATCCCGGTGACCGATCGATCTGCATGTGAGAGTGCTGATCCCGGTTATCCGCGCACTATCACTACCGAGACCCTGGCGGGGGACCTGGACCAGGCGCGGCAGGCGCTCGGTGTCGATCGGATCGATTTCTACGGCGGTTCGTACGGCACGTTCCTGGGGGCCGCGTACGCGACTCTGTTCGGTCCGCATGTCGATCACATGGTGCTGGACGGGAATGTGAATCCGCAGTGGGATTGGCGGGAGCAGTTCGCGCAGGGATGGCAGGCGCGGGAGGCGGGGTTCACCGAACTGTTCGATTGGATCGCCGCCAATGACGCCGTCTACGGGTTGGGTGATACGCGCAATGCTGTTGCCGCCGAATGGGTTCGGCAGGTTGATGCGCAGGGCGGCGGTTGGCTGGCCCGGCTCGATCCGGCGCTCGGCGGTGCCGGCGGTGCGCTCACTGCGCCGGGGCAGACGCCCAGTGCGGACGAGGTGTCGGGGCGGATCGCGAATCTGGTACAGACCGTGCGGCATCCGAGTGGCACGACCAGGCATTTTCGCATTCTTCTCCCGCCTGCAGGCTTCCGGCGCGTTCTGCGGAGCCTGGCCCGCCTCGTCCGACCGCATCCGTGTCGACGGCACCGGCCTGGCGACCCGCCCACTGATCCTGCAGAGCACCCGCGACACCGCCACCCCCGCCGCGGGCGGTCCCGTCATGGCCGCCGCCCTGAACGGCACCCTGGTCTGGGTGGACGGTACCGACCACGGTTCGTTCGGCCGCGGCAACGCGCCCGTCGACGATGCGGTTGTCCGCTATCTCGAATCCGGCGACGTGGCCGTCACATCGGCTCCGGCCGCCGCCATCACCACCCCCAACCCGCCCACGGAAGTCCCGGGCTGAGCTCCGCCACCCCTGAAGTAGAACGTGTTCTATATTCGGGGGTAACCGTTCCGGCGAGCCCTCGGGAGTTCACTACATGTACCAGTGGTCCGACGAAGACCTGATGTTCCGCGACGCCCTGCGCGGATTCATCGACAAGGAGATCAAACCGAACGTCGAGCAGCTGGAAAGTGGTGCGCTGCAGCCCTTCGACACCATCCGCAAGCTGTACGCGACCTTCGGCCTGGACGAGCTCGCCCGGGAAGGGCTGGAGAAGGCCTTTGCGCGGGAAGAGGGTGGCGCCGAGAACAAGCCGGGCAAGCCCGGCGGCGGGTTCAGCGGATCGGGCAGCATGGGCGTGATCCTCAACAGTGAACTCGCCGGCATCAGCCTGGGCCTGGTGGCCTCGATGGGCGTGAGCCTCGGCCTCACCGTCGGCACCATTCGCAGCCGCGGCACCCTGGCGCAGAAGAAGCGCTGGCTGCCCGAGCTGGTCACCTTCGAGAAGGTCGGCGCCTGGGCCATCACCGAACCCGATTCGGGCTCGGACGCTTTCGGCGGCATGAAGTCCTACGTCCGCCGCGACGGCGAGGACTACATCCTCAACGGCCGGAAGACCTTCATCACCAACGGCCCGTACGCGGACGTCACCGTCGTCTACGCCAAGCTCGACGAGGAGGACGGCACCGACCGCCGCGACCGCAAGGTCCTCACCTTCGTGCTCGACAAGGGCATGCCCGGCTTCACCCAGAGCGCCGCCTTCAAGAAGATGGGCATGAACTCCTCGCCCACCGGAGAACTGTTCTTCGACAATGTCCGTATCACCCCCGACCGGCTGCTCGGCGAAACCGAGAATCCGGCCAAGGGCGACGGAAAGGACAGTGCCAAGGAGTCTTTCGCCGCCGAGCGCATCGGCATCGCCTCGCTGGCGTTGGGCATCATCAACGAATGCCACCGGCTCAGCGTCGATTACGCCAAGTCACGCAAGCTCTGGGGCAAGGAGATCGCCCAGTTCCAGCTCATCCAGCTCAAGCTGGCCGAGATGGAGATCGCGCGAATCAATGTGCAGAACATGGTGTTCAACGCCATCGAGCGCACCGCCGCGGGCGAGAAGGTCTCCCTCGCCGAGGCCTCGGCCATGAAGCTGTACTCCTCGCGCGCGGCCACCGAGGTCGCCATGGAGGCCGTGCAGCTCTTCGGCGGCAACGGCTACATGGCCGAGTACAAGGTGGAGCAGCTCGCCCGCGACGCCAAGTCGCTCATGATCTACGCGGGCAGCAACGAAATTCAGGTCACCCACATCGCCAAGGGCCTGCTCGGCGGGTAACCCCGCACTCAGGACAGCGGGCCCACCACGGATTCGGCGCCGGCCAGCAACTCGCCCGAGGCCGCCAGCTGCACGACCGCTTCGATCTCCGGTGCCAGGTAGCGGTCGGCGCCCGGTCCCTCGACCACCTCACGAATCCGGTCGCGGACCGCGGCGGTCGCGGGGGACGGTTCCAGCGGAGCCCGCAGATCCAGGGCGCGGGCCGCGGTGAGGGCCTCGATGGCCAGCACCCGGGTCAGGCCGTCGATGGCGCGGCGCAGCTTGCGAGCCGCGGACCAGCCCATCGACACGTGGTCCTCCTGCATCGCCGAGGAGGGGATCGAGTCCACGCTCGCGGGCGCGGCCAGGCGCTTGAGCTCGGAGACGATCGCGGCCTGCGTGTACTGGGCGATCATGTGGCCGCTGTCGACGCCGGGATCGTCGGCCAGGAACGGCGGCAGGCCGTGGTTGCGGGCCCGGTCCAGGAAGCGGTCGGTGCGGCGCTCGCTGATGCTGGCCACATCGGCGACCACGATGGCCAGGAAGTCCAGCACGTAGGCCACCGGCGCACCGTGGAAATTGCCGTTGGACTCCACCCGGCCGTCGAGGGTGACCACCGGATTGTCCACGGCGCTGGACAGTTCGTAGGACGCGATCCGTTCGGCGTGCGCGAGGGTGTCGCGCGCGCCGCCCGCGACCTGCGGGGCACAGCGCAGCGAGTAGGCGTCCTGCACCACCGTGCAGTCGGGGGTGGCGTGGCTGGCCACGATGCCCGAACCCTGCAGCAGCCGAACCATATTCGAGGCGGCGAGCGCCTGACCCGGCTGCGGGCGCAGGGCCTGCAGGTCGGCGGCGAACACCTTGTCGGTGCCGAGCAGGCCCTCGACGCTCATCGACGCGGTCACGTCGGCCAGGCGGAAAAGCCGGTGCAGGTCGTGGCAGGCCAGTACGAGCATGCCGAGCATGCCGTCGGTGCCGTTGATCAGCGCCAGGCCCTCCTTCTCCGCGAACACCATCGGCTCGAGACCGGCCGCGGCCAGCGCCTGCGCGGCGGGCATGAGCGTGCCGTCCGCATCGCGGACCATGCCCTCGCCCATCACCGCGAGGGCGACATGCGACAGGGGAGCCAGGTCGCCGGAACAGCCGAGGCTGCCGTACTCGTGCACGACCGGCGTGATCCCCGCCGACAGCAGCGCCGCGTACGCCTGGGCGACCTCCACGCGCACGCCGGTCCGGCCGGTTGCCAGCGTGGACAGCCGCAGCAGCATCAGGGCACGGATCACCTCACGCTCGACCTCGGGCCCCGAACCGGCCGCGTGCGAGCGAACCAGGCTGCGCTGCAACTGAGTTCGCAGTTCCAGCGGAATGTGCCGGGTGGCCAGGGCGCCGAAACCGGTCGATACGCCATAGACCGGCTTCGGGTCGGCCGCCAGCGCCTCGATCCGGGTGCGGCTCGCCCCGATCACGGTGAGCGCGTCCTCCGACAGCCGCACGGTGGCATTGCCACGGGCGACCCGGACCACGTCCTCGGGGGTGAGGGCGCCGACGCCGACGACAACTTCGGTGTCGGATGCCGCCGCGGCGTGCTGCTCGGAAAGTCGGAGGGTGTTCGCGTTCATCGTGTTGTTGTCCAATCCAATCTGCGGTCAGGGAAGAGCTCTGCGCTCAGGAAGAGCTGTGCGGTCAGGGAAGAGCGATTTCGGGCGCCGGGTCCGTGAGGGCCACCGGTGCGGGTTGCGTTGCGGGCCGGACCCACAGCCGATAGGCGGCGGTGAGCAGGACCAGCCAGACGGCTCCGACGACGAGCGCCACCCGGGTGTCGGCGTCGAAGGCGAGCAGGACGATCACGAAGGCCAGGCCCGCGATGGCGAAGATCGGCAGGTAGGGCCACAGCGGCACCGGGAACTTCAGCGCGGCAGCCTCTTCCGCGCTCATCTGCTGCCGCGAGCGGAAGTGGGACACCAGGATCATCAGCCAGACGAAGACCGTGGCGAAGGTGGCGATGGAGGCGATGACCACGAAGACCCGGTCCGGGATCAGGTAGTTGAGCATCACGCCGACCAGTAGGGCCGACACCATGATCACGACCGTCATCCACGGCACACCGTTGCGGGAGACCCGCCGCATCACGGCCGGAGCCTGCCCGCGCAGGGCCATGCCGTACATCATCCGGCCCGCGCCGAAGATATTGCTGTTGATGGCCGACAGCGCGGCCGTGATCACCACGACGTTCAGCACGGTCGCCGCGGACCCCAGGCCCAGGCTCTTGAAGATCTGCACGAACGGACTGCCCTCGTCGCCGATCTGGTTCCACGGCGTGACGGCCATGATCACGGTCAGGGTCAGGACGTAGAACAGCATGATGCGGGCGGGGACGGTATTGATCGCCCGCGGAATCGTCTGCTCGGGATTCTCCGCCTCGCCCGCGGTGACGCCGATGATCTCCGAACCGCCGAACGCGAACATGACGATCGCGAAGCACCCGAGGAAGCCGCCCACGCCGTTGGCGAAGAATCCGCCTCCGGCGTGCAGGTTGGACAGGCCCGTGCTGGTGTCATGGATGCCGAATCCCCAGATCAGTACGGCGGTTCCGCCCGCGATCATGGCGATGATCGCGACCACCTTGATCAGGCTGAACCAGAACTCGAGCTCGCCGAACACCTTGACGTTGAGCAGGTTGATCGCGCCGATGAAGAAGACGATCGCCAGCACCCAGATCCACCGGGGGACATCCGGGAACCAGAACCCCATGTAGACACCGAAGGCGGTGGTGTCGGCCAGCAGCACGATGACCATCTCGAAGATGTAGGTCCAGCCGGTCATGAACCCGGCCAGCGGGCCGATGTGCTGGCTGGCGTACTCACCGAACGACCCGGACACCGGATTGCGGACCGCCATTTCGCCCAGCGCCCGCAGCACGATGAAGATCACGGCGCCGCCGATCAGGTAGGCCAGCAGCACCGAAGGGCCGGCCTGTTTGATCGCCTCGGCCGATCCGTAGAAGAGGCCGGTGCCGATGGCCGAACCGAGTGCGATGAATCGGATGTGGCGGGCGGTCAGACCCCGGGTCAGGGTCGAGGAGATGTCTTTCACGGATCGGACTCCCTGGTGTTGTTCATAACGCAGCCCGACAGGGATTGTGAGTGCGTTCACATATGTATAGGGCTGTCTATACAACTGTGTCAAGAGCGGGTAGTTACACAACGGCAACTAATTTAGTTGGCCGTCGCGCCGAGTCGCGATCCGGTGGATCAGCCGAGCGGCCGTGCGCGCGGTCCGGTGGTCGATATCGAGCTCCGGATTCAGCTCCGCCACATCCAGCAGCGCCAGCTTGCCGCTGCCCGCGACCAGGTCACACACCCGCTCGATCACCTCGAGCGGCACGCCGTACGCGGCCGGAGCGCTGACGCCGGGCGCGACCGGTGCGGGGAGCACATCCAGGTCAATGGTCAGATACACGACATCGACGGTGGCCAGGAACTCCTCGACGAAACCCTGCACCCCGGGCAGATCCGCGACGGTGCAGTCCTCGTCGAGCCGATAGCGCACTCCCAGCGCCGCGGCCGTGTCGAACAGTGCCACGGTGTTGCTCGGCTGCGAGATGCCGAGCACCGCATAGTCGAGCGCCCGCCCCGCTGCCGCCTCATCCTCGGCCATCTGCCGGAAGGGTGTCCCGGAACTGGGCGTCGGGTCGGCGCGCAGATCGAAATGGGCATCGAGGTTGAGCACCCCCAGCCGTGCCCCGGCCGCGACCGCGGCCCCGGCGGCGATGCCGAGATAGCTGGCGTAGGCCACCTCGTGGCCACCGCCGAGCACCGTCACGAAATGCCCGCCGTCGAGCAATGCGGTCACCACCGCGCCCAGTCGCCGCTGACCGGATTCGAGATCCCCGTCCTCGACCGCCACGTCACCGGCGTCCATGACGCGTGCCGGGCGGGGTAGCGCCATGGACGACAGTGCCTGCCGCAGGGCGGCCGGGCCGGAGGCAGCTCCGGTCCGCCCCTTGTTGCGGCGGACCCCCTCATCGCTGCGGAATCCGACCAGAACGCTTGCCCCGGGCGGGGTTTCGGGGGTGAACGGGGATATCGCGCTGTGCCAGCGCAGATGTGCCGGGCCCGGGCCGTCGTCGCGACCGGACCAGGGGGCGGGCGGATGATCGACAGCGGTCACAGCCGGTGTCCGTCCTTCCAGATCTCGCGCACCAGCGCCACTCCCGGCCGGTATGCCAGGTACAGGTGCGAGGGCGCGTCCAGTGCGATCAGATCGGCGCGCGCGCCGACCCGGATGTGGCCGATGTCGTTGCGCCGCAAGGCCGCCGCGCCGCCCGCGGTCGCCGCCCACACGGCTTCGTCCGGGCTCATGTGCATTTCGCGCACGGCCAGTGCGATGCAGAACGGAATGCTCGTGGTGTAGCAGGTGCCCGGATTGCAGTCGGCGGCCAGTGCGACGGTCACGCCCGCGTCGAGCAGGGCCCGCGCGTCGGGATATTTATTGCGCGTGGAGAAGTCGGCCCCCGGCAGCAGGGTGGCGACCGTGCTGCTCGCCGCCAGCGCCTCGATGTCCTCGCCGGTGGTGTAGGTGACGTGATCGACCGAGGCCGCGCCCAGCTCGGCCGCCAGCTGGACGCCGGCGCCGTAGCTGAGCTGGTTGCCGTGCACCCGCGGCGTGAGCCCGGCCGCGATACCGGCCTCGAGCACTGCACGCGACTGGTCGGCGTCGAAGGCGCCCTCCTCGCAGAAGACGTCGATCCAGCCGGCGTGCGAGGCGCACGCCGGAATCATCTCGTCGATGACCAGCCGCACGTAATCGTCGGTGCGCCCGGCGAATTCCAGCGGCGTGACATGCGCCGCCAGCAGGGTCGTCTCCGACGTGTGCCGGGCCGCGATCTCGAGGCTCCGCAACTCATCGGCAACGGTCTGCCCGTAGCCCGACTTCGTTTCGATCGTGGTGGTTCCGGTCCGGAGGGCCTCGGCGACCAGCCGGGCGACATTGGCGCTCAGCGTCGAGTCGGTGGCCGCCCGGGTCGCGGCAATGGTCGTCCGGATGCCGCCCGCGCTGTAGGGCGCGCCCGTCATGCGGGCCGCGAATTCCTCCGACCGCTCACCGCCGAACACCAGATGCGCGTGGCTGTCGACGAATCCGGGCAGGGCGGCACGGCCTTCCAGGTCCACCCGGGTGCCGGCGCTGCCCTCGGGCAGGTGCGTCCGCGGGCCGACCCACTGGATCAGGCCGTCGCCGAGCACCACCGCCGCATCCCGGATCACGCCGAGCGGGCCCGCGCCGATCTCGGGATCATTGGTCACCAGGGTGCCGATATTGTCGATGACCGTCCACTGCCCGGATTCGTTGTGCATGTGAGTTCAGTTCTCCTGCATCGGGATTCGGACGCCGCGCGTGGCGGCGACATCTGCCGCGTGCTGGTAACCGGCATCGACGTGGCGGATCACGCCCATGGCGGGATCGTTGGACAGCACCCGCTCGAGCTTGCGGGCGGCCAGTTCGGTGCCGTCGGCGATGCACACCTGCCCGGCGTGGATGGAACGGCCCATGCCCACTCCGCCGCCGTGGTGGATCGACACCCATGATGCCCCGGACGCGGTGTTGACCAGGGCATTGAGCAGCGGCCAGTCGGCGATGGCGTCGGAGCCGTCGGCCATGGCCTCGGTCTCGCGATAGGGGGAGGCGACGGAACCGGAGTCCAGGTGGTCACGGCCGATGGCGACCGGCGCGGACAGTTCTCCGGAGGCGACCATCTCGTTGAACTTGAGTCCCGCCCGGTGGCGTTCGCCGTAGCCGAGCCAGCAGATGCGGGCGGGCAGGCCCTCGAAGTGGACCTTCTCCCCGGCCATGGTGATCCAGCGCTCGAGGTGCTCGTTCTCCGGGAACAGCTCGAGAATGGCCTGGTCGGTGGCGGCGATGTCCTTCGGGTCGCCGGACAGGGCGGCCCAGCGGAACGGGCCCAGGCCCTCTTCGAACAGCGGCCGGATGTACGCGGGCACGAATCCCGGGAATTCGAAGGCGCGCTCGTAGCCGCCCTTGCGGGCCTCGTCGCGGATGGAGTTGCCGTAGTCGAACACCTCGGCGCCGGCGTCCTGGAAGCCGACCATGGCCTCGACGTGAGCGGCCATGGACTTGCGGGCCTCGGTGGTGAACCAGGCGGGATCCTCGGCGGCGCGGCGGTGCCAGTCGGCCACGTCGACGCCGATCGGCAGGTAGGACAGCGGGTCGTGGGCCGAGGTCTGGTCGGTCACGATGTCGATCGGCGCGCCCATGGCGAGCAGGCGCGGGAAGATCTCCGCGGCATTGCCGACCACGCCGATGGACAGCGGTTCCCGCGCGTCGCGCTTCTGGACGGCCAGTTCCAGTGCGGCTTCGAGGCTTTCGGCCTTGGTGTCGAGGTAGCCGTGCGCGATGCGGCGATCGATGCGGGTGACGTCGACGTCGACGCACAGCGCCACGCCGTCGTTCATGGTCACCGCGAGCGGCTGCGCGCCGCCCATGCCGCCGACGCCGGCGGTCAGGGTGATGGTGCCGGCGAGGGTGCCGCCGAAACGCTTGCGCGCCACCGCGCCGAAGGTCTCGTAGGTGCCCTGGAGGATGCCCTGGCTGCCGATGTAGATCCACGAGCCCGCGGTCATCTGGCCGTACATCATGAGGCCCTCGGCCTCGAGCTTGCGGAACTGCTCCCAGTTGGCCCAGTCGCCGACGAGGTTGGAGTTGGCCAGCAGGACGCGCGGCGCCCATTCGCTGGTACGCATCACGCCGACCGGCTTGCCGGACTGAACCAGCAGCGTCTCATCGTCTTTCAGGGTGGTCAGCGTGCGCACGATGGCGTCGTAGGCATCCCAGCTGCGGGCGGCGCGGCCGGTGCCGCCGTAGACGACCAGATCGTCCGGACGCTCGGCGACCTCGGGGTCGAGGTTGTTCATCAGCATGCGCAGGGCGCCCTCCTGCTGCCAGCCGAGGCAGTTCAGTTCGGTGCCGCGCGGCGCACGGACCGGGCGGGGGCCGGACGTGGGGTTGGTGGTCATCGGGACTCCTGTGTATGGGCTGATCGTGACGCCCATAACACCCCGGATTCGACGCCTGGAACAGCGTCGGCGCGAGAGATTCTCGGATCCGAGACACCTGACCGCTGTGGGGCGTCGCCGGAGCGCCGATACACTTGGGCCCGAACGGGCGGGTGTCCACCGATGGGCAGGATGTGGAACAGGTGACGAATGTGGCGATGGACGAGGTGGATATCGCGTCGCTGTATCGGGCTCGCGGCCGTGGAGCAGCCCCGGCGTATCAGCGCGTCAAGGATCTGATCACCGAGCAGATCATCTCGGGGCGCTGGCGGGAGGGCGAGCTGCTGCCGTCGGAGAATCAGCTGGTCGGTGCGCTGGGACTGTCGCGCATGACGATCAATCGCGCGCTGCGGGAGCTGAGCGCGGACGGTCTGGTGGTCCGGCTGACCGGTGTCGGCACGTTCGTGGCCGAGCGGAAGGTCAGTTCGGCGCTGGTCGAGGTGCGCAATATCGCCGACGAGATCGGGGACCGGGGCCACCGGCATCGGGCCGAGGTGGTGTCGCTGGAGCAGCGCCCGGCGGATTCGGTGATCGCGCAGGACCTCGGCGTCGCCGAGGGCAGTCCCGTATTCCATTCGAAGCTGGTGCATTTCGAGGATGGACTGCCGATCCAGCTGGAGGATCGCTTCGTGAACCCCGAGTTCGCGCCGCGCTATCTGGAACAGGACTTCACGACCACGACGCCCAACACCTACCTGGTGTCGGTGGCTCCGCTCGGTCGCGGCGAGCATGTGGTGGAGGCGGTGCTGCCGACCCCCGACGAGTGCGCCCTGCTCGGGCTCGCCGAGTCGGAGCCGTGTCTGCTGATCCGCCGTCGCACCTGGTCGGAGGACCGGCTGGTCAGTTCGGCGCGGCTGCTGCATCCCGGTTCCCGCTACCGGCTCGCGGGAACCTTCGACGCGCAGACTTCCTGAGGGATTACCCCGTGCGGACCAGGCCACGGATCTGACGCACCGCCACGGACATGGCGGCCACATCGGCGGTCGGGCTCTCGAGGATTTCGGTGAGGGTGGAGCTGGTCCGGTGGATGCGGGTGGCGTTGCGGGTCGCCCACCGGGCGATGGTGTCGGCGGGCGGCTCGGCCGGATCGGGCCGGTCCGCCAGGAGCGCCAGGCACAGCAGGCGCAGGGATCCGTACAGGTCGTCGCGCAGGGCCAGGCGGGCCATCGAACCCCAGCGGTCCTCGGTGGACAGTCGCGAAACCGATTGCAGCAGGCGCACTGTGCCCAGATGCTGGCTCAGCGAGTAGTACAGCCCGGCCACGTCGGCCACCTCGTGACCGCCCGCGCCGGCGACCTCGATGATGTCGAGCAACCCGAACTGGTCGAGCAGCAGGTGCACCCGGGCGGCCAGCTCGTGCGGCACCCCGGCGTCGATCGAGTCCGCGATGCGGCCGTGCAGGTCCGCCAGTTCGCGGTCGCGCAGCCATTCCGGGACCAGGTGTGCGTGTGCCGCCAGTCGCGGGGCGAATCTTGCTGTCTCGGTGGCGATGTCGAGCGGCTGCGGGCGGTTGGCCAGCAGCCAGCGAACCGCCCGGTCGAGCACCCGCTGCGTGGTGCGGACGAGCCCGTTGGTCACCGCCGCCGGCAGTCCGCTGGCGGCGATGTCGTGCCAGAGGCGGTGCAGTCCGAAGACGCGGGTGGCGACGAGATAGGCGCGCACCACGTCCGGCCCGCCGGCCGCGGAGTCCTCGGCCAGCCGGAAGACGACACTGATTCCGCCGTGGTCGATCACATCGTTGGCGAGCTGCGTCGCCACGATCTCGCGGTGCAGCGGGTGCTCGGACACGCTGTCGCCGAAACGTTCTCGCAGTGAGGCGGGGAAGTAGGCGAGCAGGTGATCGTGCATCGCGGGGTCGTCGGGCAGGTCGCCGGCGAGCAGTTCGTCCTTGATCGCGAGTTTGGCGTGCGCCAGCAGGGTCGCCAGTTCCGGGGAGGTCAGACCGCGGCCGCTGTCGGCGCGCCGGGTGAGCTCGTTCTCGTCGGGCAGCGCCTCCAGGACCCGGACCAGTCCGCGCCGGTCCTCCAGCTGCGCGATCATGCGGGCGTGCACGCCGATGCGGGCGGCCGCGTCGGCCCGGCTCACGCCCAGGACCCGGTTCTGGGAACGGTTGTCCCGCAGGACGATCCGGCCGACCTCGCCAGTCATGTCGGCCAGCAGCCGGTCGCGTTCGGCCCGGTCCACCCGGCCCGCCGACATCATGCCGTCCAGCAGAATCTTGATGTTCACTTCGTGGTCGGAGCAGTCGACCCCGGCCGAGTTGTCCAGGGCGTCGGTGTTGATTCTGCCTCCGCCGCAGGCGTATTCGATGCGGCCGCGTGCGGTGAATCCGAGGTTGCCGCCCTCGCCGACCACGGTGGCCCGCACGTCGGCGGCGTTCACCCGCACGCCGTCATTGGCCTTGTCGCCGACGTCGGCGTGTGATTCGGCGGCGGCCTTGACGTAGGTACCCACGCCGCCGTTCCACAGCAGGTCGACGGGTGCGCGCAGGATCGCGCGGATCACCTCGTTCGGTGGCGCCGCCGTGACCGACTCCGGAAGCCCAAGTACGGCACGGACTTCGGGACTGAGGGGCACCGATTTCGCCGATCGCGGCCACACCCCGCCGCCGGCGCTGATCAGGGTGGGATCGTAGTCCGCCCAGGACGAGCGGGGCAGTTCGAACAGTCGCCGGCGTTCGGCGTAGGAGATCGCGGCCCGCGGCTGCGGGTCGAGGAAGATGTGCCGGTGGTCGAACGCGGCGACCAGCCTGATGTGCTCGCTGAGCAGCATGCCGTTGCCGAAGACGTCGCCGCTCATGTCGCCGATCCCGGCCACCGTGAAGTCGGCGGTGCTGGTGTCGCGGCCCATTTCGTGGAAGTGGCGTTCGACGCTCTCCCACGCGCCGCGGGCGGTGATGCCCATCGCCTTGTGGTCGTAGCCGACCGATCCGCCCGAGGCGAACGCGTCGCCGAGCCAGAAGCCGTAGCCCGCCGCGACATCGTTGGCGATATCGGAGAAGGTCGCGGTGCCCTTGTCCGCGGCCACCACCAGGTAGGTGTCGTCGCCGTCGTGGCGGACGACGTCGCGGGCCGGGAGCACGGCTCCCGTGGCCGCGTCGATATTGTCGGTGACGTCGAGCAGGCCGGCGATGAACTGCCGGTAGCAGGCGATGCCCTCGGCCAGGTGGGCGGCGCGGTCGGCCGCGTCGTCGCCGGTGGCCCGCGGGGGTTGTTTGACGACGAATCCGCCCTTGGCGCCGACCGGCACGATGACGGCGTTCTTCACCGCCTGCGCCTTGACCAGTCCGAGGACCTCGGTGCGCAGGTCCTCCTTGCGGTCCGACCAGCGCAGGCCGCCGCGCGCCACGGCGCCGAACCGCAGATGCACGCCCTCGACCCGGGGCGAGTAGACGAAGATCTCGAATCGTGGCCTGGGATGGGGGAGTTCGTCGATTCGCTGCGGGTCCAGCTTGATCGACAGTGCCGTCGCATGGCCGTCGCGCACGAAGTAGTTGGTGCGCAGCGTGTTCCGCACCAGCGTGGTGAGGGCGCGCAGAATGCGGTCCGCTTCGAGCCCGACGACCCGGCCGATGGCGTCGTTGAGCCGGTCGGTCACGTCGGCCTCGGCGGATGCGGAGTGCCCGTCCGGCGCGAACCGCGCGTGGAACAGGTCTGCCAGCAGCCGCGCGGATTCGGGGTGTGCGGCAAGGACTTCCGCGATCCGTTCCGGGCTGTACGGGAATCCGCTCTGTCGCAGGTACTTCGCGTACGCCCGCAGTACCGACACCGGACGCCAGGCCAATCCCGCGCCCAGCACCAGGCGGTTGAAGGTGTCGCTCTCGGCGTCGCCCCGCCAGGCGGCGGCGAAGGCTTCGGTGAAGCGGGTGTGCGTGCCGTCGTCGGGCGCCGGTTCGCTGTCGAAGGCCAGGCCGAAGTCGTATATCCAGCATTGGTTTCCGGCCGAATCGTCGACCGGGTAGGTGCGTTCGTCCAGGACTTCCACGCCGAGGGACTGGATGACCGGCAGGATGCGGCTGAGCGAGACGGCCGCACCGGCGATGTAGAGCGTGAGCCGCAACCGTCCGCGCGCCCGTCCGGTGGGTGGGTGCAGAGCCACGTCGCACGAGTCGGGGTGCAGCGTTTCGATGCGGGCGATGTCGGCGGCGGCCCGGCCGGGGTCGAAATCGTGTTTGTACCACTCGGGCAGGGACCGGGAGTACGCCTTCGCCAGGGTGTGGTCTGCCATGCGTGCGTAGAGGTCGTCGTCCCAGTCCTGCGTCATTGTCGGAAATCTCCCCGTTGCGGCGGTTGTATATACAACAACATACAACCGCTGTGAGGGGTCTCACAAGCAGGGGTGCCGAGTCACCGCGCTACCGGTGCCTGACCCGCGATTCGCGAGGTCAGGCGCTCCGCGCCCCACCGCAGGGCCTGGCCCACCACCTCCGGCTCGGGATAGGACAGCGTGCGCCATGTGGTGCTGAGGGCCGCGACCGGACGGCTGTTGTGGTCGAACACCGCCGTGCCGACCGACCGCAGGCCCGCCGTCACCAGTTCCACCTCCTCGGCCCAGCCGCGGGCGCGGATCTGTTCCAGGTCCCGGCGCAGCTCGGTCAAGGTCCGGGGTCCGCGCCCGGTACGGGTGATGAAGTCGGAACGCTTGGCGTACAACGCTTTCACCTGGGCATCGGGTAGCGAGGCGAGAATCGCCCGCCCGTTCGCGGTCAGATGCGACGGCAGCCGAACCCCGATATCGGTGATCAGCGAGACCTCCGCGGCCGGACCGGAGCCGGGGCGTTCCTTGAGCAGGTAGACGGTCTCGTTGCCGTGCAGAATGCCCAGATGCACGGCCTGCCCGAGCTGCCTGGCCAGCTGGTGCAGAATCGGCTGAGCCAGCCGTTCCAGCGGTTCGTGGCGCAGGTAGGCCGAACCGATCTCGAAGGACGTCACGCCCAGCCCGTAGGCCTGTTCGCCCGGCACGTACACCACGAATCCGCGGTCCACCAGCACCGACAGGATGTGGTAGACGGACGAGCGCGGCAGTCCCAGATCGCGGGCGAGTGCCGCGGCCCGGACCGGGCCCGGACCCTGGGCCAATCGGACGAGGATGTCGAGCGCCCGACCGACCGCCGGCGACGTGGTCGAAACCGAAGATTGGGCCATGCCCCGGATTCTGCCAGCGACGCCGAATCGGCAGTGGCGACGGCGAAGTGGGTCTCGGGCAATCCACTCCGATCGCAACAGTGAAGCGTTATCGTTTCTCATTGCTCACGCTGTCGTGAGCGATACGTGAGGAGCACCATCATGAAGAATTCCCGCCGAGCCGGAATCGGCGCGACGGTGTTCGGCGCCGCGGCCGCCGTCGCCGCCCTGACCGCCCCCGATGCGAGCGCGCTGGTCACCGGAATCACGGTCGGCGGCAGCCAGGTCTGCGTCAACCAGGCCACCACCGTCACCGTCGCCGTCACCGCGACCTCGTTCCTGTTCGACGTGTCGCTGACCGACAATGACACCCAGGTCGGCAACTCCAAGGTGTCCAACAGCCAGGCCACCTTCAGCTGGACGCCCACCACCACCGGCTCTCACACGCTCGAGGCGACGCAGGAGGTGGTCAGCACCAAGACCACCACCGTGAACGTCGTCGACTGCACCCCGTCGGGTGGCGGCTCCGGCTCCTCCGCGTCCAACCCCCTCTCGGGACTCCTCAGCAGCCTCTCGGCCCACTGAGCCGATAGCGCGAGCCAGGCGAAAGCCGCTGCCGGGCAGCTGCTTTCGCCTGACGATGGGATCTCAGATTCCGTTGAGCCGGGCCAGGATGTCGAACGCGCGTTCCGTGGTCTGTCGCTCCAGTTCGATCTCCGCGGCCGTCGCCGTCGTCAGTGCGGGATTCGCGAGGGCGAGTCCGTTGGCGAAGATCGTCACATTGGCCCCGAGGTCGGCGGCGACCAGCAGCGGCTTGGTGGCGACGCCCTGGCCGAGCACCTGATCGAGCCCTTCGCCAAAGAAGTAGAACCGCCACAGCGGTCCCATGTTCGCGTGGTAGATCCGGTCGGTCCGCTCGGTGATGACATCGCCGGTCTGGGCGATGCTGGCCACGATCTTGAAGTAGTCCCCGGCGTCGGCCGGTGTCGATCCGGCCTCGGCGACCGCCCGTGGCAGATCGACGATCAGATGCGCGTTGTAGCCGGCGAGCGCGACCCGGCCGGGCGAGGCCGCGCAGTCCGCGGCGAGCGCGAAGTAGTTGGCCCAGTGTGGTTCCGGCGTGCCGCCGCCGAACTCGGCATGCACATTGTCGAGGAACCGGCGCAGCAGATCGAAGCTGACCCGGTGCGCGTACTCCGGGTCGGCGAACGCTTGCGGATCGCGCTGCAGCGGCAGCACCGCCTGCTGCTCGACGACGTCCAGACCGGTGGCGAAGCTGCCCCGGCGGTCCGCGTGCTGCTCGAGGATCCGGGTGATCAGGTGGTCGCGGGACACGGCGTCCTCGAGCAGTGCGAGTTCGTCGTCGCCGGCGAGCGTGCCGGTATCGGCGAGCCGGGCGATCTCGTCGTTCTCGGCGGCGGACAGGGTGGTCGCGCATTCCGGCGTGGACGGTGGTGCGGCCAGTGCGGTCGCGGGCGCGACCACTGCGGTGGCGGAAACGGACAGTGCGGCAACGAAATGCCAAAATGCATCGGGCACGATGGGGTTCTTAGCAGTGGCGGCCCGCTAGCGCCCGGCGGACACGCCGAGCAGGCGCCGGAAAGTTGACGGGATACATTTGCGCGGTCCGGATTCCTCTGTGAAAGGGTTACCGCCATGTCGATCGCCGCTGACAAGGTTGTCTCCATCGAATACACGCTGAAGGCCGATGACGGCGAGGTGCTGGACACTTCCGTCGGCGAGGCGCCGCTGGTGTACCTGCACGGCGCGGACAACATCGTGCCGGGCCTGGAGCAGGCCCTCGAGGGCAAGAACACCGGCGACGAGCTGGTCGTCGTGGTGGAGCCCGAGGACGCCTACGGTGAGTACCTGGCCGAACTGGTCAGCGCCGTGCCCCGCGACATGTTCGAGGGCGTGGACGAGCTCGAGCCCGGAATGGAGTTCCACGCCGAGGCGCCGGACGGCGATTCGCAGATCGTCACCGTCCGCCAGGTCGACGGCGACGAGGTGACCATCGACGCCAACCATCCGCTTGCCGGTCAGCGCTTGCACTTCACCGTCAAGGTCGTCGACATCCGCGACGCCAGCGAGGACGAACTCGCCCACGGCCACCCGCACGGCGAGGACGACCACGACCACTGAGGTACGAAGTAGGCGCGCTGTCTGCCACCGTCACCCCGCGGTGTCCGCCGGTAGACGCGAACCTGCCGCCTGTGCCAGGGCCTCGTCCGAAAGCGGGTGGATAGATCGGTCCGCGCTATTCGCGGAGCGGGTGTGGCGGGCGACGGTGTTCAGGTGGCGGAGGGCTTGGCTGTAGGAGGTGAGGAGGGAGGTCTCGGCGTAGGGGATGGCGAGTTCGGCGCAGAAGGCTCGGACCAGGGGTTGGGCGCTGCGGAGGGCGGGCCGGGGCATGGAGGGGAAGAGGTGGTGTTCGATCTGGTAGTTGAGTCCGCCCAGCGCGAGGTCGATCAGGGGTCCGCCGCGTACGTTCCGGGAGGTCAGGACTTGCCGGCGGAGGAAGTCGGTGTTGTCGTCGGCGGAGAGAACGGCCATGCCTTTGTGATTGGGCGCGAAGGTGCAGCCCATGTAGAAGCCGAACAGGCCCTGCTGGACAGCGATGAAGGCCAGCGCCTTGACCGGTGACAGCGCCAGGAAGACCGCGGTCGGGTAGGCGATCGCGTGTGCGGAGAGCAACGCGGCCTCCCGGATACGGTGTGGGATGGGCCATTTCAACACGGCGCGCACGCTCGAGTTGTGCAGGCTGCCCGCCTCGAGGAACAGCATCGGGAAGAAGAGCCAGGCCTGGTAGCGGAAGACGAAGCGCCGCCAGCCTTTTCCGGTGATCGCTCGTTCGCCGGAGTGGGCCAGGATTCCCGCGACGTCGGGGTCCGCGCCCTCGGTGTTGGGGTGCGCATGATGACGGTTGTGATTGCTGGTCCACCAGCCGATGCTCACTCCGGTGGCGAGATTCCCAACGATGAGCCCGTACAGATGATTGGCACGACGGGTTCGGAAGATCTGTTTGTGCCCGGCATCATGTCCGAGGAACGCGAGCTGCGCGAATACAGCGGCCAGGAAGACCGCGGTGCCTAGTTGCCACCACGAGTCGCCGATCACCCACAGTGCCGCCCATCCGGCCGCGAAAGCCGTTGCGGTGAACGCGGTTTTCCACCCGTAATACCGCATTCGCCGGTCGAGCAGACCCGCTTGCCGTACCTGCCGCAACAAGGCCGCGTACTCACTACCACGCGTCGGCGCGGATTCGGCCATCACCGGTGGCGGGATCTCCTGCACCGCCGGCCGGTGTCGTACCGTCTCGATTACCAAGGGTTCTGCACATCCTGCTGTCGTGGTGTCCAGCGATCGCTCCGCGAGCGCCCGCCGCCGCACGGGATTCCGAATTCGGCCCGGGCCGCGCACGGCACCGCCAGCGGGCCCGCGCACCCGGCACCAGCGTGTCGCGCCGCGGCCACCATCAGGTGAACGAACATACGAAGCACCAACACATCTGCATGACGATTTCGCGACCGTTCACGATCCAGCGGCCGAACGCCGACCGTCCGCTGACTGGACTCAGCCGGCTACGCCCAGGTGCCGGACGAAGGGCTTGGGCGCGGTGAACCGCGACCATTCGGGGTCGGCGCTGGGGGCGCCGATGCGCACGAAGCTCAGCCATGCGGCACGCGCCTGCCGTCCGATGGTGTCGAGCTCGCGTCGATCCGCTCCGGCGAGCATCGGCGCGTCGGCCCAGGCGGCATCGCTGCCGAGGAGGAACGGCAGTTCGATGCAATGTGTGGCACCGAAGCCGGAATCCGGTGCGCGGTAGTCGAATCGGTACATCCATACGCGGGCACCTGCTCTGCTGAGCCGACGCGCCAAGCGACGGCTCGGGATTCCGAACATCAGGGCCTTGATCGTCTGTTCGATCGCAGTGGCCATGGCCGGGCCGATACCGGGAATCGTACGTAGCCGTTGCATCCACGGGACCTGTCGATGGAAGGCGGTCATCTCCTGCGCGGTGGTGCCGATGATCACGTCCAGATCCTGTGCACGGGAGTCGATCTCGGCGTTCCACTGCGCCTGGGTGGGCATGACGCCGACGCCGGGAACGGTCATGTGACCCGAGGCAGGGATCAGCTTCAGCCTGCCCCCGGACTCGGCAATCAGCTTGCCCTGTGCGCCGAGAATCGAGGCGATCGATGCTTGACGCGGGTCGCTACCGAGATGGTTCACGAAACGCCGGCCGCTGCGGCTCGCCATGCGGGCGTTGCCGATCCCGACCGCGCCGGTCGGGTCGCTCTGGATGATGGCTCGGTGGAAAAGCCCACGGGTCTGGGGCATTCCGAGCAGGCAACGCACACTGTGGGCCCCGGCGGACTGACCCGCGATCGTCACCGCACCCGGATCGCCTCCGAAGGCCGCGATGTTCTCGTGAACCCATTGCAGTGCGGCGAGCTGGTCGGCGGGAGCGAAATTCCCGTCCGATCCTCCGGCCGCACGCAGATACCCGAGCGTTCCGATGCGATAGGTGACCCCAACGACCACGATATCGCCCTCACGGGCGAGCCGATGCCCGCCGTACCAGCTCAAATTGCCTGCCCCGGTGACGAACCCGCCGCCGTGGAACCACACCAGAACCGGTCGCAGCGAATCATCGACCGCCGGAGTGGTGATCGTCAGGTTCAGGCAATCCTCGGACTGTTCGTGATCCTCCTGCACGCCCATCACCGCCTCCAGCCGCGACGGCAACTGCGGACAGATCGGCCCGTCCCGGCTGGCGTCCCGCTCCCCGGGCCAAGGCTGAACCGGGCCAGGCGCACAGAACCGAACGGCTTCCGCATAGGGCACACCCCGGAACACGACGACACCCTCTTCGGCCGCCCCGCGCAGCACACCGTTCTTCGTGTCCGTCGTTGTGATCATCGATGAACTCCAATCTGCCGGTGCCGCCGAAGGAGACAATCGCAGACCCAAACCCGGTGCTGGCCGGTCATTCCTACGGCGGCGCGATGATCACCGTCGCCGGTGTGGTCGACACTGTGATCGGTCTGGGCTACGACTCCGGCTACGCGATCGAGGAGGGGGAGAGCCTCGGACAGTTGAGGGTAGCCGTGCGCGCCTTCGTGGAAGGCGCGCACCGGGTGGCGACGGCAGGTCGGGTCAGCCGACCGCCACGGTGGAGGCGGCGACGGCACCGGCGAAGCTAACGCTGGTCTCACATCGTCGCTGCAAAAGCTCGGTCGCGGTGCCGCCGGTTTCGCCCACCTGTGCTCGAATGTAAGTCACAGGGCCCCAAGGATTCTCGCTAGTTCTTCGCCGAGTGGATAGAGCTTCTCCGGAGGGATGAGGCGCTTGGCGCGGTCGGCCCGCCCCTCGCGCAGATGTGCGTAGATCCGGTGCACGAGGGGAGTGCAATCGCGTATCTCTACGGTCCAGTCGCTGACGTAGCATTCGACGATGTTTCGTGACAAGCCGACCTGAATGCTGCGGTGGTCCAGCTTCGCCCCGTGGATCGAGTATTCCGGATCCCATTGGACATGGACGAGCGCCTGTTTGAACATCGCCCGCCACTGTGCGGCGTCAGCGTAGACACGCCGCTCGGGACTTGTGAGGACAGCGTGAGTGAGGGCCTCCTCCCATCCCGTCCGGGTGATCCGGACGGCGAGAATGCGTTCCTGACCGGGCTTGCGGGCCCAGTTGCTGCGCTGCATGAGCCATCGGAAGGACGGCTTGATCCACGTCATGCGGTTCAGTGAGAAGGGCTCGACCAAGCGCTGCGCTGCGACAGCCGCGGAGGCGATGGCGTCGTTGAAGGCCTGGTAGACGACGATCGTGTCGCGGTCGAAGTCTGCGCGGATCTCGTACTGATTCATAACGAACGCAGAGTATGACCGTGCACGCCGTGGTTGCCACTGCTTTACCCGCAGGACTGGCGTTTGCGAGGCAGGGTGTTGAAGCCACGCTGCATCTGACCTCCCATCGCCACCCCTGCGCCACAACAGCTTTCAGGGCTGAACGTCCGCCGATCACCTACGGCTGTCGATATCCGGACGTTCGAACCGCATCCGCCGAGCACGATCATCAGTGTTCGTCGTAGTGCCCGTTGTGGGGTGCGTGCCGGTGCCCATCGTGGATGTAGTCGACGTGGTCGCCATGGGGCACGGCGGTGTGGCCGCAGCCCTCGCCGTGGACATGATCGTGGTTTTCGTGCGCGGTGTGCGCGGTCGGTTCGCATTCGTCGTAGTGATCGCCGTGTGCGCGGTGCAGATGACCGTCGTGCACGTAGTCGGTGTGCCCGTCATGTGGAACAGCTACATGTCCGCAACCTTCGCCGTGGTGGTGTTCGTGCTCGGTGTGCGCCGCATGCTCGGGTGTGGTCATGATCTTCGTTCCTTTCTCGTGCCTGTCGTGGTTCGCTTCCTCGTCACTGTCAGGTTCACATCATAATGTGCGCATCTTTTTGCGTATGCGCTGATAGGTAGCTATTTCTCTGGTGGCGTGAGGTGCTCGGCAGCTTGCTGATTCGCATGGGTGCCCGGTTCGGATTCGGCTTGGAAATGGGTGAAGGGACTGTTACGTTGTTGGTAATGATTTTCGATTTCAAGATCTGATGAGGGTTGCAAGATGGCTGGTCTGGTTTTCAGCAAACGCGCGATGGCGGCGGCCGCGTGCGCGGTGGCGGTGGTGGGGGTAACGGCGGCGTGCAGCGCGTCGTCGAAGTCGTCGGAGTCGTCGAGCGGCAAGCTCGAGGTGGTGGCGACGATCAATGCCTGGGGCAGCATCGCGGCACAGCTCGGCGGTGACAAGGTGCACGAGACGAGCATCATCAGCAATCCCGACACCGACCCGCACGACTACGAGCCGTCGCCGGCCGACGCGCGCACGGTCGCGGGCGCGAAGGTGTTCATTTCCAATGGAATCGGTTACGACGCCTGGTCGGACAAGCTGCTGGCGGCCAACCCGGGCCAGGATCGCACCGAGCTCACCGTGGGCAAGGAGCTAGGGGTGGCCGAGGACGGGAATCCGCACCAGTGGTACTCGCCGGCCTCGGTCACCAAGATCGTGGATGCGATCACCGCCGACTACAAGAAGGCCGATCCGGCCGATGCCGCATACTTCGACGATCAGCGCACCAAGTTCGTCGGCACTGCGCTGGCGAAATACAACGGCCTGGTCGCCGACATCAAGGCCAAGTACGCGGGCACGCCGGTCGGCGCCAGCGAATCGATCTTCTCGCCGCTCTCGGATGCGCTGGGGCTCGAGCTGATCACGCCCGCCGCGTTCCTGAAGGCGATCAGCGAAGGCGCCGATCCCGCGCCGGCGGACAAGGCTGCCATCGATCAGCAGATCGCCACCAAGGCGCTGAAGGTCTACGTCTACAACACCCAGAACAGCACCCCGGACGTCCAGGCCCAGGTGGACGCGGTCAAGAAGCAGGGCATCGAGGTCAGCACCGTCACCGAGACGCTCGCCCCGGCAGATGCGACGTTCCAGGACTGGCAGTCCGCTCAGTTGCAGACGTTGGAAGACGCACTGCACAAGGCGACAGGCAAGTAAATGACCACCGTGAAGGCCCGGGCCGCGGCGGACGCCGTCGCGGACCCGGCGCCGTCAAACCCGGAAACCGTGGTCCATATGAGGGGGATCGCGGCAGCGGTTGGCGGTAAGCGGATCTGGTCCAAGGTTTCGCTGGACGTGGAGCCCGGGGATTTCGTCGCGGTGCTCGGCCCGAACGGTGCTGGGAAATCGACACTGCTGAAAGCGATTCTCGGCCTGGTGCCGACCGATACGGGGAGACTCGAGGTGCTCGGTGGCAGACCGGGGCGGCACAACGCCGGGATCGGATATCTGCCGCAGCGTCGGGCCTTCGACGCGAGTGTCCGCATCCGTGGCATCGATATCGTCCGGCTCGGCCTCGACGGCGCACGCTGGGGCACACCCATCCCGTTCCTGTCGAGAATCGTTGCGCCACAGCGCTTCCAGGCGACACAACGGCGATTGCGAGAGGTGATCGAGCTGGTCGGCGCGAGCGCGTACGCGCACCGGCCGATCGGGCAGTGCTCCGGCGGCGAGCAGCAGCGGCTGCTGATCGCGCAGGCACTGGTCCGCCGTCCGCGATTGCTGCTGCTCGATGAGCCACTGGACAGTCTCGACGTGCCGAGTCAGGCCGGGATCAGCGCGCTCATCCGTGATGTCTGCCGGCAGGAGCGAGTCGCGGTTATGATGGTCGCTCATGACGTGAATCCGATTCTGCCGTACCTGGATCGGCTGATCTATCTAGCGCACGGCACCTCCTTGACGGGTACACCCGAGGAAGTGATCACCGGTGAGCGGCTGTCGGCGCTCTACGGTATCCGGATCGAGGTGCTGCGCGACAGCACCGGGCGTCTCGTGGTCGTCGGGCAGCCCGATGTCGCGGCCGGGCATGTGCTCGCGAATCCCGATGCGGGGGAGTCCCGATGAACCCGGCGGCATCCTGGAATCTGGTGCAGGATCTGCGCGAGATGCTCTCGTATCCGTTCATGGTGAATGCCGTGCGCGCCGGCACCATCGTCGCGGTGGTGGCGGGTGCTGCCGGCTGGGTGATGGTATTGCGTCGGGAGAGCTTCGCAGGCCATACCTTGGCCGTGGTCGGGTTTCCGGGTGCGGCTGCGGCCACGTGGCTCGGAATCGCCTCCGGATATGGGTATTTCGGAGCATGTGTCGGCGCGGCGATCGTGATCGCCGCCTTGCCCCGCTCGGTCCGGACCCGTGGCGGCGGTGAGCAGTCGGCCGTGATCGGCATTGTGCAGGCGTTCGCCTTGGCCACCGGAATGCTGTTCGTCAGTCTGTACAAGGGCTTTCTGTCCGGGCTGACTAACCTGCTGTTCGGCACGATCGCGGGCGTCATCGATGAGCAGGTCGTGCTGTTGCTGGTCGCCGCGGTGCCGTGCCTGCTGCTGCTGGCGGTGCTGGGCAGGCCCCTGCTGTGGGCCTCGATCGACCCGGAAGCTGCTGCCGCGCAGGGTATTCCGTCTCATTTTGTGGCCGCAGCCTTCATGGTGCTGCTGGGTGTCGCTGCGGCGGGCACCAGTCAGGTCACCGGCAGTCTGCTGGTCTTCGCTCTCCTGGTGGCCCCGGCCGCGGCCGCACACCAGCTCACCGGTCACCCGGGCCGAGGGATCGCGGCGTCGGTCGCGATCGCGCTCGTGGTCACCTGGGTGGGAATGGGTTTCGCGTTCTTCTCGCCGTATCCGATCGGATTCTGGGTCAGCAGTTTCGCTTTCGGTGTCTACCTGGTCTGCCTGACCTGGCGAAAATGGCGCGACCGGGTGCCGCGGCGGAGGCTCGCATCGCAAGCCGCCGACTTGCCTCGGGAGGTCGCCGCATGAACGCCGTGACAGCGATGCTGGCGCATCCGTTCATCGCGCACGCGTTCCTCGCGGGGACCGCAGTGGCCGTATTGTGCGGCCTGACAGGATATTTCCTCGTGCAACGGGGCGAGGTCTTCGCCGGCGATGCGCTCGGCCACGTCGCCTACACCGGCGCCATGGCCGCCTTGGCTGCGGGACTGAACCCTCGCGCCGGACTCTTCGCCGCGGCCATCGCGGCCGGTTTCACGCTGGGCCTGGGCGGAATTCGCGGCGGCACGGACGATGTCGCGATCGGGTCGTTCTTCTCCTGGATCTTGGGTCTGGGCGTGCTGTTCCTGACCTACTACACCACGCACCGCAGCGGCGGAAACGGCAATGCGAACGTGAACGTGCTGTTCGGCAGCATCTTCGGGATCAATGCCGCGGCGGCCGGGACCGCCGCACTCGTCGGCGCGGTCGCGATCGCGCTGCTGCTGAGCGTCTCGCGCCCGCTGTTGTTCGCGACCATCGATCCCGCTGTCGCCCGGGCGGCGGGTGTGCCCACGCGCCTGCTGGGCGCGGTATTCCTGGCCATCGTTGGAACAACCGTCGCCGAGGCCACCCCGTTGATCGGGTCCGTCGTCGTCCTCGGGCTGCTCGCCGCCCCGGCGGCCGCCGCGGCCCGGCTCACGGGCCGGCCGTGGACGGCATTCTGGTTGTCCGCGGCGCTGGCCGTCCTGGCCGTCTGGGCGGGCATCACGCTCTCCTACGAAATACCCGCCGCGCCGGCCAGTTTCACCATCATGGCCGTCGCAACCTGCTGCTATCTGTGCGCTTTCCTCCTCGACCGCTTCCGACGCCACCGAGCACATGCGGCAACGGAACTTTCCATCAGCTGACATCGATCGGGCCGCTCCCCGCACCACCGGCCACCACCACAACCTGCTGTGCCGAATCTGCGGCCGCGCCGAACAATTCGCCGTCAGCGAGCTGGAACACCACACCGAGCGCATCGCGCACCAACATCGCTACATCGACCTCGAACACCACATCGACTTGTATGGCACCTGCCCAGATTGTGCGGCCGCGAACCCGCTCGCAGAACCCTGATCGGGAGTCGGACTCGACGACCTCGCCCGGGAGCGAGAGCGGATGACAGTCGGTGCGGGTCAGTGCCTCAACGAACCGACCGCCGCCGAGACAGCCGACCGACGCGTGAGCGATGGCGGCCCGCGCCGGTCGGCTAGCCTGAAAGCTGTGGGCATTCCCACAGGGTGGGCGATCATCGCCGGGGCCGGTACGGGCCATGTCCCGGCATACAGTCACACCGAGGTGTGGGTTGGTTCGGCGATCGTGTTGGTGATCTTGCTGATCGCGCTGCTCCGGGGCCTTGGTGGCACGGGTGCGCAGACATCTCGGAAACGGCCCCGTCCGGGACGTGGACGGGGCCGATGATCGGCCGGTCGCAGCCGCGACCGAGCGCTGAATGGCCTTGATCCGGTTCTTCCATCGGATCAATACTCCGGCCGGCCCCGTAGACGTGCCGGCGGCCTGAGTTGGAACGTGTTTGTGCCACTGCGGCTTTCGCTTCGGCACGACCACGCCCGGCGCGGTCCTGGCCGGTGCGTACAGAAACCGACCGGCCCCGATTTGACTTTCGCCGGAAAACAGCCCAGTATTCTCCGGTCAGCACCTCGCTAGGCGAGGCTCCTGCACGAACACAGGCCACTGATCCGACGACGTCGAGAGACGCCCAGGGTTAGGACAGGTTTCCCCGGATTAAGGGGTCACCCGAAGTGGCTTCCCGCAAGGGATCACGTCGTGCAGTGCCGAAGCTCTGACGAGAGGGGTGCCAATCCGAACAGTTTATTCGGGTTTTCTCCCCTTGATGTTCTGACATTTCAACGTAGTGACGTGCGCGTCCAGGCAGCAAGGAGGTGAGGGACGACATGAAGTCCGGTGATAGTCCGTATCCGAGTCCGGTTCGAAAACATTCGTTCCCAGCTTGCTGCGACACTGTAACCGCCTGACATCCCGAAATCAGGCATCGACCACGGCGACACCGGTCGTCCGTGACGTGGTCGATGCGTGCCTTCGGTGTGCCTTGTCGTGCCCAGAATGTATTGCAGCGGTTGGCCTTTCGCAAAGGAAGCCCCCATCATGGCCGTCATCGCATTCCCCCGTTCGGGTTACGTCTCGCTGACCGATTCCGTCCGTCGCTACGTCACGCGGCACCGGCTGTCCGAGCAGGAGCGCCACAACCTGCACCTGGCCCGCGGCCGTAGCGCGGTCTACACCGCCTCCCTGGGCGGACACTCCTTCCACGCCTGACACCCGCAGCGGTCGACAGCCCCGACCGCGACCGCCGCGGGCGCGCTCATCCGGCGCGCCCGCGGCACCCCTTTCCACGTACACCAGATCTGCTGTGCAGCAATACAAGTGAAGAAGGGAGGGAACGGCGATGGCCTTCTTCTCCAACGGCGCAACCCGCCGGACCACCACCGTCACCTCACCCGCGGCCGCCACCCCGACCGGCGCGGTCATGGACTCCGCGCACGTCGGCGACATCGTCGGTGCGCTCGGCTCCATCGGCCAGCACGACACCCTCGAGGGCCGCACCCGCTGGCAGAAGTTCAAGATGCTGCTGGCCGTGATCGGCCCCGGCCTGATCGTCATGGTCGGCGACAACGACGCCGGCGGGGTGGCCACCTACGCGCAGGCCGGGCAAAACTACGGCATGGCGCTGGTCTGGACCCTGGTGCTGCTGATCCCGGTGCTCTACGTGAACCAGGAAATGGTGGTCCGTCTCGGCGCGGTCGCCGGAGTCGGCCACGCGCGCTTGATCTTCGACCGCTTCGGCAAGTTCTGGGGCGCGTTCAGCGTGGGCGATCTGTTCATCGTCAACGCGCTCACCATCGTCACCGAATTCATCGGCGTCTCCATGGCGCTCAACTACTTCGGGCTGCCCAAGGCGATTTCGGTGCCGCTGGCGGCGGTGCTGCTGTTCGCCATGGTCGCGGGCGGTTCGTTCCGGCGGTGGGAGCGATTCCTGTTCGGGCTCATCGCCGTCAATATCGTCATGTTCCCACTCGCGTTCATGGTGCGCCCCAGCGCCAAAGACATCGCCCACGGCCTGATCCCGTCGTTCCCGGGCGGCCTGAACTCGACGCTACTGCTGCTCATCGTGGCAATCGTCGGCACCACGGTCGCCCCGTGGCAGCTGTTCTTTCAGCAGTCCAACATCGTCGACAAGCGCATCACGCCGCGCTGGATCCGCTACGAGCGCATCGACCTCTGGGTCGGCATCGTCGTGGTGATGATCGGGGCCGTCGCCATCATGGCCGCCGCCGCGTTCGGTCTGGGCCCCGCCATGATGGGCAACTTCACCGACGCCGGAGCCGTGGCTCAGGGCCTGAGCGACAACATGGGTAAAACCGTGGGGGCGTTCTTCGCGATTCTGCTGTTGGACGCCTCGCTGATCGGCGCCAACGCCGTCGGGCTGGCCACCACGTATGCCCTCGGCGACACCCTCGGCAAGCGGCACTCACTGCACTGGAAGATCACCGAAGCGCCGATCTTCTACGCCGGCTACGCGGCGCTGCTCGCCGTCGCCGCCGCTGTTTCCTTCAGTCCCGATCACGTGCTCGGCCTGCTGACCCAGGGCGTACAGGCGCTGGCGGGTGTGCTGCTGCCCTCGGCCACGGTGTTCCTGGTCCTGCTCTGCAATGACAAGGCGGTGCTCGGTCCGTGGGTGAACACGGTCCGGCAGAACGTCGTCGCGGGCGTCATCGTCTGGTCGCTGGTGCTGCTGTCGCTGGCGCTGACCGCAGCCACCTTCTTCCCGGACCTGACCACAACCCAGCTGGAAATCGGCTTCGGAATCGGTGTCGGTGTCGGTCTGTTCGGCGGTCTCGGTATCGCAGTTGCCAAGCGCCGCGCCGACCGCAGGACGACCGAACAGACCGCAGCCGAGCTCGGCGGCCTGGACCCAGACCAGGTCGAGGAGCTCAACTCGACCCCGCTCTCGCGAGCCGAGCGCAAGGCGATTCTGGAGCAGGATCGCGACACTTGGCGCACTCCTGCGCTGGACACCCTCGAACGACCCGCGTTCTCGCCAGGGCGGATGGCGGGCATGATCGCGCTGCGCGGCTACCTGCTGATCGCCGTGATCCTGGTGGGCGTGAAGATCTTCCAGTCCATCACCGGCTGAACGCGATTCGCTCGGTGCCGTCACCTCCTTACGCGGTGACGGCACCGGGAGCGTGCGGTTTCAAGCCACGAAGTTTCGAAAGCATACCGATGCGGAAAACCACCGCTGGCGCGGTCGCGCGCCCAATTCGTTCGTTTCCACTGTGGCGGATGGGCATCACGGCCGGCCTTTTTGCCTTTGCCGCTCTCCGGGCGGTGCCTCTCGATGCGTCGGCAGCGCCTACGAATTCGGGGCGACCCGCTGGATCACCCGCGGCGCTGGCCGAGCAGATGCAGTCTGCGATCCAGGATGCATCCCCCGGTGCCGAGGTCGGCATCGAGGTCGTCGACACCACTACCGGTGCCGTGATCGCCGACCTCAACGCCGATCAGCAGTTCTACACCGCTTCCGTGGTCAAACTGCTGATCGCGCTCGACGAACTGAAAAGCCAAGGCTGGAAACCAGATTCGGACACAGCGGGCCAGCTGGATCGGATGTTGTCGGCCAGCGACGATGACATCGCCGACCGGCTGTGGGGCTGTAACGGCGGTAACGCGATCGTGAGCCGGATGGCCGAGCTGATCGGGCTCAACGGCACGCGGCCACCGAGCGACCCCAGTGAGTGGGGCGAAACGCTCACCACCCCAAACGATGTCGTTGCCATCTACCACTACATCACCGCCACCGTGCCCGAACCGGCGAGTGACGTCATCTTGAACGCGTTGCGCAACACCAGCCGGATCGCCGCTGATGGCACCGATCAAAACTTCGGTATCCCCGACGGCCTCCCCGGCACCACCACGGCGATCAAGCAGGGCTGGATGACCCTGGACACCTCGACGACCATGAACACGACCGGTCTTGTCGGCTCCGACCCAGGGCAACCGCTGCGCTACACCGTCGTGGTGCTGACCTCACAACCCGCCGGTGTCAGCTGGACAGCTGGCGGTGCCGCGCTCACCGCCGGCGTCGGCGTGCTGCGCAGCGTAATCGGATCGCACACGATGCTCGCGGCGGTCGAGTCCCGCTAGGCATCTCGCTCCGCGCGGCTGATGCTTGCGTACCGTGACCGGGTAGCATTCACCGGCCTCTCACCGGCCGTTGACCGATGGTCCGATTGAATTCCTTGTCGAACCCCTGCTCTACGCCGTCACCGTTAGTCGAGGCTTGGCGGTGGTGAGGAGGACGCTGGCGGTGAGTGCGAAGGCCGCGGCGAGCGAGATGACGGTGATGGTCGCGTGGAGGAGGGCCAGGGCCGAGGCGGTGAGGACGGCGGTGAAGGCGGGCCGGATGATCGCGGCGGGGGAGCGGGAGGAGAAGAGGGCGCCGAGTATCACGCCCGGGATCGCGCCCAGGACAAGGGATCCGGTGAGGGCGAGGCGGACATCGCCGAACAGCAGGTGCCCGAGGGTGGCGGCGGCGACGAGGGGGATGGCCTGCACGATGTCGGTGCCCACCAGCTGGTTGGGGCGCAGGGTGGGGTAGACGATCACCAGTGCGGCCATCATGACCGCGCCCGCACCGACGGAGGTGAGTCCGACGAGCAGGCCGCCGAGGACTCCGATCAGGACGGTCGGGACGGGACGGATTGTCAGCGGCAGGTCGTCGATGGCGAGCGGGCTCTGGTGGCGGCGTTCGATCGCTTGGCGCACGAGGGTGAAGACGACGGACAGGGTCAGTCCGACCCCGATGGCGAATTTCAGATTGTTCTGGACGGCCGCGGCGTGGCCGAGCACACCGACCAGGACCGCACCGAGGAAGGCCGAAGGGACCGATCCGAGGGCGAGCAGCCCGGCCAGCCGCCAGTGAACTGTTCTGCGGCGCAGGTGAACCGGGACCGCGAACGGTTTCATGATGAGCGAGGCGAACAGGTCGTTGGAGATGGCGGCCAGGGGTGGGATGCCGAAGCCGAGGACCAGCACCGAGGTCAGCAGGGCGCCGCCGCCCATGCCGGTGAGGCCGACGAAGAACCCGATGACGAGCCCGACGGCGCCCAGGGTGGGGGAATGCATGTGTGTGTGCCTTCTGAGGATGACGCGCGGCGGGTCTCGGCGCGCGGTGCGGAGAATCGGGGAGGAGCGCCGGAGGGCTCACACGATGCGGTGGTGATGCGCATCAGGTCGATGTGCAGGCGGCGGATCAGCCTGATGCGGGTGGGAATGGTCATGGGGTTCAGGGATTTTCGGTGCGCGTGAGGAACAGAGGGCTGGTCCACGCCTGGTGGCCGTCGAATTGGCGGGCGCGAAGGTAGACGGCACTGTCGCGCGGCGGCACCGCGAGATTCACGGCGCCGCGCACGCTGACCGGGAGCCCGGCCGGGTCGGCGATGCGTTCGATCCGGAGCCGGAGATCGAGCCCGCCCATGGCAAGTTCCCGGTGACCCGACCGGATCAGCTCGGCACCGGTCACCTCGAGCGTGCCGCGCCGATCGTCCTCGCGCATCGTCGTCTCCAGCTCGAAGCGGGCGTCGGCAAGCGCTCCGAGGGTCAGGACCACGCCGATATCAGCGCCGTAGGTCGTTGTGCGCCAGGTGATCTCGTTGCCGGTAGCAGCGATCTGCTGTTCGGGATGCAGGGCCGCCCAGGGCTCGGCGGCCACGACGTCGGTGCCGGTGATCCGCATTCGTCCGGTCCAGCTCGCCCAGCGATACCGATCGCGATGGCGGGCCCCGCCCCAGCGCACGCGAACGAGCGTGTCCGACAAGCCGGTTTCGGCGTGCAGGTCGCGCCGCCAGACCTCACCGGTGGCGTCGAAGAGCCGTACCTCCTCCCATCCGGTGGTGCCGTACACGGCGTACTCGGCATCGAGTTCGGTTGCGGCGGAGACGATATCGTCACCCATCCACCGATCGCCCGAGCGCAGCAGGGCGACGGCACGGGCGCCGGTGGTGGCCCAGGTGCGCCGGGCGCGCAGGGTCCGGCCGACCTCGGCGGCGGTCAGCTCGGGTGCGAGCACGCCGGTCAGGCCGCCGGCCGCGCCGAAGATATTGGCGCCGGGCGCACCGCTGCCGGGCCGTCCGCGGTGCTCGTCGCTGGCGGCGCTGGCGCCCAGTCGCAGCCCGCGGGCGAGGGCGTCCTCGAGGAACCAGGGGCTCGAGCCCCAGGTGGAGTGGACCTCGATCAGTCGCTCCAATTCCGGGTGATGCCAGTCGAGGACGGCGCGCCGACCGCCGACGTGCGGGATGAGCAGGTAGGAGCCGGGGTCCTTGTCGTAGGCCGCGTACAGCTCTGTGATGGGCCAGGTTTCGGGCACGGGGGTGGTGCTCGACATGTTCGCGTGCCAGCTCAGCGAGCGGGCGAGAGTGGTGTCCTCGCCGAGGAATACGACATTGTGGTCGCCGCCGACGCCCGCGGTGCCGCACCATTCCACACCCGGATAGCAGACGAACCGGCCGTCCTCCCCGGCCCGGCGGCAGGCGGCGACCACCTCGTCCCAGGTTTCGTCGGTGATCTGGAAGTCGTTGGCGGTGTAGCCGAGCACATCCAGCGCGCCGATCTCGCGTCCGTAGGCGAGATTCCATGCGGTGTCCTGGGTTCCGACGGTGTCGTCGGAGTGCACGTGCAGGTCGGCGAAGAACGCGCGCGGTGCCGGCAGGTCGGCGATGGCATCGAGGTGGCAGCGCGCGGATGCGACTGCGCCGCCGTCGAATTCGGCCGCCACCAGGATCTCGTCGGTGTCGCCGACCGGCGGCACGGTGAGGGTGGCGCACGCCCAGCCCGTCGCAGGCGTGGTCGCGATGGCGACGGTGCGGTCCGCGCGGGTGGCGCGCAGGCGGACGGGCAGGTCGCGGCAGGCGTTGCCCCAGCGGTCCTGCAGATGCGCGTGCAGGTCGACCGCCCCGGCATCGGCGCGCACCAGCCGGGGGCCGTGGACGACCAGGCGTTCGGGCGGGCCGGGCACGATAGCGAGATGGCAGGCGCCGGCGTGTGCCATGCGGGAGGTGCCGAGCGGATCCACGAACAGATGGAAGGCGAAGGCATCCTCCACGAAGGTCTGCACCCGCGTACCGGGACCACCGGAACGCCGGTCTCCGAGCCGGATTTCGATCACGTCACCGGGCCGCAGGTACCCGTCCACCACATGGACGAGGACGGATTTCTGGAAGGGGCGCTCGCCGCCCTTCACGTCGTAGCGCACGTCCAGGCGCTGTGCGGTGGCAGCGCTGTCCGGTGACGCGCCGCCGACCAGCGAGCGGTGTATCAGCCGCGCGCTCGCGTAGTCGCGTCCGGCGGGGTCGCCGACCTGTAGGTCCCAGTCCGAGTAGTACCGGAAGCAGAGCTTGAGCCATCCGCTGTCGGCGATCCCGGAGCTGCCGACGGTGTAGGTCAGCACCAGTTCCTCCGTCGCGCCCGCGGTGAGGGTGTGGGTCGAGCAGGTCAGCGTGCCCAGGAACGGCAGGGCCGTGAACTCGCCGGTAATGCGCTCGCGCACAGCGGGATCCGAGCAATCGTTGGCACGCGGACCGCTGTGCGGGCGCAGCGGCACCGGGGCCGTGGGGGAGGGTCGGAGATCGGGGTGCGCGGGCATGCCGATGATTCTGGGCCGCCCGAACTATCCAGTCCAAGGTATAAATCTGATCGTATTCATCATCGAGAGTGATTGATCGGATGAACCTTCAGCAGTTGCGCTATGTGGTCGCCGTGGCCGAGCTCGGCAGTTTCACCAAGGCGGCCGCCGATCTGTTCGTCGTGCAGTCGGCGCTGAGCCAGCAGGTGCGCAAACTCGAGGACGAGCTCGGGGTGCGGCTGTTCGCGCGCACCACCCGGTCGGTCGTCCCGACCCCGGAGGGGGAGGCGCTGCTGCCGCAGATCCGGCAGGTGCTCGCCGGAGTGGACCGGCTCGTCATCGACGCGCAAGCGCTGCACGGCGCCGTGCGTGGCCGGTTGACCGTGGGGCTGATGGAGGTGCCGCCGGAGCTGCTGGATGTCGCCGCGCTCATGGCGGCCTTCCACGCCCGCTATCCGGAGGTGAGCGTGACACTGCGCAGCGGCGGCAGTGACCTGCTGGTCGGTGCGGTGCGCGACCGGAAGCTCGATGTCGCGATCGTGGGACTGGCCGTCGAATCGGCCATGGCGCACGTGGAATTCACCCCGCTGCTGAGCGAGCCGTTGGTCGCGGTGCTGCCGGTCGATCATCCGGCGTCGCCGGGCGCGTCGGTCTCCGTGCACGACCTGGCGGCCTGCCCGTTCATCGACTTCCCGCCCGGCTACGGCCTGCGCCGCGAGACCGACCGCGGATTCACCAGTGTGACAAGGCATGTCGCGTTCGAGGTGACCCGAGTCGAGCAGGTGGCCCAGTTCGTCCGTCAGGGTCTGGGTGTGGCGTTGCTGCCGGAGTCCGTCGCCCGGTCGCATGCCGACCGGGACGCGAGCCTGGTGCTGCGGCAAGTATCCGACGCGGAACTGCGGCGGCAGGTCAACCTGGTGGCGCCCCGAGCCCCGGTCTCGGCCGCCTGCCAGGCGTTCGTCAGGTGCGTGAACGAATTCGTGCTCAGCGCCGTGCACTCGCGGTGATGCCCGGACGCCAACCGAACCAACTCAGCCTATCCGTGCCCTGAAACGGGTTCCTGGGCGGCCGCTTTCGAGTACTTTCGCAACATGTTCCAGTTTCGTCGGTGACTCGCGGCGAGACCTGTGCGGACAGAAAGGCTGGTCATGGCGGCGACGGACTACATCATCATCGGTTCCGGGAGCGCGGGGGCCATTATTGCTCGCAGGCTGGCCGAGACCGGCGCCGCTGTCACGCTGCTCGAGGCGGGCGGTCGTGACAACAGCCGGCTGGTGCGCAAGCCCGGCATGATCGGCCCGATGCACAGCGTGCCGCAGCTGAAGAAGCGGATCGACTGGGGCCACTACACCGTCGAGCAGAAGCATGCCCTGGGCCGTACCATCCCGCAGACGCACGGCAAGGTGGTCGGTGGTTCGAGCTCGGTCAACGGCATGGTGTTCGTGCGCGGCAACCGGCGGAATTTCGACGACTGGGCCGGCGAGGGCAACAGCGGCTGGTCGTATGAGGACGTGCTGCCGAGCTTCAAGAAATTCGAGTCGTTCGAGGACGGCGCGAGCGAGTTCCGCGGTGGCGCAGGTCCGATCAAGGTGATCCGGGCGCGCGATCTGACGCCCGCGTCGGAGTCGTTCATGGAGGCGCTGGCCGAAACCACCGACCTGCCGCGCAACCCCGACTACAACGGCGCCGAGCAGGAAGGCGTCTCGATCTTCCAGCAGAGCAACAGCAACGGGTTGCGCTACAGCACCGCGGTCGGTTATCTCGACGATCGCCCGAAAAACCTTACCGTGCTAACGAATACGCACGTGACGCGCATTGTGATCGAGAACGGGCGGGCCACCGGTGTGGAATACCGGACCGAGCAGGGCAACGAAGTACTGCGTGCCGAGCGCGAGATCATCGTCAGCGCAGGCACATTCGGCTCCCCGCAGCTGCTCATGCTCTCGGGCATCGGACCGGCCGACCATCTCCGCGCCTTCGGCATCGACGTCGTCGCCGACCTCCCGGTGGGCGACAACCTGCACGACCACCTGTTCGTGCCGATGACCTTCGCCATGCCGACCGCCGTGCGCCGTTCGTCCGCGGGTTATTTCGCCCGGGCGTTTCTGCGGGAGTCGTTGCGCAACAACAGCACCTGGCTGGCGCGCAGCGTGTTCGAAGTCGTCGCGTTCCTGCGTACCCCGCATGCGGCCGGGGTGCCCGATCTGCAACTGCACGTGCTGCCGTGGAGCTATCCCGGCCCCAATCAGGATGCCCCGATCCGCCACACCCCCGATCCGCGCCGGTCACTGACCGTCCTGGTGACGATGATCTACCCGCAGAGCCGGGGCACGCTGCGCCTGGCGTCGGCCGACCCCACCGCAGCGCCCGCCATCGACCCCAACTATCTCGCCGAGCAGCGCGACGTGGACACGCTCGTGTACGGCATGGAACTGACCCGAGAGGTCATGGCCGCGAAGTCGATCAATGGCGCGGTGGACACCGAGATCTCTCCGGGTCCGCAATACCCCGGCCGCACGGAGCTGGCTGCCGAAGTCCCCAACCGCGCAACCACCGTCTATCACCCCGTCGGCACCTGCCGCATGGGTGTGGACGACCGCGCGGTCGTAGACCCGACGCTCCGGGTGCGCGGAGTGGACGGACTGCGCGTCGCCGACGCCTCGATCATGCCGAGCATCGTCGGCGGCAACACCAACGCGGCCACCATGATGATCGGCGAACGCGCCGCCTCGATCATCCTGGCCTGAGCCCGTGTGGAATTCAGCGGATCAGTGTGCGCCAGTGGCGTGCCCGCGGTTACTGCTGCTGAGTTCGCTGACGGTGATGGCTGATTCTCGGGCGCTACCAGGGCAGCGTTCCGGAGGCATCGAAATAGCCTCCGGTGGGGCCGTTTTGGGGAACCTGGGCCATTCGTACGATGATCTCGGCACCCTCCTCGACGGTCTGCCTGCCTGCGTGGGCGTTGAGGTCGGTTGCGGTGTATCCCGGCTCCACCGCGTTGATCCGAATATCCGGGAACGCTTTCGCGTATTGCACGGTGATTCTGTTCAGCGCGGTTTTCGATGCGGGATAGGACAATCCGGGATAGGCGTAGGTATGGGTGCCCGGGGTGGTGCCGCAGGCCATCGAGGCCAGGGAGCTGCTGACATTGACGATGACCGGTGCGGTGGATTGCCGTAGCAGCGGCAGGAACGCGTGCACGACGCGCACGACGCCGAAAACATTGGTGTCGAATACCGTTCGCATCATGTCGGCTGTGACCTCAGCCAGGCGGACCGCGCCATTGCCCTCGATATCGATGCCCGCGTTGTTGACCAGGACGTCGAGTCCGCCGTCCGCCTCGATGATCTTCGCCGCCGCGGCGACGGACGCGTCGTCGGTGACATCCAGCTGGACGGAGCGGGCCCCGATTTCCGCCGCGGCGAGCCGGCCACGTTCGGCGTCGCGGCTGCCGACATACACCGTGTGCCCCGCCGCGACGAGCTGACGGGCGGTTTCGAAACCCAGCCCCTTGTTGGCGCCGGTAATGAGCGTTGTTGTCATGTCCTCAGATTCGCGCCGCCCGGCGGCATCAGCCAGTCGCCTGATCTTCCTGGGACTGTCGATACCAGGCTGGGACGGTCGATTCCGGGCAGTATGCCGACGGTGAGCGGATCGGCGAACGGGCAGAATGAATCCCATGGCCACAGCGGAATTCGGAGTAGCGGTGCGGCGCTGGCGCGATCAGGTATCGCCCGACGCCGTAGGGCTGTCGGCGAATGGCGCGCGCCGAGCGCCCGGCCTGCGCCGTGAGGAACTGGCGCTGCTGGCCGGTATTTCCGTCGACTACGTCACCCGGCTCGAACAGGGCCGAGCATCCAACCCCTCGCCCCAGGTGGTCGAGGCGCTGGCGCGGGCCTTGCGCTTGTCGGCCGACGAGCGCGCGCACCTGTATCGGCTGGCCGGACTGGTACTGCCCGAGCCCGGAACCGTCCCGACCGCCATCCCGCCCGCCGTACAACGCATGCTCGATCGGCTGGTCGGCATCCCGGTCGCCGTCTTCGACGCGTCCTGGACACTGCTGCAAGCGAATCCGGCATGCACGGCGCTGCTGGGCGATTCCACGACCTGGCAGGGCAACGAACGCAACCGGGTGTGGCGGCATTTCATCGGCCCCGGCTCCGTCGGCCGCTACGCACCGGACACCCTCGAATCCCTCGAAACCGCACTGGTATCCGACCTGCGCGCCGCCGAGGCCCGCTACCCCGCCGACCAGCGCCTGCGCCACCTCATCGGCGACCTGCGCACCCACAGCCCCCGCTTCGCCGCACTCTGGGAGTCCGGCGCCGTCGCCGGCTATGACATCACGGTCAAGACCATCGACCACCCGACAGCGGGCGCTTTGACCCTGGACTGCGCCGTCCTCACGGTGGCGGGCTGCGATCTGCGAATCATGATCGACACCGCCGAGCCCGGCAGCGCAGACGCCGAACGCCTTTCCCTGCTCACCGCCCTCGGAACCCGAACCGCCGTCGGCTGATCATCCGGGCCGGACGCCGTCGGACTACGTCACCCGAACTCGGCCTGACCGACAGTGATTACGTCATCCGACGCTCGCCGCGGCCTTCCCGCGAAACCTATCTTCCTCGTCGCGGACGCTCGCGCCCGCGATTCACGGCTCGCGAAGAGGAAGGGGTCCCACTGATGACAGCCACATCCCAGTACGCCGTCGCCGACGGCCCTGTGGCCGAGGTCGGCGCCATACCCGCACAGGTCTCGCTGGCCTGGCTGCTGCATCGATCGCCGGGTGACGACTACGTCATGGTCAGCGTCAGCCGACAGATGTGGCGGTGGGGTAGCGGAAATCAGAGTGGAAGCCGCACAACGTGCTTCACCTCGAAAGGACAATGACATGGTCGACATTCGACACCCCCGGATGCGGCGCGCGGGCCGGGCGGTCGCGGCGGTCACGGCGGCGGTCGCGGCCGGAAGCCTCGCCGTCGCGTGCACCGCGAGCACCACCACTCATGCCGGGCCGACCGAGGACGCGCCGAAGCCGACCGTCGTGCTCGTGCACGGCGCGTTCGCGGACGGATCGAGCTGGAACGATGTCATCGACCAACTCCGCAAGGACCACTATCCGGTTGTCGCGGCAGCCGATCCGCTGCGCGGGCCCGCCGCCGACGCCACCACCCTGCGGGGGCTGATCAGCCACATCAACGGACCCGTCGTGCTGGTCGGGCACTCCTACGGCGGATCGGTCATCAGCGCCGCCGCGGCCGGCAGCGATCAGGTCAAAGCCCTGGTGTACGTGGCGGCGTTCCTGCCCGCACCCGGCGAGACCGCGCTGGAGCTGACCAACAAGTTCCCCGGGTCCACCCTGCCGGGCACGCTCGACCCGGTCCCGTTCACCAATCCCGACGGCAGCACCGGCACCGACCTGTACATCCAGCAGGCCAAGTTCCACGACCAGTTCGCCGCCGACGTCCCCGCCGACCGCGCCGCGCTGGCCGCCGCCGCCCAGCGCCCGATCCTGCAGGCCGCGCTCGAGGAGAAGGCCACCGTCGCCGCCTGGACCGACAAGCCCAGCTGGGACGTGATCACCACCCAGGACCTCAACATCCCCGTTGCGGCACAACGGTTCATGGCCGAGCGGGCGCACGCACAGGTCACCGAGATCGCGGCCTCGCACTCGGTGGCCGTCTCGCACCCCGATCGGGTGGCCGAGGTGATCGTGCAGGCCGCCAAGAATTCCGCTCACTGACAATCGCGAAAGACGTTCGAGGAGAACACGAATCATGGATATGAAACTGGAAGTCGTTGTCCTGCCCGTCGCCGACGTCGACCGCGCCAAGGCCTTCTACACCGAGCGCCTCGGCTTCCGTCTCGACGCCGATTTCCCCGTGGACGACGGTTATCGCGTCGTGCAGGTCACCCCGCCCGGCTCGGAGTGCTCGATCATCTTCGGCACCGGCGTCACCGCGGCCGAGCCCGGATCCCTGCGGGGCCTGCATCTGATCGTCACCGATATCGAGAAGGCCGTCGCGGAGTTGACCGAACGCGGGATCGCGATGGACGGACCGTTCCGCGATGCCACCGGCGTGTTCCACCATGCCGGAACCGAAAGCCGGGTCCCCGGAGCGGATCCGCAGCGACGCAGCTACGGATCGTTCGCCGCGTTCACCGATCCGGACGGCAACGACTGGTTCCTGCAGGAAATCACGCAGCGCGCACCCGGCCGCTGACTCGGCCATCGAAGGGAACCCAATGTCCGACAAGGAAGTTCGTACCTACGACGTCGTGGTCGTCGGGGCCGGGCCGGTCGGTGAGAATGTCGCCGACCGCACCCGCGCCGCCGGGTTGAGCACCGTGATCGTCGAATCCGAACTGGTGGGCGGCGAATGCTCGTACTGGGCATGCGAACCCAGCAAGGCGCTGCTGCGTCCCGCGCTGCTCTACCGCGAGGCCGCCCGCTTCCCCGGTGTCGGGGAGGCGGTCACCGGACCCCTCGACGCGGCCGCGGTGCTGAAGCATCGCGACCGGATGGTGGCCGACTGGGACGACCGGGACCAGCTCGACTGGCTCGCCTCGGTCGATGTCGAACTCATTCGCGGTCACGGCCGGCTCGTGGGACCCCGGCGGGTGACGGTCGAGACGCCAGAAGGCGAGACCGTGCGGCTCACCGCCCGGTATGCGGTGGCCGTATGCACCGGTACGTCGGCCGCCCTGCCGCCACTGCCGGGCCTGGATGCCGTGCGGCCGTGGACGAGTCGCGAAGCCACCAGCGCCCGCGAGGTACCGGACCGGCTCGCGATTCTGGGAGCCGGAGTCGTCGCCACCGAGATGGCCGCCGCCTGGCAGGCATTGGGCTCGCGGGTCACCCTCATCGCCCGCGAACCCCGGCTGCTGGGCCGTGTCGAAGCCTTCGCCGCGGACCTGGTCGCCGAGCAGCTCCGGGACGCCGGAGTGGACCTGCGGTTCGGTACCACCATCACCGCCGCCGAACGCGCGGGCGGTCCCGACGACAGCATCCACCTCACCCTCGCCGACGGCACCCGGCTGGTCGCCGATGAACTCTTGCTCGCGACCGGACGCGTACCCCGGACCGACGACCTCGGCCTCGACACGGTCGGCCTGACACCCGGCCAGTGGCTCACCACCGACGACACCTTCACCGTGACCGCAGTCGACGGGGAGTGGTTGTACGCGGTCGGGGACGTGAATCACCGTGCGCTGCTGACCCATCAGGGCAAGTACCAGGCACGCATCGCCGGGTCGGTCATCGCAGCCCGGGCGCGCGGGCTGGCGCTGGACGCCGGACGCTGGGGCCGCCACGCGGGGACCGCCGACCTCGAAGCGGTGCCGCAGGTCGTGTTCACCGACCCGGAGATCGCGGCGGTGGGTCTCACCACCGACGACGCCGCGCGCGCCGGGCGCGATGTGGACGTCGTCGACTACGACATCGGCCGGGTCGCCGGTGCGATCCAGCACGATCCCGGCTATCGGGGCCGGGCCAGGGTCCTTATCGACCCGGACCGCCGGGTCATCGTCGGCGCGACCTTCGCCGGACCGGGCGTCGCCGAGCTGCTGCACTCGGCCACCATCGCCATCGCCGGCGAGGTCCCGCTCGACCGGCTCTGGCATGCGGTGCCGTCCTTCCCCACCATCAGCGAAGTCTGGCTCCGGCTGCTGGAAACCTATCGCGACCAACAGAATTCGCCGACCGCAGGAGAAACCAAATGATCACCTACGATCGGCTCTACGTCGGCGGTTCGTGGACCGAACCCAGTGAACCGGCACTGCTCGAGATCCTCTCGCCGCACGATCGATCGGTCATCGGCTGGGCGGCGCAGGCGCAACCCGCCGATGTGGACCGCGCGGTGGCGGCGGCGCACGTGGCCTTCGAGGGCCGCGTCTGGCGTGACACCCCGCCCGCCGAGCGAATCGCGGCGCTGCGACGGTTCAACGAGCTGCGCGAGGAGCAGGCCGACCGGATCGCCGAGCTCATCACCGACGAAAACGGTTCCGCCGCATGGTTCACCAAGGCAGGCCAGGCCGGTCTGACCCGGCAGGCGAATGCCTACTTCGCGGCCGCCGAGAATTGCGACTGGGAGTACACGCTCACCCCGTCGGACCCGGATACCGGTGGGCGCAGCGTGGTCCGGCGCGAACCGGTCGGCGTGGTGGCGGCGGTGATCCCGTGGAATTCGCCCTTCTCCTCGGCGACGTCGAAGATCCTGCCCGCCCTGCTCGCCGGAAATTCGGTGGTGCTGAAGGTGTCTCCGGAGAATTCGCTGAGCATGGGTCTGCTGGCCGAGCTGGTGGATCGAATCGGCCTGCCGGAAGGCGTGATCAGCGTGCTGCCCGCGGATCGGGAAACGAGCGAGTACCTGATCTCCCATCCGCGTGTGGACAAGATCGCGTTCACCGGCTCGACCGAGGCCGGTCGCCGGATCGCGTCCATCGCCGGCACCCAGCTCAAACGGGTGAGTCTCGAACTGGGCGGCAAATCGCCGGCGGTGATCCTGCCCGATGCGGATCTGACGGCGGTGATGAACGGCCTGAAATTCGGTGCGCTGCTGAACAATGGAGAGTCGTGTATCGCCCAGACGCGGATCCTCGCCCCGCGCTCCCGCTACGAGGAGGTGGTCGCGGCGCTGACGGCGTTGGTCGAGTCCTTGCCGGTCGGTGATCCGCGCGACCCGGAAACCTTCATCGGGCCGATGGTGCGCGGCGATCAGCAACAGCGGGTCCGCGACTACATCGAGGCCGGTATTGCCGAAGGCGCGCGACTGGTCTGCGGCGGTCCGCAGGTCCCGCCCGGACTGCGGGACGGCTTCTATGTCACCCCAACTGTTTTCGCCGACGTCACACCGGCCATGCGCATCGCCCGCGAGGAAATCTTCGGCCCGGTCCTGGTCGTGCTCGCCTATGACGACATCGACGACGCGGTGCGCATCGCCAACGACTCCGACTACGGACTCTCCGGTGGCGTCTGGTCGGCGGACGAGACCGCGGCGCTGGCCGTTGCCCGCCGCATCCGGACCGGCACGGTCACCATCAACGGTGCGCCGATCGGATTCGACGGCCCCTTCGGCGGATTCAAGACCAGCGGCATCGGCCGCGAGTACGGCGCCGTCGGTTTGGGCCAGTACACCGAGTATCAGACGATCACCGTCTGACGCCCTTGTAAGGCGGTGCGTGCGATCGGGTCCGGCGAGACCGGACAGCGAACCGCCGGGCCCAGCGGCAGCTGCCGGGCCCGGCGGTTCGCGGTATGTCAGAGGTGGTCGGCGTCGATGATCGCCTGCGCGAACGGACGTGGCGCCTCCTGCGGGACGTTGTGCCCGATGCCGTCGAGGACGCGGTGCTCATGTTTACCGGTGTACTTGGCGGCGTAAGGCTTTCCGTCCTTGGCCGCTCCGTCGAAGTCGCTGCCGATGGTGATCGCGGGCACGGTGATGGCCGGTCCGGTGGCGAGTTGTTGTTCGTAGACGTCGTATTGCGGCTCGCCCGGGGCCAGGCTCGAGCGCCACCGATAATTGGTGATGACGATGTCGACGTGGTCGGGATTGTCGAAGGCGGCCGCGGTGCGGTCGTAAGTCGCGTCGTCGAAACTCCATGCCGGGGACGCGCGCTTCCAGATCAGCTTGTTGAAGTCGTGCCGATTGCGGGTGTAGCCGAGGCGACCGCGTTCGGTGGCGAAGTAGTACTGGTACCACCAGCCGAGTTCGGCCTCCGGCGGCAGCGGCTGCTGCTGCGCTGCCTGCTGCGTGACGATGTACCCGCTCACCGCGACCATCGCCTTGACGCGCTGCGGCCACAGCGCGGCGATGATGTCGACCGTGCGTGCGCCCCAATCGAATCCGCCGAGCACGGCCTTGTCGATGTGCAGCGCGTCCATGAAGTCGACGATGTCGCGCGCGATCGCCGACTGCTGGCCGTTGCGGACGGTCTGCGCGGACAGGAAGGTGGTCGGGCCGTAGCCGCGCAGGAACGGGACGAGGACCCGGTACCCGGCCGCCGCCAGCAGCGGACCGACATCGGCGTAGCTGTAGGCGTCGTAGGGCCAGCCGTGCAACAGGATCACGGGCTGCCCGGTGCTGGGCCCGAATTCCGCGTAGCCGACGCTGAGGACACCGGCGTCGATCTGCTTGATCGGTCCCAGTGTCGTATTCGCGCCCGAGCCCTTCCGCAGGTCCGCGCCGACCGGAGTGGTCGCCGGCGCGGTCGCGGAATCCGTGCCGCAGGCGCTCAGCGAGGCCGCGGCCAGGCTCGCCGCGCCCGCTGCGAGCGCACCACCGAAAAATCGTCTGCTGATGTTCATGTCACCAGACGCTATGGATCGGCCGGATACCGTCGCGAGCGTCGAATGACGTAATCCGTGCCGGATAAGTGCGGCCTATCGCGGCATCTCATCCTCCGGTGGCAGCAGCGCCGCGAGGTCACCGCGCGAACTGATACCGAGCTTCGGGAAGATGCGATGCAGGTGGGTGCTGACGGTCCGGTGCGACAGGTACAGCCGCTGCCCGATCTCCCGATTGGTCAGCCCCTGCGCCGCCAGCTGCGCGATGCTCAGCTCGTGCGGGGTGAGCCGCTCGCGGGCATCCGGATCGCGGTTCGGGCTCGATTCGCCCGCACTGCGCAGTTCCAGGCGGGCACGTTCGCTCCACGCCGTGAAGCCCAGGGCATCGAAAGTCTCTCGGGCCGTGCGCAAATGGGTGCGGGACTCCACCACCCGGCGCTGCCGCCGCAGCCACTCGCCATAGGCGAGATGCAGGCGGCCGCGTTCGGCGGGCCACCCGGTGAGATCCGCCTCCAGCGCGGCGGTGAACAGCTTGCCGGCCGAGTCACCGGCGAGCACCGCTCGGGCATACCGCATTCCGATGTGCAGGGCGGGCGACGACGTGGACTCCGCCACCGGCTCCAGGCCGCGCAGCAGCTCCGCCGCGGCGTCGGTCTGCCCGGCGCGGACCGCTGCCTCGGCGAGTTCGGTGAGGAAACACGCGCGCAGCGCCGGCGAATACGACGGGTCGTGCGGATCGTGGATGCGGGCCAGATCGGTGAAGGCGTCGTCGAATCGGCCCTCACCGAGCGCGATCAGCCCCCGGGTGAGCTGCACGGTGGCCAGCACGGGCCGCGCACCGGCGGCCAGTCCGGTCCGTTCGGCATCCGCCGTGAGCTCGGCGGCCTGCGGATAATCCCCACGCAGAGCAGTGATTTCGGCCTGTACCGCGATGACCACCGCATGCATGAACGGCGCCGCGGTCTCGCGGGCGAAGGCCGCGGCCTCGGCCGCGATGGGCGCGGCGGCGGCGAGGTCACCGAGCCGGGCCAGGCTCCAGGCCTGGATCGCGAGGGCCCGGGTCAGCAGCCCCAGCCGTCCGGCGGAACGGAATCCGGGTGCGGCGGCGCCGGCGAACTGCGCCGCGAGGTCGAAGGCGCCGACCTGGTATGCCGCGCTGCTGAGAAAGTGATCGACCTCCGGATCGCGGCCCGTGGTCGCGGCCAGCGCCCGCAGGTGGCGCAGCACCTGTTCGCCGCGTTCGAACGGGGCCACGATCGAGTCGATCGCCAGCTTGCGCGGGTCACCGTCGGGAATGCCGAAGGTGTCGGCGACCGCGAGGACCGCGCGCCGGGTCTCGGGCCCGGGTTCGGACCAGAAGCACCGCATGGCCGCGCCCCACATGATCCGCAGCGCGGGATCCGGATACCCGTCGGCGGCGACCGAGGCCGCGAGCGCGGCCAGTTCGCCGATGCGCGACGGACTTTCGCGCATGCCGTCCTCGAATCCGCTGAGCAGCCACTTCGCGGTGGCCTCCTGCGCGGGGGTGAGGGGGAGGGTACGCGCGGTGTCGACCAGCCGGTCGGCCGTGTCGCGGTGACCGGAGTCGACGGCCAGTTCGGCCGCGCGCAGCAGGCGATCCGCCCGCCGGCCGGGGGTGGCGCTGAGCGCGGCGGCCCGCTCCAGCGCCGCGACCGCACCGCCGCGGTGCCGGGACCGTTCGGCGACGTCCTCGAGCGCCGCCGCCACCTCCTCATCGGCTCCGGCGGTACCCGCCGCCCGATGCCACACCTGGCGATCCGGAGACCCGGTGAGCAGGTCGGCGAGCGCCAGATGCGCGCGGCGGCGCTCCTCGTTCGTCGCCGCCGCCACGAGAGCCGAGCGGACCAGCGGATGGCGGAAAGTCACTGTGCCGGAACCGATATCGATCAATCGGACCGCCACCGCGGGGGCGAGAATATCGGACCCGACCTCGGACCCCAGGAGAATCCCTGCGGCGGCGAGTGTTTCGGCGACCGAATCGCCGTCGTCGAGCGCCGCGACCAGCAATGCCGATCGGGTGCGCTCGGGCAACGCAGCACTGCGCGCCGAGAACGCTCGTTCGAGGCGTTCGGTCAACGGGAGCGTCGGCGCCGGTTCGGCGAGATCCCCCACGGCCGTGGGCAGTTCGGTCAGGGCGAGCGGGTTGCCGTGCGCCTCGGCGAGCACCAGGCGGCGGACCTGGGCGGACAGCTCCGATGCGGTGCTGTCGAGCACGGCGTTCGCGTCCTCATCGGACAGTGGGCCGAGCCGCATGGCGGTCAGCTCGGCCTCGCACAGCGGCGAGTTCGTGCTGTCGCGCACGGTGGCGACCATGGCGACGGGTTCGGAGTCGATGCGGCGCGCGACGAAGGCGAGGACCTCGGCGCTGGCGGGATCGAGCCAGTGCACGTCCTCGGCGACGACCAGCAGCGGCCGTTCGGCCGCCAGATCGGCCAGCAGTGTCAGGGCGGCGAGCCCCACCAGGTGCGGGCTGGGCTCGCCGACGGCATCCGACATGCCCAGGGCGGTTGTCAGCGACTCGAACTGGCGCGCCGGCAGGGCATCGAACGTGCGGCGCAGCGGGTACAGCAGCCGCTGCAGCCCGGCGTAGTCGAGGCCGTGTTCGGCTTCCACACCCGCGGTCCGCAGCACCCGCAGCCCCGTGGCGGCCGCCATGGCGACCGTCTCCTCGACGAGTGACGACTTGCCGATTCCGGGTTCCCCCTCGATCAGGATGCCGCTCCGGTCGCCCGGGCCGTCCACGAGTGCGGCCAGGACTTTCAGCTCGGTGTCTCGTCCGACCATCGGCATGGGTGGTGCTCTCCTCCTGGACCCGTGACGACGTACGGGACCGGTGGCGACCTTACCGAAACAGGATTACGTCACCTCAACGTCAACTGACAGATTCGGCCGCCTGCCCGCGGCGGCGAAGGTATTTCCATGGCTACGGTACGTTTTCATCTCCTGTCCACACTGACTCCCGCCGAGGTCGTGCGGGTGCTCACCGACTTCGGCCCCACCCGCACCGAGGCGTGGCCGAGCATCGACGCCGAGCATTTCGTCGTCCACGACCGCGGCGAGACCTGGGCCGAGGTCACCGAAGGCACGGCCGCCGCCTGGGAACGCGCCCGCTACCAGTGGGATCCGGAGGGCGACACGGTCACCATCACCACCCTGGATTCCAAGCTCTTCGGCGCGGGCGGCGGCTGGGTCTTCCGGGCCACGCCGGAAGCGAGCGGTACCCGGGTCGATGTCGAACTGACCCGGACTCCGCAGGCCTTCAAGGGCAAGCTGCTGGCGGCACTGCTGCCGCTGGTCGGACCGTCCTCGCTGCGCAAGTCGTTCGCCGGCCCGCTGCGGGCCAAGTGATGTCCGCGCCGCACTCGATCCGAGACACCGGACGGCTCGCGCCGGGCGTCCACACCGTCGATTCCGACGGCATTCTCCAGCGGTCGCGCGCGGCATCCTGCCGTCCTATTTCGCCGACTACTGGGGCGACGAACAACGGTGGGCCGTCTTCCGGAAAGGGCTGCGGGCCGGCCACATCTCGGGACTGGACGCGGACCTGACTCCCGATCTCGTCGACGACCGCGCCGATCTGCCGAACCTGACCGTCCCGGCCCTGGTCATCGTGGGCCGCCACGATGTCATCTGCGGACCGCGCTGGGGTCTGGAACTGCACGAACTGATCCCCAATTCGCGACTGGCCGTCCTGGAACACAGCGGGCATCTGGGGCATCTGGAAGAACCCCGGCGCTTCGACCACGCGGTCCGGGAATTCGTCTTCTCACCCAAGGAGTGATCGATATGTCCCCGTTTCGTGCGTTCCGCTGGGGCGAGCAGGTCGGTGCGGCAATTGTTTTCGCTGGTCCGGCGGCGCTCTGGAGCTGGGCCGAACTCGCGGTACTGCACGGGCGGGGACCCACCGCACGGGATCTCATCGGCTGGTGATCCCACTGCCTTTCCTGCTCCACCCCGATCGAATGGAAGAGTTTCCATGAACACCACTGCGGTACAGCCTGTTTCGATATCCGGGCGCTCGTCGCTGATCCGCCTGTCCCTGGTCCGCGGCCTCCTGGCCATCGCATGGGCCCTCGCCTTCGCCGCGGCCCACGACCCCCTGAATCCCGTCGCGCTCACCCTGCTGATCGCCTACCCCCTCATCGACGCGGTGTCCTCCGCCATCGACTGGCTCGCGGTACCGGAGGGCTCCGAACGCCGTGTGACCGCCCTCAACGGCGCCCTGAGCACCCTGGCCGCCATCGCCCTGGGCATCGCCGGAACCGCCGGCGGCGTGGCCGCCGTCCTGGCCGTATTCGGTATCTGGGCAACGGTATCCGGCGCGGCTCAACTCGCAGTCGGCCTCTACCGCCGCAGTCCCACCCTGGGCAAGCAGTGGCCCACCCTCATCTCCGGCGGCCTGTCCTTCCTGGTCGGCGCCGTCTATGTCGCTCAGGCCACCGCCCCCTCTCCATCCCTGGATGTCCTGTCCGTCTACGCCACCGGCGGCGGCATCTTCTTCATAGCCCAAGCCGCACTACTGGTCTGGAAGTCGCGCTCCCAGCGAACGACCGCACAGGTGTAGGCGATGTCATCGGTGTACCGCTGCGATCTGCGGCTGATACGACACTGACGGCTCATTGCCAGCGGGGGAGCGCATCCTGTACGCCGACGGCGGGCGAACGGGAACAGAAGGTGGCACAGTTTGATTCGGATCAGGCTGCTGGGGACGGTGGAGGTGATCTCCGGCGATGGGGTGATTGCCGGGGTGCGCGGGACGCGGCTGTCGGCGCTGCTGGCCATGCTGGCGCTCGAGGCCGGGAATGTGGTCCCGGTATCGAGGCTGATCGATGCGGTGTGGGGTGAGCAGATGCCTGTCTCACCCGAGAATTCGCTGCAAACCTTGGTGAAACGGCTGCGGGCGATCACCGGGCAGGACGCTGTGGTGTGGGTGGAACCGGGATACCTGCTGGCGGTCGAACCCGAAGCGGTGGATGCGATTCGGTTCGCGCGATTGCTCGACGCCGGGCGCGATGCGCTGTCGGAGGGCAGGCCGGACGATGCCGTGGTGGCATTGGATCGGGCGCTGGGACTGTGCCGCGGCCCGGCGCTCGGCGAGGTCGTCGAGACCGCGGCGCTGCGCGTCGCGGCCGAGGTGCTCGCCGAGCGGCGGCTGACGGCGATCGAGTTGCACGCCGATGCCTTCCTCGCGCTCGGACGGGCCGCGGAGGTCGTGCGGGGGCTGGCCGCGGAGTCGGCCGCACACCCGTTCCGGGAGTCGCTCGCGGCTCGCCTGGTGACGGCGCTGGCCGCCGCCGGGCGCACATCCGATGCGCTGCAGGAGTTTCGTCGCATCGAGCGGTTGCTGCGCACCGAACGCGGCGTCGAACCGTCGGCGGTGCTGCGCCGCGCGGTCGCGGAACTCGATCTGCCATCCGAACCGCCCCGCGCCGCCCGCGGCGTGCCGGCGTCGCCTCGCCGGCTCACCAGCTTCGTCGGACGCGTCACGGAGGTCCCCGAGATCGCTGGGTTGCTCCAGCGGCACCGGCTGGTGACGCTGGTCGGCCCCGGCGGTATCGGCAAGACCAGGCTGGCCACCGAACTGGTACTCGCACGTCCCGAACAGTGGCCGGACGGAGTCGCTTTCGCCGAACTGTCGGCGGTCACGCCGGAACGCCCGGGCGCCAAAGGCCGGAATGCGGTTGCGGCAGCGGTTTTCGCCGCCGTCGCACCGGGCGTGATCACCGATGAGCCCGGCCAGGACTGGATCGATCTGCTGGTCCGTATGCTGGGGCAACGGCGGATGCTGCTCATTCTGGACAATTGCGAGCACCTGATCGCCGCGGCGGCCGACTTGGTGGCCGATCTGCTGGATCGGCTTCCGCTGCTGACGGTTCTCGCGACCAGTCGTCGGCTGCTGTCGGTGGATTGTGAACAGCTGTACCCGGTGCGGGCCCTGCCTGTACCCGTGGTGGCAGCGACCGTCGAGGAGGTCGCCACCTGTACCGCCGTCCGGCTGTTCCTGGATCGCGCAATCGCGGTGCGGCCGGATTTCGAACTGTCCGAGGACAATTGCCGTGCGGTCGCGGCCGTCGTGCGCAGGCTCGACGGGGTGCCGCTGGCGCTCGAGCTCGCCGCCGCCAGGCTGCACGGCCTGTCACCACAGGCGCTCGCCGACCGGCTCGACGATCGTTTCGGCCTGCTGGCCAACGGATCCCGCGGGGCGGTGCCTCGGCATCGCTCGCTGCGGGCAATGGTCGCCTGGAGCTGGGAGCTGCTGCCCGCCGCCGATGCCGAGTTGGCCCGCCGCGTTTCGGTTTTCGCCGGCGGCGCAACCTTGGAGGCTGTCGTGGGGGTGTGCGGAACAGACTTCGACGATGCCGAGGCCGTCGCCGATCGGCTGGCCGGACTGGTCGCGATGTCACTGGTGGAATTCGACGGCCGGCGTTATCGGATGCTCGACACCATTCGCGCCTACGCGGCGGAGGAACTGACCCGGGTGGGCGAGACCGAGCGGTGGGAACGCGCGCATGCCGCGTGGTTCGTCGACTTCAGCGAGGTCGGCGCGCGGGAATTGCGTGGGGCCGCCCAGCACGAATGGCTGCACCGATTCGCCGCCGAACACGGCAACTGTGAAGCGGCTCTGGGCTGGGCGGTGCGGCATCAGGCACCGGAATTCGCGGTGCGGCTGTTCGGTGATCTGGCCTTGTACTGGTTGCTGCGCGGACAGCGAACCCAGATGTCGGCCTGGCGATCCGAGGTGCTCGGCGTCGCAGGCGCGCGGATACCGCCCGGCTGCACGGGATCGTTTCTGATGTGCCGGTACGCCGAAGAATTCCCGGACCCGACGATGGCAGTCGTAGCGGAGTCGATCTCCGACACTTCCGCGGAATTCGAACAACTGATTCGGGTGGCGATGGCCGAACCACGCGGCGTGCATCCGTACTTCGTGCTGATCCTGGCTTTGCGGGAGCATCACCGTGGCGATCCGAGTCTGCTCGACCGCTGCGCGATCGACGAGGACGGCGGACTACGCGGCTATGCGCTGATGCTGCGGGCGTTCGAGGATGTCGACGCCAAGCCGATCGCGCACATCTTCACCGACCTCGAAACGGCCGTGGACTGCCTGAGCGAATCCGGTGACCCGCGCACGCTGAGCACGGCGTTGCTCACGTTGGCGCAACTGCGCACCATCTGGCACGGAGTCCGCTGCGCCGCGCCGTTGATCAGCCGTGCGACGGAGCTGCTGACCGCCGAACTGAGTGCCGATGTGCAGTTCCGAACGTTGGCCGGCGCCGCGAACCTGTATCTCGCCGACGGCGATATCGCGGGTGCCGCCGGTTACCTCGCCCGGGCCGACCGGATCGATCCCGCAGAGCTGACCAACGGCCTGGTCAACGACCGGCGTCTGATCCTGGGCCACCTGGCGTGGCGGGAAGGGCGGACCAACCGCGCACTCGATCTCTTCGGACAGGTTTTCGCGGATACAGTGCCGATCACCGCCCACCGCAGTCTCCTTCGCATGTATTCGCCGGTCTATTGGCGTGTCACCTACGCGACCGTATTGCTGGAGGCGGGCCGGACAGGTCCGGCCGTCGACCATTTGCGGATCGGTCGAGAGGATGCGATCTCCGTGAGCCCGCTGTTGCTGTTGGACATGGCTTTCGGGCATGCGCTGGCGGCTCTCGCCTTGGGCCTGCCCGAGCTGGCCGCGCGGATCATCGGCATCCTGCGACGGGAGTACCGGCGCGAGGGCCGCACGGTGCTCGGACCAGACGGCGAGCGAGCGCTGGCGCTGGCCCGGAACGTACTCGGCGACAAGGCATTCGAGACGATCTCGGGCGAAGGCGACGACACCGCGCTGGAGGCGCTGCTCATCGAGGTCGAACACGCCGCGCTCGCCGTTGCGGACGCTACGAGATGAGCCCCCGGTTGCCTCGGCCCCAGGTCGCGCTCATCACGACCGCGCGGATCCGCCAGTCGCCCGCCGCGCGGGTCAGATCGAACCGATAGGTTCCGCCCAATGTCCATGTCGGCGCGCCGAATCGATCGGCGAGGATGTGCGTCGCCTGGAAGTAGGCGGTGCAGACGGCGGTGTCGCCGTCCACGGTCACCAGGTGGTTGGAGATCATGTGGTGGGTCGCGTCGAACTTGCCCAGCACCTGCGACCACGCGGCGCCGATCTGCGCGGGTGTCAGCGTCACCGGCTCGCCGCCGTTGAGGCTGGTGTAGTCCAGGACGGCCTCCTGGGTGAAGACCTCGCCCAGCCGGTCCCAGTCCCGGTGATCGGCGAGCCAGGCCATGAGGGAGCAAGTCCCGATGATGTCGAGCCGATCCTGCACAGCGCTCATGATGTCGAGTTCTCCTGTCGTGGTGGATGATTCGTCTCAGGCCAGATGGCGGTCGAGCCAGCGCAGGGCGTGGCCGACGGCCTCGGAGACGTAAGGGTCCTGGTCGTAGAGTTCGATGTGGTTGCTGGTCTCGATCCAGACCAGCTCCTTCTCCCCGCGGGCGGCATCGTGGACCTGGCGGGCATATTCCGGCAGCAGTGCGGTATCCCCGGTGCCGTGGATGATCTGCAGCGGGGTGGGCGCGACCAGCGGGGCGTGCACGATCGAGTTGTAGATGAAATACGGTTCGAGTGAATCCGCGGTCAGTGTCCGCGGCCAATTGGGTGCTTCGGTCCTGCTGGTGCGGTCGTAGTAGCCGTACGCCTCCGGGTTCGGCATGACCGCCACCGGAATCTGCTCGGTCAGCTCCTCGGCAATGGTTGGTATGTAAGCGATCTCGCCGGTCTCGTACTGGCGCTGGACCAGATCGTTGACCCGCCGGAAGTAGGCCGCGAAGCCTTCGATGCCGAGGCCCTGCTGAAAGGTCCCGCCGATGTTGTACCCGCCGGCGATGCTCACCACGGCCCTCAGCCGCTTGTCCCGGGCTCCGACGGAGACGGCATAGCCTCCACCCATGCAGACACCCACGGCCGCAATCCGTTCCGGATCCACATCCGGCCGTGTGAGTAGATAGCTGATGGCGTTCGCATAGTCGGCGATGACCAGATTGGGGTCGTAGCGATGGCGTGGTTCCCCTTCGCTCTCACCGAAATTGCGGGGATCGAAGGTCAGCACCGTGTATCCGGCGTCACTGAACCGCTCGGCGTAGTGCGGCAGCGTCTGTTCCTTGACGCTGCTGATCGGCCCGCACATCACCACACCCGGCGTACGTTCGCCGGGCACTGCCGTCGGCGGCCGGTACAGATGGCCGGCCAGGGTCGCAGTCCCGCTGGCGAATCGGACCGGCTCACGCCGGGTGGGATCGGCGTGCAGGAATCGCTGTGCCATGGTCATCGAGGTTCCTTTCGTGATGCGTCGTGGTCAGGCGTGCGCGGCGACGACGCGCGGGTTCGCCGCGACGGTGCCGGGGCATGGCGCCGGACAGGGCGGGGCGCCGGTGAGGGTGCTCAGTGCGCCCCGATGCCGGGCGCTGCTGAGCACCGCGACGAGTTCGAGGGCGAGCACGATCACGCCGTAGCCGAAGGCCGTGGCGGACAGGTCGAATCGGCTCAGGCAGAGTCCGGCGAGGACGGCGGGCAGGCTGAACGCGAGGTACGCCGCCACATAGGTCGCCGTGATCACCTCGGCTCGCCGATCGGCCTCGGTCAACCCGGTGAGCATCCGCAGGATGCCGGTGAAGGTCGGTCCGGTGCCGAGTCCGGCGATACTGCTGCCGACGAGGAACAGCCACACCTCATGCGTCGCGACGCCGGTCAAGGCGATCACGACTCCCGTGACCAGGAAGGCCGGGCCTCGGCCCAGTGCCCGCTCGATGGACCAGTTGCGGGTGAAGACGGCGGCGGTGAGCGACGCGCCTTGCAGCGCGACGATCACCAGCCCGCCGGCCAGCGGGCTGTTCAGATGGAACTGCGCGCGCATGAGCGCCCCACCGAGCGACAGATACAGCCCGCCCAGCGCCCAGGTGGCGACGATGGACGGCAGTAGCGTCCGGAAGACCGACCGGACCGATTGCGGCACCGAGACTTTCGGAATCAGCGAGTCCAGCGCACGACCGTCCGGCGCGGCCGTCTCGGGCATCATCGTGACGCCCACGATCAGCACCAGATAGGCAGCCGCCAGTAGCCAGAACACCAGGTGGGTGGGTGCCGGCGCGTAGGTCACCAGCAGTCCGCAGGCCATCGCGCCCGCGGCCGACCCGGCTCCGGCGGCCACACTGGACATCAGGACGCCCAGCCGTGAACCCGGCGGTTGCAGATCGATCAATGCCGCGCTGATCGCTCCGGTGGACAGCCCGGCCGCGATGCCCTGAATGCCGCGCGCTACGAAAAGCCATGCCACCGACTGCGCCTCGGCGAAGATCAGCGTCCCGGCCAGCGCCGTCACCGCGGCGGCGAACAGCACCGGCCGGCGTCCGATGTGGTCGGACAGCGATCCGGCCACCAACAGAGTGGCGAGCAGGGCAAGGACATTGATCGCGTACACGCCCGTCGATACCAGCGAGGAGTAATGCCACTGCTGCTGATAGACGGGATACAGCGGCGACGGCGCCGAGGAAGCGAACAGCATCAGGGCCAGTGCGGCCACCAGTACCCAGAACGCCGCCATGCGCGGAAGTCGATAGCTCGCGGCACGGGCGGCCCTCCCGGGGCCGGGCCGGATCATATTGTCCACCATGCCCGCAAGACTGATCGCGGCCACTGATACCGGACTGTCGCCGGGTGCCAGTCCCGTGTCCGCAGGGCCGGTGAGTGTGGTCGACATGACGAATACCGACAATGTCAGCCGGCTCGAGTTTTCCGTTCTTCCGGACCGGGATGCTCTCGAGATCGCCCCGGGGCGGCTCTACATCGACGGCCGGTGGGTCGATTCCGATTCCGATGCGCGCTGGCAGCACCTCAGCCCCGCGACCAACGAGGAGGTCACCACCATTGCCGACGCCTCGGCCGCCGATGTCGATCGGGCCGTCAGCGCGGCGCGGCGAGCCTTCGACGAGGGCCCGTGGCCGCGGCTGCGGGCCAAGGAGCGCAAGGCGATCCTCGAACCCCTGGTGCGATTGCTGCGCGAGGTCGCACCACGGCTGAGCAGGATCCAGACGCTAGAGAACGGCATGCCGATCTCTTTCACCACCCAGTACCGGCTCTCGGCCGAGGTCGCCGCGGACGTGTTCGATCACCACCTCGGCTGGATCGACAAACTCGGCGGGGAGACCTATCCGCAGTACACCGAGCGAAGTGACCTGCAGTACCTGAGTTTCCGCGAACCGGTCGGCGTGGTCGGGGCCATCGTGCCCTGGAACGCGCCGGTGCTGCAGCTGGCCAACAAGGTCGCACCCGCGCTGGCCGCCGGCTGCACGGTCGTGCTCAAACCCTCCGAATATGCGAGCCTCAGCAGCCTCGCGATCACCGAACTGATCGATCAATTGGATTTGCCGCCCGGCGTTTTCAATCTCGTCACCGGCGTCGGTGCCAAGTCCGGCGAGGCGCTGATCACCCATCCCGGCGTCGACAAGATCAGCTTCACGGGCAGTCGCGGGGTTGGCGGCCGCATTCTCGAGGCCAGCGGGCGGGACATCAAACGCGTCACCCTGGAGCTCGGCGGCAAGAGCCCCAGCCTGATCTTCCCCGACGCGGACGTCCGCGAGGCCGGGAAGGCGGTGATGCGCATGATCGCGCTGGGCATGTCCGGACAGCAGTGCACCGCCCAGACCCGGGCCCTCGTGCACGTCGACTGCTACGACGAATTCCTCGACGGCGCACGGGAGATCGCGGCATCGGTGCGGTACGGCGACCCGTTCGACCCGGCCACGAACGCGTCACCGCTGATCAACAAGCAGCAACTGGTGAAGGTGCTGGACTACATCGAGTCCGGCATCGCCGAGGGGGCGCACCTGCTGCTCGGCGGCGATCGGCCGAGCGATGCGCTGAGCGCCGGCAACTATCTGAACCCGACCATCTTCACCCAGGTCGACAACGGCATCCGGTTGGCACAGGAGGAGATCTTCGGGCCGGTGCTGGCCGTCATCCCGTTCAGCGACGAGGACGAGGCGGTCCGGATCGCCAACGACACCGAATACGGCCTCGCCGCAGGCATTTACACCGCCGACATCGGGCGCGCCTTCCGGTTGGCTCGCCGCATCCGCACCGGAGCGGTCGGCATCAACGGCTACACCTTCATGCCCAATGCCCCGATCGGCGGGTACAAGACCTCGGGGTTGGGCCGGGAGGGCGGGCGCACCGCGCTGGAGGCCTACACCGAGCAGAAGACCGTCATGATCGAGACGAGCGCTTGATCGCTCGACCACCGCATGGCCGCACCGAGATGACCGCACTCGTCGTCGACTACCTCGAACTGCTGTGGAATCGGGGCCGCGCCGATCTGGCCGATCGCTTCGTCGCCGACGAGCTGGTCGAGCACGGTCCGAGCCTGCCCGACGGCCGCCGGGCATTGATCGAGCTGATCAGCGGTGTGCGGCAGCGGTTCCCGCACGCCCGGTTCGACCTGCGCCGTATCGCCGCCACCGGAGATCTGGTGTTCGCGCACAGCCTCTTCACAACCGGACCGGGGGATCGCGGCACGGTGGTCGTGGATGTCTTCCGCATCCAGGATGCCCTGATCGTCGAACACTGGCAGGTGCGCGAACGGGTGCCCGCCAGTGTCGTCGGCGGCCACCCCGTCGTCTGAATCCCGTTCGACAGCGGCCACGGATTCCAGTGATCATGGACGGGAGGTCATGTGGAGGTGTCACGTGGTGCAGGTGAGGGTGCTGGGCCCGGTCTCGGTGATCGCGGCCGACGGGCGCGAGTTCGCGGTCATCGGCCCACGGTTGCGAAGCTTGCTGGCGCTGCTGGCACTTCGCGCCGGGACGACGGTTCCGACCGGGCTGCTGATCGACGGGATCTGGGACGGGGATCCGCCGGCGCGAGTCGAGAATGCGCTCCAGGCCCTGGTGAGCCGACTGCGTGCGGCAGTCGGCTCACATCGCGTGGTGAAGGACGGAACGGGCTATCTACTGGCGGTCGAACCGGACGCGGTCGACGCGTGCCGGTTCGACCGGCTGCTCGGTGAGGCTCGGCGGCTGGGATCGGCCGGGCGGCATGAGCCCGCCCTCCGCGCGGTGGATCTGGCTCTGGCACAGTGGCGTTCGGACGCGCTCGCCGGCGTGGTCGACTCGGCCGACATGCGCTCGACGGTCACCGAGCTGACCGAGCGGCGACTGGCGGCGATCGAGCTGCGCGCCGATCTCCTGCTCACGCTCGGCCGGGCCGGCGAGGCCCTGCCCGAACTGGCCCAACACTGTACGGCGCACCCCTTCCGGGAAACCCTTGCCGCCCGGCGCATCACAGCACTCGCCGCCGCGGGCCGGAAGTCGGAGGCCTTCGACGTCTACCGGCACACGGCCGAACTGGTGCGCCGTGAACTCGGCGCCGAATCCGGCCCGGCGTTGCAGGCGGCACTGACCTCCATCGATGCGGGTGCGGCCGTCGAATCGGACCACCCGCCACATCCGACGCCGGCTGGACCGAGGCAGATCGAGCCGGACTCGCAACTGATACAACAGGATTCGGCGCGATCGGTGCTGGAATCGGCAGTCGGATCGCCGGAATCATCAGCGGGAGCGCCCCTCGCGCGGGGGCGGGGAGTGCCGCGACGCTGGACCAGCTTCGTCGACCGGGGACACGATCTCGACCAGCTCACCCGGACGCTCCGCGACTCCGCGCTGGTGACCCTGACCGGGACGGGCGGCGTCGGCAAGACCCGGCTGGCGACGGAACTCGCTGCGGTCCAGTCGGATTGGCCCGACGGCTGCGTTTTCGCCGACCTCGCGGGCATCGCACCCCAGCGCGAAGACGACGCGTCGACGCCGACCGCGGTTCCGGCCGTCCTGCTGTCCGCCCTGGGCATCGGCGGATCCAGCGACGACGCGGACTGGCGCGCGGTGCTGCACCGATCGGTGGGGCACGGCCGAATGCTGGTGATCCTGGACAACTGTGAGCACGTGATCGACGCGGCCGCCGAGTTGGCCGCGTTCCTGCTGTGCCATTTCCCCCTGCTGACGGTGCTGGCCACCAGTCGTGAGCCGCTCGGCGTCGACGGCGAAAACTTGTACCCGGTAAGGGCTTTGGCGGTGCCGGAGCCCGGAGCGTCGGTGGAGGTCGCCGCCGAAGCCGCCGCCGTCCAGCTATTCGTGGACCGCGCCCGCGCGGTGCGACCGGACTTCCGGCTGACCGACTCCGAATGCGCCGATATCGTGTCCATCGTGTGCTGCCTCGACGGGCTGCCGCTGGCGATCGAACTCGCCGCCGCCCGCCTGCACGCCCTGCCGGTACGTCATCTGGCCGACCGGCTGCCCCACCGATTCCGCCTCTTGGACTCGCTCGGCCGCAACGTATCAGCCCGGCATCGCACGCTGCATGCCGTGGTGTCCTGGAGCTGGAACCTGCTCACCGGTGCAGAGGTCGAATTGGCGCGCAGGCTGGCCGTCTTCGCCGATGGCGCCACGCTCGACGCCATCCTCGCGGTATGCGGCGGCGAGGACACCGCGGATACCCTGACGGCGCTGGTCGCCAAGTCCCTCGTCGAGTTCGACGGCGCGCGATACCGGATGGTGGAAACGATTCGCGCCTACGCCGCATCGGAATTGGACGCGGCCGGCGAGAGTCGGCGACTGGCGGACGCCCACGCCGACCATTTCCTCGCTCTGGTGCGGGACGCGGCACCACGGCTGCTCGATGCGCGGCAGCAACAGGCGACGCGCCTGCTCACCATCGAACACGCCAACTGCCTGGCCGCCTTGGAATGGGCGGTGCGCACCGGGGACGGCGAGTGTGCGGTCGGTCTGTACGGCGGCCTGATCTGGCATTGGCTGCTGTGCGGGCTCCGTGGCGAGGCCCTGGCCTGGCAACCGCGGGTGCTGGCGCTGTTCGGTGCGGGTCCGCCGCCGGGCCGCGCCGCGGATTTTCTCGCCGTCCGCTACGCGCACCAGCTGCCCGCGTACCACGAGCCATTGTGGTGGGGCCAAATACCCGATCGCTCAGGCGAATTCGATGAGCTGGTGCGGACCGCCATGGGCGAGTCGCGGCCGCCGCATCCGATCTTCGTGCTGCTGCTGGCACTTCGCGACCGGCACCGTGGTGCCGGCGAGCTGTTGAACCAGTGCCTCACCGCCGACGACACCTGGTTGCGCGGCAATGCGCTGGTGCTGCGCGCACTGGACGAAATCGGCGGTGACACAGAGTCGTTCGAGCGCTGCGTGGCCGACCTCGAGGCGGCCATCAGCATGCTGGAGAGTCTGGGCGAGCCGCGCGGGGTGAGCCGGGCGCTGCTGCACCTGGCCCACCACAGGATCGAATCCGCGGGGCTCGCCGCGGGTGCTCCCCTCATCGCCCGGGCCGCCGAACTGCTGACCCCGGGCCTGGGGGCCGAGGAGGTCGTGGGTGTGCTGCGCCGCGCCGCACAGTTGCATCTGCGGGAGAACGACGTGGACGGTGGCGCCGCCTACCTCGCGTCCGCCCGGAGGTGGGTGGATACCCAGGTGCCCGATGGAACGGCGCAGTGGCTGCGCGTCGCCGAGGCCGATCTGGCGCTGCGGCAAGGCGAACCGGGCACGGCGATCGAGCTGTACGGTCGATTGTTCGGCGACGACGGTCCGCTGCGCGGTGCCGACCGCAGTCCGGCCGCAGCATTGGCCACCGACGAGATCCTGGGGCGCACACACTATGCGATCGCACTGGTCGGAACGGGCCGAATCGGCGTTGCGACAAGGCAACTCGAGATCGCCCGCGACCTCGCCGCCACCGCCGCACCACGACTGCTCCCCGTCGTCGCCGTCGGCTGTGCGCTGGCCGCCCTCGCCATCGGCGCACCCGAGCCGGCCGCGCGCCTGCTGGGAGCCATCGACCAAGTGACCGGCCGCATCACGAACGGCAATCCCGGTCCCGACGTACGCCAGGCGTACGCCCTCGCCCGGAAAGCCATGGGACAGCAACGATTCCTGTCCGCCCTGAACGAAGGCCGGCGCACCCCCTGCGACCAGGTCAGCGTCCTATTCGAGCAGGCCCTGTACCAGCGCGCTGTCAGCTGACACCAGCGTCGCATCAGCGCCGCCCGGAAGTGTTGCGAGCATGGCGAACACCACCTCCTCATCCGACACGAGCAGGTGGAAGTAATGGCAGCCCCCATCGCTTCCACCCACGAATCCACCGGCGCCGGAACCCCGATCCGCAATTGGCTCGCCGTCGCAGCGGTATCCACCGCCACCTTCGCGATGGTCACCGTAGAGGCCATGCCGGTCGGCCTGCTCACCCCCATCGGTCACACCTTCGACGTCTCTCCCGGCGCGGTCGCATTGACGATCACACTGCCCGGACTCATGGCCGCGGCGGCCGCGACCACCCTGCCCGTCGCGATCGGAGGATCGGACCGGCGTACGGTCCTGCTCGGCCTGATCGGGCTCATGCTGGCCGCGACAGCGGTCTCGGCGCTGGCACCGGACTTCGCGATCCTGCTCGCCGCACGTGCCGTCGCCGGCATCGCCATCGGCGGCTTCTGGGCCCTGGCCGCCTCGTGCGCGGTCAGACTGGTTCACGCGCACCACATTCCACGAGCGATATCGCTCGCGTTCGGCGGTGCGACAGCGGCCAATGTACTGGGCGTGCCGGCCGCGACGCTGATCGGCAATCTGAGCGGCTGGCGCGTCGCCTTCGCCGCACTGGCCGGATTCGGCGCGGTGGTCGCCCTCGCGCTGCGGCTGCTGCTGCCGCCCCTGCCCGCCACCGAGGTGGTCCGCCCCCGCGCCCTGGCGCGGCAGTTGCGCACACCGGCCGTCCGCGCCGGCGTCATCGCCACATTCCTTCTGGTGGGCGGGCATTGGGCGGCATTCACCTTCGTCCGGCCCATGCTGCAGGACATCTCCGGTCTGGGCGCCGGGGCAATCGGGCCCGCACAGCTGGCCTTCGGCGTGGCGGGCGTGGCCGGAACGTTCGCGGGCGGCGCCGCCGCCGGCCGCGACCCGCGGCGCGCCCTGGTCGCCGCTGCCGCCCTGCTGGCGGTGACACTCGCACTCTTCCCGCTCATCGCGACCACACCGGTCAGCGGCATCGTGGCACTGCTGGTGTGGGGCACGGCATTCGGCGCGATTCCGGTCGGCGTGCAGACCTGGATCCTGCAGGCCGCCCCCGACCATCCCGAGGCCGCGACCGCCCTCAATACCGCCATGTACAACCTCGCCGTCGCCCTCGGTGCGCTCACCGGCGGCGTGATCGTCAGCTTCACATCGGTGACCGGGGTCCTCGTCACGGGCGCGCTGCTCGGCGTGACCGCCATCGCCGCGGTCATGATCGGCGGGCGGCAGCTGACACGGCGCGCCGGTGCCCTATCAGCGGCGTCGCCCACAGTCGAAGAATGAGCGAATAGCGGTTTTGACTTTTAACGAGTCTTTAACTAGGTTCCCTGTTGCACCTCGATAGGCGAGGCTCCTGCACGAACACAGGCCACTGATCTGACGACGTCGAGAGACGCCCAAGGTTAGGACAGATTTCTCCGGATCAAGGGGTAATCCAAAGTGGCTTTCCGATTCGGAACACGTCGTGCAGTGCCAAAACTCTGACGAGAGGGGTGTGCGTCCGGCCCCGAGAGTTCCGGGCGACCTCCCGCGTGCGTTGACGAATCGCGTTCTACCAGTGAGGAGGTCGGGTAGCAAGATGGCACCCGATGATGACCCGGGATCTCCGGGTCGGCCCCTCCGCCTCGGTCCGGGCCGCTAGCCAGCACACCAACATCGCGTCGATATCTCGACGCGCGTAATTCTCCGATATCACGATGCCGCCCGCGCGGCACCGGACTATTCGCATGCACATTTCACGAATGAATTCGGAGATTCGCATATATATCCGACCCGTCGGCACCACCGTGCCCGACGGTATTCGATGCTGCCCGGAAACCGATGCGGGCAGCGGTATCCCGAGGGGAAACATCCCGATGAGAATTCGCTTGCTCGCATTCGCCACCGCGGCGATGACCGCCGCCGGACTGGTCGCCCCTGCCGCCGCTTCGGCCGCGGCGCCCGGACCGGACGTCCGGCTCGCCGACGCTGTGACAGCTCAGGCCGTGTCCGGCGACGCCCGGATCGTGGACCGATCGGTGGTGCTGCGCACCGACCTCGGCACGCTCCGAACCACCACCGACCAGCTGCAGATCCTCGACCCGCAGGGCGTGGTGGTGGGGGCGATCCCGCTGACCATCACGAAGCAGGACACGACGTACCCGATCGACGCCCGCATCGACGGCGACAGCGCCACCCTCACCCCGCGCCCGGCTCGGGCCCGACCGGTCAGCACCGAGGAACGACGCATCGCCGCGGAGCTGCACGCCGCCGCGAAGGCGCAAGCCGAAGGCCCTGCGGCACAGCAGATTGCCGATCCCGACAGCTTCGAGGATCGGATGAATACCGCCTTCCAGAATGTCAACAACGAGCTCACCGTGGCCCTGGCGGTGGGCACGCTGCTGGGTGCCGTCATCGGAGCGCCGCTGGGCTGCGTCCTGCTGGGCGCGGGTCAGGGACTCGCGGTCGGCGCATTGACGTTGGGCACGTTGGCGATTCCCGGCGCCGTCACCGGCTGTCTGGAGGGCGCGGTGGCCGGGGCCGGAATAGGCGTCGTGGTTTTCAACCTGCTCATCGGCGCACCGGCGGTGCTGGCCTCGGCCGTGCACGCCTACAACGTCATGACCGCACCGCCCGCGGTCGCCGCCGAATCGACCAACTGAGTTGCGACGAAGCCGCTCGGAGCGAGGTGAACAGCAATGACTCTTGAATTGGCAATTCCGGACCGCCCCAAGACGACTCCCGAGGTGCCGCGGGTACGCGGCCGGCTCCGAGCGGTGGACTACCTGATCATCGGCGCGGGCGTGCTGCTGATCCTGCTGGTGCTGCGGCTGTTTCGGGACATGTCCGTGCCCTGGACGCCGGATACCGGAACCGAGGCCGTATCAACCGATCCCGCGAACCTGCCTTATTACGCGGCCCGCACCACGCTGCGCATGTTCATCGGCCTGGCGGCGTCCATCCTCTTCACACTGATCGTCGGCCAGTGGGCGGCGCGCTCGCGGCGGGCCGAGAAGGTGCTCATCCCGGCGCTCGATGTGCTGCAGTCGGTACCGGTGCTGGCCCTGGTCTCGATCACGGTCACCGCGTTCGTGGGCCTGTTCCACGGCTCGTATCTGGGCGCGGAGGCGGCGTGCATCTTCGCCATCTTCACCGCGCAGGCCTGGAACATGACCTTCGCCTATTACCAGGCGCTGCGCAATATGCCCCGGGAGCTGGATGATGCGGCCCGCATGATGCGGCTCACCCGCTGGCAGCGGCTGTGGCAGCTGGAAGTGCCGACGGCCATGGTGCCGATGATCTGGAACGGCATGATGAGCTTCGGCGGCGCGTGGTTCATGCTCGCGGCCTCGGAGGTCATCACGGTATCCGGCCGGGACGAGGCGCTGCCCGGCATGGGTAGCTTCATCGCGGCGGCCACCTCCGCGGCCCAGGTCGGCAATCTCGTAGTGGGTGCGCTGGTCATGGTGCTCACCATCGTCTCGGTGAACGTGGTGTTCTGGCGGCCGCTCACGGCGTGGTCGGAGCGATTCCGGGTGGAGCACACCGAAAGTGCGCAGGCCCCACGGAGTCTGGTGCTCGACCTGCTGCGGCACAGCACGGTGCCGGGCCGGCTGGCCCGGGTGCTACGGCCGGTCGGTGAGCGGGTCGATCGCCTCATGCGGGTCTTCGGGCGCAGCACCCGTTCCGCCTACGACGAGCGCGCGGGCAGCCGCATCGGCGATGTGCTCTTCTTCGGACTGCTCTTCGCCGCGCTCGCCTGGGGCACCTGGGCCCTCGCTTCCTATTTCGAAAGAACCGTGGGCCTGGCCGAATTCGGGCCGACCTCGCTGATGGGGCTGGCCAGCCTCGGCCGCGTGATAGTGCTGCTGGTGGTCTCCACCATCGTGTGGGTGCCGGTCGGCGTGTGGATCGGGATGAATCCGCGCATCTGCCGGTTCGCACAGCCGGTGGTGCAGGTGCTGGCCAGTTTCCCGGCCCAGTTCTTGTTCATCTTCGTCATCGCGGCGCTCACCTACACCGGCATCTCACTGAATATCGGCGGCATCGCGCTGATGGCGCTGGGTGCGCAGTGGTACGTGCTGTTCAATGTGATCGCGGCGGCCGGGCAGATCCCGACGGACCTGCGCGAGGCCATGGACGATCTCGGCGTGCACGGGTGGCAGCGCTGGAAGTCGTTGATACTGCCCGCGATCGCGCCCGGCTACGTGGTCGGCGCGATCACCGCGTTCGGCGGCGCGTGGAACGCCACGCTGGTCGGCGAGGTCGTGGAGGCCGGGAACACGCATTTGGAGGCCTACGGCCTGGGCGCGTACATCACCAATGCCACCACCGACGACGTCTTCGCCAAGGTGCTGCTCGGCACCGTGGTGATGAGCGTGGTCACGGTGACCATCAACCGCCTGCTGTGGCGACGCCTGCAGCGCACCGCCGAACGGCGATTCTCGCTGAGCTGAAACACTTTTCGAAAGGAGGACACACCGTGTCGACCCCCATCGTCACCGTCGATCGTGTCACCAAGAACTTCACCAACCCCTCCGGCGAGCAGCTGCCGGTTCTCTCGGATGTCTGCCTCGAGTTGCAGGAGGGTGAAATCGTCGCGCTACTGGGCAAATCCGGCTCCGGCAAGTCCACGCTGCTGCGGATCATCGCGGGCCTGATGCTCCCCTCTGCGGGGTCCGCGCGCATCCGGCAGACCGAGATCACCGAGCCGAATGCCAATACCGCCATGGTGTTCCAGACCTTCGCATTGCTGCCGTGGCTGACCGTGCGCCAGAACGTCGAACTCGGCCTTCGCGCCCAAGGGATTTCGGCCTGGGAGCGCGGCGAGAGGGTCACCGACGCCATCGACATGATCGGCCTGGACGGCTTCGAGAACGCCTATCCCAAGGAGCTCTCCGGCGGTATGCGCCAGCGAGTGGGATTCGCCCGCGCCCTGGTGGTGCAGCCGGAGGTGCTGCTCATGGACGAACCGTTCTCGGCGCTGGACGTCTTGACCGCCGAGAACCTGCGCGGCGAGCTCATGCGACTGTGGGCGGAGACCGCCTTCCCGACCAAGACCATGCTGATGGTCACCCACAACATCGAGGAGGCCGTGCAGCTGGCCGACCGAATCCTGGTGCTGGACAACAATCCGGGGCGAATCAAGGGCGAGATCCAGGTGCGTCTCCCGCAGCCGCGCGACCCGCGCGGCGCGGGGTTCCAGGCGCTGGTGGACCAGGCCTATCGGATGCTCACCGACGCCACCTTCGATGGCAGCTGGCCGAGCATCACCCCCACCCCCACCACCCGGCCGCTGCCCGATGCCGGGGTGGACGGAATCGGCGGCATGCTCGATTTTGTTGCCGCCCAAGGCGGGCGGGCGGACCTGCCGGATCTGGCGGGCGGGTTGCGCTTCGAGGTCGACGACCTGATGCCGGTCGTCGACGCCGCCACCATGCTGGGGCTGGCCACCACCGCCGACGGGGACATCGAGCTCACCGTCGACGGCACCCTGTTCGCCGAGGCCGATATCGACAGTGCCAAGGCCATTTTCGCGCGGCTGGCGCGAGCCAACGCGCCCCTGGTCGCGGCGATCGACCACGCGCTGACCAGTGCGCGCAATCATCGGCTGCGCGACGGCTTCTTCCTCGACCTGCTGCGGCGGGGCTTCACCGAGGACGCCGCGCGGCGACAACTGCGGATCGCCATCGACTGGGGACGCTATGCCGAACTCTACGAGTACGACGCAGCCGAGCGGCTGCTCACCCGGCATCCGGAGGCCTGAGGCGTCCGCCGTTGCGGCGAGCCCGGGCACGGCGCTTGCCCTCGCACACGGCCTGCGCCCGGGCCTCCGGGATCACAACGGCCACTGCATGTGCTTGACCTCGAAGAATTCGCGGAATCCCTCCTCGCCGCCCTCCCTGCCGATGCCGCTGTAGCCCGGCCCGCCCCATGGGGCGTCGGCCCGCATGCCGGCGCCGCCGTTGATGGTGACAGTGCCCGAGCGGATCCGGCGGCCGAAGGCGATGGCCTCGGCGGTCGGTCCCCAAACGTTGGCATTGAGGGCGTACTTGACGTCGTTCGCCATGCGGACCGCCTCGTCGAGGTCGGTGTACGGCATCACCACGCCCACCGGGGCGAAGAGTTCCTCCTGGGCGATCTCCGCTTCATTGGGCACGCCGGTCACCAGCGTCGCCTCGAGGAAGAAGCCGTCGTCGAGCCCGGCCGGGCGGCCGCCGCCGACGGGGATCCGGGCGCCGGCCGCGCGGGCGCGGGTGAGGAACCCTTCCACGTCGACGCGGTGCTCATCGGTGATCAGCGGTCCCAGGACCGTCTCGGGCGACATCGGGTCGCCGACTGCCAGGCTCCGCAGGAACCGGCCCGACTGCTCGACGTATTCGTCGAAATCGGCCTGCGGCACCAGGGTTCGGGTCGTGGCGCCGCAGGCCTGCCCGCTGTTGCGGGTGAACCGCAGTGCCGAGGCCGGTACCACCCGGGTCAGATCGGTGCCGGGCAGCACGATATTGGGCGATTTGCCGCCGAGCTCGAGGACGACCTTCTTCAGGGTCGGCGCGGCCAGCGTCAGAATGATGCTGCCGACGGAAGGCGAGCCGGTGAAGCTCACCATGTCGACCTCGGGCGCCTGCACGACCAGCGTGGTGACCTCGGGCGGGCCGAAGACCAGATTGACTGCGCCGCGCGGGAATCCGGCCTTCTCGACCAGCCGCACGAACGCCGATGTCAGCAGGATCGCCTTCGGTGACGTGACCAGGATCGTCGAGCAGCCGGCGGCCAAGGCGCCGCCGAGCTTCAAGGCGGACATCGTGATCGGCGCGTTGTACGCGACGATGGCGGCAACCACACCGGCCGGTTCTCGGAGCAGCATGCTGCTGTTGGTGATCGGGTCGTGGTCCAGTGGCAGCGGTTGCTCGTATCCGTCCCGCGGCCCTTGTGTCGCAGCCTCGGCGAACCAGCGGAAGAACTTCGCCGGCAGATCCACGTGGTGGGTGGGCCCGCTGCTGATCGGGGTGCCGAGTTCGGTGGCCGCCAGCCGGACCAGCTCGTCACGGTGCTCCTCGAGCAGGTCCGCGAGGCGGTGCAACAGCACGCCGCGGTCGGCGGGGCGGAGTCGGCTCCACTCACCCCCGTCGAAGGCGCGCCGGGCCGCGGCGATGGCGGCGGCGACCTGGGCCGGTGCCGTGGACGGGGTGAGCGCCACCGGCCGGCCGGTGGCGGGGTTGATCGTGGTTATCGGCTCACCGTCGCCGGTGATCCAGCGACCGTCGACATAGCTTTCGGCGTTGCTTATCACGGTGGTCATGGCAATCCCTTTGTGTCGCTTTCGGATCGGCGAGGCCAAGGATGGCCGTGCCCGCTGATACCGCGCTGTCAGCGGGTGGCAGCGGAGCCTAGGTGCGGCTGGACTCCCGCAGCCTGATGCCCGACCCACCCCGGGGTGCCTCGTTGTTTCAGCAGTGACCGGCCGATCCGGCCATCGGCTCCGGGATGGTGGTCAGGACTGTCCCGGGTCGAGCCGGGCGCGGTCGGCGGCCACTCGGCCGGCGTCCCAGCCTGCGGCGCTGCGGATTATGATCCCGCGATTCCGGGCCTGTGGAAACAGGGTGTCGAAAGCCGCGTCGACTGCGATCTGGTGTGAGGCCAAGACCGGCAGCAGTCGTTCCGGCTCAGCCGATTCCGCGATGGTGGCCGTGGTGGCCGCATCCAAGCGCTCCCCGATACGGGTGGCATAGGCGACGAGGAACGACTTCCGGAATGTCCGGCTGCGCGCTTCGTCGGTTCGGGAGGCTTTGTCGCTTCGAGAAGCTTTGTCGCCGTTCGCGATCATCGCCCTGGTGGCCTGCACGAGCAGCGAGGTGGACAACAATTCCACCGCGTCGAGATCCGCGTCGTCGCCGACGATGGTCATGAAATCCCATGCCGAGAAAAAGACGGCGCGGCATCGATTGGCCTTGGCGACCACGTCGATCAGCAGGGCCTTCGCGTCGGTGTACGGGGTATCGAGCCACATTCGCCGTGCCCCTGGCAGATCCGGGACGGCGGTGTCGGCGTCGACGAGCACCCGATCGAGCGCGTACTTGGTCATCAGCTCCTGTGCCTTGGCCGACAGGGCCTCGGCCTCTTCCGGGAAGGACGTGGACTCGGCTTTGGCGAGCAGTCCGCGAACGCGGCCGAGCACCTTCTCGTCGACATGATGGGGGACCGCGGCCGTCGGACGTGCGGTACCGGGTAGGGGCCTGATGAGTTCCAGTTTCGGCAGCAGGATCAGCAGTGCGAGGGCCTCGATGACGGTGGTGAGCGCTTCGGCGGTGGTCAGCATGTGCTTCGCCGCCCACTGGCCGAAATGCGGCGAGGAATCCGACCACCAGGCGTGCGCCGCCAATTCACCGAGCTGAGCAACCCAGGTTTCGTCGACGGTCGCAGGCGCGAAGGGCCGCACGGAGTCCGCCATGGTGTCGATCAGAAAGCTGACCGCGAAGTCGTCGACCCGCCGTCGCGCCGCCTGCTGAATGTCCGCCGGCAACCAGCCATTCCGGAAGGCTCGCGTCATGAGGTGCTGCCCCGCCAGGTGCACACCCCGCTCCACCTCGTGAACGAGCGGGTCGTCAGCAGCGAGCCGGCCGGCGAACACGACAACCGGATCACGCTGTACCGATCCGCCCCGCACCCCGCGCTGGGCCGATTCCATGGCGGCCGCCAGGATCGCATTGCCGATCTCCTCAGCGGTCGGCGGCCGCCCGTCGGCCCGGCCGGGCATGCCCGGAAAGTCGGCTCCGCCGTATCGTGCCCGCTGCTTGGCTGCCCGATGCTTCCGATTCGGCTTACCCATGATCGACTCCACCGACCCTCGAATCGCCATGACCTGTCACAACCCCGACCGTATTTCACGGCTGTACCGTTCCGTGATGCGGGCCGGGCACGGCCAAAAACTTCAGAATGGAAACAAAATTGGGCTCTGCTACGACGAACAACACAACGCCAATCGGAAGGGTCTTCATGAAGACGTCGTTGAGTGTCGCCGGACGGGTTGCGATCGCGGGCATTTCGGGTTTGGGTTTCGCAGCCGTCGTCGGGTCGGGTACCGCGCAGGCCGCGCCGCAGGACTGCACCGTGACGAAGGGGGTGTTCGACGCGTCGGCAGTCTGCCGGCCCGACGGTGGATCCAACTACGTACTTCACCTCGACTGCGTCGGCCTCTACGCCAGCGGGCCGTTCCCGCTGTACGCCGTCGGCCCCTACAAGGTGCTCAGCTACCCCTTCACTCCGTCGGGTGACCGTATTACGGCGGCCTGCACAGGCACCGGACCCGGCGTCTTCGCGGTCGCCACCAACGCCTACGTGGAAATCTACAACCCGTAGGTGACCTTCATGGAGTGATGGCCGACGCATCACTCGTCCCTGATCGAAATGTAGTGTGCCCGAAAGGATTCGAACCTTCGACCTCCTGCTTCGTAGGCAGGCGCTCTCTCCGCTGAGCTACGGGCACTCGGCCCGCGCGGATGTCGTCATTGACACCTACTCGCCGTTGAGGTGCGCGGGCTGGGCTGCTGTGTTTCGGGAGGAATGAGAAAGGGTCGCTCCCGACGAACGTTGGGAGCGACCCTGATCGGTCTGCGGTAATCGAGACCTTCAGGGGCGGTTCCGTACACCGTTGCGTACGTGGAGGAGACGGCTCGGGTCGAACATCGTCGGACGCTGCATCAGCTCGGTCACCTTGCCGCCTTTCCTGTCGTCTGCTGGACGTGTTGGAATCACGGTAGCAGCGGGGTTCTGAAGTGGTAAAACGGTTTTCGAGCTGTCAGCTTTCTTGCTCGGTGAGCGCGGCCGTCGTCAGGGTGAGGTGTCGGGTCAGTAGGTCGGCGGCGGTGTCGGGGTCACGGGCCAGCGCCGCCTCCTCCAATCGGCGATGCTCGTCGATGCCGTCGCGGTCGGGGTTGCGGTGTGCCGACCAGCGGCGGGCCAGCTCGCTCGCGACCCACATCCGGTCGAAGGTCTCCAGCAACACCGGGTTGCCGCACCCCTCCAACAGGGTGCGATGGAACACCCGATGGGCCTCGGCCCAGGCCTCGCTGTAGTACTCGCCGTCCTCCGGGGTGAATGCCGGTGTGCGCGCCAAGCGGTGGTGGGCGGCTCGGACATCGCCCTCCCAGTCGACGTCACCCCGTTCGATCGACATGCGTAGCAGGACCGGCTCGATGGTCCGGCGGGCTTCGCCGATCTGCTGCCAGCGGCGATCGGAAAAGGCCGGGACCGCGAAGCCGCGATTGGTCAGCCGTTCGGCCAGGCCCTCACCGACCAGTCGCACCAGCGCCTCGCGCACCACAGCCAGGCTCACACCGTGTTGCTTGGCCAGATCCTGCGGCTTGAGCGCGCCACCGGGCGCGCACTGGCCGCGCATGATCGCGTGCCGCAGGTGTGCGTAGATCTGCTCGGACAGCATCTGCTTCTCCGGTGCCGTCGAGGTGTGGGCTGCCCTGGTCATGGTCCGATGATAGACGATCTTCAAAATAATCGATTATTTCTGATATCGTCGATCTTGCCTGTCCGGCACGACTCGAAAGGCACGACACGATGAGCGCAAACAATCCCTTCGCCCGGCTCCCCGAGGCAGCCTCGTTCACGGTCACCAGCACCACGGTGAGCGACGGCGCCGCCTGGCAACCCGCACAGTGGTCCTCCGGCGCCCCTGGCGGCAAAGACGTTTCCCCGCAACTGAGTTGGAGTGGCGCCCCAGCAGGCACCAAGAGTTACGCCGTGACCGTGTACGACCCCGACGCCCCCACCGGCTCCGGCTTCTGGCACTGGGCTGTCGCCAACATCCCGGCCACGACCACGAGCCTTCCCGAGGGCGCCGGAGACGACGCGGGCATGGGGTTGCCGGCCGGCTCCTTCCAATTGCCGAACGACGCGCGCCTACCTCGATACATCGGTGCGGCACCGCCGGCAGGGCACGGTGAGCACCGCTATTTCGTCACCGTGCACGCTCTGGATCTCGACGACATCGGCATCGCCGCCGACTCCACGCCCGCTCTGCTCGGATTCACCATCGCAGGCCACATCCTGGGCCGAGCGACGCTCGTCGCCACGGCGGAGACACTGCCGTGAATTCCGCTCGAGCATCCTGACGAGGTCGGTAAGGCAAGGAAACGTTATGAGCGACAAAGGTATCGACCGCATGGCCGATCGCACTGTGCTGATCACGGGCGCGACCGACGGACTCGGCCGCGAACTCGCGGTGCGTCTCGGCGCGGCGGGCGCCCGGCTGATCCTGCACGGACGCAACCCCGATCGGGCCGCGGCGGTCGCGGCCCAGGTAGCCGCCGCGAGCGGGCACGCTCCGCGGATCATCCTGGCCGATCTGTCACGACTCGCCGAGGTGGACCGGCTGGCCGACGAGATCATCGCCTGCACTTCACGATTGGATGTGCTGGTGAACAATGCCGGCACCGGCGGCCGACCGGGCGGGAGACGCGAACTCAGCGCCGACGGCAACGAATTACTGTGGGCGGTCAACCATCTGGCCCCGTATCGGCTCACCCGGCGGTTGCTTCCGCTGCTGCGAGCCTCGGCGCCGGCGCGGGTGGTGAACGTAGCCTCCGCCGGGCAGCAGGAGATCAACCTCGACGATCCGACCCCCGAGCACGGCTACGACGTGTACACCGCCTACTGCCACGCCAAGCTGGCGATGATCATGGCAACCATCGAGTACGCCGAAGAACTCGGCGGAACCGGTGTCACCGTGAACGCCCTGCACCCGGCCACCCGCATGGCGACGACCATGGTGCTGGAGTCCGGCATCACGCCGATCAGCACCATCGACGAAGGCGCGGCCGCGACCCTCCGCCTGATCTGCGATCCGGACCTGTCACAGATGACAGGCCGGTATTTCAACGGCACCAGGCAGACCCATCCGCACACGCAAGCCCTCGACCCGAAGGCGCGCCGCCGCCTGCTCGAAATCAGTGACGCCGCAGTCATTTCAGCGCAGGGCTGAGGTGATGGGCAGCATCCACAACAACGCCGATCCGTCGTGAGCTTATCGGCGGATCCCGCAGCGGGCGGCTGCAATACGGAACAGTTGAAGGCGTTCCGATGGCCAATTCTCTTGGTAGATCTGCCGAATCATGCAGTCGGCGGCGTCCGCTGAACCGAGCATGAGTTGGCAGAACAGCCGCAGCTGTGCGCGCAGCTCGGCGTCTTGCCGGGCGATGTTTTCCTGTTCGGACATGCCGTTACCTGGTCAGAGTCCGAACAGCGGAAACAGCCCGGAGCCGTGGAACGCGACGATTCTGGTGACGCCTTCGGCGGTGATTGTCAATACGTGCAGCGCGTGTGGATGGTGCGCGCCGTCGTGGCCGCGGGCGTACACCGCGAAGGCGGGCTGTCCATTGGCGGAGGTGGCGACCAGCTCGGCCGGACCGATCATCCGCATCTGTCTGGCCAGGAAGGCGAGGATGGTGTCGCGGCCTTCGAACCAGGTTGCGATCGGCGGCATTTCCCATCGTGCGTCTTCGGTCAAGACCGCGACGAGTTGATCGACGTCCGCGGTTTCGAATGCGGTGACGTATCGGTCGAGCAGGGCGCGCTGCCGGGGTTCGGCCGGTTCGGTCAGACCGTCCTCGCTGAGCGGAACCTGGGCTCGCGCTCGCTGCAGCGCGCTGTTGACGGCCGCCGTTGTCATCTCCAGCAGTTGCGCGACCTCGGCGGTCCGCCATTGCAGCACATCACGCAGGATCAGCACGGCTCGTTGTCGCGGTGGTAGCTGTTGCAGTGCCCCCATCAGGGCGAGCCGCATGGTCTGTCGTTGCACCACGACGGTTGCCGGGTCGGTCGGTGCGGCGGTGAACAGGACGTCGGGTATCGGCTGGAGCCACGACACCTCCGGGCTTCGCTCGATCAGCCTGGTCTCCGGATGTGTCTCGGGGTCGCCGAGATCGGCGGGCAGCGGCCTGCGTCTGCTTTTTTCCAGCGCTTTGAAACACGCCCGGGTCGCGATGCGGTAGAGCCAGGTCCGCAACGACGATCGGCCCTCGAACCCGTCGTAGGCCCGCCAGGCGTCGAGATAGACGTCTTGCACCACTTCTTCGGCGTCGTCGACCGAACCGAGCATGCGGTAGCAGTAGGCGAGCAGCTCGCGTCGGAACGGTTCGCTCAGCCGTCCGAAATCCTCGTTGCTGGTCGTGGCTTCAGTCATTGTGTGCATGATCCGCCGATCCTGCTGTGGGTGTTGTTCATCGTGATCAACGAACGGTGATGTCGGCCATGTCGATGGCGACCAGGACGATCCGGTCGTCGCCCACGGTGGTGTAGGCCCGTCGGGTGGCCGGGATGATGATGCCGTCGATATCGCGGTAGTCGGCGGCGTAAAGCTGTGACTCGGTGGCCGGGTCGACGATGTCGATGGCGAAGTCGTGGCGGCGCAGCAGCCCGTCCGGGCCGAAGCAGAACACCTGTTTACGGGTGTGGCTCTTGATGTGGTCGGGGAAGGTCACGTGTAGCCGCCGCCATGTTTCACCGTCGGCCTCGATGGGCGCGATCTCTTCGCAGACGAACCCCGGCCACGTGAACAGGAACGGCGTATTCAGGTACGTCCACAGTGCTTCCCCGGTGAAGTACGCGAGATGTAGGTCGTCCCACGGCGTTTGGAACTGGTGGCCGTCGAACGAGCGCTCCGGGTCGTCGCGCGCGTCGACCACCGTGCCGTCGCGTTGCTGCAGGACGACCCGGTTGGGCTCGAAGAGCGACCGTCGGTCTCGACCGGCGAAGTCCATGGTCAGCCGTTCCCGCGTGGTGTCCACCTCGAAGCGGACGTCCCTCAGCGCATCGCCTTTTCCCTTGACCTGCCAGAACGCCCCGGTGATGGCGGCATCGACGCGGATCGCCCGGATCCGATTCCATCGGTCCGAACCACCGTGCGCGGCAACCGCGCTCGCGAGTAGATCGTTCATTGCCTTGCTCCTCCGTGGTGGTCAGTCGACGATGATTCCGCCGGTCAGGTTGGCGACGGTTCCGGTCATCGCGGATGCTCGGTCGGAGGCGAGGAATACCGCGACAGCCGTGAGTTCGGTCAGTGTGGTCGGGCGTTTGCGGTGGGTCATCGCGCTGACGGCGGCGGTGAATTGGTCTTTGGGGATGCCCAGCGCGTCGGCGTGCAGCCCGAAAACGACGTCGATGACCGGTGTCTCGACCATGCCCGTGGTGCGCAGGCAGATCGAGCGGACGCCGTGCTGGGCCCATTCGGCGGACAGCGCGCGGTTGAGGGCCTCCATCGCCGCCCAGCCGACGCTCATGCCGCCGACCAGGGGCAGGGGCACCCGGGCGGGTTCGGGTGTGTGCATCATGATCACTCCTGATCCTCGGGGAATCATGTGCCGTGCAGCGGATTTCGCGGTCACGAAGTGAGCCTGGGCGTACGTCGTGACGGGTCGCATGAAATTGTCGACCGATAGGTCGGTGAGCGGGATTCCCTGCAGTCCCAGCGGTGAGATTCCGATCGCGTTGAACGACACGTCGATGCCGCCGACTTCAGCGACGACGGCGTCGAGGTGCTCGGTGACGGATTTCTCGTCCCGGGCATCGACCACAGCGGTCTCGGCGCCGCCGCCCGCGGCGGAGATTTCCTTCGCGACGGTGTTGACGATGTCGGGATTTCGCCCGGTCAGGAAGACCCTGGCGCCTGCGTGGGCGAAGCCGCGGGCAACCGCGCTGCCGACCGCTCCGCCCGCGCCGTAGACAACCACGTTCTTGTTTTCCAGCAACATTTTCCTACCTCCTACTCATATAGAGGCGATCGCACCGCGAAAGTCATCGGCCGAGTGGGCTCGGTGGGATGTCCGCCGAATTCGCGATCGATCGGCGGCGCTACCGGCGCGCCGCTACAGTAGGCGTTCGAATCTGAAGCGGTCACGCTTCGCATGTTTCGCAACGGATCGATAAGAGGTGCACAGCTTGAAGAGTTCGGCTCGGTTGCGGTGGCTTGCAGCGTCCACGGTCTGTGGCACCGCAGCGGTGCTCGCCGCGATGGCGCCGCCGACCACGGCGGAGACTCCCGGCGGCAAAACCCTTGTGGTGATCGGCGATTCCTTCTCCGCCAACGGGGAAATCCTCGACCTGCTGAACGCGGGCGGGGATCCCGGCTGCAAGCACGTGCCTACATCATGGCCGACGCAGCTGACGCAGCGCATCGGCTTGTCGCCGGACGACGTCGAGGACACCTCGTGCCAGGGCGGCACGATCGACACCTCGGGCTGGACCCTGGTGCACCAGGTGAAACGGGCCATGTCCGATAGCGCGTTCGGACCACGCACTCGGACCGTGACGATTCAGCTCGGCATGAACGACGCCTGGGGAACCGACAACCCGGTCGCCTTGTCTCGTGCCTTCACGTGCCTGACCGACCTGATCACTGGTTGCGGTTCGGAAGCCGCAGCGCAGGGCCGCGCCCCCGACCTCGACACCATCACCGGTCAGGCCTATGCCAGCCGAGTTCGCCAAGCGGTGGAGTACATACGCTACTACGCCCCGAACGCGCGGATCGTTTTCGTGGGATACCCGGAGATACACTCTCCCGGCCAGGATTCCGCCTGCGCGAGCATCCTCGGCATCGATGTGGTCCAGCCCCGAGCCGGCGCGGTCACCGGGTTCCTGGACCGGATCGACACGGCCCAGCGCGAGGCCGCCGGCATTCTGAACGTGAACTTCCTCGACACCCGAGCGGTCACCGCCGGGCACGGCGCCTGCACTGCGGATCCCTGGGTGGACGGAGCGTTCGACCCACACACCGAACCACTCGGGTTCCCCTGGCACCCCAGCGCGCACGGCGACTCGATGGTCGCAGCCGCCATGCAACAGTGGATCGCTCGAGGCTGAAATAGCTGTTCAGGCAACTAACGTCCGGCGAGCTCGGCGACGACCGGAGCGAACCTGTCGGCGAAGTCGGCGCCGAAGACGAAATAGGAGAAGCCGATCTCCTCCCGTCGCCGCTGGATTTCCTCGGCGGCGGCGGCCGGGTCATCCGGAAGTACGGTCAGTGCGTCCGCCGCGCGAAGCGCGGCAGTGTCGGTGTCGGGGGGCGCCATGTGCGGCGCGACAGTATCGCCGATAACCGGTACGGCGAGCGCGAGCTCGGCGTCGCTGGTGGTGCGGAAGTCGCGTGCCAGCCGCTCGACTTCGCCCCGAGGCTGATCCCCGAGCACGAAGGTGACCGTGTCCGCGACCTCGGCCGCCAACGCCCGGGCCTTCGGACCGAGTACGGCCATCGCCACGGGCGTGTGATGGTCGGGGCCGTCGAGATCTCGCAGCCTCTGGACGGTCTCACGGACCTGGGCCAGCCGCTCGTAAGGCGGTGGTACGGCGGGCATTCCCTTGTCGCGGAGCTCGTCCTCGATTCCCGGTCTGCCGGTGCCGATGCCCATCTCGAAGCGCCCCTCGGTCAACAGCGACAGCGAGTGCGCTTCCCACGCCGTCAGCCAGGCCGGGCGTAGCGGAGAGGCGTACACCCAGGTGCCCACCCGCAGGTCGGTCAGGGCCGCGACGGTGGCCAGCATGGGGGCGGGCGCCGGTTGCATCTGCGGGAAGTCGGGCACCAGCAGCGTCGAGTAGCCGCTGTCGGCGATGCGGCGCACACGATCTCGCCACGTCGGCAGGTCGGATCTGAGCGGGGCAACGACCCCGAATCGAAACGGTCTCGTCATGTCTGGACTCCTGTCTCTCGATCTATCCAGAGGAGTCGACGACGGATCCACCCGAAATTCATCGGTGCAGCCGAGATCGCGTACTCAGGTGCGCGGGTCGTGAAAGGTGGGTTCCCTCGGTGAGATTCGAACTCACACTTGACGGCACCTGAGACCGTTGCCTCTACCTTTGGGCTACGAGGGAATGGGGGTGGGGTGAGGGGATATGGAAAGGGCCGCTCTCCGTGGCGTTTTGCCCGGTAGCGGCCCTGGCGGGTCGGTGATGCCGAAGCCGCTAGGAGACGCTCCGGACGCCGAGTCGGACGCGGAGCAGGCGGGTGAGGTCGAACGTGGTTGCGGGCTGAATCAGCTCGGTCATGGGGGCCGCCTTCCGGTGTCGTCGGGTGGAGGTGTTGAAAACACGGTAGCAACGGGATCCGAAGCGGTAAAACGATTTTCGGAGTTGGGGGTGGAGGTTCGGCGGTCAGCTTCCGGTGCGGGGGAGTTGGCCGAGGCGGCTGAGTTGGGCGGGCGGGGCGAGGTTGAAGCGCCGGCAGTCCGCGCATCGCCGTGATGTCGCGGTCGAGGTGGCCGTGTGGTGGAGTACGGCCAGGGTCGGCGCGATCTCGAGAGTGTAGTCCCGCAGGGTGGCGTGGCCGTCGATGATGAGCGCGTGACCGTCGGAGGTGGATGGTGGCCACAGCAGGGTGACCGCCGGGTTGGCGGTGATATTGCGGCAGGTCACGGGTCCGGGTGCCGTGATGGTGAAGCTGCCGCCGGTGAGGGTGGGGTGCTGTGGCGTGGTGTGCGGTCCGAGGTCGCCGATGCTGACCAGGAAGGCGAACTCGTACTGGCCGATCAGATCGACCAGTTCCGCTGGTAGGTCCGGCACGTTCATTCACCAAGCGTAGGCGAATGTGCGGTGCCGGAGAGCCGATTCTTCCGCGGATGAGGTTCTACCGGCCCCGATGTACCGCAAGTGCGATTCTCGGATATCGGGTGGCTGCTTCGGACCAGGTCGGCGAGTTCAGTAGACGTCGCGGACATAGCGCTTGTCCGCGGCGAGCTTCTTGACGTAGGCATCGGCGTCGCCGGCATCCATGTCGCCGTGATGAGCGACGATCTCCCGCAGCGCGGTGTCGACGTCCTTGGCCATGCGCGCGGCGTCGCCGCAGACATAGAAGTGGGCACCGGAGTTGATCCACTTCCATAGTTGCGCGCCGCGTTCGCGCATCCGGTCCTGGACGTAGACCTTGGTGCGCTGGTCGCGTGAGAAAGCGAGGTCGAGGCGGGTGAGGATTCCTTGCTTTTGTAGTTGTTCGAGTTCCTCGCTGTAGTAGAAGTCGGTGGCCTGGTGTTGCTCGCCGAAGAACAGCCAGTTGGGGGCTTGGTCGCCGCGTGCCTGCCGGTGTTCCAGGAACCCGACGAAAGGGGCGACACCGGTGCCGGGGCCGATCATGATGGCGGCGACGGTCGGGTCGTCGGGTGGCCGGAAGTGGGGTGAGCGCTGGACATGCAGTGCCAGGGACTGGTTCTGCTCCGAGTCGGCGAGGTAGGTCGAGCAGAGTCCGCCCCGGGGTCGACCCGTCGGACCGGGGTAGCGGATGACAGAGACGGTGGTGCGCACGATCGTCGGGTCCGACAGCGGGCTCGACGAGATCGAATACAGCCGCGGTTGAATGCGTTTGAGCATATCGACCCAGCGTTGCGGGTCGGCCAGCACCGGATAGTCGGCGGCGATGTCGACCGGTTGACGGCCCCACAGCCACTTCGACAGTTCACCCTTGTTGTCGTGGCGCAGCAAGGTCTTGAGGTAGGGGTCGGAGGTGCACTCCGCGACGTGCTTCAGCAACTCGGGGGTCACCTTGGTCAGATCGAGATGCTCTTCCAGGGCGATAGAAAATGGCAGGGAGCCGACCTTGGGGACGTCGACGACGGCGGCGGGATCGAGTCCGGTGGTGGCCAGGAACTCCCACACCAGGCCTAGATCATTGAACGGCCGCACGCCGAGGGCGTCGCCCACGTCGTAGCTCAGGCCGGTGCCGGTCAGATCGAAACTGAACTGCCGCACCTCCTTCTGTGCGCCGGGCAGACTCAGCAGCCGATTGCCTACCAGCTGCCCCAGCGGTTTGTCCGCCTCAGGACGCGTGGCGGTAACTGTCGGGGCGGTTCGAGTCTGTGCCACCGCCGACGGGCCGAGTTGCGCGTCAGCGGGCGCGGCCGTCGCCGTGGGAGCGGACGTACTCGATGCCGCTGCCGAGTCGGTGGGGACTGCGAGCGTCGGCAGGAGTTGATCGAGCCATGCGGCAGCGGTGTCGTCGAAGTCGGGTTCGCAATCGACACGGGGAATGAGCCGTTCGGCCCCGAGTTCGGCCAACCGCGCGTCGAGGCGTTTGCCGTGCCCGCAGAACGCGTCGTAGTTCGAGTCGCCGAAGGCCAGCACCGCGAATCGTGATCCGGCCAGCGCCGATTCGGATAGACCGGTGAGGGTCTCAAAGAATCCGGCGCCGTTGTCGGGAGCGTCGCCGTCACCGAAGGTGCTGCTCACGACGATGAGATCGGCAGCGCGTGGCAGATCGGCGGCCGATAGCGAGTCCATGGCGTGCACGGCCGGTGCCAGACTCTGCTCGGCTAATGCCTTGGCGAGGGTCTCGGTGGCGAAATCCTCGGCATTGCCGGTCTGCGAGGCCCACAGGATCACCAGCGGGCGTGCCGGTGTGGACGTTTCCGCTGCCGGAGGCTCCGCGGTCTGGATGGCGGTCGGTGTGGTCGTCGCGAGCTGGCCGGCCGGGGTGACGCGGGCGTGTGGTGTGAAAAGACCGGCCAGCATGCCGTCGACCCAGGTGGTGACGGTGGGGCGCAACGGATTCGTGGCGGAGACGGCGGGCACCACGTCGTTGTCGCCGGTGCGTTGCACACCCGCGAGAAACCCTGAAAGGTACGCGGACTCGATGTCGGTGAGGGCGGGCGCGCTGAGGTCGGTGATGCCGAGGAGCGCAGCTGCTGCCATCACACGATCGCCCTCGTGCACAGCCGAAGCTGCGGCAGCGGCGACAGGTTCGGGGGCTGAGGTCGATTCGACGATCGGCTCGGGTCGGATGGGTGCGGCGACCTTGGTGAGCGTGACCGCGCAGACCTTGAATTCGGGCTGAAAGGAGATGGGGTCTATGGCGTCGTTGGTGACGGCGTTGACGGTCAGGTACTCGCCGAACAGGTCGTTCCAGTGGAACGGCGCGAACGTAGTACCGATCCGGACCCGGTCGGTGACTACCGCGGGTAGGACAGCACGGCCACGGCGCGATGCCACTTCCAGCCAATCACCCTCGACCACAGCGAGTTTCGCCGCGTCGTCGGGATGGATCTCGAGGAACGGCCCGGGATTGAGCTTATTGAGCTTGGCGACCTTGCCGGTCTTTGTCAGTGTGTGCCACTGATGCTGAACCCGGCCGGTGTTGAGGACGAACGGGTAGTCGTCATCGGGCAGTTCGGCAGCGGGCAGATGGGGGCGCGGGAAGAACACCGCACGACCGGACGCGGTGGGGAACCGCAGTCGCGGTGTGGCGGCGTCGTCTCGGTAGCGGATCGGGTTGCGGGCGGGGCCTTCCGGTGCGATCGGCCACTGCAGCGGTCCTTCCCGGAGCCGATCGTAGGTGGCTCCACGCAGGTCGTAGCCGGTCTTCGGATTCCACGCGCCTTTGATCTCCTCGAAGATCTGCTCGGCGCCGGTGTAGGTGAAGGCGTCTGAATAGCCCATGGCGCAGGCAATTCGGGCGATCAGCTGCCAATCCGGGATGGCCTCGCCGGGCGCCGGAATCGACTTGCGGACGAGCGTGAGATTGCGCTCGGAATTGATCATCACACCTTCGCCCTCGACCCACAGCGTGGCAGGCAGCGTGATGTCGGCGTAGGCATTGGTCTCGGTGTCGGCGAACACGTCCTGTGTGATCACCAGCTCGGCGGCCTCCAGCCCCGCCAGCACGGTCTTGCGATTCGCCACGGTGGCAACGGGATTGGTGCAGATGATCCAGCAGGCCTTGATCTGTCCGGCCGCCATCTTCTCGAACATGTCGATGGTTCCGGTGCCGACGTCGGTGCGCAGGGTCCCCGGCGGCACCTGCCACAGCCGTTCGATGAACTCCCGATCGGCATCGACCAGGACCGACCGCTGGCCGGGTAGTCCCGGTCCCATGTAGCCCATTTCCCGGCCGCCCATGGCGTTCGGCTGGCCGGTCAGCGAGAACGGTCCACTGCCGGTGCGGCAGATGGCCCCGGTCGCCAGGTGCAGGTTGATCAGGGCGTTGGTATTCCACGTCCCGTGGGTGGACTGGTTGAGACCCATTGTCCAGCAGCTCATCCACTCGTCCGCCGTGCCGATCAGCTCGGCCGCCCGGCGGATGTCGGCGGCCGCGAGCCCGGTGATCTCGGCGACGGCGTCGGGCGGATAGTCCCGCGCGAACTCGGGCATCGCCTCCCAGCCCTCGGTGAACTCGGCGATGAAATCCGGTGCGGTGTGGCCGTTTTCGATCAGGAGGTGCAGCAGGCCGTTCAGCAGCGCGAGATCGGTGCCCGGTTTGATCTGCAGAAACAGATCCGCCTTGTCGGCGGTGGCATTGCGGCGCGGGTCCACCACGATCAGCTTCGCCCCGGCCTTGACCCGATCCATCATGCGCAGGAACAGGATTGGATGGCAGTCGGCCATGTTCGCGCCGATCACGAAGAAGACGTCGGCATGGTCGAAGTCATCGTAGGAGCCGGGCGGTCCGTCGGCGCCGAGGGAGAGCTTGTGGCCGCTGCCCGCGCTGGCCATGCACAGCCGCGAATTCGACTCGATCTGATTGGTGCCGATGAATCCCTTGGCCAGTTTGTTCGCCAGATACTGGGCTTCCAGCGTCATCTGGCCGGAGACGTACAGGGCGACCGCGTCGGGACCGTGTTCGTCGATGAGCGCGCGCAGGCGTCGAGCGGCGTCGGTGATCGCGGCATCGAGGGCAGCCGGCTGTGGTGCCGCCCCGCGCTCGGCCCGGACCAGCGCGGTGGTCGAACGGCCGTCGGCCGCCATCATGTCGGCGTGGCTGCCGCCCTTGGTGCACAGCCGGCCACCATTGGCGGGATGCGCCTTGTCACCGGTCGCCTTGCGGATCCGGGGTCCGGCGGGACCGCTGTCGAGTTCCACGGTGATCCCGCATCCCACTCCGCAGTACGAGCACACCGTCCGCACTGGGCCCGCGTCCGCTCCGGAATCGGTTGCCGCCACTGCACATTCCTCCCCGCTCGCGTCTCCGTGTTCGTGGGTCTTCACCGCCACGCTAGGAACGGCCTGTTACCGGATGGTCACGTGCGCGGTTACGTTCACCTCTCCATGGGGTCGGGCCGCCTGTGCGTTCGGACGGCCCGCACAACGAACCGCAGATGCGGGTGAGATGCCGGAAATGCTTCGGCAACTACGGAGAAAGTCCGGCGAAATCTCCGTATCCGAGGATTTATGGATATCTGTCGAATCATCGCAAAGGACGTGATGCGTGAGCGCGGTACAGGCCCGATCCGCCGAGCCGGCAACCGGGCCGGAGGTGGCGGTGGCGGAGATCGACGCGGTGCTGCGCCCGGCCTTGCCGGCCATCCCCGCGCGCTACGCGGCGCTGTCCGAAGCGCTCGGCGCGACCTTGGCCGAGCCATTGACCGCCATGGCGGCGCTTCCGGCCGCGGACACCGCGGCCATGGACGGGTTCGCGGTCAGCGGCCACGGGCCGCGCTGGCGGGTGCTCATCGGATCGTGCACCGCGGGAAGGCAATCGGGCATCTCGCTCGCCGAGGGCGAGGCGGTGCGGATCGCGACCGGCGCTCTGACCCCGGCCGGGACCACGGCGGTCGTGCGCTCGGAACATGTGCACGTCGAGCGGGCCGGCGGGCAGGCGGCGATCGTGCTCGCCCCCGGCGTACCGCGCCGCAACGACATTCGGCGCCGGGGCGAATCCTGGTCCGGCGGTGAAGAATTGACCCCGGCCGGTGTCCGCGTGAACGCCGCCGTCATCTCCGTCGCGCAGAGCGCCGAAACGCCTATCGCCATGGTCCGGGGCCCGCTGCGCGCCGACCTGCTCCTCACCGGCGACGAGATCCGCGCCACCGGAACCCTGCGGCCCGGCCAGGTCCGCGACGCGCTCGGCACCGCGTTGCCGCACTATCTGAGCCATTGCGATATCGGTGTCCGAAACCTGACCCGGCTTCCGGACGACCGTGCACTGTTGCGGTCCTGGTTCGACCGTGACACCGACGCGGAACTGGCCATCACCGTCGGAGCCACCGGGCGCGGCGCCGCCGACCGGTTGCGTGATGTCCTCGACGAAATCGGCGCCCGCATCCTGATCGATGGAGTCCGCATGCGCCCGGGTGGTTCTCACCTGGTTGCGCGCCTGCCCGGCGGTCGCATCCTGCTCGCCCTGCCGGGCAACCCCCTGGCCGCCGTCGCCGCGACACTGGTGACCGGTCGGGCCTTGGCGCACATCCTCACCGGCCGCCAGGATTCGGCGGTGTCCTGGGGCCGCATCGCCGACGCGGCGACCCCCGACCACGACCGCACCCGCATCGTGCCCGTCCGGCAGGTCGAAGGCGGAGTGTGGCGGGCCATCGGCGCTGTCGGCACCCCACACCTGGCCAACCTCCTGAACGCCCACGCCCTGGCACTCCTCCCTCCGGGAACCGGCCGCGGCACCCTGGTCGAATTGCTGCCGCTGCCATGATGACCCGTTCGGCGCTCGATCCGCGGAGCCCGCTCGGCGTCACGGTCGGGAATGCGTGCGTCGACCGGTGCGTCAGTCCCCGATCGTGGTCGGCGGCTCGGGATTCAACGCGTCACGGACGATCCGGTCGACGGCCTCGGCGGTCCCGGCCAGGTCGGCATCGGGATTGCGTGCGCTGCGGCGCACGGCCGCGTACGGCAACTCGATGATCAGCAGCGCCAGACGTTCGCGGTCGGCTCGGCTGCGGTAGTGCAGGCGATCGCCCAGATTCCGCACGGCGTCGTTCAGCCGGGCCTGCCGGGCCGCGGCCGCCTCGCGGGCTTCGGCACTCCACTGTGCGGATCCGAACGACTCCGGTCCGGCAAGCAGGACCGCCGCGTCCGTCGGGTGGTGGAGCGACCAGTCGATGACGTGATGCGCGGCCTGTACGGCGGCCTCCTGTGGCGGATCGACTTCCAGGGCCGTGAGGAATCCGCTCTGGAAGCGATCGACCGTGCGCAGCCACAGGCTTGCCAGCAGTGCCGCCCGGTCGGGAAATCGGTAGTAGATCGAGCCACTCGGGGCTCTCGCGGCCGCCGCGACCGCGCTCATCGTGACCGCGCCGGCGCCTGCTGCCGCAGCGATTTTCGCGGCGGCGTCCAGTAACGAGTCCGCGTTGTGCGCAGGTTTCCTCGACACGTTCTAGAGAGTAGCCTCTAATTGAAATTGGAGAGTAATCGCTAAATGGAGGAATCATGATTCGCAACGTCCACAGCCGGGTGATCGCGGCCGACGCCCAGGCAGTCGGCCGGCTACTCGACACGCTGGCGACCGACGACGACCGGCTGTGGCCGGTCGACCGATGGCCCGCGATGCGATTCGATCGGCCGCTGGGAGTCGACGCATCGGGCGGCCACGGCCCGATCCGCTACACCTGCGTGAAGTACGTTCCGGGAGGTGAGGTGCTGTTCCGCTTCCGTCGCCCGCTCGGCTTCGACGGAACGCATGGATTCGTCGCGGAAGAAGTGGATGCCACGCACAGCCGCCTGACACACGAGTTGGTGATGCGGACGCACGGAATGGACCGGCTCGCCTGGCCACTCGTGTGGCGATGGCTGCACGATGCCCTGCTGGAAGACTCCCTCGATCTCGCCGAGACAGCCTTGGTTCCGGGCACGCCGCCGAGGAGTCGCCACAGCGGCTACGTCCGCTTTCTCCGCGGACGTGCGCACAGCGCCGAGGCCCGAAAGGCGCACGCCGGGTAGGGATTGGGCCTGACCAACGCCCCGGCGATCAGGATTCCTGTGCGTTGCGCGAGCAGCTGCCGCTCTCGAACCTCGCGCAACGTGCGCGGCCGATAGCCCGGACCGGTGCCAGTGATCGGCCCTCGATCGCCAGGCCCAGGTGTGAACCTCCCGCTGGGCGGATTTCGTACCAGAAAGTGTGCTAGTGATCGCCAGAACCGAGCGGGCCAAACGGCTGCGGCGGGACTGAGGGAGAATGGGTGCGTGGGCGACGCAATGAAGAAGAAGTTCGGAGATCGGCTCGGCGTTCGGGCGGTCATGGCGGGAGCGGGTGCGGCGGCACCCGTCGGCGGCTAGGTCGATGTCGGATCGGGAAGTACCAGGACGTGGATCCCTGCCGGGACCCGGCGGGAACAGGTTCGATGCTGTGGAACGGCTACGCAGGCAGCTGGAGGCATTGAAGGCTGCCGAGCGCGGCAACGCCGACGCCGGGGATGCCTCGTCGAAGATCACCAGGCTGCCGCGTCGCCCGCGGCGCAAGAACGAAGAAGCCGTCGAGCGTCCACACCAGCCGTGGCGTCCGGAAGGCGGCTCGGTCTACGATCCGGCGCCGACCCGGCCGGTGCTGCGATCCGAGCTGCAGCGCGAGACCGGGTGGTGGCCGGTCGACCCGGGCCCGGGGCCATACCCCGCTCCGGTCAACGATTCGGGTAGCGCCGAGCAGGATGGGAGTGTCATCGACCTCGGCGCCATGCGGCGCAAGCGAGCCGGTGACGATGCCCCGGCCACCGGTATTCGACCCGTGGCCCGACCGCGCAGAATCGGACCCGCCGCGGGTGAGGGATCCGCGCCGGACACCGGCAGCGACCCCGATCTTCCACCACCGGACGGGCCCGCTCGGCGGCCCTGACTTTCCACGGCGCGCAGCAGTTACCGGCACATACCGCCTGTGGAGGCAGCTCCCGTCGGCAGGAGTCACCCGACTCAGTCGTCGAGGCGTACGCGAAGCACGTCACCGCGGCCGGTGGCAACCATGAGATCCCGGTCTGAGCCGGGGACCGTCGCCACCGCGGCCAACGGGTCCCTGGTCAAGAGCGAGCAGCCGGTGTGGGTGTCGGGGTCGACGCGGAGCAGGGTGCCGGAGGTCGTGGCGGTGTAGAGAAGTCCGCCGGGGCCGACCGCCAGGTCGTCGGCGAGTGGGGTGTCGGTGGTGGTTCTCTGGCGGGACGGGTCGGCGATCGGGATCTGGACGAGCCGGCCCTGCGGGGTGAGGTAGACCGTCGTGTAGATCGAATCGCCATCGACGGCAATGCCGTTGACGCCGAATATCTTCGCCTGTGCCGACCACTCGGTGTCGACGGTGCCATCGCGCCGGACCCGGACCACACCGGACCCGGTATCGGCGACGTACAGATTGCCCTCGGTGTCGAACGCCGCACCATTGGCCATGCTCAGGCCGCCGACGAAGGTCTCGGGAACCGGTGCGGCGGCAGTCGGGTCGAAACGGACGACACCGCTGTCGTGACGGCCGGGCAGCAGGTTCACCGAGTTGTCGCCGTAGACGACATACAGCAGCTGATCGGGTCCGAGGCGGATCGCGCCGGGCGAGCTGACCGGGACGGTCGCGGTGACCCGGCCCGCACTGTCGTAGCGCTGCACTTCATTCCGGTACAGCCGCGCGACCCACAGGTTGCCCTGCGCGTCGAATCCGAGGTTCTCGGCCCAGTCGACGAACGGGATCACCGCGGTGGCAACGGTCGAGACGGTGACAGCAGGGCATGAAACCGGTTGGGACCGAGCGGTTCCCGGCGCGGCGAGACCGGTGGCCGTCACCGCGAGCAGGGTCGCGCCCGCCGCGGCGATCCGATGCGGCCGAGTGTGCGTGTGGGGGAATGGCTTCACGGTCGGTGATGGTAGGTACCAGAACCGATCGGTTGCCTGGGTGCGTTATACCCAGGCTCGCGCAGCACCGAGGCGCGCCAGGCGCGCGGCGGTCGGGCTGCCGGGCTCGGCCTGATAGACCATCAGCCGCTGGCCCGCGGCGCCGCGCACATCGAAGGACTCGTAGGTCAGGAACAGCTGACCGGCGTCGGGATGGCAGAACTCCCGGGGCTCGGTCGTCGCGGTGCACAGCGTGTAGGAATGCCACAGTTCGGCGAATTCGATACTGGCCGTGGTGAGTTCGGCGACCACGTGACGCAGGCGCGGATCGTCCGGATACAACGCCCCCGCCTGCCGGAAGCCCGCGACCATGGCCTGGCAGGTCCACGTCCAGTCGACGCAGAACCGGCGAGCGGCCGGTTCGAGGAAGGTCATACGGGCCAGATTGTCGACGCGCGGGAATCCGGAGAAGAACGCGCGGGCGATGGCATTGGCGGCGAGGATGTCCATGGCCGGGTTCAGCACCAGGGCCGGTGCGGCCGGATAACCGTCGACGATGCGGCGCAGCGTGGGGCTGACCGTCTCGTCCGGGCCCGGTTGTCGCGCGGGCGGGGCCACCCCCGCGAGGCGGTAGAGGTGTTCGCGCACAGCCTCGTTCAGTCGCAGCGCACCGCTCAGCGCCTCCAGCATCTGCGCCGACGGGTGGCGCTCCCGCCCCTGTTCGAGGCGGGTGTAGTAGTCGCTGTTCATTCCGGCGAGCTCGGCGACCTCCTCGCGGCGCAGCCCCGCCACCCGGCGGCGGCCGTGCGAGATCAACCCGATGTCCTCGGGACGCAGTGCCGCGCGGCGGGCGCGCAGAAAATCGCCGAGCTCGTTGCCGGTCATGCCGACCACGCTAGGTGCTCGCCGCCGCCGGTTGCCCGGCGGCGGCCCCTACGGCGTCAGTAGGTGTAGAAGCCGCGGCCGGTCTTGCGGCCGAGGTAGCCCGCGTCGACCATGCGGCGCAGCAGCACCGGGGGCGCGTACTGCGGCTCGCCGAATTCGGCGTAGAGGGATTCGGCGACGGCGAGGGTGACGTCGAGGCCCACGGTGTCGGTGAGGCGGAGCGGGCCCATGGGGTGGGCGCAGCCGCTGACCATGCCCTCGTCGATGTCCTCGGCGCTGGCGAAGCCGGTCTCGAACATGCGGATCGCGCTGCAGAGGTACGGGATCAGCAGGGCGTTGACGATGAAGCCGGCCTGATCCTTGGACTCGATGGTGCGCTTGCCGAGGATGTCGCGGGCGTAGGCGGTGACCTTGTCGACGACCTCGCGGTCGGTCTTGAGGGTCACCACGACCTCGACCAGCGGCAGCACGGGGACCGGGTTGAAGAAGTGCACACCGACGACGCGGCCCGGGTTGGCGGTGGCATTGGCCAGCCGGATGACCGGGATGGACGAGGTGTTGGTGGCCAGGATGGTCTCGGGGGAGACGATGGCGTCCAGCTTGGCGAAGAACTCGGTCTTCAGCGTCTCGATCTCGGGGGCTGCCTCGATGACCAGCTCGCGGTCGGCGAAGTCGTCGATCGAGGTGGTGAGGGTGATGCGGGCGCGGGCCTCGTCGGCCGCGGCCTGCTCGAGGCGGCCGGACTTGACCGCGCGGGCCAGGGACTTCTCGATGCGTGAGACGGCGGCGTCGGCCGCCGCGGTGTCGCGCTCGAGAACCAGGACCGACCCGCCTGCGCGGGCGGCCACCTCGGCGATGCCGGCACCCATGGTGCCGCCGCCGATCACGCCGATGCGTTGCACTTACTTCTCCTTGTACCTCGGGGAAATCGCCACCTATCTTGCTCGACCATCCGTGACCGCCTTCCGCCGGGCGGCAGCGGCAACAGCCACTGGACAGTGTGCGTGTCTCAGGCCACAGCTCCGGATCGGCGGCACTCCGGCCCGGTACTGTCCAGAGCCGTCAAACATGCTGAGCGATCATCATGGGCGATTACCCCCGAGCGAGCCCCGAGCCGACGCAGACCGGTCCGGGGCTCGATCGGTCACGTTGGGCGTCCGGCCCGTCGTTCCCATTCCAGCCGTCGGCGACTCGTCCCGAGCCAGGTACCGCCGATGTTCGACGGTGATCCAGCCGACGCCGGCGATCAGTGCGATCGCGGCCGCGGCGGCCCACAGATCGGTCCAGCTGCTACCGGGCGTCATGGCCAGCGCGATGACACCGACCAGCAGCAGGGCGAAGCCGGGCCACGACACACCGTCCAGCAGAGTCGGCACCGTGGCGCCCGCGGGTGGCTCTCGGACGGTTTCGGGGTGGAGATTGCGTGGCATAGGAGCGCGCTCCTTCCGGTTCGTGTACTGCCCTGTCCATCGGGTTCCCGATTGCGTGCTCCCGAAACAGGTTGCTGACGGTCGTTCCCCACCGTGCGCGGCCCGAAATATGTTGTGTACGAACAGGAATCAGCAAATTTGTGTGCGCCCGCCCGATTTGTGAACGCGCCGGTGCCGAGTGCCTTCCCGCTGGAGTCAGTCCCAGGCGCCGCTATCGACGACCCAGATACCGTGGCTGCCCTGTGTCACCGGCTGACCGACCTGCAGCGTGAGTTTGCTGCCGTCCTGATTGGTGACCACGACGCTGGTCGGACCGTCCGCGGCGGCCTGAACAGTGGCCCATCCGAATCGCTGCTGCACGAAGGCCTTTGCGACCTGGACGCGATCCAGGCGCCACGGCTGGTGCCCGCTGTCCACGCCCTGCTGCAGGTCACGGGCTTGCTGAGCGGTGAGGCCCTCACCGGGAAACGTCTTCCCGGTTTGCGGTTCGGTGCTCGACTCCGGCTGCGTCGACGGAGCCTGAGTCGGCACGACCGGGGGCTCGGCCACCAATGACGTTGTCGGCACGAGGGTCGTTTCAGGTACCGAGCCCGGGACAGTAGTCGTCGCGGTGGCGGCAGCCGTCTCCGATGGCTGGCTGGTGGGCGAAACCGTCGACGTCGTCGTGCAGCCGGCAATCGCCGCCGCACAGGTGAGGACGCCGAGAACAGTCACCCCCGCCCGCTGCCCCACCAGCGCGAACGCGATCGACCGACGGCTGACATGTGTGCTGCGCATAGGTCTCCCCTGACCTTGAACCCGAATCACCCCGACCACGATCCACAACGGATCCGCTGCCCTGATGTCGTCCCACCGAACGCGATCGTTAACCGCCAAAACCATTCTGGCGCGGACCTTCCGAACCCCGTCGGCGATCACCTCGAATCCAACGCGAAACATCGCCACCCAACCGCGCGGAGTTTGTTGGTGTGGTGCGCCGGGCCGGTGTCGATGGCCCGTTGGAAGGCCCCCAGCGCCGCCCTGGCCTCGACCGCGGAAACGACCCCGCGCGTGCGGCGCGCCGCCACGTGCGACCGGGCCCGGTGGGCGATCTGGCGGACTGCGGCCGGCGTCTTCTCGACCGCTGCGGCGATCTCGTCGTAGTCCAGGCCGAACACCTCGCGCAGCACGAACACTGCGCGCCCGGTCGGCGTGAGAGTTTCCAGGACCAGCAGCATCGCCATCGACACGTGCTCGGCGAGCTCCACGTCCTCGGCCACATCGGGCGCGGTGAGCAGTGGTTCGGGCAGCCACGGGCCGACCTGAACAGGGCCGTCCCCTCAGTGTCGTACCCCAGAGGTAGGTTCGCCGACATGCAGCCTGCTACCGCCATGGTCGCGGATGTCGTCGCGGCGATCACGCCCGTCGATGAACTCGAACGGCAGCACCGCGCAACCACATTGGAGTGGCTCGCGTCGACCGACGACATCTTCCGGCGCGTCAAACCCGCCACGCCGTCACCGCATCTTGTCGCCTATGTGGTGCTGGTCGATCCCCGCGAGCGCGGGATCTTCCTCGGCCGGCATCGGATGGCGGGTCTGCACCTGCCGATGGGCGGCCACGTCGAGGCGGGCGAGCATCCACGGGATACCGCCCGACGGGAGGCGGGGGAGGAACTCGGCATCGAGCCGGTTTTCGACCTGGTCGGAGAGCATCCGCTGTTCCTCACCCGGACAACGACAGTGGGGCAGGCGGCGGGCCATATCGATGTGTCGCTCTGGTACGTGATTCGCGGCGAACGCACCCGCGACTATCCGCTCGACCCGACCGAGTTCGACGGCGGCCAGTGGTGGGACCTCGACCCGGACGGCCTGCCCGCCACCGATCCCCACTTGCCGCGATTCATTCTGAAGCTCGACGACTGTCAGCGGGGTGCTGCAATCACGACGGCTTGATTGCCGTCGACCTGGGGTGCGCGGGGCCTGATAGGGTGGCCGGATGCTCATCGAGGTCGACAGACTCTAGCCGCCTACTCGAAGGCGGCGTTGCGATCACACCTGCTGCACGGCGTTCCGAATCGGGAATGGGCCGTTGATTTCTGGTGTGTGTCGGCGACGTCGGTAATCCCATGAGCAGGAAGAGTCTGTCGACACATGTCTTCATCAATGCAAGCAGCGATCACGCTGCAGAATCTGTCATTCGAATGGCCCGACGGGACCGTCGCTCTCGCGGGGGTCGATGGTGTGTTCACCACCGGGCGCACCGGTTTGGTGGGGCGTAACGGCGCGGGGAAGTCCACGCTGCTGCGTCTGATCGCCGGCATCCTCACCCCGACCTTGGGGGCGGGTGGAAACCAGCGGCGACGTGGGGTATCTCCCGCAGCACCTCACGCTCGCCCAGCACGACACCATCGCGCAATTGCTCGGTATCGCAGGCACACTCGCGGCCCTGCGGGCGATCGAAGCCGGCGACACCGAGGAGAAGCACTTCGAGACGATCGGCGACGACTGGGACATCGAAGCCCGCGCCGACGAAATGCTGCACGAGATCGGTTTCAGCGCAGCCGATCTCGACCGCAGGGTCGGCGAGATCTCCGGCGGTGAGGCCGTTCTCATCGCCGTCACCGGGCTGCGGATCAGGCGCACCCCGATCACGCTGCTCGACGAGCCCACCAACAACCTCGATCGCGAAACCCGTGCCAAGCTGGCGGAATTCGTGGATTCCTGGCCGGGCACGCTCGTCGTGGTGAGTCACGATCTGGAACTGCTGGAGCGCATGGACGCCACCGCGGAACTGCACGGCGCGACCCTCGAGGTGTACGGCGGTCCCTACAGCGCGTGGCAGGAGCACGTCGAGCAGGAACAGGCCGCGGCCCAGCAGGCGGCGCGAACCGCCGAGCAGGCGTTGAAGGTCGAGAAGCGGCAGCGCATCGAGGCCGAGACCAAACTGGCCCGGCGCGAGCGCACCGCGCGTACGACGCAGCGGGATGGCGGCATTCCACGCATCCTCGCGGGCAACCGGGCCAGCCGGGCGCAGGGCTCGGCCGGCGCCATGCGCACCACGCTCGACGCCAAAGTCCGTGCCGCCCAGGATGTCCTGGACGCCGCGGCCGCGCGGGTCCGTCGCGACGAGCACATCCATCTCGACCTGCCCGACCCCGACGTGCCGCGCAGCCGCCGCATCGCGGAACTCGGCGACGGCGACCGCACCATCGTCATCCAGGGCCCGGAACGGGTCGCCCTGATCGGCCCCAACGGCGCGGGCAAGTCGACGCTGATCGAGCACCTGCTCAGCGGCCGCCACCCCGAACGCGGCACCCTGCTCACCGACCGGGTGGGCTACCTGCCGCAACGCCTGGACAATCTGGACGAGCAGGCCGGCGCACTCGACAATGTGCACGCGGTGGCCACCACCACCGCACCGGCCACGATCCGTAATCAGCTGGCCCGCTTGCTGCTTCGCGGCAGCACTGTCGAACGCCCGGTCTCGACGCTGTCGGGCGGTGAACGCTTCCGGGTGTCGCTGGCGCGCCTGCTGCTGGCCGATCCACCGGCACAGCTGCTGATCCTCGACGAGCCGACCAACAACCTCGATATCGCCAGCGTCGATCAACTGGTGGAGGCGCTGGCCGACTATCGCGGCGCGATCCTGGTGGTCAGCCACGACTATCCGTTCCTGCACCGGATCGGCATCGACACCGTTGTCGAGCTCGACCGTGCGGGGAACCTGCGGCAACGCGGCTCCCTGTAACCGCCTCCGGCGCCGGTCCTCACCGTGGCCCGGCGCCGGAACCGGTGGTGCAACTTCGGATTCCGCGACCCGTGCTCAGGACGCCGAATCCCCGGCGCCCTGCACCTGCGAATGTTGTTGATCGCGATAGGTTTCCAGCAGTCGCAGCCAGATCTCACTGATCGTGGGGTACGCGGGCACCGCGTGCCAGAGCCGGTCGATGGGGACCTCTCCGGTAATGGCGATGGTCGCCGAATGCAGGAGCTCGGCCACCCCGCCCCCGGCGAACGTCGCCCCGACGAGCACCCCGCGCTCGGGATCGACGAGAACCCGCGCCCGGCCGCGATAGTCCGGATCGTATTGCACCGCACCGGCGACCCGGCCGAGGTCGTAGTCGACGATATCGACGGCCCGGCCCTGGCGCGCGGCCTCCGCGGCGGTGAGCCCGACCGCCGCGACCTCCGGCTCGGTGAACACCACCTGCGGCACGGCGACCAGATCGGCGGTGCCCGAATGCCGTCCGAACGGACCGGTCTCGAGCGTGCGGCCGCGGGCCCGGTCGGCGATCACCGCGCCCGTGATGCGCGCCTGATACTTGCCCTGATGGGTGAGCAGCGCCCGATGATTGACATCGCCCGCGGCGTACAGCCATTCGCCGTCGACGGCGGTCACCGTGTAGGTGTCGTCGGTGGCCAGCCACGCGCCCGGGTCCAGTCCGACGATGTCGAGGCCGATGTCCGCGGTGCGTGGCGCGCGACCGGTCGCGAACAGCAGTTCATCCGCGACGATCCGCGCGCCGTCGTCGAGAGTGAGATGGATGCTGTCATCGGGCCCACCCGCCCGCTCGGCCGTTGCGATTGTCCGCCCGAACCGCAGGTCCACGCCGGCCGCCCGGAGCCGGTCTGCAACCAGGTCGGCGGCGAAGGGTTCCATCCGGTCCAGCAGGCGCGCACCCCGAGCGATCAGCGTGACCTGCGAGCCGAGCGCCCGCCAGGCCGTGGCCATTTCGGTCGCCACCACACCGGCGCCCACGATGGCCAGCCGCCCCGGAACCTCGGACGCGCTGGTGGCCTCCCGGCTCGTCCACGGCCGCAGCGCATCCAGTCCGGGCAGCGGCGGCAGCGCCGCGCGGCTGCCGGTGCAGATCGCGACCGCGTGCCGGGCCTGCAATCGCACCGTGTCGCCGTCGGGGGTCTGCACCGTCACCTGCCGCACTCCGTCGAGCCGGCCGTGACCGCGCAGGAGTGAGATGCCGGCCTCGTCGAGCCATTCGACCTGGCCGTGGTCGTTCCAGTCGGAGGCCATGCGGTCGCGGTGTTCCAGCACCGCGCGGGTGTCGAGCGGCCCGGTGACCGCGGCGCCGACCCCGGGGAAGCGCACTGCCTCGCCGTACAGCAGGGCCGGGCGCAGCAGCGCCTTACTGGGTTGGCAAGCCCAGTAGGAGCATTCGCCGCCGACCAGCTCCGACTCGACGATGATCGTGTCGAGCCCGGCCGCGGCGGTGCGGTCGGCGACATTCTCGCCGGTCGGTCCGGCCCCGATGACAATGACGTCGCAAGTCTGGGTGTTCACACCGGATATGGTGTGCCTTCGCGCTGCGCGCTCGGCAGCCGGGGGCCCGCCCGGTCCCGGAAAGACGGTCGTGATGTCAGCTCGGCCGGCGCAGCGGCAGACCGGCCGCCTGGTAGACGGCATCGATGACGCTCATGTTCGCAACGGCTTCGGCGGGTGTGGTGAGGATCGGCTCGCCCCGCAGCACCGCCCCGGCGAAGGCGTCGAGCTGATAGTCGTACGACGCGCGCCGCCCGAATTGCCGCAGGCTGCGGCCATTCTCGGTGCTCAGCCACAGCACGTGCCCCAGCTGCGGCGCCACCGGATTGAGCAGCCGCATCCGGCCGCGGTCACCGATCACCGTGGCACTGATCCGGACCAGATCCGACGACCACATGGAGCAGCGGATGCGGCCGGTGTGCCCGGAGGGGAAGCGCAGCTCCGCGGTCATGGCGCGGTCGATGCGCGGATCGCGCAATTTCGCCTGCGCCGCGACCACTTCGGGCTGCTCGCCGCCGAAGGTCCGGGCCATGTGCACGGCATAGCAACCCGCGTCCATCAGCGCCCCGCCCGCGAGGTCGTAGTTGTAACGGATATCGGAGAACTTGGGCAGGGGGAAGCACAGCGCGGTCTCCACCCGCCGCAGCGTCCCCAATTCGCCTGAGGCGATGATCTTCTCGGCCGCCAGCGTCAGCGGGTGATAGCGGTAGTGGAACGCCTCCATCACCACCCGATCCGATGTTCCTGCCAGCGCGGCGATCTCGCGCGCCTCTCCGGCATCGGCGGTGAACGGTTTCTCGCACAGCACATGTTTGCCGGCCTCGACCGCGGCGCGGATCCATCGCCCGTGCAGGCCGTTCGGCAGTGGGATGTACACCGCGTCCAGGTCGTCCGCCCCGACCAGCGCCTCGTAGCTGCCGTAGACCTGCCCGATCCCGTGCTTGCGGGCGAACTCCTCCGCCCGTGCCCGGTCCCGTGCCGCGACCGCGGCCACGACAACGTCCGGATTTCGCCCGGCCGGACCGATCAGCGCCGTCGGCGCGATATTCGCCGCACCGAGAATCCCGATCCGAAGTTGCGTGCCATCGCTCATCCGCCGACCCTAACAGCCTGCCTGCCTTCCGAATGCCCTTGATTCCCTGCGGTTTTACCGCCGAAGAGCAGAGATTTCGCGTCGCCGCGGCGACCTTCGCCATCAAGAAGCACGGAATTCCGTTGCTGCTCAACCGCCCGGGCACGGCGCTGCAGATCGACGGCGGCTGGGAAGGTCACCGCGCAGACCTTCTGCGACCTGCTGCGGGTGCAAGGCAGCCCGCCCGCGGTCTGCGGGACATCGACCACCACCGAGCCGGCGTCCACGGGCTGATCGCAGCCGGTTTCGCCGCGAGAACCATGGTGTAGCACCGTGATTGGGAGGATTGGCCGGGTCGGGCTTTGGTTATGGTAGCCAAATGGTTTTGGGGGCTGAGGAGTTTGCCGAGGAGTTCACCGGGCAGCGCGACATCACCCGGATCGGTCGCCGGAGCACCGAACCCTGCGTGACAGACCGGATGCTGGTCGGCGGGCTCATCGTCATGGTGGCCGCGCTGCTGTGGCACGTCTTCGCCATACCCATCGGCAATCCGTACTACGGCCTGTTCAACAACGGCCTCGATCTGGACGTGTATCAGGCGGGCGGAGCGGCCCTGCGGAATCGGACCGGGCTCTACGACGGGCCCGTCGTGTTCGGCATGGAGTTCACCTACACCCCGTTCGCGGCCCTGGTCTTCGTTCCGCTCACGAGCATCTCGCTGGTCACCGCCAAGGCGCTGTGGTCGGCCGCGACCGTACTGGCCCTGATCGCGCTGACCGGGTGCTGCCTGCGCACTCTGAAATACCCGAATACGTTGCGCACCTGGATGTTCGCACTGGTGCTGGCGGTGATCTGCACCGTGCTCGAACCGGTGCGTTCCACGATCTGGCTCGGGCAGATCAATGTGTTCCTGGTCCTGCTCATCGTCTGGGACCTCACCCGCCCGCCCGCGGCCCGGCTGCGCGGTCTCGGGGTCGGCATCGCCGCCGGGATCAAACTGACCCCCGCGTTCTTCCTCGTCTATCTCGCCTGCACCCGGCAATGGCGGACGCTGGGTATGGCGGCCGGGGCGTTCGCCGCGACCATCGCCCTCGGCTTCCTCGCCCGGCCCGGCGACGCGTACTCGTACTGGCGCGGACAGGTCGCCGCCGCCGGCCGGGTCGGGGCGGTCGATTCGCCGGGCAACCAGTCCGTCAACGGTCTGCTCGCGCAGCTGCTGCGGTTCTTCGACGTCGAGCGCTACGCGTCGAATGCGTTCGGGGCGACCGTGTTCCAGCCGCCCACCTGGATGTGGCTGCTCGCGCTGCTCCCGGTCGTGGCCCTCGGGCTCACCGCGGCAACCCTTGCCCATCGCGCCCGCCAGGAGTTGCCGGCGATCACGGTCACCGGCATGACCGCCGCGTGCGCGTCACCGTTCTCGTGGGGCCATCACTGGGTGTGGTTCGTGCCCTTGCTGATTCTCGCCTGGCAGCACGCCCGTACCGCCGCTACCCGCTGGACCTGGCTTGCCCCGACCGTCGTCGTCCTGGTCGCCTTCAGCTGGTGGTGGACCTTCTCCGACCGGCCGCCCATGGAGGATTCGCCGCACCCCATCGGAATCGGCCTGTTCATGATGCCGCGCGCCGACAACTCGGTGTGGTTCGCCTACATCACGGTGCCGACCTACGCGGGCTGCTATGTGCTGCTCCACATCCTGGCGAGCGGATACGTCATCAGGCGTACGACCAGCCGCGCACCGAGTCGACTGTGATCCGAATGATCGGCCCCGCGGGCGGATCTGCTTGGTACTGCGGATATTTGGCGATCAGCCAGCCGAGCGGCAGCTCACGGTCCACCGTGTCGTCGAGGATGTCGGCGGTGCCGTCGAGACGCGTCCACCACAGCCGTGTCCAGTCTTCGTCGTAGTGATCGGCGAGGAGCGAGACGCGAGGGTTGGCGGCGATATTGCGGAGGCGGCGGAGATCGGTGGTGGTCTTCGGTTTGTTGTCGATCGCGATCACGACCAGCAGCGGCGAATCGGCGGGGGAGACCGCGAACGTGACGGGAACCAGGTGCGGTACGCCGGTGGCATCGGCGGTGGCCAGCCGGGCCACCCGGGCGGCGCGGAACCTGGACAGAGCCGTGGCATCATCCGATCGCACGAGATCGACGGTAGACCGCCGGTCGTATCGCGCCACCGCCGGACCGGTGGTCACCGGCGTGCGGACAGCCCGTCCAGCACGATGCGCAGCGTGCGCTGCCATTGATCCGGGGCCGCGCGCAGGCCGACGGTGTGATCGGCGGTGCCGACCCCGGCCAGCGCGAAAGCGACGTCCTCCCAGGCGATATCGGCCCGCATCGAGCCGTTCTGCTGTGCCCTGCCGACCAATTCGCGCAGCCGGTCGCGCAGATCGCCGATGCAGCGGTCCACCTCGGCACTGCCCGCGCCGCCCAGTGCGTCGTTGACCCCGCAGCTCTCCGCCCGCAAACCCACGTACACGCCGGCGAATTCGGTGAACCCCTGCCACGGATCCGGCTGGGCGAGGGCGCGGTCGGCGGCCGCGATGCCCTCGTCGAGGACCTCCTCCAGCACCGCCGTCAGCAGTGCGTCGAGCGAGGGCACCCGCCGATAGAAGGTCCCCTTGCCCACCCCGGCCCGCTGCGCGATCTCCTGCGCGGTGACCGCCACCCCGACCTCCGCCACCGCCGCCCGCGCGGCCGTGACCAGCCGTTCGAGATTGCGGCGGGCATCGGCGCGGGGAGTCGGCGCGGCATCCCGGGCCAGCAGGCGATCGACGGCGGTCATGGCCGCACTCTAGCAAAAGTGGACTTTCCGAGTCCGTTTGACTAGCGTCCAAAACGGACGCATCGAGTCCGTTTGATATAGGAGTGAGTGATGTCGGACCGCATCCGAGTGGGAATCATCGGCGCGAACCCGGACCGGGGCTGGGCCACCCGCGCCCACATCCCGGCCCTGCGCGCCCTGCCGGACTACGAGCTGACCGCGGTCGGCACCAGCCGCCGCGAGAGTGCTGAACGCGCCGCCCGCCGCTTCGGCGCGGACCACGCCTTCACCGACGCGCGCGAACTGGCCGAGCATCCCGACGTCGACCTGGTCGTCATCACCGTGAAGGTCCCCGCGCACGCCGAACTGATCCGCGCCGCGCTGACCGCGGGCAAGCACGTCTACTCCGAATGGCCGCTCACCCGGACCACCGCTGAAGCCGAGGCCATCGTGGCCGCGGCCGCCGACGTTCCCGGACTGCACGTCGTCGGACTGCAGGCCGGGCTCGCCCCCGCCGTCCAGCGGGCGCGAACCTTGATGGTCAACAGTCGCTATGTGGGCAAGGTGGTTTCGGTCACGGTCTACGCGGCCCGCGGCAAGGGCGCGGGCGGCCGCATCCCGCAGTGGGCGGCCTACACCCTGGACCGCGACAACGGCGCGGGCATGCTGGAGGTCGCGGGCGGCCACACCCTCGCGACTGTCGAATCCCTGGTCGGCCCGCTCACCGAGGTCTCGGCCGAGCTCGCGATCCGCCACCCGCTCGCCATCATCGACGAGACCGGCGAGCGGATATCGGTCACCAGCCCGGACCACCTGCTGCTGACCGGCCGCACCGATACCGGCATACCGGTATCGGCCCACATCCACGACGGCAAGGTCACCGACGGCCGCACCCGCATCGAAATCTCCGGCACCGACGGCGATCTGGTGATTGTCAGCGACGGCCCCTCGGGAGCGGGCGGCATCCAGATGAGCGACCTGCGCCTGCTGGGATCCAACGGCCCGGGCGGCGCGTGGCAGGACCTGACCCCCGAGGAAGCCGGACCCTTCGCGACGCTGCCGATCGAATCCCGCAATGTGGCAAGGCTTTACGACCGTCTGGCGAGCGACCTCCGCCGCAATCTCCACCTGGTCCCGTCCTTCGGGACCGGCCTGCACATGCACCGCGTCCTGGACGCCATCCGCTGCAGCGCCGACTCCGGCCGGCGCGAGGCGGTCGAAGCCTGATCAGGACACGAACGCGCCCATGGTCGGCTGCCATTCGACGATGCGCTTGTCGGTCAGCAGACCCTCGCGGTTGAACGGGTCGTTCTCGAACAGCGTGGTCACCGCCTCCAGGTCGTCGGCCTGGACCAGGATCAGCGCGCCCGACCCGTCCGGGTACGGACCGCTGGTGAGCACGGTGCCCGCGTCGACCAGGCTGTTCAGCCAGGCCCGGTGGTCGGGCCGGTGGATGTCGCGGCCGGGGACGGTGGCCTCGGAGTAGACGTAGTGGACGGCGAAGACGGCCATGGGCTCTCGCTCCTGATCTAAGTCGGTACGGATACGGAGAAGGTCAGAGCGTCAACAGCATTCGGGTATTCCCGAGCGTGTTCGGCTTGACGTAGGACAGATCCAGGAACTCGGCGACACCGGTGTCGTAGGACCGGCACATCTCGGCGTACACCTCCGCGGTCACCGGTGTGCCCTCGATCTCCGCGAACCCGTGCCGGGCGAAGAAATCCACCTCGAAGGTCAGCACGAACACCCGCTTCAGCTCCAGCTCGCGGGCGACCGCGATGAGCTGCTCCACGATCAGCCGCCCCGCACCCGTGCCCTTGATGTCCGGGTGCACCGCAACGGTGCGCACCTCGCCGAGGTCGGCCCACAGCACGTGCAGCGCGCCGCAGCCGAGGATCTGGCCGTCGTGCTCGGCCACCCAGAATTCCTGGACCGCCTCGTACAGTGTCACCAGGTTCTTCTCGAGCAGGATCCGGCCGGCGTAGATGTCGATGAGGCTCTTGATCTCGGGCACGTCAGAGGTTCGCGCTCGGCGGACGATCGGCGCCATCGCCGCATGCCCGCCGATCGAACCACTGTCAGGTGCCCGTGTTGTCATGGGGTGCACAGTAGTCGGCCCGCGTACCGATAGGCTTATCGGTGTGTCGCACATCCAGCTCTCCCATATACCGGCATGGTCCGGAAACCATGGCCGGTGTCTCGGCCGGTGGGGGCGCTGGTGACCGTGCAACGTGACGAGTTGGAGGGTCGCTGGACCGATGCCGGTCCCGCGGCGCGTCCGGGATTCGCCCCCGTGCCCCGTCCGGAGGCAGCGGCGGAGCCGCCGGCCGTGCCACTGCTGAACATCGCCAATGTGCTGACGGTGCTGCGCATCCTGATCGTGCCGCTGTTCCTGCTGGCGCTGTTCGCCCACGGCGGGCACGACACCGAGTGGCGCTGGATCGCGGCCGGGCTGTTCGGTGTCGCCGCCATCACCGACCGCATCGACGGGCAACTGGCTCGCAAATACGGCCTGGTCACCGACTTCGGCAAGCTGGCCGACCCGATCGCGGACAAGGCACTCGTCGGAGCCGCGCTCGTCGGATTGTCGATGCTGCACGATCTGCCCTGGTGGATCACGATCGTCATCGTGGCCCGCGAACTGGGCGTGACTCTGCTGCGGCTGGCCGTGGTCCGGCGCGGGGTGATTCCCGCGGGCCGGGGCGGCAAGCTCAAGACGCTGGTGCAGTCTGTCGCCATTGCCGTGCTGTTGCTGCCGCTCTCCGGCGGATTCGCTTCGGCCGGAATGGACTTGATGTATGTGGCCGTCGTGCTGACGGTCGTCACCGGTCTCGACTACGTCGTGCAAGCGGCCCGGCTCTGGTTCCGGTCGCCGGGCGGCAGCCGTGCCGCGTGACGTGCGGCCCGACATCGAGGCCGCGCTGTCCCGCGTAGCGACCGTTCCGCCCATTCCGCCCGACCCGCTCGTCACCTCGGCGCCTGCCGCCGAGTTGGTGGCCGCGCTCGCCGCCGCCGGTCAGACCGTGGCTACTGCGGAATCGCTGACCGCGGGACTGCTCAGCGCCACCATCGCGGGAATTCCGGGCGCCAGCACAGTGTTGCGGGGTGGACTGATCGTCTACGCCACCGACCTCAAACAGTCGCTCGCCGGTGTGAGTGCCGACACCCTGGCCGCCGACGGACCGGTAGCCGCGACCACCGCCGAACAGCTCGCCGTCGGGGCCCGTCATCGCTGCGAAGCGGACTGGGGAATCGGGCTCACCGGAGTCGCCGGACCCGAACCACAGGACGGGCGACCGGTCGGCACGGTATTCCTTGGTATAGCGGGTCCGGAGTCCACCGAGGTACTTCGGTTGAAGTTGTCGGGGGACCGGTGGACGATCAGGGTGGGCGCGGTTCGCGCCGCGGTCACCGAGCTCGTCCGCATCGTCAGGGACGAGTGACGAGGCCGGGAACGCGCGGCCGACGCCGGACGTTGTCCAGTCAAACGCTGGGTCCGGCGAGACGAGTGTGAGGAGAACGAGATGACGCTGCTGCGAGAAGCCATCGGGGAAAGCCTGCGGCGCGCTCGGGTTGCCCAGAGCCGGACGCTGCGTGAGGTCTCCACCTCCGCGCGCGTGAGTCTGGGGTACCTGTCCGAGGTCGAGCGCGGCCGCAAGGAGGCGTCCAGTGAACTGCTGGCCGCCATCTGCCAGGCGCTGGACGTGCCACTGGCGCAGGTGCTCTTCGACGTGAGTTCCACCATGGCCGACGCCGACAAGGCCACCGCGCTGGCCGCCGACAAGGCCACCGCGGGGGTGGGAGCCGGCAAAGTGCCCGCCAAAGCCGGGCTCGCCAAGGTTGCCGCGAAGGTTACCCCGAGGGGTGGCGACGGCGACGGTGCCCTGGCCGCGGATGGAACTTTCGGCCCCCGCATTGTGATTCCGGCCCCGAAGTCGGATCGTCTGGTGCTGGTGGCTGCCAAGTGATCACTGTGCTGTGGAGCCGAAAGGGATAAATTCTCTGTAGGCTTCGTGCCGGAGGCGTCGTGCTGTTGCCGAAATCTCCGGAACGGCCGTTGCACAGTGGAGATATGGGACAACAGGGGTGCGCGACGGTCGCGCACTACTGTCGCGCTACCGGGCGCGGCACGTCATATGGAGGCGGGATCAATCGATGGCTAATCCGTTCGTGAAGGCCTGGAAGTACCTGATGGCCCTCTTCGATTCGAAGATCGAGGAGCATGCGGATCCGAAGGTTCAGATCCAGCAGGCCATCGAGGAAGCCCAGCGCCAGCATCAGGCCCTGTCGCAGCAGGCCGCTTCGGTGATCGGCAACCAGCGCCAGCTGGAGATGAAGCTCAACCGCCAGCTGGACGAGGTCGAGAAGCTCAATGCCAATGCGCGCCAGGCGGTTATGCTGGCCGACCAGGCCAGCGGTGCCGGTGACACCGAGAAGGCCATCCAATACACCAATGCCGCTGAGGCTTTCGCCGCCCAGCTGGTGACCGCCGAACAGTCCGTCGAGGACCTGAAGGTGCTGCACGACCAGTCGTTGCAGGCCGCCGCGCAGGCCAAGAAGGCGGTCGAGCAGAACGCCATGCTGCTGCAGCAGAAGGTCGCCGAGCGCACCAAGCTGCTCTCGCAGCTGGAGCAGGCCAAGATGCAGGAGCAGGTCTCGGCCTCGCTGCAGCAGATGGACTCCACCCTGTCGGCCCCCGGCGCCGTCCCCAGCCTGGACGCGGTGCGCGAGAAGATCGAACGCCGCTACGCCAACGCGCTCGGTGCCGCCGAGCTGGCGGGCAACTCGGTCCAGGGCCGCATGCTCGAGGTCCAGCAGGCCAGCGTCCAGATGGCGGGCCACAACCGCCTCGAGCAGATCCGCGCCTCCATGCGCGGCGACTCGCTGCCCGCCGGTGGCACCCAGCAGCAGATCCCGCAGGGCCAGCCCGCGCAGCCGGCCGCCCAGCCCAACTTCAACAAGGGCCAGGCCGCCCAGCAGTAACTGCTGCGCGAAAGGTAGTGCACGATGGGGAGATCGCGGGCCGACAACAGTCCCGCGACCTCCCCTGCCCGTTTTCTGCGCCGCACCCGCACCAGAACCGCCGACCTCATCCCGGGTTTCCCCTCCCTGTTCCCGCCGCCCGCAACCGCGCAGCCTCCGGCGCACTCCGAAAACGCCGGGCCTGAAACGGCTTCCACACCGGCAGCGAGTATTTCGTCAGCGCCGGAGCACCACTCGCCCCATTCGGCCGGGTTCACTGATCACTCGGCGCCCGTTACGCCGGTGCCGCAGCCATCCACGCCGCCGCGAATCGACCGCGGATCGCCACTGGGTGCCGGTCACGCGCCGCGTGAATCCATGGTGCAGCCACCGCTTCACTCGCAACCCGTGTCCGGACGCGGCGCCCGCGCAGGTAATCCCGCCGGTGCTGCGGGTGGCGGCCGGCGGAAGCGGGCGCGGCGGGAGCGGGCGACCGAGGCGGTGCGAGAAGTGTTGGCGCCCACCGGGTTCGAACCCGAGGAGTTGGCGCAGCGGCTGCCGGATACGTTGCGGGGTGTAGGGGAGCAGGCATTGGTGGCCGTGCGGAAGTGGGCGGATCCGCGGGAGCGTGAGCTGCGGAAGCGGCGGCGGGCACGGCGTCGGAGTTTCCGGCTGGGAACGGCTTCGGGGTTGACGACGGCCGGAACCGTTGGACTGGTGCTGATTTCGGCGCCGGCCTGGGCGGTGGTCGTGGTCGGTGGTGGTGCGGTCGCGCTGGTCACCGGGACCGCGGTGACGGCCCGGCGGTATCTGGAGATGCGCCGGGAGCCGTTGCCGCAGGCCGCTTTCGTGCCTCGGAAGCTGCCGCCGATCCGGTCCGCGGCGCGAGCGTCGATCGCCCGATTGGTCCGGGCCGAGCGGGCGCTGCACGGGCTGCACTCGCAGATCGCACGGACGGGCCGGCTTCCCGCGGACGATCTCAACGACACCCTGGAAACAGCCGCGTCCGGGGCCGCCGCACTGCACGCGCTGGCACAGGATGTGGTCGCCATGGAGCGGGCCGCCGGTGCGCTCGGCGCGAATTCGCCACTGGGCGAGCACGTTCAGGCCGTTTCCATCCGCCTTGACGGCGGAGTCGTCGAATACGAGGGCATGGTCGCGGCCGCGGCCCGGGTGCTGGCGGTCCCCGAGAGCGCGGCCATCGCCGACGATCTCGGCTGGGCCATGGTCGGCCTGCGCGACGCCGCCGACCGCCTCGACGGCTGGGCCCAGGCCCTCACCGATCTGGCCGATCAGCGCTTCCGCGCCAATCCCTGACCTGTCCGTACCGCTGCGAACCGGGCTTTCCCGGGGCGTGGCTCGGGCTGTTGCAGGTCGGCGGGCTGCGGCCCTGGCGAACGCGGCCTGCCGCCTCGGTCGGGGGACTCGGGGAGAACCCTGATCTGTCCCGGATTTCACTGCTGACCTGGTGATTTTCTCAGGCGGGCGACGCAGTATGGAAGGTGTCGGATCGCGCGGACGGCGGTTCGGAGACTAGGGAGGTCAGTAATGTTCTGGAAGATTCTCGGCGTCGTCGTCCTCGTGTGGATCGCCTTCGCAGTGCTCGGGTGGCTGATCAAGGCACTGTTCCCGATTCTGCTGGTGAGCGCCATCGTCTTCGGTCTGTACGTGCTGTACAAGGCGGTGTCGGGTTCGAAGGACAAGTCGCCGCTGAGCAAGTTCTGATCGGTCGAAAATTTCGGACCGTCCGGCCCCGGGTAGCGGGGACGGGCGGTCTTTTTTCGTATGATCGCGGGATGGCTACTGCTGTCGTTGCCACCGCTTACGGTGGACCGGAAGTCTTGTCGCTGGTCGAGGTCGAGGTGCCCGAGCCGGGGCCGGGTGAGGTCAGCATCGCGGTGCGGGCCGCCGGGGTGAATCCCTTCGACTACAAGCTCTACAGCGGTGCGTTCGGCACCGATCCCAGCAAATTGCCCATCCGGCTGGGCCTGGAGGTGGCCGGAGTGGTCACCGCGGTGGGTCCCGACGCCGCGGGGCCGGCCGGGCCGATCTCGGTCGGCGACGAGGTGATCGCGACGGTGGGCGGCGGCTACGTCACCGCCGTCACCGTGCCGGCCGCCCGGGTCGTGCCCAAACCCGCCGATGTGGACTGGAAGCATGCGGCCGGGGTGCTCAGTGTCGGCGGGACCGCGGTGCATCTGCTCGCCGCGACCGGCGTCGGGCCGGGGGACACCGTGCTGATCCACGGTGCCGCGGGCAGCGTCGGCGCGCTGGCCGCGCAATTGGCGGTGGCGCGGGGCGCGCGGGTGATCGGCACGGCCTCGCCGAGCCGGCATGAACGCTTGCGCGCCTACGGTGTCGAGCCGGTCGAGTACGGCCCGGGACTGGCTGATCGCGTCAAGGCGTTGGCCCCCAACGGAATCGATGTTGCCCTCGACACGGTGGCCACCGAGGAGGCGATCGACGTCTCCTTGGAACTGGTGGCCGACCGGAGCCGGATCGCGACCATCGTGGCGTTCGATCGGGCGGCCGCGGAGGGGTTCAAGGCCCTGGGTATGGGTCCCGGGGCCGATCCGGGCACCGAGATCCGCGGCAATGCCTGGCGTGAGTTGTTGCCGCTATTGTCCACGGGCAAGCTGGATCTGGCGATCGCCAAGACGTTCCCCCTGTCGGAGGCGGCCGCGGCGCACGAGCTCGTCATCGAGGGGCATGCGGGTGGAAAGGTGATCCTGCTGCCCTGAACCGGGCCGCATCGATTTGGCGAAACGTCCCATATGAGTGACTCACACGGCATATGTTGTTGCCCACAACATATGCCGTGTGTGCTGTCGCAACCCAGCGACCGCCGCGTGAAAGGTCACCCTGATGAGGACGAAAAGCGCGCTCCCGCCGACGAAGTCCGGACGCCGACGGGGTTACGCCGCCGCCGCGCTCGCACTGTCCGGCCTGCTCACCCTCACCGCCTGCGGATCCAATTCCAGCAGCACAACCTCCTCGTCGAGCGCGCCGTCGGGCGGCGGCGCCAATGGGACGGTCGGGGTCATCCTCCCCGAGACCGCCACCTCGGCCCGCTGGGAATCCTTCGACAAGCCGCTGCTGCAGAAAGCCTTGAACGAGGCCGGATTCGACGCCGATGTGCAGAACGCGCAGGGCGATGTCCAGAAGTTCTCCAGCCTGGCCGACGGCATGATCGCCAAGGGCGTGAAGGTGCTGCTCATCGCCTCCATCAACAGCGAGGTGGGCAGCGCGGTCGCGGCCAAGGCCAAACAGGCCGGGATTCCGACCATCGACTACGACCGCCTCAACCTCGGCGGATCCTCCGACTACTACGTGTCTTTCGACAATGTGAAGGTCGGTGCCCTGCAGGGCCAGGGGCTGGCCACCGCGCTGAAGGACAAGCCGGGCGCGCAGGTCGTCGAGATCGAGGGCGCGCCGACCGACAACAACGCCACCCTGTTCCACCAGGGCCAGGAGCAGGTGCTCCAGCCCCTCTACGATTCGGGCGCGCTGAAGCTGGTGCGCAGCCAGGCCATCGACGACTGGAACAACCAGAAGGGCGGCACCACCTTCGAGCAGATCCTCACCGGCGCCAACGGCAAGGTCGACGGCGTGGTCGCCGCCAATGACGGCCTGGCCGGTGCGGTGATCACGGTGCTGAAGAAGAACGGCCTCAATGGCAAGGTGCCGGTGACCGGTCAGGACGCCACAGTGGACGGCCTCAAGGCGGTGCTGCGCGGGGACCAGTACATGACCGTGTTCAAGCCCATCAAGGAGGAGGCCGAGAACGCCGCGAAACTCGCTGTGGCCCTGGCCAAGGGCGACAAGCCCGCCGCGGATGCCCTGGCGCAGGGCGTGAGTCAGGATCCCAAGGGCAAGCGCGACGTGAAATCGGTGCTGCTGCAACCGCAGTTGATCACCAGGGCAGAGGTCAAACAGGTGGTGGACTCGGGCTTCGTGAAGGCCTCCGATGTCTGCTCGGGCGACGTGAAGTCCGCCTGCACCGAACTCGGCATCGCCTGAGGATCGAGAGACATGAGTGAGCCGCTGCTCCAGATCACCGGCCTGAACAAGAGTTTCGGACCGGTGCACGTGCTGCACGACGTGGACCTCACCGTGCCGGCGGGAGAGGTCACCGCACTCGTCGGCGACAATGGCGCGGGCAAATCCACGCTGGTGAAATGTGTTGCCGGAATCCACGCCGCCGACTCCGGCGAAGTGCGATTCCGTGGCGAACCCGTACACCTGCGTGGCGCCAAGGATGCGGCGGCGCTCGGCATCGAGGTCGTCTACCAGGACCTGGCCCTGGCCGACAATCTCGACATCGTGGCCAATATGTTCCTCGGCCGGGAGCGCGGCAAGCCGTGGCTGCTGGACGAGGCGAGCATGGAGGAGGCGGCGCGGCGCACCCTGGCCTCGTTGGGGGTGCGCACCGTGAAATCGGTGCGCACCCCGGTCGCAGCCCTGTCCGGCGGGCAACGCCAGACCGTGGCCATCGCGAAAGCCGTGCTGTGGAACAGCAATCTGGTGCTGCTGGACGAACCCACCGCGGCGCTCGGGGTGGCGCAGACCCGGCAGGTGCTGGATCTGGTGCGGCGGCTGGCCGAACAGGGGCTGGGGGTGGTGCTGATCAGCCACAACCTGGCCGACGTGTTCGAGGTCGCCGATCGGATCGCGGTGCTGTACCTGGGCCGGATGGCCGCGCAGGTGCGGACCGCCGATGTCACCACCGGCCAGGTGGTGGAGTTGATCACCGCCGGGCGTTCCGGCGATCTGGGCTTGGCGCGGCCGGAAGCCGCGGTGCTGTGAGGAAGCCACTGCTATGACCAATGTTTCGGAATCGGCGGCGGCCGAACCGGGTACTGCCATCACCGACTTCGGGATCGACACCACGACCCGGTCGACGCGAGAAGCCGTGCGCGACTACGCGGCCCGGCTGCGCGCCGGGGATATCGGGTCCCTGCCCGCGATCCTCGGTCTGATCGCGCTGGTGGTGTTGTTCTCGCTGATGTCGGATGTGTTCTTCTCGCTCAACAATATTGCGAACCTGCTGGCGCAGGGGGCGGGGCAGACCATCATCGCCATCGGGATCGTGTTCGTGCTACTGATCGGGGAGATCGATCTGTCGGCGGGCACGGCGTCCGGGGTGGCGGGGGCGGTGCTGGCCATGCACTACGTCGACAACGGGAACCTGTTGACCGGCATGGGATCCACGGTGTTCTTCGTGTTCAACGCCATGCTGGTGCTGGCCGCGATCCTGGCGGGGCTGCTGCGGATCTGGCCGGGGGTGGTGTTCTCGGTGCTGGGGATCGTGCTGACGGTCATCGGTTTTCAGGCGAATCCGTGGATCGAGATGCTGCTCGCGGTATGTGTGGGCGCGGCCATCGGATGCATCACCGGGTTCCTGATCGCGAAGATCGGGATGCCGTCGTTCGTGGTGACGCTGGCGCTGTTCCTGGCGTGGCAGGGGGTGATCCTGCAGCTCATCGGCGAGGGCGGGGTGCTGGGGATCAGTTCGTCGCACGTGCTCAATGCGGTGGCGAACGGGAATCTGTCCACGGCCGGGAGCTGGGTCCTGTGCGTGGTGGCGGCCGGTGGCTATGCGACAGTCACGCTGGGCGGGCATCTGCGGCGCCGGCGTCGCGGGCTGGTCACGTCGCCGACGCCGCTGGTGGTCGCGAAAGTGGTGGCGCTCAGCGGTTTCGCGATCGTGGTGACGGCGCTGCTCACCGTGAATCGTTCACCCAGCAAGCTGATCGTGATCTCCGGTGTGCCGTATGTGGTTCCGATCGTGCTGGTGCTGCTGGTCGCGGGGACCTATGTGCTGACCCGCACCACCTACGGCCGTCACATCTATGCCGTCGGCGGGAACCTGGAGGCGGCCCGGCGCGCGGGCATCAACGTAACCCAGTTGCGGGCAAGCGTTTTCGTCATCTGCTCGGCCTGCGCAGCGGTCGGCGCCATCGTCTACTCCTCGAAGGTCGGCTCGGTCGATCCGCAGGCGGGCGGGCTCAACACCTTGCTGTTCGCGGTCGGCGCGGCCGTCATCGGCGGCACCTCCCTGTTCGGCGGCCGGGGCCGGGTGGCCGACGCGGTGATCGGTGGCGCGGTGCTGGCCGTGGTGTCGAACGGGCTGGGCCTGCTGCGGCAGCCCGCGGCGGTGGTGTCCATCGTGACCGGGCTGGTGCTGCTGCTCGCCGCGACCGTCGACGCGCTCTCGAGACGCCGCGTGGCGATAACGGGCCGTTGAGCCGCGCAATGGTATTACCGAGTCCATGACCGTCGCCCGACCGGACGAGGTGCGCCGGTTCAACCGGTCGAGCCTCCTGCGGCTGCTACACATCGGAGGCCCCGCAACCCGGGCGGCGCTGGCGGTCGAGCTCGGGCTCAATCGGTCCACCATCAAGATGCTCGTCGACGGGCTCGCCGAGGACGGGGTCGTGGAGGAGAAGGTGCCGCGGCTGGCGCGCGGCGCCGGACGGCCCTCGCTGCTGGTGCTGCCGCAACCGCAGGCGGCGGTGGTGCTGGCGGTCGATGTGCAGGTCGAGCACGTGGGGATCGCGCTGGTCGGCTTCGGCGGGCAGGTCATGGGACGCAACAGCTGGAATCTGCGTGGGCGGCAACGGGAACCGGACGAGGTGATCACCCACGTCGCGGAATCGGCGGCCATGCTCGCGGAGGATCTGGGCCTGCGCCCGGTGGCGGCGGGCGTGGGCGTTCCCGGTGTGGTGCGGCGCGCGGACGGCCTGGTGCACAATGCCGCCAACCTGCGCTGGGGTGAGGTGGCGCTGGGTCAGCGGCTGCACGCGGTGCTGGACCTGCCCGTCACCGTCGGTAACGACGCCGAATTCGGTGCGCTCGCAGAGCATGTCAGGGGTGTCGGGCGCGCGGCCGCCGATGCGGTCTTCGTCTCCGCCGATGTCGGGGTCGGCGGCGGGCTCATCGCCCAGCGCGAGCTGCTGCGCGGATCCGCGGGGTATCTCGGCGAGATCGGCCACATGACGGTGCGGCCCGGTGGGCGAAAGTGCTACTGCGGCAACGAAGGCTGCTGGGAGACCGAGGTGGGCGAGGCTGCGCTGTGCCGTGCCCTCGGCATACCCGAGCACGGCCCGCGCGGGGCGATCGTCGCCGAACTCCGTGAGCTGCAGGGTGATTGGGAAACCAGGCTCGCCGATTACCTCGACTGGATGACCCTGGGCCTGGTCAATGTCGTCAATATCCTCGGGCCCGAACTGGTGGTGCTCGGCGACCTCTTCACCGCGCTCCCCGAACCGGCCATCACCCGGGTCCGCGATCAGGTCCACGGCCGCAGCATGGTGAGCCGTGCCTTCGGCGGGGTTCGCATCGAAAAGTCGCGTCTGGGCCCGGATCTGAAGCTGCTCGGGGCGGCGGAAGCGGCCTTCGAGGGCGTACTCGCCATGCTGTGACGCCCCGGCGTGGCGGTGGGGTGCGAAGTTCGCGTCGGCCATGTCTGGGCGGTGGCGGCTGGTGTTGAATGCAGGACATGGAGCAGCTTCCCGAGGACTGGCAGCGCGGGATCGTCATCGCCGCGCATCCCGATGACATCGAATACGGTGCGGCCGCCGCGGTCGCGCGCTGGACCAGGCAGGGCAAGGACATTCGCTACGTGCTGGTCAGCAGTGGCGAGGCGGGCATCGCGGGGCTGCCGCCGGCCGAGTGCGGGCCGCTGCGGGAGGACGAGGAGCGGGCCTCGGCCAAGATCGTCGGCGTCAGCGAGGTGGAATTCCTCGGGCGCCCGGACGGGCGGATCGAGGAATCCCTGGCCCTGCGCCGGGATCTGGCCGCCGCCATCCGCCGCCACCGCCCGGACATGGTGGTGCTGTTCAACTTCGGCGACACCTGGGCCCGTGGCTACGCCAACTCCGCCGACCACCGCGCCGTCGGCCGCGCCGCCCTGGACGCGGTGTCCGACGCCGGCAACGAATGGATCCACCCCGAGCTCGCCGAGCTGCCCGCCTGGTCGCCACGCTGGGCCGCCGTCTACGGCGTCCCGGACGGCAGCCACGGGCTCGACGTCACCGACACCTTCGAGACCGCCGTCGAATCCCTCACCGCCCACCGCCGCTACCTCGAGGCCCTCAGCCCCGACCCGGCCGAAATCCAGGCCCGCGCCGTCCTGGAAATGACCGCCGGCCCCAAGGAAGGCGTCCCAGGTGCCCACGCCCTGACCTTCGAGCTCTACCACTTCGCGGGCTGAGCGGCCGGGCCCGACGACCGGTCCCAGCGCCGGGCGCGCTGTGGTCGAGTGACACGGGCCACCACAGTGGGTGAAGGTACCGGGGGCGTCGGCCGGGTGTGGCACCCTGGGGCCGTGCGAGTAGCGGTGGTGGCCGGGCCTGATCCGGGGCATGCGTTTCCGGCGATGGCGTTGTGTCAGCGGTTGCTGGCCGCGGGCGACGAGCCGGTGCTGTTCACCAGCCCGCGGTGGTTCGACGCGGCCCGGGAGGCCGGGATCGGGGTGCGGCGGCTGAAGGGCCTCGCACCCCGGGCCGAGGACGACGACAGTGACGCGGGTGCCAGGATTCATCAACGAGCCGCTCACATTTCGACCGAGATCCTGCCCGATCTGAGCGCCATGCTGCCGGAACTGGTGGTGTCGGACGTGCTCACCGTCGGGGGCGGGATGGCGGCGGAGCGGCTGCGGCTGCCCTGGGTGGAGCTGTCGCCGCACCCGCTGTACCTGCCGTCGAAGGGCTTGCCGCCCATCGGGAGTGGGCTCGCCGCGGGAGAGGGCATGCGCGGGCGCGCCCGGGACTCGGTCCTGCGCGGGCTGACGTCGCGGGCCATCCGGCGCGGGGAACTGCAACGCGAGCAGGCGCGCGCGAGTATCGGCCTGCCACCGGAGGACCCGGGCCCGACCGCCCGCCTGGTCGCCACCCTGCCCGCCCTCGAGGTGCCGCGCCCCGACTGGCCGGACAATGCGCACCTCGTCGGCCCGCTGCTCTGGGAGCCGACCGACCACATCCTGGATCTACCGCCCGGTGACGCCCCCCTGGTCATGGTCGCCCCCTCGACCGCCCAGACCGGTACGGCGGGCCTGGCCGACATCGCCCTCGAGGCGCTCGAAGGCGCAGGCGTCCGGGTCGCAGTCTCCATGCTCGACACCCCGCCCGCCGGCCTCCCGTCCTGGGCCACAGCCGGTTTGGGCCGCCAGGACGAGATCCTGCGCCACACCTCGGTCGTGATCGGCGGCGGCGGCCACGGCCTGCTCGCCAAATCCCTGCTGGCCGGTGTCCCCATCGTCACCGTCCCCGGCGGCGGCGACCAGTGGGAACTCGCCAATCGCGCCGCCCGCCAGGGCAGTTCGATCCTGGTCCGCCCCGTCACCCCCGAAGCCGTCCGGGACGCCGTCAAACGCATCCTCGACGACCCCGCCTACACCGCCGCCGCCCACTCCGCCGCCACCGGCATCACCGTGGTCACCGACCCGGTCGAAATCTGCCACGCCGCCGTCGAATCCCCACCCGCCGCCTGACTTTCGCTCGCGACGCAGGTTGGTAGTACACCGCGAGGCGGTTGTCGGAGGCGATGGGCGGCCGCGGCTGGGTTTGGCCCGGGTGCGGGGCGGTGGCGTAGGCTCGCGGCCGTGCGGTTGACGGAGTTCCAGGAGCTGTTGCATACCGAGTTCGGGACGGCGCGGGGAGACGTGCTGCTGACCGATCATGTACTGCCGTCCATGGGGCGGACAGGAGCCCAGGCCATCGAGGCGGGGGTGGATCCCCGCGATGTGTGGCGGGCGCTGTGCGCGGAATTCGATGTGCCGAAGTCGCGATGGTGAGCAGATCCGCGTGAGGCTGCGGCTACCGCCGCGCGTGGCGGAGCTGCTCGGGCCGAACCCAGTGTGGTCGGACGATCACGAGGGGTGCAGTGGCGGGGTCGTCCGGGCCAATGGAACGCATTGGGTCAAGCGTGGTGCGATTGCGGTGGCGGAGTTTCCGCGGTATCGGTGGCTGGGGGAGCGGTCGATGGCGGTGCCGGAGATCGCGGTTTTCGAGGACGACATGCTGGTGCTCGTCGATGCGGGAGTGCCGAGTGTGGCCTCGGCGCAGCCGGATTCGCCGGGCGTGTTGATGGGCGGGACGTTGCGGCGGTTGCACGCGCTGCCGGTGGTGGGCTGTCCGTTCGACGGCCGGCTCGACATCACCCTGGCGGAGGCGTCTCGGCGGGTTGCCGAAGGTCTGGTCGACGTCGACGATTTCGATGCGGACAATCTCGGGCGGACGGCAGCGCAGGTGTACGCACAGCTGGTCGCCGAACGGCCCGAGGCCGAGGATCTCGTTGTGGCGCACGGTGATTACACGCCGCCGAATGTGCTGGCGGGCGGGATTCTCATCGATGTGGGACGGCTGGGGGTCGCGGACCGCTACCGCGATCTGGCGTTGGCCGCACGGGATCTCGGCGATGATTTCGGCGCCGGCGAGGTGGAGGCCTTCTTCGCCGCCTACGGCCTGCCCGATCCCGATCCGGCGCGGCTGGACTACTACCGCCTGCTCGACGAATTGTTCCGAGCCGCAGCGGGTTCGCCTACTCCGCGTGCGTCTTCTTCGCGTAGTGCCGGGTGGCCTTGGCGCGGTTGCCGCAGGCCGCCATGGAATGCCAGCGGCGGGTGCCGTTCTTCGAGGTGTCCAGGAAGTACAGGATGCACTGCGGGTGCGCGCACTGCTTGATGCGGTCCGGGGTGCTCGCCAGCAGATGGAGCAGGTTGTCGGCGGCGAGCCAGCCGGGTAGCCAGGCCGGATCGGCGACCTCGGGGAGCGCGGCCGGGCCGTCCGGGGTGAGGGCACGGCGGATGCGGCCGTGCGCCAGGACGGTATTGAGGTCGTCGGCGGTCTCGCCGCGTACCGCGCGCAGGATCGCTTCCCGGGCCGTCACGAGCGCGTGCAGCGTCGCCTCGTCGGCGGGCAGGTCGAGGTCGTTGTCGGCCAGCCACTGGCTCAGCCCGGACACGTCGGTGAGCAGGTCCTGGGGTCCCGTCGCCGCGATCCAGCGGGTGTTGAGCAGGTCCAGGGCGAGCGGTTCACCGAGGTGGGGGCGTGGTTCTGGCACGCCTGAGGGTAACCGCCGTAGTGCGCGCATCGGCCCGACGACTCCTTTCTAACCGGCAAAACCAACTATAGGGGTTGACGGCAGGTGTGCGCCGCCACTAACTTCTAACCTGTCAAATGAACTATGATGGTTAAAACTTCCTAAGGGGTTCCCATGACCGCACCTGTTCTCGCCACCGGGCACGTCGGCCTCAATGTCACCGACCTCGACCGCTCGGTGGACTTCTACCGCCGCGCCCTCGGTTTCGAACAGCTCGGCGCCGGCGGCGAGGGCGCCCAGCGCTTCGCCTTCCTCGGCCGCGACGGCAAACTTCAGGTGACCCTCTGGCAGCAGAGTGACGGCGAGTTCTCCGGCAAAACCCCCGGCCTGCACCATCTCTCGTTCCAGGTGGACACCATCGACCAGGTCCGGGAGGTGGAATCCGTCCTGAAGGCCCTGAATGTCGCCTTCGCCCACGACGGCGTGGTCGCCCATGGTGAGGGCGCCTCCTCCGGCGGCATCTTCTTCATCGACCCCGACGGCATCCGCCTCGAGATCTATGCCCCCTCCGGCGCCGACCACGCCCCGGCCCCCTCCGGCGCCGCCCCCACCTGCGGCTTCTTCTGATCCGGAATACCGCCACCAGCACCAGAATTCACCCGAGAAGACCGGTCACCTCCGCAGGCGGCCCGATGGGAGCTCACATGAACGCCGTCTCGACACGCGATGCGCAGCACGGCGGCAAGGCGTCGGCCACAGATGAGCCCGGCGCGCAGGCCTCCGAGCCCGGATCGGCCACCGACTCGGTGACTGCCCGTGGCGCCATGCCGAAGGGCGGTGCCGTGGCGGCGAGCGGGATCGGCTATCACCCTGGGGAATTGGCCGTGCAGCGGCGTATGGGGCAGGAAGATATTGCTCAGCGGGTCGGGCGGATGATTCGCGCTGATATTCCGGCTGCGGCTGCGGAATTCCTGGCGGAGCAGCCGATGATCGTGGTGGCTGCTGCCGATGACGGTGGTCGGATGTGGGCGGGCCAGTTGGTTGGGCCGCCCGGGTTCGTGTACGCCTCCGGGGAGCGGGCGATCGAGGTCGAGGCATTGCCGGTGGCCGGTGACCCGCTCGCCGAATCGCTGCGCGGCGCACGGCATGTCGGCATGATCGCGTTGCAGCCGCAACTGCGGCGGCGGATGCGCGTCAATGGCGTGATCGCACCCACCGCGACCGGGCTGCACATCGATACCGAGCAGGTGTATTCGAACTGCCCGAAGTACATCTCCCGCCGCGGCATCGAGGAGTGGGCGACGGGCGGGGCTCCCACGGTGCGCCGGACCAGCGCGCTGGACGAGTCTCAGCGGCAGCTCATCGCCCGCGCCGACGCGTTCTTCATCGCGTCCGCCGATGTCGACGGCGATGCCGACGCGTCCCATCGCGGCGGCAATCCCGGCTTCCTGCAGGTGCTTTCCCCGACCCGCCTGCGCTGGCCCGACTACCGTGGCAACTCCATGTTCATGACCCTCGGCAATATCGCCGCCGACCCGCGCTGCGGCCTCCTGATTCCGGACTGGCGTACCGGCACCACCCTGCAACTCACCGGTACCGCCGAGATCACCTGGGAGGAAGCCGCTTTCACGGCCGGTGCCCAATGCGCCATCGACTTCACCCTCACCGACGTCGTCGAAATCACGAACGCCACACCCTTGCGCTGGAGTGAACCCGAACTGTCCCCGGCCAACCCATAGCCGATACCGTGCGCATCCGCCGTGCTGCCTGGCAACTCCGTCCCCGGTCATCGACTCCGCCTGCATCCAGCGGTCCTGCACCCATCCACCGCCTCACGCCGCGCGCCGGCAAGGCGCCAAGCCCGCCCGCACCGAATCGAAAGGTCTCCCTCATGCGTCCTCCGCTTCCTCCCTTCGACCTGGAATCCGCCAAACTCAAAGTCCGCGCTGCCGAAAACGCCTGGAACACGCGCGATCCCGAGACGGTCGCCCAGGCGTACACCGAGGACTCCGTCTGGCGTAACCGCGACGAATTCCTCACCGGCCGCGCCGAAATCGTCGATTTCCTGAAGCGCAAGTGGGCCAAGGAGAACGGCTACGCCCTGCGCAAGGACCTGTGGTCCTTCACCGAGAATCGCATCGCCGTCCGCTTCCAATACGAATGGCACGACGACGAGGGCCAGTGGCACCGCAGCTACGGCAACGAACTCTGGGAATTCGCTCCCGACGGCCGCATGTCCCGCCGCGAGGCCAGCATCAACGACGTCCCCATCGCCGAGTCCGACCGCCGCATCTTCGGCCCCCGCACCCCCGACGAGGACGCCCTGGGCTTCCCCCTCCGGTGACAACAAGATCAGGGAGCTCTCACTGCGGGAATTCGGGCGAATTCCACCGTGAGAGCTCCCTGATCTTGATCTGCCGGTCAGGCGACCGCCGCGGGCTCGGGCGGGGCGAGGACCGGGGTCTCGGGGGTGGGGCGGGAGGCGCGGGTGTAGAGGGCGAAAACCACTGCGGCTGAGACGATTCCGAAGACGCCCGCAGTGAGCGTTGCCGAGTTCAGGCCGTCCACGAAGCCGTGAGTCATCGAATGCGCATCGCTCGTGTTGCGGAAGACGGTGCCCAGCACCGCGACACCCAGCGCCAGGCCCAGCTGCCGCGCGGTGTTGATCGCACCGGCGGCGGTGCCGCTCTGACGCGGCGGGACCGCCGCCATGCCTACCGCCATCAGCGGCGGAGCCATCACGCCCACGCCGACACCGATCGCCAGGAAGCCGGGAATGGCGGCGGTCCAGGAGGATCCGGAGTCGATGAGGGTCAGCAGAGAGCTGCCCGCGCCGATCGTCAGCAGGCCGCCGCCGATCGTCCACTTCGGCGCCACCTCGTGCAGGAACCGGCCGAAGATGCCCGAGGTCAGGAAGGCGCACACCGACATCGGCAGCATCGACAACCCGGCCCGCAGCGGGGTCAGGTGCAGGTACTGCTGCAGCCACAGCGACACCAGCGGGCTGGACGCGAAGGCGGCGAAGCTCATGCCGACCGCGGCGATCAGTGTCGCGGTGAAGCCCGCGCTGCGCAGCAGGGGCAGCGGCAACATCGGTGCCGCACTGCGGGATTCGAGCATGATGAACGCGATCAGCGAGAACGCGCCGGCGATCAGTGCCACCGCCGCCCCGCGATCACCCCAGCCGTGCTCGCCGCCCCGGATGATGCCGTAGGTGACGGCTGTCGCCGCGACGGTGAAACTCAGCATCCCGCCGATATCGATGCGCCGGTCCGCGTGCCGCGGCGACGGCCCGAACGCCAAGGCGGACAACACGATCGCGATCGCGGCGATCGGCAGGTTGACGAAGAAGATCCACCGCCACGACAGCAGATCGGTCAGCACGCCGCCCAGCACCACGCCGATACCGGCCGCCGCACCCGACACCGCGCCCCACGCGCTGAAGGCGATGCCGCGATCACGACCGGTGTACGTGGCGTGCAGCAGCGACAGCGTGGTGGCCAGCATGGCCGCGCCGCCGATGCCCTGCGCCGCGCGTGCCGCCACCAGCACGCCCGCCGACCCGGCGACACCGCAGGCCAGGCTGGCGGCCGCGAACAGGGCCAGGCCGATCAGATAGGTGGGTTTCGCGCCGAACCGGTCGGCGAGCGAGCCGAGCATGAGCAGCAGTGCGGCCAGCGCCAGCGCGTAGCCGTCGATGACCCATTGCAGCCCGGACAGGCCGGTGCCCAGGTCGGCGGCGATGTCCGGCAGCGCGACATTCACGATGGTGACGTCGATGAGCAGCATCAGTGAGCCCAGGCACGCGGCGAAGAGGGGCAACCACTTCCGCATGAGAACCTCCAGAGAACGAACGATTTCGTCTCCAAGCATGAGATAGGCGCTTGGATCCACCTAGCTATCTCCGTCGATGCGGTAGATTCCTCCTATGTTCGAGGAAGAGCTGGATGATTCCTCCGTCCTGGACGTGCTCGACAAACAGATCGTGCACGGTCTGGTCACCGATGCGCGCATCCCGTTCGCACGGCTGGGGGCGATCCTCGGCGTCTCCGAGCAGACGGTGGCGCGGCGGTATCGGTCACTGCGCTCGCGCGGCATGATTCATGTGGCGGGCCAGGTGAACACGGTGCCGCTGGGGCAGCCGCGCTGGGTCATGCGCATCACCTCGACGCCCGCCAAGGCCGTCGCCCTGGCCGAATCTCTCGCGCGGGTACCGGAATTGAGCTGGGTATCACTGCTGACCAGTGGTTTCGAGATCATGTGCGCGGGCCGCACGCGGTCGATCGAGCGGCGGGACGAGTTGCTGCTGCGCGTGATTCCGCGTGCCAGCTCGGTGGTCGGGCTGACGGTGCACGAGGTGATGCGGCAGTTTCCGTTCCCCGAGGAGTGGCCCCGCTACGACCGGTTCTTCACCGCGGAGCAGCTGCGCGAACTCGGCCCGCGGCCGCCGATGTGGGAGCCCGTGGGTCCGGAAACCCAGGTCACGCTGTCGCGCGAGGACGAGGCGATGATGGCCATCCTGGCTCGGGACGGGCGCGCGCCCTACGCGCGGCTGGCGGCCGCCACCGGCTGGAGCGCGACCCGGGTGGCCCGGCGGATGAGCGAGCTCATCGAGTCCGGCGTGCTCTACTTCGACCTCGACTTCGCTTTGCAGCTCATGGGTTACACGTGTCGCGCGGTGCTGTGGATGCGGGTGGATCCGGCGCGGCTGGAGGAGGTGGGCAAGGCCATCTCGGAGCATTCGGAGGTCGCCTACCTGGCGGCGATCACCGGGCCGGCCAATCTGACCGCGTCGCTGGTCTGCCGGGACAATGCCCATCTGTACCGCTACGTGACCGAACGGCTCGGTGCGTTGCCCGGCATCCGGGATATCGAGGTGACGACGGCGTTGCGGGTGTTCAAACAGTCGCAGACGCTGGTAGACGCGCAAAAACTCGCGGTGCTGCCCTGATTGCCGAATGCTTGCCACCAGGTGTTTCGCGTGTCGCCCAGCGCGTCGCTTGCATCGAACATCTGTTCGTCTAAGCTCGTCGTCGGAACTTGTCGGTGCCGCCCTCTAACGTGGGCGCCAACCACAGCATGAGACATACCCGTTGAGAAGGGGATCAGACGATGGCACCACAGGCTTTCGATCGTGACAAGGCGCTCGAGCTCGCGCTCGCGCAGGTGGAGAAGAGCTTCGGCAAGGGCGCGGTCATGCGTCTGGGCGAAGAGGCGCGTCAGCCCATTTCGGTGATTCCGACCGGCTCCATCGCGCTGGATGTGGCGCTGGGCCTGGGTGGCCTGCCGCGCGGCCGCATCGTCGAGATCTACGGTCCGGAATCCTCGGGTAAGACCACCGTCGCCCTGCACGCGGTCGCCAACGCGCAGGCCGCCGGCGGTGTCGCCGCCTTCATCGACGCCGAGCACGCGCTGGATCCCGACTACGCCCGCAAGCTGGGTGTCGACACCGACGCGCTGCTGGTCTCCCAGCCGGACACCGGTGAGCAGGCCCTCGAAATCGCCGACATGCTGGTGCGTTCCGGCGCCATCGACATCATCGTCATCGACTCCGTCGCCGCCCTGGTGCCGCGCGCCGAGATCGAGGGCGAGATGGGTGACAGCCACGTCGGTCTGCAGGCCCGCCTGATGAGCCAGGCGCTGCGCAAGATGACCAGCGCGCTCAACAACTCCGGCACCACCGCCATCTTCATCAACCAGCTGCGCGAGAAGATCGGCGTCATGTTCGGCTCCCCCGAGACCACCACCGGTGGTAAGGCGCTGAAGTTCTACGCCTCGGTCCGCCTGGACGTCCGCCGTATCGAGACCCTCAAGGACGGTTCGGACGCGGTCGGTAACCGCACCCGCGTGAAGGTCGTCAAGAACAAGGTGAGCCCGCCGTTCAAGCAGGCCGAGTTCGACATCCTCTACGGCATCGGCATCTCCAAGGAGGGCTCGATCATCGACATGGGTGTCGATCAGGGCTTCATCCGCAAGTCCGGCTCCTGGTACACCTACGAGGGCGACCAGCTCGGCCAGGGCAAGGAGAACGCCCGCAAGTTCCTCCTCGAGAACACCGATGTCCGCGACGAGATCGAGAAGAAGATCAAGGAGAAGCTCGGCATCGGCGCGGACGTCACCGCCGAAGAGGCCCCCGCCGACTTCTGATCCATGACCCCTCGGGAACCCGAAGGGCCCCGGCCTGATTCGCCGGGGCCCGCTCGCCTGGACGCGGTGGAACGCCTCCGCCGCCAACTGGAGTCCTCCGCCGCCCGAGCCGCCGGCCGCGCGTCCCGCCCCACCGCTCCCAGGCCCCGAACCCCCGAGCCCGGCCACGACCTCTTCGGCTCCGCCGACCCCTACACCGCCGGCGTCGGCACCTGGAACTACGGTCCATCCACCCCCGCCGCGTCCTATCACCCTGTCCCCGAAGACAATTCGCCGGACACCGATCACTCCACCTGGCGCACCACCGGCGACGCGACCACCCCCGCCGAATCGCCCCCATCGCACCGACCGGAGCTCTCCGGCGCGTCGAACCGCCCAACCGCAGAACCGATCTCGACGGTTGCCGAGCCCAAGGATGCCGGTCGATCGCAGCCGGCCGAAGCGGCCGAGAGCGCGATCGCGCCGTGGCAGCAGCGGGATTCTGTCGCCCGAGGTGACCTCGCGATCAAGGGTCCGAGCAGTGGGTTCTCTTCGACCGCAACCGTTTCGGATGCGGTGACCGGGCCGATCGCACCCCCGGCCAGCCGGGACACCACCGGGGCCGAATCGGCTGAGGCGAATGCCGCTGATTCCGCACGTCTCGGTCGGGCGGCGAATGGCGAGGCTCGATCGAACGAGCTCGACGCCGGGTCGGACTCCGGCCAGCGCCGGCTCGGTGACTGCGCGGCCGCGACTGTGGGGGTTGCCGGTGGTACGGCCCAGAACTCGGTCGGCGGTGCTCCGCGGGACAGGCTGGCGGCCGCGCGGGCAGCATTGGCCGAGGCGAATGCGGTCGTGGCTGCGAAAGCGGCAGCGAGCGGGGCGAGTACGGAGAAGCGCGGTCGTCGAAATACTCGCGGGTCCGGCTCAACTTCGGTCGAGCGGGTGTCTACGGACTCCTACGGCGAGTTGGGTGAGTTGAATGAGCTCTCGAGGCGAGGGGACGCGGTAGGCGGCGCAGGTCGTGGAGCAGATTTCTCGGAACGAAGTGGCGCGCAATCGGATCGGCGAGGTCGTCGGGCCCGGCGGCGACGTGGCGGGGACGAGTCGATCGGCGGGGACGAGCCGAGACGTGGAGATGAGTCAAGGGGTGGGGACGACGGCGGTCGTGGTAATTCGGCCGATGTCGGTTCGGAAGTCTCGGCTGATCGGGGGGAGGAGTTCGATCGGGGTGGGCGGCGGCGTGGACGTGGTCGTCGGCATTCGGAATCCGGAGGGGAGCCGGGGGGATCGGTTGGTGTCAGCGGCGGGGGGACCGAGGCGCAGGCGAAGGACGTGTGCCTGCGGTTGCTGACCGATCGGGCTCGGAGCCGGGTCGAGTTGGCGGATCGGTTGGCGGATCGGGGTTTCACTGCTGCCGTGGCGAAGCGGGTGCTGGATCGGCTGACCGAGGTCGGGCTGATCGATGATGCGGCGTTCGCGCAGCAGTGGGTGCGGTCACGGCACACCTACTCGGGTAAGGGCAAGAAGGTTCTCGCCGAGGAATTGCGGCGCAAGGGCATTGCGCCGGAGGACGCCGAACCGGCGCTCGAGTCGGTGACCGCCGAGGACGAGAATGGCCGCGCCGGAGAGCTGGTGCGGCGGAAATTGACCACGCTGTCCCCGGACCTGGACCGCGACAAGGCGATCAGTCGCCTGGTCGCCATGCTCGCGCGCCGCGGCTACACTCCGGGCACAGCCTACGAGGTGGTGACAGGCGAACTCGCCGCGCTCGCGACCCGACGCGCCCAGGAACAGCCACCCGATACCCGGACACCGCCCGCGCCCGCTCCGTCCGCCCCTGCAGCGCGTGCGAAGCCCACCGCATCCCGCCGCGAATTCGCCGCTGACGACACCGATTCCGCGGCCGCATTGGTCCGTACCAAGCTCCGTACCTTGTCGCCCGGACTCGACCGCGACACGGCCACCCGCCGGCTGGTCGGCCTGCTGGCGCGTCGCGGCTACAGTCCCGGCACCGCGTATCAGGTGGTGGCGGCGGAGCTTGCAGCGTGGGGTGCACTTCACATGAGCGAGCGGATCGACGCTCATCGTGAGCAGAACTACGACAGCCAGGACGAGAACAACTCCGACCATATGGCCTCATCGCCGATGCGTCGCGCGAAGGCCGGGCCGCGTGGCAGGACCGTGCTGGGCGGTCGCGCCCTCGGCGAAAGCGACTCCGAAGAGTCGGCGTCAGAGACCGACTCGCCGGAAGACGAGCAGGATCGTGCCGCCGAACTGGTGCGCGCCAAACTCCGCACCCTGCCCCGAGGCTTGGACCGCGACAAAGCCATCCGCCGTCTGATCGGTCTCCTGGCCCGCCGCGGTTTCAGCCAATCCACCGCCTACTCGGTGGTGAAATCCGAACTGGCCGCCAATGGATTCGATGCCTGACTGCGCTCTCGGCTCGATCCGAGAACTCGGCGTCTATCCCGACCACTTGATGACCAGGGTGATCACCGCGGCCACCGCGGCGAGGGCGAGGGCGGCGGCGCCCCATAGGACGCCGTGGCGTGCCCATGGCCGGTTGTGGTCGAGGGAGAATCGGCCCGGCCCGGCGATCGCCAGCGTCAGCGCGGCCACGGCGAACAGCAGGGCACTCTCGTAGCCCATCAGCCCGTGATGCCAGGTCACATTCATCGCGTTGATCATGGTGCCGATGGCGATCGCCGCCGCGAGCGGCGTGAACAGCCCGAGGAACAGCAGCGCGCCGCCGGTGAATTCACACAGCCCCGCCAGCGTGCCGAACACCTTGCCAGGGTGATACCCGAGCTTCTCGAACCCCGCGGTGGTCTGGTGCCAGCCCTCGCCATTGAACCACCCGAACAGTTTCTGGCTGCCGTGCACGAACAACAACCCGCCGAAGAACACACGTAACACCAGCAGCCCCACATCGACCCCAATGGAATCGATATTCTTGCCCGGATCCTTCTTGACGTTGCTATCGGTGACGTTGGTGGTCATGACGTCCCACTTCGTGTGATGAAGCCGGTTGATGAAACAACGTGTCTTCCCGTCCCACCGAGGAATACGCGCCGGCCCCCGAGTCGGTTCAATCGCCCGCACGAGCGAGTTCCGAGCCGAATTGACAGCCCCGTACTCACGTCCTCACACGTGTGGTCACTGTGACCTGAAACCACCATTGACCCACTCGGTGAATACAGCGAAGTCCTTGCGCCGCAGCCCTGTCCGAGGGTCCACGCGGTACAGGAGAGCCGATCTGCCGTGCTGCGCCGACACCCACTCCCGGTCGTGGTCCCGAATCTCGTCGTCGACCCAGATGAAAGGCCGTCCCGCCGCCCACTCGACCACCGTCCGCGTCTTCCAGTGCAGTCCGAACCACTCGTCGACCTGCTCATCCGCCCGTTCCGGCCATTCCACCACCGCCAGGTCCGGCAATCCCAGCAGCGGACCGACGACCCGGTTGGCCTCGTGCGTCCACGTCGTCGCCCACACCAATTCGCAGGGGAGTGCGGACAGCAGCGGCCCGAGTGCCGGATCGAGTCGTGTCACCAGCGGGTTGGTCCCGTCCTGCCCGGTCGGTGCGTCATTCCCGGGCGGTCCGCCGAACGGCAGTAGTGGTCCGTCGATGTCGAGAAAGAGGATTGGGTAATGCGGCACGACTACAGATATGAGGGGTATACGAGGGCGAAAACAACTGGATTCGGGATCGCGTCACGCTCGAGCCGTACGTACTGGCTTCAGTGCAGGACGCCGCCTGGGCGGCGGGTGGAGAGGGCGCGGCGGGTGTGGCGGTGGTTGGTGTGGCGGAGGGTGCGGGGGGTGGCCATGTGGGGTGCGGATGGGCGGGGCGGTTTGTCGCGGCGGGAGGCCAGGAGGCGGCCTGCGGCCTCGTGGATGGCGAGCGTGCCGATGACGGCGGCGAAGGCGGTGAGGCCGGCGAGGAGGGGGGTGACGATGGTGGTCAGGAACAGCCCGAAGACGAATTCTCTTCGAGCGCTGTCGTCTTCGTTCATGAAGACCAGTATGCGAGCTGGATGGAGCAATTGTCCCGGGGTCGGCTGAGCATTCCCGGAACGCCCGGTCCCGGTTCGGCAGTCACGGCTCCCGAACCGGGGTCCGAGGTCAGCTCCCCGACCACGCGTCGCCGATCACACGCCGGATGCGGACTGGTCCCCCATGACGACATCCATGCCCGGGGGAGGGGTGACGGCACCCGCTGCGAGCACGGCCCGGGAGCCGCGCTTGCGGGTGCGCAGCCACTTCTCGACCCGGGTGGCGATCACGGTCAGCGCGTAGTTGATGACGATCATGATGATGGCCACCACGATCAGCGACGGGATCGGATTCTTTTCCGCCGCACCGAGCTGCGTGCCTCTGCGCACGATTTCCAGATAGGTGATCTGGTAAGCCAGCGCGGAGTCCTTCAGCGCCACCACCATCTGCGAGATGAGCGCCGGCAGCATGGCGGTGACGGCCTGCGGCAGCAGAATCGTCACCATCACCTGGGTTTTGCGCATGCCCAGGGCGACGGCGGCCTCGGTCTGTCCCCGGGGCAGCGCCCGGATACCCGAACGCACGATCTCGGCGATGACCGATCCGTTGTAGATGGTCAGCGCCGCCACCGCGGCCGCGAGCGCCAGCTGGTCGGAGGGGAAGACGTTCTGCTGGGCGAACAGGGTGAACAGGAACAGCATCAGGATCAGCACGGGTATGGCCCGCGAGATCTCCACCACCACACCGGCCAACCAGCGCACCGCGCGGTGGTCCGACAGTCGCAGAATGCCGAACACCATTCCGAGGACCAGCGCCAGCACGATCGACAGCGCCGCCGCCTCGAGTGTGCCGCGCAGACCCGGCAGGAGGTAGGTGCGCCAGGTATCGCCCTCGGTGAAGGGCTTCCACTTGTCGGCGGTGAACTGCCCCTTGTCGGCCAGCCCGTGATAGACGAACCAAACCGCCGCCACCGCGGCCGCGATGACGACGACCGAGTAGACGCGGTAGCGCAGGCGCGCGCGGGGTCCCGGCGCGTCGTAGAGCACGGACGTGGTCATCGCGCCACCTCGAATCGCTTGGCCAGCCAACCGAAGAACAGACCGGTCGGCAATGTCAGGATCACGAACCCGAGCGCGAAGATGGCGCCGACACTCAGCGGCGCCGCCTCGTTCTCGTTCATCTCCGACATGAGCAGCGCGGCCTCACCGACGCCGATGGCCGAGGCGATGGTCGAGTTCTTGGTCAGGGCGATGAACACACTGCCCAGCGGTGCGATGACCGCCTGGAACGCCTGCGGCAGCACCACGAGCCGCAGATTCTGCCCGAAGGTGAGTCCCAGCGAGCGCCCCGCCTCCGACTGCCCGAACGGCACCGTATTGATACCCGCCCGCAGCGACTCACACACGAAAGCCGCTGTGTAGACGCTCAATCCGACGATGGCGAAGCGAAAACTGTTCTCCGCGATGCTGTTCGGCCCCTCGGAAGCCAGCCGCCACCCGAGGGTCTGGTACAGGCCCAGCGAGCAGAAGACGATGATCAGCGTGAGCGGCGTATTGCGAATGATGTTGACGTACAGCGCGCCGATCCAGCGTGCGATCGGAATCGGCGACACCCGCATGGCCGCCACGATGGTGCCGAGAATCAGCGCGAAGAACGCCGAATACAGCGTCAGTTTGATCGTCACCCAGAACGCGTCGAGCAGTTTGGTGTGATAGTTGGAGATCAAGTCGAACACGACTGCCCCATTCCTCCGATCGGAAGACGAAGCACGCCGGGTGATTTCGCGAGACCTGAAATCACCTGGCGCGCCCGCGAATCAGTACCGGTCGACCTTGGGCGGTTCCGGGATCTGGAAGCCGGTGCTGCCGAATTCCTTCTCCAGCGCCGCCTTCCACGCGCCGGAGGTGATCATGGCGTCGATGGCGTCGTTGATCTTGCCGCGCGATTCGGTGTCGCCCTTCTTCACGCCGATGCCGTAGTTCTCGACGGAGAAGGTCTTGCCGACCACCTTCAGCGCGCCCGGCGACTGCGCCGCGTAACCGCGCAGGATGATGTCATCGGTGGTGACCGCGTCCACCGCGCCCGACTTCAGCGCCTCCACGCACAGCGAGTAGGTGTCGTACTCCTGCAGCTGAACTTCCTTGGCGTACTTGTCCTTCACGTTCTGCGCCGGGGTGGAGCCCTTGACCGAGCACAGCTTCTTGTTGCCGGTCAGCGATTCCGGCCCGGTGACGTCGGTGTTGTCCGACCGCACCAGCAGCGACTGCCCGGTCACGAAGTACGGGCCCGCGAAGTCGACCTTCTGCTTGCGGGCGTCGGTGATGGAGTAGGTGGCGACGATGAAGTCGACCTGCCCGTTCTGGATCAGCGTCTCGCGCTGCGCCGACGGCGATTCCTTGAAGGTGATGTTCTCCGGCTTCACGCCCATCTTGTCGGCCACGTACTTGGCGACGTCGACGTCGAAACCGCTGTAGCTGCCGTCCTTGTTGAGCAGTCCCAGGCCCGGCTGGTCGAACTTGATGCCGATGGTGAGTTTGCCGTCGGCCGCGTGCTGGCTGGCGGTCTTGTTGCTGCCGCCGCCGCATGCGGTGACGGCGAGTGCCAGGGCAGCCACTCCGGCGGCGATCCGGATTGCGTGGTTGATCCTCATCGAACGTCCTGTTCTCTCGTGGAGTGCGGGAGTGTTCCCTAGTGGAGTGGAGTCAGTGGGAGAGGATCTTGCCCAGGAAGTCCCTGGCGCGATCCGATTTCGGTGCGGTGAAGAAGGATTCGGGCTCGGTGTCCTCGACGATCTGGCCGTCGGCCATGAACAGCACCCGATTGCCCGCGCGCCGCGCGAAGCCCATCTCGTGGGTGACGACGAGCATGGTCATGCCGTCCTTGGCCAGCCCGACCATGACCTCGAGCACCTCGGACACCATCTCCGGGTCGAGCGCGGAGGTCGGCTCGTCGAACAGCATCACCTTGGGGTTCATGGCCAGCGCCCGCGCGATGGCCACGCGCTGTTGCTGACCGCCCGACAGTTGCGCCGGATACTTGTCGGCCTGATTGGCGATGCCGACCCGGTCGAGCAGTTCCAGTGCCCGGGCGCGCGCCTGGGTCTTGTCGACGCGCCGCACCTTCACTGGCGCCAGCATCACGTTCTCGAGAATCGTCTTGTGCGCGAATAGATTGAACTGCTGGAACACCATCCCCACATCGGCGCGCAGCTTCGCGAGGGCCTTGCCCTCGTCGGGCAGTTTCACGCCGTCGACGGCGATCTCACCGGAGTCGATGGTCTCGAGCCGGTTGATGGTTCGGCACAGGGTCGACTTGCCGGAGCCGGAGGGCCCCACCACGATCACGACCTGCCCTTTGGGCACTTCGAGATTGATGTCACGCAACACGTGCAGCGAGCCGAAGTGCTTGTCCACATTCCGCATCGAGATCATCGGCGCGGGAGTGCTGATGGAATCGGCCACGTCGGTCATGACCAGTGACCCTAATCATGTCCTGCCCGAAATGCTCGTCTTTGCCAGGGCGGCTCGAACTGTGGCAGGACCCGACACCCCCACGTAACCAGCGATTGATGCTGCTGAGACCACCATCGCCCGGTCGGACGATGATTCGCCGACAATTCGACGACCATCCGTCCGGGCGTACACCCGGCCGCCGCGATCCTCGGGTCACCCGGCGCGGACGGGGTTTATGGCCTGCGCCGGGCACCTATTACCCTGGTTGGGTGAATTCCCCGGCCCGGACCTACGAGGTACGCACTTACGGCTGCCAGATGAACGTGCACGACTCCGAGCGCCTCTCGGGTCTGCTCGAGGACGCCGGTTACGTCAAGGCCGTGGCCGGTGATACCGCTGACCTGGTCGTCTTCAATACCTGCGCGGTGCGCGAGAACGCCGACAACAAGCTGTACGGCACCCTCGGACACCTCGCGCCCATCAAGGCCGACCGCCCGGGCATGCAGATCGCCGTCGGCGGCTGCCTGGCGCAGAAGGACCGCGACACCGTGGTCAAGAAGGCGCCCTGGGTGGATGTGGTGTTCGGCACCCACAACATCGGCTCGCTGCCGGTGCTGCTGGAGCGGGCCCGCCACAACGAGCAGGCTCAGGTCGAGATCATCGAATCGCTGGAGGCGTTCCCGTCGACGCTGCCCGCCAAGCGCGAGTCGGCGTACGCGGGCTGGGTGTCGATCTCGGTGGGCTGCAACAACACCTGCACGTTCTGCATCGTTCCGGCGTTGCGCGGCAAGGAGGTCGACCGGCGTCCGGGCGACGTGCTCGCCGAGGTGCAGGCACTGGTCGAGCAGGGCGTGCTCGAGGTGACGCTGCTGGGTCAGAACGTCAACTCCTACGGCGTCTCCTTCGCCGATCCGGAGGAGCAGCGCGACCGTGGCGCCTTCGCGAAGCTGCTGCGCGCCACCGGAAACATCGAGGGTCTCGAGCGGGTGCGGTTCACCTCCCCGCACCCGGCCGAGTTCACCGACGACGTCATCGAGGCCATGGCCGAGACGTCGAATGTCTGCCCGCAGCTGCACATGCCGCTGCAGTCCGGTTCGGACCGCGTGCTCAAGGCCATGCGCCGCTCGTACCGCAGCGCCAAGTTCCTCGGCATCATCGAGAAGGTGCGCGCGGCCATGCCGCACGCCGCCATCACCACCGACATCATCGTCGGCTTCCCGGGCGAGACCGAGGAGGACTTCCAGGCCACCCTGGATGTGGTGCGGCAGGCGCGTTTCACCAGCGCCTTCACCTTCCAGTACTCCATCCGGCCCGGCACGCCCGCGGCGACCATGCCCGATCAGCTGCCGAAGGAGGTCGTGCAGGAACGGTACGACCGGCTCATCGCGCTGCAGGAGCAGATTTCACTGGAGGGCAATCAGGCGCTGATCGGCTCGACCGTCGAGCTGCTGGTCGCCGAGGGCGCGGGCAAGAAGAACGACAAGACCGCGCGCATGTCCGGTCGCGCCCGCGACGGCCGGCTCGTGCACTTCCGCCCGCCGGTGGATCCGGCTCCCGGCAACGAGATTCGGCCCGGCGATGTGATCACCGTCGATGTCACCGGTGCGGCACCGCACTACCTGATCGCCGACGGCAAGGTGCTGACGCACCGCCGCACCCCTGCCGGGGACGCGCACGAGCGTGGCGTCACCCCCAAGACCGCGCCGATCGGCGTCGGCCTGGGCCTGCCGAGCATCGGCGCGCCGGTCGTGGTGGAGACCGCGGCCGCGGGCTGCGGACCGGCCTGCGGCGAGTAGTCCGTCGCGCGGCTACCGGGCCGGTCGGCGCCACCTCGGGCGGCGAATGGTGGGGTCGCTGTCAACTACACAGCGTCATAGGGCAGGATCGCTGGGGTACGTGCGAGGGATCGACCTGTCACGGGTACTCCTCGCACACCGCCTGACCACATCCCCGGCGCGGGAGCGCTAGCCGTCAGCAAGGATCTCGAGTGGTATGACCGAGCAGCAGCCCACCGGCCCGGACGAGCCTCGTGACCGGCCGGAGCATCCGAAAGACGAAGCAGCACAATCGGAACCGGCGTCGGAACCGACGCCCGAGGCGAACGAGGAGAGCATGCAGGCCGCCGAGAACAGTCAGGACTTCGAGCAGTTCCGCGCGGACCTCGAGGCCGTCGAACGCAAGATCGCCGGCGAGATCGACCCGGGCATGCGCGCCATGGTCGTGGCCGGTTCGGTGTTCGTGCTGCTCGCCTCGCTGGTGCTGCCGCACGCGGGCAAGACCCGCGGCTTCGACGTGCTGCTGTACGACACGGTCGCCCAGGCCGACCACATCGGCCTGCCCTCGCGGGTCTTCGTCTGGTTCGTCGTGGTGTTCGGCATCGGGTTCTCGGTGCTGGCGCTCATCACCCGCCGCTGGCTGCTGGCCTGGATCGCGGTCGCGGGGTCGGCCATCGGCAGCGTGTTCGGCGTGCTGTCCATCTGGCACCGCCAGACCCCGGGCCTCGGCAACTACCACGGTGCGGGCCCGGGCATCGGCCTGATCGTGGCCACCATCGCCATCGTGGTGCTGACCTTCCACTGGGTCCGGGTGGTGTGGGCGCGCACCTCCGTGCAGCTGGCCGCCGAGGAACAGCGCCGCCTGGCCGAGGCCAAGGCCGAGGAACAGCAGCGCCGCCGCCTCTTCGGCGAGGACTGAGCAACCGCTCCAGGCCCGGTGGCAACCGAATGCGGTTGCCACCGGGCCTTTTTCGTACCACGGGCGAGGTCAGGCGGCGGCGCGGTCGGGGCGGTAGGCGAGTCCGGCGACCATGGCCGCCAGGCCCGCCGCGACCATGTACAGCCAGCCCGTGCGGAACTCGGTCATGGTGCGGTGGGCGGCGTCGCCGAGGATGGCGGTCAGAATGGCGACGCCGAGGGCGGAACTGGTCTGGCGGGCCATCATCAGGGTCCCGGAGCCGAGCGAGATCTGGTCGGCGGGCAGCAGGGTCGAGGCGCCGAACAGCGGCGGTTGCAGCAGCGCGGTGCTGGCCCCGGCCAGGATCGCGCCCGGAACCATCACCACCGCATAGGAATTCGAGAAGCCGCTGGCCAGTACCCACCAGGCGCAGCCCAGTGCGATGGCCGCCCCGCCCAGCGCCGCCGAGGCGCGCGCCCCGACCAGCGCGACGAAGCGGCCGGACAGCGGCGACAGCAGCAGGCAGCTGATCGGCATGGCCGCCACGCCCAGGCTGGCACACAGGGTCGAATACCGCCACTCCTCGGTCATGAACAGCGTGGCCTCCAGGACCATGGCGGCGAAGGCCAGGTAGTAGCAGAAGACGCCGAGGGTGGCGGTGCGGAACAGGCGGTGCCGCAACACGATCGGGCTCACTACCGGGTCCGGGTGGCGGCGGACGTGGCGGACGAACAGGGCCGTCAGGGCGAGGGCGGCGACCAGGCAGCCCAGGGTGCCCGGGGCGGTGTAGCCCCAGTCGGTGGCCTGCACGAACACCGTGGTGAAGGCGGCGGTGGCCCCGAGGATCAGCGCCGCGCCCAGCAGGTCCAGCCGCCGGCTGGCGCGCTGCTGGATATCGGGCAGCACGCGCAGCCCGAAGGCGAAGGCCACCACCGTGAACGGCACGTTCAGCAGGAAGATCCAGCGCCAGCCGGCCTGTAGCAGCAGTCCGCCGATGACCGGGCCGCTCGCGCCGCCCGCCGCGGCGATCGCGGTCCAGATGCCCATGACCGTGGCGTGCTCGCGCTTCGGGAACACCGGCAGCACCAGGCCGAGCCCGGTCGGTATGAGCAGGGCGGCGGCCGCGGCCTGCAGCACGCGGGCCACGATCAGCACGGCCAGGTTCGGGGCGAGGCCGCAGGCGATGGACGCCAGCCCGAAAAGCGCTATACCGAGCAGGAATCCGCGTTTGCGGCCGGTGTCGTCGGCGAACCGGCCGGCCGGAACCAGCAGGGCGGCCATGACGATGGTGTACGCGTTCAACGTCCACGACACCGCGCCGGTCGAGGCGTGACCGAAGGACTGCTGCAGCGCCGGGAAGGCGACGATGACCGCGAACAGATCCAGGATGGCCAGGTACTGGGCGATCGCGGCAATCGCCAGCACCCGCCATCGGCGCGGGTCGGGAGCCGTATCCGGTTGGGGGAGTGCGGTTGTGGCGTCGGTCGTCGTGGTCATGTCTTCGACTATGCGAAGCGGCAGCACGATCCACGAGTGGCAGGAATGCCACACTGCGCTAGATTTCTGACACGCTGCGGCGTTAGATTCGAGCCATGGAATCGACCGGTCCCGGAACCCTGGCCGTCGCCGTCGCGCCCGGCATGCCGATCTTCGAGGTGGCCATCCCGTACCAGGTCTTCTACGAGCCGCCTCTCGGCGTCGACCCCGCCGCCTGGTACGACTTCCAGCTCTGCGGCCCGCGCGACACCCGGCACGCCACGCTGCGAGATCCCTTCGTGGCCTTGACCGATCACGACTACGACGACCTGATCCGCGCCGACACCGTGATCGTGCCGTCCACCCCGAACGTCCGCGAGGACCCGCCCGCCGACCTGGTCGAGGCGGTCCGCGCCGCCTACCAGCGCGGCGCCCGCATCGCCTCGCTGTGCACCGGCGCCTTCGTGCTGGCCGCCGCGGGCCTGCTCGACGGCCGCCGCATGACCACCCACTGGCGGCACATCGCCGCCCTGCGCGAGCGCCACCCCCACCTCGACATCGACCCCGGCGTTCTCTACATCGACGACGGCCGCATCCTCACCAGCGCCGGCACCATGGCCGGCATGGACCTGTGCATCCACCTGATCCGCAAGGACCTCGGCTCCCAGGCCGCCAATGCCGCCGCCCGCTATTTGGTCGTGTCTCCGCACCGCGCCGGCGGCCAGGCCCAATACCTGCAGTCCCCGGTCCCCGCCCAGCCCACCGACACCGGCCTCGCCGCCACCCTCGAATGGGCTCTCACCAATCTCGAACACCCCTTGACCGTCGCGGATCTCGCCGGCCATGCCAACCTCAGCGAGCGCACCCTGGCCCGCCGTTTCCACGCCGAACTCGGCGGCACCCCGCTCCAGTGGCTGCTCACCCAACGCCTGATCCGAGCCCGCGAACTCCTCGAACTCACCGACCTCCCCGTCGACGTCGTCGCCGCCCGCTGCGGCCTCGGCACCGCGGCCAACCTCCGCACCCACTTCAACCGCGAAGTAGGCCTCCCCCCGAGCGAATACCGCCGCTCCCACCGCCCCACCCGCCACGAGATCATCACCGAACCCGCCCCTGCCCAGCTCAACTGAAGCCCCGGCCGCGGATGGCTGTGCCACCACACCAACCATGGTCGGCCACAACCAGATTCGGCATCGGGGGGTCAGGGCCGGTCGACCCGACCGGCCATGCCGGTGGTCACCAGGTGCGCGATCAGCTCTTCGCGACTCGGTGCCATGCACCGAGCCTGATCACGACCGCGCGCCCGGGATGCTGATCGCCTGGGCGACAAGGGAACCCAGGCGATCAGCTCAGCGCTGGCTGACCGCGCCCTCGGCGGCCTCGGCCCACTCGCGCCACTGCTTCGCCTGTTCGAGGGCCTTCTCGGCGTCGCGGGTCTTGCCGGCGGCCTGGGCCTTGGCGGCCTGCTCCTCGAACTGGGCGACGCGCTCGCGGAACTGGGCGGCGCGGGCCATGGCCTCGGGGTCGGTGCGACGCCACTGGGCGTCGACGGCCTCGCGGACCTTCCTCTCGATGGCGCGCAGGCGCGATTCGAGATCGTGCATGCGCTCGCGCGGGACCTTGCCGATGGCGTCCCACTTCTCCTGCAGCTCGCGCAGGGCGCTGCGGGCGGCGTCCAGGTCGGCATCGGGGTTGATGTGCTCGTAGGCGTGCAGCAGCGCTTCCTTGGCGGACGCGTTCTCCTCGAACTCGTGGTCGCGTTCGCTGGCGGCGGCATTGCGGGCGGCGAAGAAGACGTCCTGCGCGGCCTTGAACCGACGCCACAGCTGCTCGTCGGCCTCGCGCGGGGCGCGGCCGGCGGCCTTCCACTCGGTCAGCAGGTCGCGGAAGACGGCCGCGGTGCCGGACCAGTCGGTCGAACCCGACAGCTCCTCGGCGCGGACACAGAGCTCTTCCTTGCGGCCCTTGGCGGCGGCACGCTCCCGGTCGAGTTCGGCGAAGTGAGCGCCGCGGCGGCGGTTGAAGGCCTCGCGGGCCTTGGAGAAGCGCCGCCACAGCGCGTCGTCGACCTTGCGGTCCACGCCGCGGATGGTCTTCCACTCGTCCAGGATCTCCCGCAGCCGGTCACCGGCGACCTTCCACTGGGTGGAGTCGTTGGCGATCTGCTCGGCCTCGGCGGCCAGGGCTTCTTTGCGCTCGGTTTGCTCGTGCCGGGTGCGTTCCTTCTCCTCCTTGGCGTGCGCGGCCGCCTCGTCGGAGTGTTCGATGATGGCCTGCAGCCGGGCCGTCAACCCATCGATATCGCCGATGACTGCGGCCGTTGGCAACGTTTCAGCAATCGCGGTGGCGGCGGTCTTGGTCTTGCGGGCATCGGTGCCGGCGGCGAGCCGGGCCTCGAGCAAGGCGACCTCGGTGGCCAGATCGTCGTAGCGGCGGCCGAAGTGGGCCAGACCCTCGGCGGCGTCACCCGCCTGCCAGGAGCCGATGACGCGTTCGCCGTCGGCGGTCTTCACCCAGGCGGTGCCGTCGTCGTCGACCCTTCCCCACTGGCTGGGGTCGCTCACGCTCGGTACGACGACCGGATGAGGATGGTGTGCCGCCGCACCGGGCGCGGGCTTGACGGCATGGGGTTTGGGGGATTCGGGTTTGCGGCGCGGGCCCCCAGGACGGGGTGCGGTGGCGGCCGCCGGTGATGGCTTGGCGCCCTCGCTCGGGGTGGGCATCGGCGCGCCGGGCTTGGGCGTCGGGGTCGACTCCGGGTGGGTAGCCTTCTCGTTTCCGTTGTTGTCGGTCATTGCTCCTCGTCCCTGCCGCGCGTCACGGCTGCCTGGTTACGCCCTAGCTCATCGGTCTAGCTCATCCCATTCAACCAGGCTGAGATGGGAAATGCTGTCTTTGAGCCCGCTTCGGCGGCGCGGCGATCGGTGGGGGTGGGGCTGGTGAGGTGCGTTAGCGCTACGGTTGTCGGCGTGTTCTGTGTTGCGTCACTGGTCCCTTCGCCGCCCGTGCTGGTGCCCGAACTCGGGGGCGCGGCCGGTGCGTCGGCCGAAGGAACGGTCGCGGAGCTGCGAGCTGCGGTGTTGCGGGCCGCGGGGGAGTTGGCGGCCCGCGCGTCGCGGTGGATCGTGGTCGGCGTGGCGGAGCCGGAGGAGGATTCCGGCGGCGGCGATTCCGGCCGCGTGATCGGTTCCGATGCGGTGGGCACATTCCGGGGATACGGGGTGGACCTGCGTGTCGGTTTGTCTGGGGTGGTTGCCGAGCGTGTCGCGGACCCGATGCTGCCGCTGCCGGCCTTGATCGCGGGCTGGCTGCGCGAGCAGGTCGCGCCGGAGGCCACCGCCGAATGCCGTCTGATCTCGGCCGATGCCTCCGTCGACGAGAGCCTGACCTTCGGCCGGCAGCTGCGGGCCGACCTCGACGCCGAGCCGGAACCGATCGCCGTGCTGGTCGTCGGCGACGGCGCGGCAACCCTGTCGCTCAAGGCCCCCCGCTATCTGGACGAGCGCGCCGCGGGCGTGCAGGAGGCCATCGACCGGGCGCTGAGCGCAGGGGACCGGCAGGCCCTGGCCGCCCTGGACACGCGCCTGTGCGCCGAGATCGAGGTGCAGGGCCGTCCCGCCTACCAGGTGCTGGCCGGGCTGTTCGGCACCGATTCCGCCGACCCCGGCGTCGAAACCCTCTACGCCGCAGCCCCGTTCGGCGTCGCCTACCACGTCAGCGTGTGGCGTCCGCGTGAACGCGGCGGAGCCGCCACATGACCCGGCCCATCGCCGTGGTCGGCCCCACCGCCACCGGGAAATCCGATCTGGCCCTGGATCTGGCGCAGCGGCTCGACGGCGAGATCGTCAATATCGACGCCATGCAGCTCTACCGCGGCATGGACATCGGCACCGCCAAACTGCCGGTGTCCGAACGCCGCGGCATCCCGCACCACCAGCTCGACGTCCTCGATATCACCGAAACCGCCACCGTCGCCTCATATCAGGCGGCGGCCCGCGCCGATGTGGAGGCCATCATGGCGCGCGGGCGCACCCCGGTCATCGTCGGCGGCTCCATGATGTATGTCCAAGCGCTGCTGGACGATTGGGATTTCCCGGCCACCGACCCGGAGATCCGCGCCAAATGGGAAGCGGTGCTGGCCGATCGCGGCACCGTCGCCGTGCACGAGGCATTGAAGCGGGCCGATCCGGTGGCCGCGCAGACCATCCTGCCCACCGACGGCCGCCGCATGGTGCGCGCGCTGGAGGTGGTGGAGCTGACCGGTGAGCCGTTCGCCGCCTCGGCGCCCCAGATCGGTGAACCACGGTGGGGGACGGTCATTATCGGCGTCGATCGCGACACGGCCGAATTGGATGCCCGCATCGAGGTGCGCACCGCGACCATGTTCGAGTCCGGTCTCGTCGCGGAGGTCGAGGGCCTCATCGCGCTGGGCCTGCGCCACGGCCAAACCGCCCGGCGCGCCATCGGTTACGCGCAAGTCCTCGATTTCCTGGACAACGAATACGAGCTGAACGAAGCTCAGGAGCGCACCTTCATCGGCACCCGGCGCTATGTCCGGCGACAACGTTCGTGGTTCCGTCGAGACCAGCGGGTGCGATGGGTGGACGGCGCGGATCCCGCCTTGGCGGACACCGCGCTGGCCCTCGTCAACTCCTCACCGATGAGGGACGAACAGGAACCCCAGTGACGCGTCGCGCGAACACTCGCACCGCGGCGGTTCAGGTGTGGCAGGCCTACCTGACCACCCGTGCCGCCCGGATCCGGGACAATCGATTCCTGGTGCAGGGCATGCGGCCCATCAGCCGCGCCCTCGAATGCCGTTGGCCGCTGGAGACTCTCGTGTACCGGCTACCCGAGCCGTCGCCGTGGGCGCGGCAGGTGCTCGATTCGAGCGGCGTGCCCAGTGTCGGGCTGGTGCCGGAGGTGATGGCCGGGCTGGCCGAACTCGGTGAGCCGGTGCCGGAACTGGTGGCGGTGGCGGTGGCCCAGCGGCCCGAGCTGGAGGATTTCGCGCCGGGCACGCCGGAGGATCCGGCCAGCGTGGTGGTCATCGACCGGCCCGCGTCGGCGATCCGGCTGGGGGCGCTCATCCGTTCGGCGGCGGCGTTCGGGGTGGGCGGGGTGATCGTGACCGGTTCCGGCGTGGACCACTACGACCCGCAGAGCGTGCGCGCCTCCGACGGCGCGCTCTTCGCCGTCCCCGTGCTGCGCGCCTCGGGCCCGGCGCAGGTGGGCGCGTTCCGGGACCGGCAGCGGGCCCGCGGCGTCGCCACCCGTATCGTCGGCAGTGACGACCACGGCGGCCTGGCCCTCGACGACGCCGAGTTCGACGGCGGCACCGTCCTGGTCCTGGGTGACGAGAGCGAATCGCTCGCCCCCGCCTGGCGGCAGGTGTGCGACGAGCTGATCTGCATCCCGACCGACGGCACCCTCGGTGCGCCCGCGGCGGCCGCGGTGGCCCTCTACGAAATATCCCGGCAGCGCCGGGCGCTACGGTGAGGACTATGACGACCGAGAACAGCGCCGCTGACATCGAATTCAGCAAGGGCCACGGCACCCAGAACGATTTCGTGGTGCTGCCCGACCCGGACGCGTGGCTGGAGCTCACGCCGTCCCGGGTCGCCACGCTGTGCGACCGGCAGCGCGGGCTCGGCGCGGACGGGGTGCTGCGGGTCGCGCGCGCGGGCGCGCTGATCGAAACCGGTGTGCTGGCCGGGCTGCCCGAGGGCGTCAGCGCCGGGGACTGGTTCATGGACTACCGCAATGCGGACGGATCCATCGCCGAGATGTGCGGCAACGGGGTGCGCGTGTTCGCGCATTACCTGGTCGCGACCGGGATGGAGAAGAGCGCGGAATTCGTGGTCGGTTCGCGCGCGGGCGCGCGGCCGGTGGTGGTGCACCACGCCGATCCCGTGCACGGCGAGGTGACCGTGGCCATGGGCCGGGTGAAGACGCTCGGCGTCTCGACCGCGACGGTGAGCGGACGCGAATTCACCGGCCTCGGCATCGATGTCGGCAATCCGCACCTGGCCTGCGTGGACCCGGACCTGACCACGGCCGCGCTCGCCGAACTGAACCTCGAGCAGCTGCCGGGCTTCGACCACACCCTGTTCCCGAACGGCGTGAACGTCGAGATCCTCACCGCGCTGGCCGTGGGCTCGGACGGTGAGCGGGGCGTCGACATGCGCGTCTACGAGCGCGGCGTCGGCGAAACCCGCTCCTGCGGAACGGGAACCGTGGCCGCGGCGGCCGCCGCCCTGGCCCGCGACGGCTTCGACCTGGCCTCCGATGTCGGGCATGTGAAGGTCCGCATTCCCGGCGGCGTGGTGACCGTCGGCATCGAGAACGGGGCGGCCTGGCTGCGCGGCCCGTCGGAGCTGGTGGCGACGGGCCGCATCGCGGCCAAGTGGTGGCAGGACGCCTGACCCGCTGATCACGCCGCAGTGGTGCCGAGCGCCGCGTCGGCGGCGGATTCGAGTGCCGGATAGTCGGTGTAGCCCGCTGCGCCGCCGACATACATCAGATGTGCGTCGCGCACCGGGTTCAGCGGCGCACCGATCCGCAGGCGGTCCACCAGATCCGGGTTGGCCAGGAACGACCGGCCGAGTGACACCAGGTCCGCGCCCGCCGCGAGCAGCGCGCGGGCCGCGGCGGCGCCGCCGTCGGCGGGCAGCGGGATGCCCCAGCCGAGGTTCGGATTGGCGATCAGCGTGGTCGGCCACAGGCTCCGAATCTGCTGGAAAAGCGCGCTCTCCGGGTCCGCGAACACCACGTGCAGGTAGGCCGGATGGCGCTGCGCCAGCGCCGCGACCAGTGCCGGATACAGCTCGCCGGTATCGGTTTCGGCGATGCCGTTGACGGTGACGCCGGGTGCGATCCGCACCCCGACCCGCTCCACGCCGATGGCCGCGATCACCGCGTCCACCACCTCGAGGGTGAACCGGATCCGGTTCTCGATCGAGCCGCCGTACGCGTCGGTGCGGTGATTGGTATTGCCCGACAGGAACTGGTGCAGCAGATAGCCGTTGGCGCTGTGGATCTCGACGCCCTCGAATCCGGCGGCCACCGCCTTGCGGGCGGCCGTCGCGAAATCGGCGATGGTGTGCTGGATTTCGTCATGGGTGAGCTCGTGCGGAGTCACCGCCTCCTGCTGGCCGGACGGTGTGTGGATGGTCTCCGGCAGTGGGATGGGCGAGGGTGCGACCGGGGTCAGTCCGCTGTTGTCCGGGTGCCCGACCCGCCCGCCGTGCTGGAGTTGCAGGAACATCCGCCCGCCCGCGGCCCGCACCGAGTCGGTGACGCGCCGCCAGCCGGCGAGGTGCGAATCGGTGTAGAGGGCAGGGATGTTCGGGTAGGTCAGCCCGGCCGGGTTCGGGGTGGCCGCCTCGGCGATGATCAGTCCCGCTCCCGCGCGCTGCGTGTAGTAGGTCGCCATGAGCTCGGTGGGGGTCCCGTCGGCGGCGGCGCGATTGCGGGTCATAGGGGCCATGACCAGCCGGTTCGGGAGTTCCAGCCGGCCGATCCGGCCGGTGTCGAAGAGGTCCGTGTTCGTCATGCCCGTAAGGTAGAACCTGACATTGATGTGAGGTGCAAGCCTCGGAATCCGGAGTGCCGCATGCGAATCGGTGAGCTGGCCAGACGCACCGGCGTGAGCGAACGATCGCTGCGCTACTACGAGGAGCAGGGCCTGCTCGTCGCCGCCCGCACCCCCGGTGGCCAGCGCGACTATCCGGACCTCGCCGTCGACCGCGTCATCCACATCCAGGAACTCTTCGCCGCCGGCCTCAACAGCAAGAAGATCTTCGAGATCCTGCCCTGCATGCGTGACACCGACGGCGGCGCCAACGAGCGAGCCACGCCCGAGCTCGTCGACGAGTTGGTTGCCGAACGCGACCGCATCGACCGCACCATTGCCGACCTCCTGCGCTCCCGCGAAGTCCTCGACGATGTCATCTCGCGAGCCGGGGAACGCTTCGCCGCGAAATAACCGAATGCGGTCATTCGTTGAGACGTGGGAACATGGAGGTGTATGAGTAAGCCAGAAACGTATGAGTTCACTCCCGCCGAAGACCTCGACGAGGAGATCAACGACGCCACCGAGACCGGCCGCAACGGCTGGTCGGCCGCGCCGACGGTAGGTGAACTGCAGCTCGAGGACCGCAGCGCCCTGCGCCGTGTCGCGGGTCTGTCCACCGAACTCACCGACGTCACCGAGGTCGAGTACCGGCAGCTGCGCCTGGAGCGCGTGGTGCTGGTCGGCGTCTGGACCGAGGGCACGGCCACGCAGGCCGAGGCGAGCATGGCCGAGCTGGCCGCGTTGGCCGAGACCGCGGGTTCGGAGGTGCTCGACGCGATGATCCAGCGTCGCGACCGTCCCGACAAGTCCACCTATATCGGCTCCGGCAAGGCCGAGGAGCTACGCGCCATCGTTCTCGAGTCCGGCGCCGACACCGTCATCTGCGATGGTGAACTGACCCCCGCGCAGCTGACCGCGCTGGAGAAGGTCGTGAAGGTGAAGGTCATCGACCGCACCGCGCTGATCCTGGACATCTTCGCCCAGCACGCCACCTCGCGCGAAGGCAAGGCGCAGGTCTCGCTCGCGCAGATGGAGTACATGCTGCCGCGGCTGCGCGGCTGGGGTGAGTCCATGTCCCGGCAGGCCGGTGGTCGCGCCGGCAGCAATGGCGGTGTGGGTCTGCGTGGTCCCGGTGAGACCAAGATCGAGACCGACCGTCGCCGCATTCGTGAGCGAATGGCCAAGCTGCGCCGCGAGATTCGCGAAATGAAGACCGCCCGTGACACCAAGCGCGCCAAGCGTTCGGAGAGCGGCATCCCGCAGGTGGCCATTGTCGGCTACACCAACGCGGGCAAGTCGTCGCTGATGAACGCGCTGACCGATGCCGGAATCCTGGTGCAGGACGCGCTGTTCGCCACCCTGGATCCGACCACCCGCCGCGCCGCCCTGGAGGACGGCCGCGAAGTGGTGTTCACCGACACCGTCGGTTTCGTGCGCCACCTGCCCACCCAGCTGGTCGAGGCGTTCCGGTCCACCCTGGAAGAGGTGACGGGCGCCGACCTGCTGCTGCACGTGGTCGACGGCTCCGACCCGCTGCCGGATCAGCAGATCAAGGCGGTCCGCGAGGTCATCACCGACGTGCTGCGCGAGTCCAAGCTGCCCGCGCCGCCGGAGTTCCTGGTGGTCAACAAGATCGACGCGCTCGATCCGCTGGAGCTGACCCAGCTGCGCGGCTGGCTGCCGGACGCGGCCTTCGTCTCGGCCCGCACCGGCGAGGGTCTCGACCAGCTCCGCGACCTCCTGGGCCAGATCCTCGGCGGTCTGGATGTCGAGGTCAGCGTCCTGCTGCCGTACACCCGCGGCGACCTGCTCGCCCGCATCCACGCCGACGGCAAGATCCTCAGCTCCGAACACCAGGAGTCCGGCACCCGGGTCCACGCCCGCGTCCCGGATGCTCTCGCCGGCCAGTTGACCGAGTTCGCCCACGCGGGCGGCTCGCTCAACGGCTCGCAACCCTCCTGACCCGCCCGGCCGGAGGTATCCGACTACCTCCGGCTGTGGCGTGTCCGGCGTCATCGCTGGGGCTCAGCTCCTCGCCTGTCGCCGCTCCGCACGGTGCCGCCCCGCCCGTGCGCGGCGAGCGGCGGAACTCCTGATGTCTTCGACGAGGCAAGCGGCGAGCAATATTCCGCCCAAAACGGTCATCAGCGACAAAACCCAAGCATCCCAAGGCATTACGACTCCCACTGTTTCTTCGGATTGCGAATGAACCTGCGGTCGAATCTGATTTGCTGAACGCTCTGTGATAAGTAGACATCCAAACGCGTTGCCGGAGTGAGTCCCTCGCGGACATTTCACGAAATACGATGAAAGTCCGTCTCGGCGGTGTCCGTGGCGGACATTTCCCTGATAGCGAGGCTAGGAAATGACTGAATTGACGGTCTCTCGCATGGATTTCGGGAACTTCATGCGCGGAGTACGTGAAGACGCACATCAGACGCTCCTCGCCGCCGCGGCGGGCCTCGAGGTGTCCCGGCAGGTCATCATGCGAATGGAGGAGGGGAGTCCCACCAAACTCACCGGGCCGCTGATCAAACTTCTGCTCGCCAACTACGGGGCGTCGGCAGAGGTTCGTGACGAGGCGCTCCGGCTGTGGTCGGAGCTCGCCGAACAGGACAAAATGGCCAAAGCGCAAGGGAACTCGAAGGGCTTCTGGAAGGCCTACACCGATCAGGTCGTCCCGGCTTTTCCCCGATTCCTCCGCCTGGAGGGAGCGGCGAATCGAGTCCTCGTCCATCAGCCGGTCATCGTGCCCGGCCTCCTGCAAACTCCCGACTACCGGCGCGCGATCATCCGGATCGACGAACCGGATCTGTCGGCCGTGAATGTCGAACGCCTGCTGGAACTCACCGCGCGCCGGCAAGTTCGCCTGAGCGAGCCCGGCTTTCGTCTCGACGCGCTGATCTCCGAGGCCGTTCTGCGTCACTGCCCGGCCACTCCGGCGGCAATGGCGGCCCAGTTGCGCTGGCTCGCCGAGATCGGTGAACGGGAGAACATCAGCATTCGCGCCATCCCATGGTCGGCCGGCCCGCACCGCGGCCTCACGATCCAGCCCTTCACCCTGCTCGAATTCCCGCACGGTTCGAGCGGAACAGCCTTGCCCACAGTCGTTTTCGTCGAGGGCGCGATCGGCAGTCTCTACCACGAACGTGCCACGGAGATCGACCGATATCGGCGCGCGGTCGCGTCCATGCGGGCGGTAGCGTTGTCGGAGACGGACACCAGAGAGCTGGTGCTCGGGCGCGCGAAGGAGTACGCGCTGTGACGAAGCTCCCGCTGACCGGCACGTGGTACAAGTCGAGCAGGTCGGATGCCGCCAAACAGTGCGTCGAGGTTTTTCTCGGCGATGGGAAGGTGGGCGTCCGCGACTCGAAGGCTGTAGGCCCGGAACTCTGGTTCCCGGAGGAGGCTTGGCGGTCCTTCATCGACAGCCGGGTGTGGCATCTCTGATATCCGCAGGCCGGACGGGCTCAGGCCCTGGCCGAAGCGTCCTGCCCGCCGTCTACGCGGACATTCGATGCGGCGACTCGCGCCAGACTCACGACAACTCCGGCGACTCCGGCCCCCACACCCCATCCGGCCACCACATCGGTCGCCCAGTGCGCCCCCAGATAAACCATCGCGACGCCGATCGATACCAGCCACGCGGCAAGCAGTCCCGCGACCCAGCGCCGCCGTTCCGCCGGCCAGGGCAGCACCAGATACGCGGCGACCGCGACAGCCGCCGTCATCGCAGCCACGGTCGACGGCATCGAAAACGCACCAACCTGAACAACCGTGAGATCCCCCGACGGACGCCCCCGCTGGATCATCTGCTTCAGCGCCCTGGCCGCAGCCTGCGCCGCCACCACCGACACGCCGACCGTAATCCCTTGCCACCACCAGCGTTTCATGACCACAACCACCAGCCCTGCCACGCCCACCGCAACCACGCCCGCGCCGCTCATCCCGGCATCCATGACCCACCGTGCCACCGTCGTCAGCACCGGCGTCCGGTGCTGAGAAAGCCACTGCTGAATTTCCAAATCCACACCTACCACGCACGTCCTCCTCTGCCCCGCAACCACTGACGCCCGAGATCAGCACGACGAACACCCGTCCACCGCACTGCCCAGCGCGACTGGACAAGCATCCACTCTTGCTGATCACCAGTGTCGAACGGTCCGTGTTCCAGACTCGGCCACTTCTTGGTTCGGGTGCGGATCAGGGTGGACAGGCGGCGGTCACCACGGCCCAGGTGATGTCGTCGCGGGCTGCCAGTGCGGTGGCCAGGGATTCCGAGGCGTCGGGACGGCAGCGGACGCGGACCTGCCAGAATTGATGTGCGGCCGCCATCGGGTCGACCATGCCGAAGATACGCAAGGCTCCCCCCGGCGGAGGCGGCGGTAGCGGCGGGTGGCGGTGCGCTCGTGCATGCCGAGCGTGGCGCCGAGCTTCGCGAAGCCGGCTCGGGGCGCGAGTTGCAGGGCGCGGATGAGGGCGTCGACCCAGATGAACCGGGAACCCAACCGGCACAACACGATCAGGAGAAGCACTGTGAGTGTTCACCTCAACCACACCATCGTCCGCTGCTCGGACAAGCAGGTCTCATCCCACTTCTACACCGACATCCTCGGCCTCCCGGCCCCCGTCGTCGCCGGACCGTTCCTCATGGTCGTCCTGGACAACGGCGTCTCCCTCGACTTCGCCGACGGCGGCGGCACCCCGCACCCCCAGCACTACGCCTTCCTGGTCTCCGAGCCAGAGTTCGACGCCATCCACGCCCGCATCAAGGACCGCGGCCTCACCTGGTGGGCCGACCCCCACCACACCCTCGAGGGTGAGATCAACACCAATGACGGTGGGCGCGGCCTCTATTGGAACGACCCCGACGGCCACGGACTGGAGATCATCACGGTGCCCTACGGCGGCTTCCGCTGACGACCGGTCATGTGTGGCGCTGCCGACCGGGCCCTCGGGCCTACCGCCCGTCGGCAGCGCGGTCGGCACGCACGACGAATGGCGCACCGTGACCACGCAGTGCAACGGCTGATCTGGCACACCGCCGCCGGTGACATGGCGGCGGTCAGTTCGAGGGCCTCGTTGACCGCCGAAGTCGTGGCCTCGCGCGGCAACCGGCCGGAGTGGACGGTCTCGCTACTGCGCGGCTCGTGCGGAGATCTGCCGGGGCGTGAGGACGTGGCTGTCCGCTCCGGAGGCTGCGATGGTGATCATGGCGCGACCGATTTCGCGATTGTCGTTGAATGCGTTCGGGGCCAGCCGCTTCAGCAGCGGGATCAGTGGGCCGGTGACCGCGTACGCGGCGCGGTACAGCGGGGTTTTGGAGATCACGCCGTCCATGGGCTGGACGAATCCGGGGCGGAACATGTACGCCTGGAAGGGAAGTGCGAGGAGGTCGTTCTCGGTGTTTCCCTTCACTCGCGCCCACATCGAGCGGCCCTTCTCGCTGCTGTCGGTGCCCTGGCCGGAGACGTAGATGAACGTGAGCTTCGGGTTCGCGGCCGCCAGCGTGCGACCGACCTTCAGGGTCAGGTCGTGGGTGATCCGGCGGTAGTCCTCCTCTTCCATGCCGACGGAGGAAACACCGAGGCAGAAGAAGCAGGCGTCGAACTCCGGCAGCTCGCCGGCGATCGCGGAGAGATCGGTCGGGTCGGGCTGGACCAGCTCGCGCAGCTTGGGGTTCTCGATACCGAGCGAGCTGCGCCCGACGGCGAGGACCTGCTCGACCCGCTCGTCCCGCAGGCACTCGTCGAGAACCCCGTGCCCGATCATGCCGGTCGCTCCGAAGAGGATCACCTTCATGCCAGGCATCTTGCCCCAGCGGCGACTGAATCGTGTGGACGTGCCACCAACGGTTGATGAGGCGGGGACGTGTAGGGCGCGGCGGAGGTGGCCGAGGAGACGCAGGATATGGCGGGGGTCGGGCGGTTCGGCTGGGTGACCGATCCGGAGGGGAATCGGATCGAGCTCTGGCAGCCTGCCTGAACATCGGTGCGCGGCGGCTCAGGGCAGCATCACGACTTTGCCGGTGGCCTGGTTGTTTTCCATGTATCGATGGGCGGCGGCGATCTCGTCGAGCCGGAAGCTGCGGTCGATGGTGGGGCGGTAGGCGCCGGATTCGATGTCGTGGATGATCCGTTGCAGCACAGGCGTTCCCGCACCGCCTTCGCGGTTCTTGCTGTGGAAGGCCGTGAGCCTGGTGCCGGAGGGGATCATCGCGATCGGTTCGAAATCGGAGATGAGCCATCCGCTGAGCGAGCCCGACACGCAGACCGTGCCGCCGCGCCGGACCAGGTGGAGCGAGTCCACCGCGGTGCGGGCGCCGACCAGGTCCAGGACGTAGTCCGGGCCGTCGGGCCAGATCGCGTGCACGCTCGCGGCCAGTGATTCGCCGTCGTCGACGAGCACATGGTCGACGCCGGTCGCACGCAGGGCGTCGATCCTGCTGGGCTGCCGCGTCGTTGTCGCGGTCTCGATGCCGTGGCCGACGGCGATCGACGCGGCGGCCATGCCCACCGAGGAGGTGCCGCCGCGAATCAGCAACCGGCCCTTGGTGTCCGGCTCGATTCCCAGCGCGTCGAGTGAGCCCTGGGCGGTCAGGTAGGACTCGGGGAGGGCGGCCAGGATCTCCCACGGCAGGGTGGTGGTGATCGGCATCAGGAGGGAGTTCGGCAGGAGGGCGTACTCGGCGTAGCCGCCGTCGAAATCGCGGCCCATCTCGCCCATGACCGCGGCGACGGTCGAGCCCTCCGGGAGCGCGGGATCGGTGGAGGCGGCGATGATTCCGACGCATTCGATGCCGAGTACCCGCGGGAAGCGCACGCTGGGCGAATGCCCCTGCCGGGTCCGCAGCTCCGACCGGTTCAGACCCGCGCCCTTCACCTGCACCAGGCTCCAGCCCTCCCGGACCTCGGGGATCGGCAGCTCGCGGATTTCCAGAACCTCGGGGTCGCCGGCCCGGCCGCAGATCGCCGCTCGCATAGTCGTATTCACTCGCGTCATCGTGTTCATGCATCCACTGTTGCCGACCGGCGGGCTGGCGGGCTACCGATAGAATGCCAAGCTATGCCCGATAGCCGCCAACCTCTCGAGTCGCGGCTGTGGCCGTCCGGCGGAGCCCACCTCTGGTCGTCGGGGGCGGCGAGTTCGGCCGATTCCCATTCGCGTGGGCACCTGGTGTACGCGGCGCGCGGCGTGCTGTCGGTGCACACCGAACGCGGCACCTCGATCGTCCCGGCCAATCGAATCGCCTGGACGCCGGCGGGATTCACGCACTACCACCGCGCCCACGGCCACACCGACATGCGGATCGTCTTCCTGCCGCCCGCGCTCGCCGGGCTGATACCGGACCATCCCGCCGTGTTCCTGGCCTCCGACCTGGCCCGCGAAGTCGTGCTCGCACTCACCGGCACCCGCGAGTACGACCGCGCCGCGCGGGCCCGGCTGCATCGCGTCCTCGTCGACGAACTGCGCGAAGCGCGCGAGCAGCCACTGCAACTGCCGGAGCCCCGCGATGATCGGTTGCAGGCCCTTGCGCGGATGCTGTACGAAAACCCAGGGGACAACAGCTCATTGGCGGATCTCGGCCGGGCGGCCGGAGCCGGCTCCCGCACCCTGAGTCGGCTGTTCCGCAACGAACTCGGCATGACCTTCTACGAGTGGCGCACCCAGGTGCGGGTCTATCACGCCCTCGTCCTCCTCGCCGACGGCCATGACACGACGCAGGTCGCGCACGCGTGCGGATGGTCGAATCCCAGCGGCTTCATCACCGCTTTCACGGCCCTCGTCGGCGCCACCCCCGGCCGCTATCGAATCGCCCACCAGCAGCAGGCCGTTCGATAGCCGGCGGGCTCAGACGTCCAGGCCGGCGGTGAGGGTGGCCGGGTCGGGGCCGATCCGATTGCCCCGGTCGACGCTGTCGATGCGGGCCAGCTGGCCGGGCGTCAGCTCGAAGGAGAAGACATCGAAGTTCTCCCGGATGCGGGACGGGGTCACCGATTTCGGGATCACCACAGTGCCGAGCTGCAGATGCCAGCGGATGATCACCTGCGCCGGGGTCCGGCCGGTTTCCTCCGCGATCTCGACGATGGCCGGATCCTTCAGATCCGCGCCCCGACCGAGCGGACTCCAGGCCTCGGTCGCGATGCGGTGCTCGGCGTGGAAGGCCCGCAGCTCGGTCTGCGCCAGGTGCGGGTGCAGTTCGATCTGGTTCACCGCCGGGGTTTCGCCGGTCTCGTCGATGACGCGCTCGAGGTGATCGCGGTTGAAGTTCGAGACGCCGATCGACCGGATCCGGCCCTCGGACTTCAGGGTCTGGAAGGCCCGGAACGTATCGACGAACCGACCGGCCTGCGCCACCGGCCAGTGAATGAGATACAGGTCCAGATAGTCCATTCCGAGCCGCGCCATGCTGGCGTCGAAGGCGCGCAGGGTGGAGTCGTAGCCCTGTTCGGAGTTCCACAGTTTGGTGGTGACGTAGACCTGCTCGCGCGGCAGCCCGTACTCGCGGATGGCGCGGCCCACCTCGACCTCGTTGCCGTAGATCGCGGCGGTATCGATACTGCGGTAACCGGTTTGGAGTGCCGCGGTGACGGCGTCGAACGCCTCCGCGTCGGCGACCTGGAACACTCCGAAACCGAGCGCCGGAATCGCGTTTCCGTCGTTCAGGACGATCGACGGCACTGTGCTGCTGTCGCTTTGGAAGGTCATGCCCATCGACTATAGGGCCCGATCGGTCAGGGCTGCGGGCGCACGGTCAGGATCTGCTGGGCGTAACCGACCGCGCCGCGGACGTCGTGGAGAACGGTGCTGGTCAGTCCTTGCCCGGTGTGGCCGAAGGCGACCGTCGTATCGAGGCCGGTCCACTCGCCCTCCGGCTGCCGGTAGAGGTGGATGGTCAGGTCCACGTTCGGGAACATCCACTTGGTGGGCTCCTGCCGGACCGCGATGCCGTTGGCGGTGTCGACCAGTGCGATATAGGAGGCGAGAGCCTCGGACCGCTCGCCCGCGACCAGGTTCAGGGAGGTGGTGATCCAGGCCGTGGTGCGGCCGGGCTGCGGGATACCGACCGGCCGGGTGTCGATGGAGGCGATGTAGCCCCCCGACCAGAGCGAACCGAGCTCCCAGGACTCCAGCTCATCGGGCGCGGGCAGCCGGTCCGGTTCACCGCCGGCGACGCTGTCGGTGTCCTGGACGCCCAGGAACCAGGCCCGGGCGCTCACCACGCTGCGGCCGCCGATGGTCACCGTGGCCTGCACCAGCTCGATGGTGCGGCCGGGCCGGACGGTCTCGACGCGAATCTCGAACTCCTCGAACCCGATCCGGCCGAGGATGTCGAAGCTGATGCGGCTCAGCACCAGACCCGGACGATCGGCGCGGGCGCGCAGGATCTCGTGCACGATCAGGCCGCCGACCGGGCTGAAGTGCTGTTCGTCGTCGGCCCATGCGCCGCCCGCGTGGCGGGTGGGGGCGAATCGGTGTTCGCCGACTCGCCGGAAGTAGCTGGACTCGGGTGCGCTCGTCTCCGTCACGTTTCCCAACCTATGGGTCGAGTTTTGATCTGGCTAGTCGGTAAACCATCTTTGTGGTCGGAACAACCGACCCGAGCGCCGCCTATGATCGAGCGATGACTTCGACCGTGGACGCGGACGCCGCCCCCGCCGGGCGCGCGGCACGCCGGCGCGACCGCCGCAAGGCGGAGATGATCGCGACCGCGCTGCAGATCCTGTCCAGCAGTGGCTATCAGGGCATGCGGTTCGAGGACGTCGCCGAGCGCACCGACATCGCCAAAGCCACGCTCTACCACTACTTTCCGAGCAAGGACGCGCTGGTGTCCGCGGCCCTGGAGAAACTCACCGCCGATGTCCTGACCAGCCTCCGCGCGGCCCTGGACACCGCCGCCGACGCGCCGCCCGCCGAGCAGCTGCGGGTCCTGATCGGGGCCCAGCTGCATGTGCTGACCGTGCTGTATCCCGAGGTCGGCAAGCTCTTCTCGTTCCCCGCCCCCTGGCCGAGCGAGCACTCCGAGGCCATCAAGACCATGCGCCGCCGCCACGACCGCCTCTTCCGCGAGGTCATCGACCGCGGAATCGATTCCGGCGCCTTCGACTGCCCCGACCCCTCGGTGGCCCTGCACTGCCTGCACGGCATCCTCAACCACGCCTCCATCTGGCTGCGCCCCGAGGCCGACCCGGACCACCGCACCCGCGATGCGGTGGTCGACGAATCGCTCAGACTGTTCCTTCGCGCCTGACCACTCGGCGTTGTCGCGTCCCACTCAGTTGGACGGTTCGACTGATTCGTGACGAATTCGGCCGAGCGGTTGCGAGTCTGGGGGATATCCCATCAGAGTGGAGGGAGCAGCGGGATGGAGCCTGCGCCGACCCCGAACCCGCTGCGACTGTCCGAGCTCGGCGCTGATTCGACCGCGGTATTGCGGGTCATCGCGCACTTCGACGATTTCGACGAGTCCGCCGCCAATGCCGACACGGTCGTGCGAGCCGCCGCGCTGCTGGCCGAGTGCCCGGTCGGGGCGAGCTGGCCGTCCGGGACCGTGATCCGCTACGACGCCGCGGGCCGCCTGCTGCCCGCCGCGGGCACACCCGCCGACGCGGTCGGGACCGATCTCGCCGTCTGGCTGGAGCGGCAGGTGGCGCCGGCCGCGGCGCATCCGCTGGACGGCGTGGTGCTGGATCGGCTGCGGCATTGTCTGCGCGTGGTGTCGGTGCGGCAAGCGGCCAATCCGCTCCGGATGGACGATCCCGCATTGCTGGAAGTGGTGCTGTCGGAGAAGGAACGGCGTGAGGATCGCGTGCGGGCCATGCGGTTGCTCGGGCTGGATCCGGCGCGGGCGACGCGGGTGCTGGCGGTGGCCGGGCCGGGCGCGGCGGACGCGGTACGGATCATCGGCGAGCACGTGCCGATCCTGCGGCAGGCCGTGATCGGGGCGACGACCGCGGTGCTGGTGCAGGATTTCGCGCCGCCCGGTGGTGCCGGGGAGACCATGCGCCGGCCGGCTGTCGCTTCGGACCGGTCCGTGTTCGCGGCCGGTAGCTCGGCGGTGCCGGTCACGACCGGGCCCGGGCGTCCGTCGATGGTCGACCGGGGACTGTCGGATATCCTGAATGCTGCTGTCGCGCAGTCGTTCCCGGCATCGCAGGCGGGCACCGGCGGGCCGTGGATCGGGGTGGGGGAGCGGTTGCCGGCGTTCGCGGCGGCCACCTCGTGGGAGCAGGCGCGCCGCGCGATGCGATTCGCGTCGTCGACCTGGCACGGGCGGCGGGTGATCGCGTTCGAACGGCTGGGGGCGCTGGAGCTGCTGGCGGATCTGCCGGTGCAGCGGCTGCTGGGGACGGCGGATGTCATGCGGATCAACGAGTTCGCCGCCACCGAGGCAGGAGCGCTGGCCGTCGACACCCTCGAGGCGTTCTGCGTCTTCGGCACCCTGCGGCGCACCGCGACCGAACTGCACCTGCATCACAGCACGGTGGCCGCGCGGATAGCGCAGGTCGAGGCGGTGATGGGCTGGGATGTGGACGAGGCGCTGGACCGGTTCACCGCCACCCTGGTGCTGACGGTCCGGCGCATGACGCTGTCCTCCGCGCAGTTGGCGGGCCGGATGCCGCCCGATCCGACAGGTGTCGGGTGAAGGCGGTGATACCCGCGACGGGCGGCGGGTGATCCGGGTCACGTCGTTCGGTGACGATCGGTGGGCACAACCGGTGCGGGAGAAGGAGATTCACACCATGGCGATTGTCGATCCGGCCAAGACCTGGGAGCTGCTCGAGCAGCGGCTGGCCGTCACCACCAACGAGCGCCACCGCCAGGTGCTCGGCATCGTCATCGAGCACATGAAGGCCGAGGCCGCCCCCGACCTGGACGGTCTGATGCGCACCCTGGTCGCGGAACCGGACTACCACTTCTGGAACGCGGGCCAGGATGTCGGCCCGAAGGGGTGGGACACCGTGCACGCCTACTACTCGGCCTTCGTCGAGAGCAAGTCCAACATCCTGGAGTTCGAGCTGGACCGCCTGCTGGTGGACGACGACTGCGTGGTCACCGAGGGCTTCCTCAAGCAGATCTACCCCGGCGCCTACGCCGCCCAGATCGGCATTCCCGTCGACGATCCCGCCGCCGACTACCTGATCACCTTCCGCCAGCTGCTGCTGTGGCCGGTCGATGCGAACGGCCTGATCGTCGGCGAGGACTCCTACCACTCGGGCCCGGTGGAGATCCGCAAGCTGTCGTTCGACGAGCTGCCCAGGGAATACGTCGAACTCGTGCACCCGGCCGTCTGACAGCGGCGAGACTCGGCATATGGAAGGCGAATCGGACATGACGGACCTATCAGTGGCACCCCCGGCCGTGTCGGCGGAGACCCCGACGGGGTCGCCGGAGCAACCCCGGCGTCGCGCGGACATCGCGACCATGCTGCTCGACCGCCTCGGCGAAGAGCGGCTCGGAGTGCGGACCCGCGACCGGGATTGGACCTGGGACGCGGTGGTGCGGGAGTCGGCGGCACGCGCCGAACTGGCCCGGGAACTGCGGCGCGACGGGCCCTTCCACATCGGGGTGCTGCTGGACAATGTGCCCGACTTCGTCTTCTGGCTGGGCGCCGCCGCACTGGCGGGCGCGACCCTGGTGGGCATCAACCCGACGCGCGGAAGCGCCCAGCTGGAGGCCGACATTCGCTATGTCGACTGCCAGCTGATCGTGACCGACGCGGCCGGGATGGCCCGCCTGCGCGGGCTGGATCTCGACCTGGAACCCGAGCGGTTCCTGCTGGTCGACGATCCGGCCTACGCCGAGCGGATCGACGCGCACCGGGTCGAGCCCGCCGCCCACGCGGGCCCGGAAGCCTTGCTGCTGTTGCTGTTCACCTCCGGCACCACCGGCACCTCCAAGGCGGTCAAGTGCACGCAGCGCCGTCTGGCGGTGATCGCGTACGCGGCCACCGACAAGTTCGGTCACGTGCGCGAGGATGTCGACTACTGCTGCATGCCGCTGTTCCACGGCAATGCCATCATGGCGCTGTGGGCTCCGGCCCTGGCCAACGGTGCGACCGTCTGCCTCACCCCGAAGTTCTCGGCCTCCGGATTCCTCTCGGACGTGCGGTATTTCGGCGCGACCTTCTTCACCTATGTGGGCAAGGCACTCGGCTACCTGCTGGCCACCCCGGCGAGTCCGCACGACGCCGACAACACCCTGGACCGTGGTTTCGGCACCGAGGCGTCGGTGGCCGACCAGGCCGAGTTCCGCCGCCGCTTCGGAGCCGAGCTCTTCGAGGGCTACGGCTCCAGCGAGGGCCCGGCCCTGGCCGCCATCGACCCGGCGGCGCCGGCCGCGGCGCTGGGCCGTCCGGCCCATCCGGGGGTGGCGGTGGTGAATCCGGAGACCCTCGCCGATTGCGCGCGAGCGGAATTGGATGAATACGGTCGTGTCTTGAATCCGGACGAATCGGTCGGCGAGATGATCGACAAGGCGGGCGCGCTCGTTTTCGAGGGCTATTACAAAAACGATGGCGCGGATGCCGAACGTTTGCGGAACGGTTGGTATTGGACCGGCGATCTCGGATATATCGACGCGGACGGATTCCTCTATTTCGCCGGACGCAAAGGCGACTGGCTTCGCGTCGATGGCGAGAACACCTCGACGCTACTGATCGAACAGGTGATCCGGCGGCATCCCGCGGTCATTGCCGCCGCGGTCTACGGCGTCCCCGACGCCCGCTCGGGCGACCAGGTGATGGCCGCCATCGAGGTGGCCGACCCGGCCGCATTCGATGCCGCCGAGTTCGCCGAATTCCTCAGCGCCCAGGACGATCTCGGCAGCAAGGGCGCGCCCCGGCTGCTGCGGGTGTCGGGAAATCTGCCCGTCACCGGCTCCAACAAGGTGCTCAAACGCGAACTCCAGGAACAGCGTTGGCACACCGCCGAGCCGATCTATCGCTGGGCCGGTCGCGGCAAACCGGAGTACGACCTCTTCACCGATTCCGGCAAATTGGAACTCGAAGCCGAGTTTGTCTCATTCGGGCGCTCGAACCTGTTCTAACCCTGATTCGGTGACCTGCGCGGACTTTCGTTACGATGCCGTTATCGAAGGTTCTTGCAGGGAGGGTTTGTCTTGACTCGTCATGACGATCAATGGTCCGACACCGAATCGCCCAGGGGGCTGACCGACGGCGCGCCACTGCACGTCGATCTCACCGATGCCGATCGCCGCATCATCGATCTGCTCGTCGCCCCGTCGCGGTCCTGGTTCAGCCCGCGCTTCTACGGGATGGAGAACTTCCCCGAGCAGGGCCCGGTGCTGCTCGTCGGCAATCACAGCCTGGCGGGCGGCACCGACGCCCCGCTGCTCGCGCACGAGATTCTGAAGCAGCACGATCGGCTGGTGCGGGGGCTCGCCGAGAACGTGCTCATCGATGTGCCGGGGCTGCGAGATGTGTTGCACCGCTGGGGAATCGTGCGTGGCAACCGCCACAACTGCACCACGCTGCTGGAACAGGGCGAGGCCGTGGCGGTGTTCCCGGGCGGTGGCCGCGAGGCCATGCGCGGCAAGGGGCAGAAGTACCAGCTGCTGTGGGAGGGCCGCACCGGCTTCGCCAAGATGGCCATCGCGACCGGCGCGCCCATCGTCCCGATCGCCATGGTCGGCGGCGACGACATCTACGACATCGTCTTCGACGGCGATCACCCGGTCATGCTGCCGCTGCGCAAGGCCGTCGAGGGCCTGGGCCTGCGCTCGAATCTGACACCGCCGCTGATCCGCGGCCTCGGTCCGACGCTGGTGCCCAAGCCCGAGCGCTTCTACTACTCCCTCGGCACCCCGATCGACACCAGCCCGTGGCGTGACGCCGAGGATCTCGAGGCCGCCGCCACCGAGCTGCAGACCGTGGTGAAGAAGGCCCTGGAAGGTGAACTGGACTTCCTGCTGGCCGAGCGCGACCGGGACCGCGGTCGCAGCCTGCTGGGCCGCACCCTGGGCCGCTTCGGCCTCTGAGCACCACCCTGATTTCCCGGTAGGTTTACCGGGGTTCAGCAGCTCCGTTCCGCGACGTCAATGGCGACTGTCGCAGTTCGGACCGCTTTCTTCTCCCGTGAAGTTAACCTCCGTTCGACTTTCGAGTACGGTAATGAGCACAGGCGATGGTGCCGATGTGGTCACTGTAGGAGGTTGGCGTGGAGCGCACTCTTTTCGAACCCGAACACGAGCTGTTCCGGGAGTCGTTCCGTAAGTTTCTCGATCAGCATGTGGCTTCCCGGCACGAGCAGTGGGAGCACGACGGCATCGTCGATCGCTCGGTCTGGCTGGAGGCCGGCAAGCAGGGGTTCCTCGGCATGGCCGTGCCGGAGGAGTACGGCGGCGGGGGCGTGCTGGACTTCCGCTACAACGCCATCGTGACCGAGGAGGTCACCAAGGGCTTCTACTCCGGCCTGGGTTTCGGTCTGCACAACGACGTGATCGCGCCCTACCTGCTGGAGCTGGCCAACGAGGAGCAGAAGAGGCGCTGGCTGCCGGGCTTCTGCTCCGGTGAGATCATCACCGCCATCGCCATGACCGAGCCCGGCACCGGCTCGGACCTGCAGGGCATCAAGACCCGCGCGGTCAAGGACGGCGACGACTGGATCCTCAACGGCGCCAAGACCTTCATCACCAACGGCATCAATGCCGACATCGTGATCGTGGTCGCCCAGACCGACCCGTCGAAGGGCGCGATGGGCTTCTCGCTGCTCGTGGTCGAGCGCGGCATGCCCGGCTTCGAGCGCGGCCGCAATCTGGACAAGATCGGGCTCAAGGCGCAGGACACCGCCGAGCTGTCCTTCACCGACGTTCGTGTCCCCGGCAAGAACCTGCTGGGCAGCGAGGGCCAGGGCTTCGTCCACCTGATGCAGAACCTGCCGCAGGAGCGCCTGTCCATCGCCGTCATGGCCGCCGCCGCCATGGAGGCCTGCCTGGACCTGACCTGCCAGTACGTGCGCGACCGCAAGGCGTTCGGCAAGCCGATCGGCGCCCAGCAGAACACTCGCTTCGTGCTCGCCGAGCTGGCCACCAAGACCACCGCCGTGCGCGTGTTCGTGGACCGCTGCATCGAGCTGCTCAACGACCGGAAGCTGACCGTCGAGGAGGCCGCCATGGCCAAGTGGTGGTCGAGCGAGGAGCAGGTCGACCTCATCACCAAGTGCCTGCAGCTGCACGGCGGCTACGGCTACATGCGCGAGTACCCGATTGCCAAGGCGTACATGGACGCCCGCGTCCAGACCATCTACGGCGGCACCACCGAGATCATGAAGGAGATCATCGGGCGCAGCCTGAAACTCGCCTGATCAGAGGCGGTTTCGAGGGGGTACTCCGCTGGGGTACCCCCTTCGGCGGGGGTGAAACGGGCTCGATAGCGGATGGCCTCGGAAGGGTCGTCAAAAGCTGAGCGCCACAACAGAAATCGATGTCTTCTTCGCAGCGCTACGTAAGCCGTTGCTGTTCCACCACTCCCGGCGCGTCCATCTGTTCGGGAGTCGCTCCAGTGCCGGCGGCTCGACCCTGGGTACGCTTCCTTGTCGAGCGCCCCCGTCGATGCATTTGCCCGGAGTTGACCGCGACCAATCTGTGTGGAACGGAGCGACATGTCGAGCGATCGTCCTGACGAAACACCGGCAGTGAACCGCCGCGCTGCCATCGGGACCGGCGCGGCAATGCTGGGCGGCGCGGCGCTCGGTGCGGGTTTGACAGCCGCCGCGGCCTGCGCCGAGCCTGCGCGGACCGAACTACCGAGTGCCGGCAGCATCGATGCCAATCTGAACAAGTCCGCGCATCTGTTCCACCTCACCGCCGCCGAACCGGACCGTTACGACGGCGGCACGCTGCAGGGAGCCCACGAACAGAACTTCCCGGTGCTGGCCGGTCAGAACGGTGCGGCGTACTTCGTGCGGCTCGAGCCCGGAGGCGTCCGCGAACCGCACTGGCACCCCACGGCGTGGGAACTCAACTACCACATCTCCGGCAGCGCGAAATGGACTGTCATGGGTACCCATCCGGACGGCAGCTACCACAACGATGTATTCGAAGCACACGCGGGCGACCTGGTCTTCGCCCCGCAGGGGTTCTTTCACTATTTCGAAAATGCCCGCGCCGATGCCCCACTCGAACTACTTATCGTCTTCAACACCAGCGCCCCGGAGACAAGCGACGATATCGGCATTCTCGCTGCCCTGAATTCGATTCCACGGGAGGTTACCGCCACTGTTCTCGGCATCCCGGTATCGGCGCTGGACGGTATACCCACCGAGATCAAACCGGTCGTGATCACCAAACGCCATTGAGCCCGCAGGGGCGGACGAATTATCTGTTACGACATCCACGGGGACACCGCCTCCCCGGGAGAAAATTCGTCGATGAGCGTCAGGGCTAGCGAATGTATCCCAGCGAGAATGATGCATCGTCGAGTCGCGGGGAGATCGATTCCCCGCCGAGTGCCTGCCGCGTGACGGCTTGTTCGTCCTGGATGACGTGCATTACGGCGTTGATCAGCGCGAGGTGGGTGAACGCCTGGGGGAAGTTGCCCCAGTGCCGGCCGGTTCGGGGGTTGATCTCCTCGGCGTAGAGGCCGAGGGGGCTGGCGTAGGCGAGCAGTTTCTCACACAGCTGTTTGGCTCGTTTCTTTTCACCGATCTCCGACAATGCCGAGACCAGCCAGAACGAGCAGATCGTGAAGGCACCTTCTTCCCCCGTGCATCCATCGTCGGTTTCACTGACTCGGTACCGCAGTACGAGGTCGTCCTCGGTCAATTCGTCGGCGATGGCCAACACCGTATTGCGTACCCGCTCGTCGTCGGGGGGCAGGAAACGAACCAGCGGGATGAGCAGGGCCGAAGCATCCAGCGCCGTGCTGCCGTAGTACTGGGTGAACACCTGCCGGGAGTCGACCGCATGAGCGCATATGTCGGCGTGGATCTCGTCTGCGGCCTGTTGCCAGCGATGCGCGCGTTCGAAGTCCTGGTGGATGCGGGCCAGCCGGGCACCGCGGTCGGCGGCAACCCAGCACATCACCTTGCTGGAGGTGAAGTGCTGAGGCTTCCCGCGCACTTCCCAGATGCCATGGTCGGGCTCGCGCCAGTAGGTGAGGGCGCTCTTGACCGCCCGGCCCAGCACCGGCCAGGCGCGCGCGTCGATTCGGTCCTGGTTGCGCGCGTAGAGGTAGACCGCGTCCAGCGCAGCGCCCCACACATCGTGCTGGCGTTGCCGGTACGCGTCGTTGCCGATGCGCACGGGGCCGGCATTCTCGTAGCCGCGCAGGTGGGTGAGGGTCTGCTCGGTGAGGTCGCTTTCGCCGCCGATGCCGTAGACGATCTGCATGTCGCGGACGCCTTCGGTCAAGTTCGTGATGTAGGAGAAGAAGTCGTTCGCCTCCCAGCTGAAGCCCAGTGTGTACAGGCCCCACAGCGCGAAGGCGGAGTCACGTATCCACGAGTAGCGATAGTCCCAATTGCGTTGTCCACCTGGTGTTTCGGGTAGTGAAGTGGTGGCAGCGGCGCTGATGGCACCGGTGGGTGCGAAGGTCAGCCCCTTGAGGGTCAGCGCGCTGCGGGTCAGCTGGGCAGCCCATGGATGGTCCGGAAACCGCCCGCCGGCGAGCCAGTGCCGCCAATGGTGGATCGTTCGCAGCAGCCGTTCTTCGGCCTCGTCGACGGCGGTGGGCGCGTTGCGACTGCCCCAGGAGAGCGCGCAGAAGCGGGTGTCGCCCGCCTTCAGCAGGGTGCGCGCAAGCGCGTGCGTACCCTCCAGTCCCAAGCGCATGTCGGTGCTGAGCGTGAGCTCCAGATCGATCCCGTCGGCACTGGCCTGCGCGAGGTAGTAACTGTCGAGGTACTCCCAATGGGCATGATGCCTGCCGTAGTCGAAGGACGGCTGGCAGTCGAGCCCGAACTGGATTTGCCCGGTCTCACAGTGCACCGTCCGCAGCAATATGTGCTCGGCGTCGTAGTCGGTGGGGGTTCGACGATGGGCGCTGTGGCCGGGTGTCTGATGCCGCCAGGGCCCGACCAGCAGCGCATCGCGAACTGTCGCCCACCCTTCGCCACTGCGCCAGCTCGTCTCCATGACCATCGTCCCGGGGACGTAGCGGCGATCGGTGGGCACCATGAATTCGACCGGGGCGAACCGAAACGAACCGGCGGAACGATCCAGTACGGCGGCAAAGACACTGGCGGAGTCGATCCGGGGCAGACACATCCACTCGATGGCTCCGCTGGGGGCGATCAGCGCAGTGACCTCGCAGTCGGAGATGAAGCCGTAGTCGTCGATGCGCGGGAAGGCCGTGAGACGCGGCGTGCGTTCGAACTCGTCGTCCATGTGCTGCTCCCTCGTTGTCTCGGCGCAGAAATCTGGCCGGTCAGTAGGGTCAACTCCACAACGTCACATGCACTTTCGGGCGGAACCGGGTGACTCCGACCCCGGACCCGCGGATCATCGCCTGGATACATCGCGGGGTGGCGATGAACCGCAGCAGTTCCGACACCGCGGGCTGTCGGGTGTCGGGTGGCAGAGTGGTCGCGCACCACTCGTCGGATACCTGAAGGCCGGCTCCCTTGATACGGGTCAACCGACCGGCCGCGAGGTCGGAGGAGACGGCGAAGCCGATCGCGAGGGTGATGCCCCCGACCCGGCGGACCTCTTCGAGGGCGGCCGCGTCGCTCTGGAAGATCCGCTGGTGTGATTCGGGAATCGCCAACTCGCGCAGCATCGTTGCGATACGCCCGTCGACACTGCCGGCGCCGGGGCCCAGCATCCACTGCTGCTCCCGCAGCAGCGCCGGATACGGTGCGACGTCCGCCAGCGGGCTGTCGGGGCGCGCGACCGAAATGATCTGATACTTCAGGAACGGCCGGGTGGTGATGGTCGTGTCGGTGTTGTTCTGCCCGGGCCCCAGCGCGATGTCCACCGCACGGGTCTCGATCAAGCTGCGGAACTGGCTGGTGGGATGAACACTCAGCTCGACCGACAGATCCTTCGCCCGCGCCGCGAACAGGTCGATGAGGCCGGGCGCGGCATGTTCGGCGAACGCGCTCGATGCCGCGATCCGGAGCAGCCGTCGGCCGTGCGCCGCCTCGCTCACCTCGATGGCGGTCTGGCGCTGCAGTCCGAGAATCTCGATCGCCCGGCTGGCCAGGCGCAACCCACCGGGCGTGAAGGCCAGACCGGCCGCCGTGCGAGTGAACAGCGGGTCGTCGAGCTCCTTACGCAACTGCGCGATGTGCGTCGAGACACCGGCGTCGGATATCCCCAGCTCTCTGGCCGCCGCATGGACGGAGCCGAGCCGCACCACTGTCGAGTAGGCCCGAAGCTGGGCGGGCGTCACAACCCGAGTCTAGTTTGGAGGTGGACGCAGTGCCTACAGCCGCATCGCGCCCGGAGGACGCACCATGCAGGACGTGCTCACGGATCTGATGAAAACCTGGAACGGCGGGGGCACGGCGGGGGTCGCCACGGTCGTGCGGACCTTCCGTTCGGCGCCGCGACCGCCGGGCGCGGCCATGGTCGTCGCCTCGGACGGGACGGTCGGCGGTTCGGTCTCCGGTGGCTGCGTCGAAGGCGCGGTCTACGAACTCGCCACCGACGTCATCCGGACCGGTCGTCCGGTGCTGGAGCGGTTCGGCATCTCCGACGACGACGCATTCGCCGTCGGTCTCACCTGTGGCGGCATCATCGACATCTTCGTCGAGGCGGTCTCGCGGGCAACGTTTCCGGAACTCGGCGAGGTCGCCGCGGAGATCGCCGCTGACCGGCCGGTCGCGATCGCGACCGTCATCGAGCACCCCGACACCGCCCGGATAGGGCGACGGCTGCTGATCCGGCCGGGCATCGCGCACGGCACCCTGGGGTCGGCGCGCGCCGACGATGCGGTGATCGATGACGCACGCGGGCTGCTCGCGGCAGGCCGCAGCGAGGTGCTGTCCTACGGTCCGGACGGGCAGCGCCGCGGCGAGGGCATGGCGGTTTTCGTCGCCAGCTATGCCCGGCAGCCGCGGATGCTGGTGTTCGGGGCGATCGATTTCGCAGCCGCCCTCGCTCAGCAGGGATCGTTCCTCGGGTACCGGGTGACGGTGTGCGACGCGCGGCCGGTGTTCGCCACCTCCGCCCGGTTTCCGACCGCCGACGAGGTCGTCGTCGACTGGCCGCACCGCTATCTGGCCGCGCAGATCGCGGCGGGTGCGATCGATTCGCAGACCGTCGTCTGCGTCCTGACCCACGATCCCAAGTTCGACGTGCCACTGCTCGAGGTGGCCCTGCGCGCGCCGGAGATCGGCTATGTCGGCGCCATGGGGTCGCGCCGCACGCACGACGAGCGGCTGACCCGGCTGCGACAGGCAGGTCTCACCGACGAGCAACTCGCCCGGCTCGCCAGCCCGATCGGGCTGGATCTGGGCGGCCGGACACCCGAGGAGACGGCGGTTTCCATCGCGGCGGAGATCATCGCGCGCCGCTGGGGCGGACACGGTCGCTCCCTGACCCGGACCGGCGGCCGCATCCACCACAGGGCGCAAACAGCCAGTTAAGCGATTGCTTAACTCGGTCTTGACGACCGCATCAGCGGGACAGAGGCTGAGCTTCTTCCCATTGATGTGAGGTAGATCACGTGCAAGTTCCTGGGCCATTCGAATATGAGCGCGCAACGGGCGTGGATCACGCCATCGGACTACTGGACCGGCTCGGCGACGAGGCGCGCATCGTGGCGGGCGGGCACAGCCTGCTACCGATGATGAAGCTGCGGCTGGCCAATCCGGAATATCTCATCGACATCAACGACCTGGCTGCCGAACTGGGCTACATCGTCACCGATCCGACCCTGGTGCGCATCGGTGCGATGGTCCGGCATCGGCATCTGCTCGAGTCCGACGATCTCGCCGCGGTGTGCCCGATCTTCCGTGACGCCGAGCGTGTGATCGCCGATCCGGTCGTGCGCAATCGCGGCACGATCGGCGGCTCGCTGTGCCAGGCCGATCCCGCCGAGGATCTCACCACGGTCTGCACGGTCCTCGGCGCCACCTGCCTGGTGCGCGGACCGTCCGGCGACCGGGAGATCGCCATGGACGACTTCCTGGTCGGTCCGTACGAAACCGCCATGGCGCACAACGAACTTCTGATCGAGATCCGAATTCCGGTGCGGCATCGGACCTCGAGTGCCTACGCGAAGGTGGAGCGCCGGGTCGGTGACTGGGCGATCGCGGCGGCAGGGGCGACCGTGACACTGCGCGGCGACACGATCGCGGCCGCACGGATCGGTCTGACGGCGGTCAACCCCGATCCGGCGGCGCTGGCCGGCGCAGTCGACGCACTCATCGGCGTGCCGCCCACCGAAGACGTTTTCGCGGAGGCGGGCCGCCGCGCGAGCGCAGCGTGCTCACCTGTCACCGATGCCCGCGGCAGTGCGGACTACAAGCGCCATCTCGCGTCCGAACTGACGATTCGCGTGCTGCGTACCGCGGTCGAGCGCGTACTGAACGAATCTGCGCCGGAAGGGAATTAGCCATGCAGGTAACCATGACCGTCAACGGCGAGCCGGTGACCGCGGAGGTCGAGCCACGCATCCTGCTGGTGCATTTCCTGCGAGATCAGTTGCGGCTCACCGGAACCCACTGGGGGTGTGACACCAGCAACTGCGGCACCTGTGTGGTGGAGGTCGACGGCGAACCGGTGAAGTCGTGCACGATGCTGGCCGTCATGGCCGACGGCCACGCGGTGCGCACCGTCGAGGGGCTCGAGGTGGACGGCCGGCTCGATCCCGTGCAGGAGGGCTTCATGCAGTGTCACGGGTTGCAGTGCGGCTTCTGCACGCCGGGAATGATGATCACCGCCCGTGCCCTGCTCGACCGCAATCCGAATCCCGACGAGCAGACCATTCGGGAGGCGATCTCGGGCCAGATCTGCCGCTGCACCGGATATACGACCATCGTGCGGTCGATCCAGTGGGCCGCGGCGAAGCAACGAGGCGAAGCGGTGGAGCCCGAACCCGCGGCCACGCCGACGCCGGTAGGGAGCACGTCATGACCGCCGTCGAGCCCCGGCCCGAAGACAGAGTCGACAACGACCGCAAGCCGTGCGGTCACGGCAGGATGCTCCGCAAGGAGGATCCGCGGTTCATTCGCGGGCGCGGCAACTATGTCGACGACGTGCAGCTGCCCGGCATGCTGCATATGGCGATACTGCGTTCCCCGTTCGCGCACGCGCGGATCGTGAGCGTCGATGTCTCAGCGGCACAGGCACATCCGAAGGTCAAGGCGGTCGTCACCGGTGCCGATCTCGCGGCGAAGGGACTGGCCTGGATGCCGACGCTGTCCAACGATGTGCAGGCGGTGCTGGCGACGGACAAGGTCCGATTCCAGGGCCAGGAGGTGGCGTTCGTCGTCGCCGAGGATCGCTACTCCGCGCGCGATGCGTTGGAGCTCATCAATGTCGAGTACGAGATGCTCGATCCGGTGATCGACGCCCGGACCGCACTGGCGCCCGATACGCCGGTGATCCGCGACGATCTCGAGGGTAAGCGGGACAATCACTGCTTCGACTGGGAGACCGGCGATGCCGCCGCGACCGAGGCGGTGTTCGCGCGCGCCGATGTCGTGGTCGAGCAGGAGATCGTCTATCCGCGTGTGCATCCCGCCCCGATGGAAACCTGCGGCGCCGTCGCCGATCTCGATCCCGTGACGGGGAAGCTGACGCTGTGGTCCACGAGCCAAGCGCCGCATGCCCACCGCACGATCTACGCGATGGTGGCCGGACTGCCCGAACACAAGATCCGGGTGATCTCACCCGATATCGGCGGCGGGTTCGGCAACAAGGTGCCCATCTATCCGGGATACGTCTGCGCCATCGTCGGGTCGCTGTTGCTGGGCAAACCGGTGAAGTGGATGGAGGATCGCAGCGAGAACCTCACCAGCACCGGATTCGCCCGCGACTACATCATGGTCGGCGAAATCGCCGCCACCACCGACGGCAAGATCCTGGCCATCCGGTCGACCGTGCTGGCCGATCACGGTGCCTTCAACGGCACGGCCGCGCCGCTGAAGTATCCGGCGGGCTTCTTCGGCGTCTTCACCGGTAGCTATGACATCGAGGCCGCCTACTGCAAGATGACCGCAGTCTACACCAACAAGGCCCCCGGCGGCGTCGCCTACGCGTGCTCGTTCCGGGTCACCGAGGCCGTCTACTTCGTCGAGCGGTTGGTGGACTGCCTCGCCTACGAGCTGAAGATGGATCCGGCCGAGCTGCGGCTGCGGAATCTTCTTCGCGCCGAACAATTCCCGTACAAGAGCAAGACCGGCTGGGTCTACGACTCCGGCGACTACGAGAAGACCATGCGTCTGGCGATGGACATGATCGGCTACGACGCCTTGCGTGAAGAACAGCGGGACAGGCGCGCCCGCGGCGAGTTGATGGGCATCGGGATGTCCTTCTTCACCGAGGCCGCGGGCGCCGGTCCGCGCAAGGATATGGACATCCTCGGACTCGGGATGGCCGACGGGTGCGAGCTGCGCGTCCATCCGACCGGCAAAGCCGTTGTACGGCTGTCGGTTCAGACCCAGGGGCAGGGGCACGAGACGACGTTCGCCCAGATCGTCGCCGAGGAACTCGGCATCCCGCCCGACGACATCGACGTTGTGCACGGCGACACCGATCAGACACCGTTCGGCCTCGGCACCTACGGCAGCCGGTCGACACCGGTCTCGGGCGCCGCTGCCGCACTGGTGGCGCGGAAGGTGCGCGACAAGGCGCGCATCATCGCGTCGGGCATGCTCGAGGTCTCCGTCGCCGACCTCGAGTGGGAGAAGGGCTCGTTCCACGTCAAGGGCGATCCGTCTGCGGCCGTGACGATCCAGCAGATCGCGATGCGCGCACACGGCGCCGGTGATCTGCCCGAGGGGATCGAGGGCGGACTCGACGCGCAGATCTGCTACAACCCGGAGAATCTCACCTTCCCCTACGGTGCGTACTTCTGCGTCGTCGACATCGACCCGGGGACAGCCGTGGTGAAGGTGCGGCGCTTCCTCGCCGTCGACGACTGCGGCACCCGGATCAATCCGATGATCATCGAGGGTCAGGTGCACGGCGGCATCACCGATGGCATCGGCATGGCGCTGATGGAGATCATGGCCTTCGACGAGGACGGCAACTGCCTCGGCGGATCGCTGATGGACTACCTGATCCCGACGGCGCTGGAGGTTCCGCATTTCGAGACCGGGTACACGGTCACACCGTCGCCGCATCATCCGATCGGCGCGAAGGGCATCGGCGAATCGGCCACCGTCGGATCGCCGGCGGCGGTGGTCAACGCGGTGGTGGATGCGCTGGCGCCGTTCGGGGTTCGGCACGCCGACATGCCGTTGACGCCGTCGCGGGTGTGGGACGCGATGCAGGGCCGGGCCACACCGCCCATCTGAGTGGGGTCCGAGCGATGGGGTCACCGATGAAGATGAACGAGCGTGCAGAGGAGCTGGTCCGCACCCGGACCCCGTTCGTGCACGCGACCGTCGTGCGCGCCCAGCAGCCGACCTCGGCGCACGCCGGGGACGAGGCGATCCTGTTGCAGGACGGGACGATCGAAGGATTCGTCGGCGGCCAGTGCGCCCAGAACTCGGTCCGCAAGGCGGCGCTGGGTGCCCTGCAGTCGCACGAGAGTGTGCTGCTGCGCGTACTGCCCGACGGCGATCTGCATTTTCCCGAAGCGCCCGGCGCGGCGGTGGTGGTGAATCCCTGTCTGTCCGGCGGAGCGCTGGAGATCTTCCTGGAGCCGCAGATCCCGGCGCCGCTGGTGCGCATCTGCGGCGCGACACCCATCGCGGATGCCTTGGCCGACATGTGCGAACTGGTGGGTTTCGGGGTGCGGCGCGGTGCTGCCGAAGCCGGCTCGCTGGATTCGCTGGCCGATACGACGGTGCTGGTGATCGCCAGCCACGGTGGCCCGGAGGCCGAGATGATCCGCGTCGCGCTCGACGCGGGTGTGGGGTACATCGGGATGGTGGCCAGCACGATTCGGGGCGCGTCGATCCTCGACGAACTCGAATTGACCGACGCCGAGCGGGCTCGCATCCGCACCCCGGTGGGCTTGCCGATCGGCGCCAAGACGTCCGCGGAGATAGCGGTCTCGATTGTCGCGGAAGTGATCCAGGCGATCCGTAAAGGTGGCTTGGCCGTCACGCCCCGCGCGGCGAAGGTCGCGATCGAGGTGCGCGATCCGGTGTGCGGCATGACCGTGACCGTCGGGCCGGACACACCGCATCTCATTGTCGACGGTGTCGACCACTGGTTCTGCAGCTCAGGCTGCCGCACCTCTTTCGCAGCGACGAGGACAGGCTCATGACGAACGGGGTCGTCACCGGAGTGGTGCTCGCGGCGGGAACCTCGGAGCGTCTCGGCATGGCGAAACAGCTACTGCCGTACCGGAATACGACGGTTCTCGGCGCCACCCTCGACATGGTGCGGTCCTGCGCGTTCGATCAGATCATCGTCACGCTCGGCGGCGCGGCGGCGGCGGTGGCCCAGCAGGTCGATCTCGCCGGGGTGGAGGTCGTGCTGGCCGATGACTTCGGTTCGGGCTGTTCGTCGTCGTTGCGTTCGGCCCTGAACCTGGTGCATCCTCGGGCCGCCGGAATCGTGCTGATGCTCGGTGATCAACCGGGTCTGCCGGCGGCGACCGTCGAGCGGCTGATCGCCGAGGGAACGTCCGCCGGGATCACGGTCTGCCGCTACCACGACGGTATCGGGCATCCATTTTGGCTGAGTCGCAGCATATTCGGCGACTTGGCGCGATTGCACGGCGACAAGGCCGTGTGGAAGATCATCGAGTCGGGCCGCGTCCCGGTGTCGCAACTCCATGTCGACGCACCGGTGCCCTTGGACGTCGACACCTGGGACGACTACCAGCGCCTGCGCGCCGCGACGTCGCCATGATGTCGCCGTTCGACGATATCGAGGACGTGGTGCGGCGATTCGACGCCGACGACTACCTGCTCGATACCGGAACCGCCGCCGCCTTCTATCTGGCCACCACGTTGGGCCGGCCGCTGCTGCTGGAAGGTGAACCGGGAGTGGGCAAGACGACGGCGGCGAAGACCCTGGCCACCGTGCTGGGTGCGCCGCTGATCCGCCTGCAGTGCTACGAGGGCCTCACCGTGAGCGAAGCGCTGTACGACTGGAACTACCAGCGTCAGCTGCTCAGCATCCGGCTCGCCGAGGCGCGCGGCGCCGAGCTCACCGAAGCCGACCTGTTCACCGAGGCATATCTGGTCGACCGCCCGATCCTGCGCTGTGTGCGATATCGCGGCCCGACGCCCCCGGTGCTGCTGATCGACGAAATCGACCGTGCCGATGACGAATTCGAAGCGCTGCTGCTCGAATTCCTCGGTGAGGCCACGGTGACCGTTCCCGAACTCGGGACCTTTGTCACCGAACACCCGCCGCTCGCGGTGCTGACTTCGAACCGCAGTCGCGACCTGCACGACGCGCTGCGGCGGCGCTGCCTCTACCACTGGATCGACTACCCGGAACCGGCCCGTGCGGTGGCGATCGTGCGACGCACCGTGCCCGGGGCAACCGACGCGCTGATCGAGCACGCCACCCAATTCGTGGGCCGCGCTCGCGATCTCGATCTCGACAAGCCGCCCGGCGTCGCCGAGACCATCGACTGGATCGCCGCGCTGGTGACGCTCGACGTCGCCGATCTCACCGCGCCGGAGGCGGTCGCCGCGCTCAGCGCACTGGCGAAGACACCCGACGACCGCACCACGGTCCACGAGGCATTCGTCGAATACACCCGAAGCCTGGCTACCGGATGAGAGAGATACTCCGATGAAGATCGCCAATGAGTTCACCGTCCACGCACCCCTCGAGCAGGCATGGGCGGTGCTGACCGATCTCGAACAGGTGGTTCCGCTCATGCCCGGGGCACAGCTGGTCGGCTGGGAGGGCGAGGACTTCCTCGGCAAACTGAAGGTCAAAGTCGGCCCGGTGACCAGTGAATTCACCGGGAAGGCGAATTTCGTCGAGCGCGACGAACACGACCATCGCGCCGTCATCACCGGCAGCGGCCGGGATTCACGCGGATCCGGAAACGCGGCGGCGACCATCACCACGCAACTGCGCGAAGACGGGGACGAGACCCGTGTCACCGTGGACACCGACCTCAAGATCGTCGGCAAGCTCGCCCAGTTCGGCAGCGGGATGTTGCAGCAGGTGTCGGAGAAGATGATGGGTCAGTTCGTCGCATCGCTGGAAGAGAAACTCGCAGCGGGCGATTCGGCCGCAGCAGCGACGGCCGGGCCGGACAGCCGAGCGGCACGGCCGCAACCGGTCGCGGAAACCGAGCCGGCGCCGCTCGATCTGGTCGAACTCGTCGGGCCCGCGATGATCAAGAAATACGCGCCCGCCATCGCGTTCGTGCTCGCGGCCGTGCTCGGAATCATCCTGGTACGCAGGCAGATGCGCGGGAAGCGATGACGCGAGCGGCACTGCTGCGCGTCGATCTGGCCGCATTCGCTGTCGCGGTGGTCGCGCGGCTGCGGCGTGGTGGCGTCGCGGTGGCGCCGAGCGGGCCCGCGCTGTTCGTGCAGGCCTTGCGTCGCATCACGCCGCGGTCGCGCACCGAACTCTACTGGGCTGCGCGACTCACGCTCGTCGATCGCATGCAGGATCTCGCCGCCTTCGACGCGGTCTTCGCGACGGTGTTCGCCGACGCGGTGCTGGGCGTGGACCCGCCGAGCCGAACGCACGGACTGCCGACCGAACGCGCGTCGGCGCCGGGCACGGGCGGTCGCGGGCCGTCCGGGCAAGGCGGTGAAGTCCCTTGGGCGACACTGCAATCAGCGACCGGTGCGGACCGATCGACCGATCGGGGCGTGGCGCTGCCGGACGTGCTGCCGAGCCGGTTCGCGGCACGGGAACAGGAACCGTTCGCCCGCTTCGATCCGGACGACCTGCGGACGGTCGGCGCCTGGCTGGAGCAGGCGTCGGCCCTGTGGCCGCAGCGCCGGAGCAGGCGCTACGCACACCATCCGCACGGCAAGCGGATCGACTTCCGGGCGACGATGGACCGCTCCCGCCGCACCGGCTGGGAGCCGGCGGTGCTGGTCCGCACTCGTCACCGGCGCCGCCCGCGCCGAATCGTCATGATCTGCGACGTCAGCCGTTCGATGCAGCCGTATTCGACGATCTACCTGCACCTGATGCGGGCAGCGATGCAGCGCCGTTCGCCCGATCGCCCCGAGGTGTTCGCCTTCTCCACCTCGCTGACCAGGCTGACCGCGGTGCTGGCGCACCGCTCCCCGGATGTCGCGGTGGCCCGGGCCAACGACAAGGTGGTCGACCGCTACGGCGGCACGCATATCGGCCGGTGCCTCGGTACATTGCTCGCGACCCCGTCCGGCAACGCTGTGCGCGGCGCCGTCGTCGTCATCGCATCGGACGGCTGGGACAGCGACACCCCCGATGTCCTCGCCCGCGCGATGGCCCGGATCCGACGCCGGGCCTGGCGCGTCATCTGGCTCAATCCCCGTGCCGGCGACTCCCGATTCCAGCCGACCACCGGTGCGATGGCGGCAGCGCTGCCGTTCTGCGACATCATGATGCCGGCGCACACACTGGCGGGAATACACGCGTTCATGCAAACCCTGGCATCGACGATCGTCACCTGATGGCAAGACTGCGGATACCGTTGTGCCGCAAGGTTGAATCTCGGCTATGTCGAAGGCATGCTATCCGCCGAACTCGGAGACGTCCTGGTCGGCGCCGTCGACGAGGGTTTGTACGGCGTCACGCCGGCAACCGAAACCACTGCTGTGCAATGAATTTCGCCGACGAACGGTGGGGCGGCGTAGTTTTCGACGAAAGGAAGCGTCAGTGTAGGCCTGCCAATGGTTCCCATGCGGACATGGCGGCAGTGGCGACGGCCTCCAAGTCGGTGCGGGTGGCGCCATCGCGGGCCTGTATCGACATCCCTTGTTGGACTGTGGTGTAGAACGCGGCCATGATGTCGACGGTTGCTTCGGCGGGAAGGTCGCCCTCGTCGACCGCGCGGCGCAGCCGGGCCGCGATCGCGGCTTGCAGGCCGCGACGAAGGTCGGCGAGGAATGCCTGGGCTTCTTGATTTACCGTGGTCCGGGCGGCCAGGGTGACCATGCATCCGGGCGGAGTCGCGGGATCGGTGTAGAAATCGGCGCTCGCGCACAGCAACTCGTGTACCGCCTCGCGGGCGACGGGGGCGTGGTCGAGCGCGAGGCGCGCCGGATTGCCCACGATCGAGTCGTAAAGCTCGACAGCCGCACGGAAGAGTTGTTCCTTGGAGCCGAAGCAGGCATAGATGCTGGGCGAGGCGATACCCATTGCGGCCGTGAGGTCTGTCATCGACGTCCCCTCATACCCGTTGCTCCAGAACGCAATCATCGCCTGCCTCAGCACGGCGTCGCGGTCGAAGCCGCGGGGACGACCACGCTCTCCCATTCTCCACCTGCCTTCCCGTGTTCCCACGAATTCTGTGTCGCCCACTAAAGATATCTCTTGACGCGGCTTCCGGGGCACTGCTACCTATTTCTGTGTCGATCAACATAGAAATTGAGGGTGGGGACATGACAACTGAACGCAGCCCCTGGGGGGCACTGGGCGCGCTGTGCGTGGGCTACTTCACGATCCTGTTGGACATGACCATCGTCGCGGTTGCGAATCCGGCGATCATGAACGGCCTGCACACCGACATGTCCAAGGTGATCTGGGTGACCAGTGCCTACCTGCTCACCTTTGCGGTGCCGCTGCTCATCACCGGCCGCCTCGGCGACCGTTTCGGACCGAAATACCTGTATCTATGCGGACTTGCAATCTTCACCCTGGCGTCGCTGTGGTGCGGCCTGGCGGGCGGCATCGGCTCGCTGATCGCCGCACGAGCAGTGCAGGGTCTCGGCGCCGCGTTGATGGCGCCGCAGACGATGGCAGTGATCGGCCGAATCTTCCCCTGGGACAAGCGCGGCGCGGCGATGGGCGTATGGGGCGGAGTCGCGGGCATCGCGACGCTGATCGGCCCAATCTTCGGCGGTGCGCTCATCGACAATGGCGGCTGGCAGTGGATCTTCTATGTCAACGTGCCGATCGGCTTGCTCGCATTCGCGTTGGGCGCGTGGCTGGTTCCGGCGCTGCCGACGAACGATCACCGCTTCGACATCCCCGGGGTGATCGTCGTCGCGATCGGAATGTCGGCATTGGTGTTCGGCATCCAAGAGGGCAACAGCTACCACTGGGCGGGCTGGGTGTGGGGCCTGATCTTCGGCGGTCTCGTCGTCCTCGCGCTCTTCCTGGTGTACCAAGGCCGCACGAAGATCGAACCGCTGGTGCCGCTGGGCCTGTTCCGGAACCGCAACTTCTCCCTCGGCAATGTGGCGACCGGTGCGCTGGGCGCGGCGATGACGGCCCAGATGGTGCCGTCGTACTTCTACCTGCAGGCGGTGCGCGACCTGTCCCCGACGAAGGCGGCGCTGGTATTCGCCCCGATGGCAGTCGTTTCCGCCATCCTGTCGCCGGTGGTCGGCAAGCTCTCGGACAAGGTGGCGCCGCGCTATCTGCTGACATTCGGCTTCGCCCTGTTCACTCTGGCGGTGTTGTGGTTCATCAGCCTCGCCACCCCGCACGGGTCCATTCCGCTGATGTGCTCGATGTCGGTGCTCTGCGGTATCGGCAGCTCCTGCATTTGGGCGCCGCTCCCGGCGACGGCATTGCGGAGCCTGCCGCTGGAGCAGATGGGGGCGGCCTCGGGTATCTACAACACCACCCGCCAGGTGGGCTCGGTGCTCGGTAGCGCGGGCATCGGCGCGCTTCTCACCGCGCGCATGGCGGTGCATTCGCTGCCCGCCTCGTCCGGCGAAACCGGCCACCTCCCAGACCTCATCAAAGCGCCCTACGCTTCGGCCCTGACCGACTCGCTGTACCTCACAGTGATCCTGCTAGCGGTCTGTGTCGTCACTGCCGCGTTCTTCGCCCCGACCAAGACGGTCACCACCGCGCCGTCTCCGGCAGCAGAAGAGTCGGCCGTAGCCTGAAGCCGGACTGAGACAGTCGAATTCGGTATCCGGCCGATGGCGTGCGCGTCGGCGGCCGGATTCGGTCGAAGGAAAGGCAATTCTCATGAGTGCTGAGCTCGTGCTCCGGACGGTCGAGGATGGCATCGCCACCCTGACCCTGAACCGTCCCGAGAAGTTGAACGCGCTGACGGCTGCCGGACGACTCGGTGGAGCGACTGACCAAGCGCTGAGCGGGTCAGGTAGGGCGTGCCGCCTCGGCGCGGGCAATGAGGAAATCGCGTTCGGTGTCGTTGCGGGCGTGGGCGATTGCGGCGCGGTATGCCTGTGCGGCTTCGGCATTCCGGCCGAGGCGGTGCAGGAGACCGGCGCGGACGGCATGGAAAAGGTGCTGGTCGTCGAGGTCCAACTGGTCCAGTTCGGCCAGTGCGGCTGCGGGTCCGGCGACCTCGGCGAGTGCCACCGCGCGGTTGAGCCGCACCACCGGGCTCGGGGTGAAGGTGAGGAGCTGGTCGTAGAGCTGGAGGATCTGCGGCCAGTCGGTGTCGGCGGCGGTGCGGGCGTCGGTGTGGACTGCGTTGATCGCGGCCTGGATCTGGTACGGGCCGGGCTGGTTGCGGCGCAGGCATTTACGGACCAGGGCGTGGCCCTCGGCGATCAGGGCTGTGTCCCAGAGACTTCGATCCTGCTCCGGGAGGGGCATGAGCTCGCCGGTCCCGGAGGTGCGTGCGGCACTGCGTGATTCGCTGAGCAAGAGCAGAGCCAGCAGGCCGTCGACCTCGGGTTCGTCCGGGATGAGTTCGGCGAGCACCCGGGTCAGCCGGATGGCCTCGGCGCACAGGTCGGCGCGGGTCAGGCGCGCGCCGGCGGTGGCGGTGTGACCCTCGGTGTAGATCAGGTAGACGACCGCGAGAACGGCGTCGAGCCGGGCGGGCAGCTCGGCGTCGGACGGCACTCGATACGGAATCCGGGCATCGCGAATCTTGCCCTTGGCGCGGGTGAGGCGTTGCGCCATGGTCGTTTCCGGCACCAGGAAGGCCCGGGCGACCTCCACCGTGGACAGCCCGCCCAGCAGTCGGAGGGTCAGCGCCACCTGAGCCTGGCGGGACAGCGCGGGATGGCAGCAGGTGAATATCAAGCGCAGCCGGTCGTCGCGCACCGCGCCCTCCTCGATCGGTTCGCCCTCTGCCCGGAGCAGCGCGGCCTGGGCGTATTTGTCCGCGCGGGCGGCCTCGCGGCGCAGCCGGTCCACCGCGCGATTACGGGCCGTGGTGATGATCCAGCCGGGTGGACTCGGCGGCAGCCCATCGCGCGGCCAGCGCTGCACGGCGGTCGCGAAGGCGTCCTGCACCGCGTCTTCGGCGATATCGACATCGCCGAAGACACGGATCAGGGAGGCCACCGCGCGGCCGTAGTGCTCGGCGAAGACGGCCGCGACATCGACTGTGCCGGCAGGCATGTCAGCTGTCTCGAATGGGCCGGACCTCGATCGGCAGCCCGATGACGCGTGCCATGCGGCGACCCCAGTCCAGCGCCTCGTCCAGGTCGGCGGCGCGGATGACGGTGAAACCGCCGATGTGCTCCTTGCTTTCGGCAAAGGGCCCGTCGGTGACGAGTACCTCCGAGCCCTGCGCACGCAGCACGGTGGCGGTACTCGGCGCGTGCAGCCCGGCCGCGAACACCCACGCCCCCGACTCCCGCAGCTCGGCATCGAGTGTCGCCAGCTCGCTCATGATCTCGTCGAGGTTGTCCGGCGGCGCGGTGTCGTCGGGCTGGTAGATGCTGAGCAGGTACTCGGTCAACGCGACTCCTCTCCGGCGGGACGATAGGTGGCCATGAGGACACCGGTCGTCGTGGTGACGCTGTCGGTCAGCCGCAGCGGGCCCACGTCGACGCCGTCGAACAGGCGCGCGCCGGGACCGACCGTCAACGGGTGGATCGAGAGCAGGTACTCGTCGATCATGCCCGCGTGCATGAGGGAGCGCAGCAACTCGCCGCTGCCGAGGACCACCAGATCCAGGTCCGGCCGCCCGGCGCACAGTGCGCGCACGGCCGCGACCCCGTCACCGGACAGCAGGGTCGAGTTCTGCCAGGGCAACGGCTCGGCGAGGGTGCGGGAGCAGACGAACTTCTCCGCCTTGTCCAGCACCTCGGTGAACGGATTGTCCGTCTGGTGCGGCCAGAATCTGAAGAAGTCCTGGTAGGTGCGACGGCCGAACAGCAGGCCGCCGTCGCTGTGCGCGGCCATGTGCGCACCCATGACGCGGCCCTGGACCGGATCCGCGTACCGGTGTGCCCAGCCGCCGCCGGTGAATCCGTTCCGGGTGTCCTCGTCGGCCCGGCCCGGCGCCTGCATGACGCCGTCGAGGGTGAGGTTGACGACCGCGGTGATCCTGCCCATGTTCGCTCCTTGGCTGCGGCCCGGCCAGATTGCCGGACTCACCCTCTACACGAACGGGCTGCCGCGATCACGACACCGCCGCGGAAATTCTCCGGCGCCATGGAATTTCCTCTCGTGCGCCGTGACGGGTTGTCGCGTGCCGTGACGCTACGCCCGCGCGGGACCGGCGTGAGAAGGTTTGCTGAAGAATTCCGCAAGGTACGCAATTAACAACTTACGCAATCAGTTAGACCCGTTCGGGCCCGAAAAAACCTGCGGGCGCCGCCGTTTCCGGCAGCGCCCGCAGGCTCGTTACGTCCGCGGCTCAGCTCAGCCGCACAGGCTCCCCGGCGCAGTGGCCGCGTCGAGGAACAGCACGGCCTCCTCCTTCTCGGCCGCCCCACCCGGAAGCTGTTCGGACAGCTGCTCCTTGGTCATGCCCGAAGCGATGGCCGCGCAGTCGGCCTTGCCGACATCGATGGCCGCGAGCTGCTGATCCTGATCGGTCAGCAGCTCACCGCGCCCCTGCAGATAGCTCACGAACACCTGCTCCGGCGCGGTCAGTGCGCGCTCCGCCCCGGCCACGCCCGTGGCCGCCCCCAGCAACGCGACCCCTGCAGCCATCACTCCGAAACCCGAAGCGAGACGGCTCTTTTTACCCACGAACTCTCCTTCAACATCGAACGAACCCGGCGAGCCTACCCCGGGCCGACCGCGGCCATGCGCGAAGCCGGACGGGCCGCTGGCCGGGGAATTCGGGTCAGTCGCGTTCCAGAATGCTGGTCACCAGCATGGTGTGATCCTCGAGCCGCCGCCGCACGGTCCAGCCGAGTTCGGCGAAGGCCTGCTCGTACTCCTGGCGCGTCCACAGTCGCACGCCGGTGACCGCGTGATAGATCTCGTACGTGGGCGAGAACCACGGCTGCTGTGTCCAATACGGGGCCTCGAGCAGGTAGCCGTCGCCGATCACCAGCCGCCGCAGGTTGGGGAACCAGTCCATCCAGCCGCGCAGCACCGCGGCGATGCCGTCACCGTCGCTGGCCAATTGGTGCAGCAGGAAGAACGACATGGCGGTGGTGACGGCATCACGGTCGACGGTGGCCAGCCAGGCGGGCGGTTCCGGTTCGGGCTGCACCGATCCGGCGAGCAGGGTGATGCGGTCGCCGAGCCCGCGCGCGGTGAGTTCGGCGGTGGCCGAGGCGATCACACCGTCCTCGATGTCCACGCCGAGGAACCGTTCCCGCTCGGCGATCCCGGCCAGCGCGAGCACCCGGCCGGCGTCGGCGCAGCCGAGATCGATGGTGCAGCCGGGTGTTCCGGCCGCGATGGCGTGCCCGATGGCCGCGAAGATCTCCGGCCGCCGCCGCGCGATATCGGTGCAGCCGCGAGCCACCTCCCCGGGTTCGGTGGCGGCGGGAATGTATTCGCGGTGCGGGCTGTCCGACAGCTGCCGGAAGGTGGGTTCCCACCCGCGCACCGCCACCCGCACGAAGCCCCGGTTCTTGCCGACATCGTGGCCGGTGTGGGTGAGCTGGTAGCGCCGCCCGCGCCGCAGCAGGAAGCCGGCGCGCACCAGCCCCTCGGCGACGGTCTGCTGGATGCCGGTGGTGGGCGCGACGGTGTCGCCGCCGAGCAAGGTGACCCACCAGCCCCAGTCGTCGGCGGCGACGATGAGCTGGCCGGCGGTCTGGCCCTCGATGACGTCTCGGATGGTGAAATCGCCGAGGGCGGACTGCGGTTGGACGAGCGGGGTGACTGCGGTCATGATCGATCTTCCTGAGCGGTGGCGACGGCGATCGCCTGGATTTCGATGAGCAGCCCGTCGATGGGCAGGGTGGTGACGGTGGTGATCCGCGCCGGTGCGGCCGTCGGGAAATGCGTGCGGAAGGCGGAGTTCCAGCCGGGGAACCAGCGGCGATCGGACAGATAGCAGTCCAGCCGCAGCACGTGCGCGCGGCCGCTGCCCGCCGCGGTGAGGGCGGCGTCGAGCTGCCGGAAGACCTCGGCGGTCTGGCCCTCGAAGGATGCGGTGGTGACGGTCAGGGTGTCCAGGTCGACGGCGGCCAGGCCGGAGGTGAACACGAGCCCGGCCGCGGTGCGGGACAACGGGAATGCGCTCACGGGGCGGCTCGCATGATCCGGGTGGCGTCGATCTCGGCGAGGGTGGCCGCGCCGGATAGGATCATCAGGGTGCGCAGCTCCTCGGTGAGCAGCTCCAGCACCCGATCCACTCCGGCCTCCCCGGCCGCGGCCAGGCCGTAGATGGCCGCGCGGCCCAGGATCACCGCGTCCGCGCCCAGTGCGAGCGCCAGGTACACATCGCTGCCGGTGCGGATGCCGCTGTCCAGCAGGATGGGTGTCTCCGGGCCCACCGCCGCGCGAATGCGCGGCAGCATATCCAGGCTGGCCGGGGCCGGATCGACTTGGCGGCCACCGTGATTGGAGACGACCAGGGCGCTCGCGCCGATGGCCAGGGCGCGTTCGGCCGCGGCGGGGGTGAGCACGCCCTTGGCGATCCAGGGCAGCCCGAACCCGGTGGCGGCGTCGGCCAGCTCGGCCCAATCCCACACCATGCCACCGCGTTTGAGCAGCTGCCCGAAGATCTCCGCCACGCCGGGAGCTCCGTCCTCGCCGGTCAGATTCCCGCCGAAGTGCCGCTGATCGGGGTCGAAGCGATTGGCCATATTGCGGGTGCGGAAGCCGCCGACCGGGCAGTCGAGGGTGACGCACAGCGCGTCGTAGCCCAGTCGCGCCACCTGGTCCGCGACCGCGGCCGCGTGCCCGAAGGGATGCACCTGCGCAATCCGGGCGGCGCGCGGTGCTGCGGCGCGTACCCGCTGATAGGAGAAGCTGCCCGCCTCCGGCACGACGGACAGCGCTCCCCGGGCCTGGGCGGCCCGGGCCACGGCCGGATGCCCGTCCGGATGGAACAGCGCGTCACCGCCGAAGGGTGCGGTGAGAAGCGGTGTCTCCAGGGGCATTCCGAGGAATTCGGTGCGGGTGGAGGGCGCGCCCACCCCGCTCATCGGTGCGGGCAGGATGCGCCAGCGGTCGAAGGCGAGCCGGTTCTCCCGCAGGGTGATCTCCTTACCCGCGCCGCCCTCCATGAAGTCCAGGACGTCGGCGGGCAGCGCGGTCGCGGCCGCGCGATGGATCTCGTCGAGGGTCCCGAAGTCGACGCGGGTCGGGTAGAAGCTGTCGAGCTGCGCGGTCACGCGGCACCTCCGGTGGTCACCGTCGCGGTAGTGGTCGCTGCGCTCGATTCGGCCATCGCCGGGGTGGGATCGGGTGCCGGGGTCGGATCGGGCACCTGGGTCGGATCGAGCGCAGTGGCGGTGTGGCCGGGAGCGGCGGTCGCGTGGCTGCGACCGTAGAACAGATACAGTGCGACTCCCGCCGCGCTCCAGATCACGAACCGCAACCAGGTCAGTGCCTCGAATGTGGTTGCCAGCCAGATGCACCCGGCGATGGCGCAGACAGCCACCACGGGCAGGAAGGGAACCCGGAACGGACGCGGGCGGTCGGGTGCGGTGCGGCGCAGGACGAGCACGCCCACGGCCACGATCACGAACGCGAACAGCGCGCCGATATTGACCAGCTCCGCCACCGTGCCGATGGGGAGCAGCCCGGCCACCGCGGCGACGACCGTGCCGAGCAGCAGGCTCAGCCGGACCGGTGTGCCCCGGGAACCGGTGCGGCACAGCGCCTTCGGAACCATGCCGTCCCGGCTCATGGCGAACACCAGGCGGGTCGGGCCGTAGCACACCATGAGCAGTCCCTTGGTGAGCGCGACCACCGAGGCCACCAGGATCACCTTGCCGATCCACCCGGCGCCCGCGGCGGCCAGCGCGGTCGCCACCGGCGCGGCATTGCCGAGGGTGGAATACGGTGCGACACCGGTCAATACAGCGCTGACCGCCACGTAGAGGGCGGTGGCGATGACGACCGAGCCGATGATCCCCCAGGGCAGATCACGGCGCGGATCGCGGGTCTCCTCGGCGGAGGTGGCGACGACATCGAAACCGAGATACGCGAAGAACGCCAGCGCCGCGCCGGCCGCGATGCCGTGCACGCCGAAGGGCAGGAACGGCGACCAGTTGCCGGGATGCAGATGGGGCGTGCCCACCGCGATCACCAGGACGAGGACGCCGATGGTCAAGGCCACCAGAGTTTTCACCACGACTGCGGTGAGTCTGACCTCGAACACGAGCACACCGATCAGCGCGGCGACAATGAGGACCGCCGGAAGATTGATGACGCCACCGTCACTGGGGCCCGCGGAAATCGCCTTGGGCAGTGTCACTCCGAACAAGGAATCCAGGGCGGCCCCGAACAATCCGGACCAGCCGATGGCGATGGCCGACGCCGCCACGGCGTATTCGAGCAGCAGATTCCAGCCGACCAGAAACGCGGGCACCTCGCCCAGCGTGCCGCGGGTATAGGTGTACGCGCTGCCGGACAGCGGCGTCATGGACGCGAGTTCGCTGTAGCACAGCGCCACCAGTGCGCAGATGGCCCCGGCCAGCACGAACGACAGGACGATGGCCGGTCCCGCCTTGGTCGCGGCGGCAATGCCGGTGGTGACGAAGATGCCCGCGCCCACGATGGTGCCGACGCCCATGGCGATGAGGTCCACCCGCCCGAGACTGCGGGTGAGCGTTCCGTCGGCGGCCGGGGTTGCCGGAGTCACGCCGGCCCGAGTTTGTGCTGCCATTTCTGGAATCCATTCGGAGAGAATGTCTTTGGAGCTGATGTATTCCAGTGAAACGGCCGGAGTTTATGTGGCGGTGAACTCGCGTAACGACTTCGTTTCGTCGAATTCTGGAGTTTTCGTCAACGTAAGGCATTGCGGGCATGCGTAATTGCGCGCGATCGGAATTCGCGCGCGATCAATTGTGCCGTTCCATTCGATGCGTCGAATATGCGGCGGAAGAGTTATGCGGTTGTCGAGATCTGCGGAGTGGGAACGGAGTCCGTGGCGCGCGCCGTTGCGCGCCGACGGACGACTGCGGTGGTCATGGCTACCGGAACGAGGACGACCGCGGCGGCGAGCACCGCGTCGCGCATGGACGCCACGGTCGCGATGGCTCCGAAGCCCACCGTCGCGACCGCCGCGCACGCGTAGGCCACGCCGGCGAAGCGTGCGGCGGCCCGAGCGTGCTGGTCGGGAGATGTTGCGGCACTGACGATCCGGAGTCCGGATCGATAGGCGATGCCCTGCCCGAAGCCGGCCACCGCGCCGCCGCACAGCAGCAGCGCCAGGCTGGGCAGCCAGGACACGGCCGCCGCCAGCGCGACCCCGGCGATGATGATCCACTGCGCTGCAACGGGTTCAGCGGCGAGTCTGGCCGGCGCGACCAGGCGCTGCGCCAGCCAGGCGCTCACCAGATACAGCGTGACGGGCAGCGCCGGCAGGGCGAGATTCGTCGTGCCCAGCAGCTCCGCACCGTAACTCGGCAGCAGGGCGACGACCAGTCCCGCCGACACCCAGGCGGCAATGCCGCTGAGGTATCCGGCGATTCGCGGTTCGACGGTCTCGGGAGCCGCGGCGGCGCGACCGGCGATCGCCGCCGGTCGCGCCGCACGATCGCTCAGCACCGCCATCGCGGTTACCGCGAGCACTATCGCGTGCCCCAGATAGACGGTCACCCCGGGTGCGGGCAGATACTGCGCCACGACCGCGGCCGCGAGCGTCCCCAGCGCCGAGCCGAGCACGGTCGCCACCGCCATGGCCGTGCGCCCGCGTTCGCCCTTGCGTTCCAGGATCAATCCGGCCAGCGAGCCGGTCACCAACCCCACCGACAGCCCCGCACAGATCCGCGCGGCGACCACCGGCCACGGCGAATGTGCCACTGCCATGGCCACATCCGCGGCGATGCCGAACCCGCTGCCCACCCCGATGCGCCACCACCAGCCCCGTCGGGTGGGCGGCGTACCCACCAGTGCGAGCGCCGGGGTCAGTGCGAACAGGTAGGCGGCGAAGATTACGGTGATGAGCAGGGGTGCGAGCGTCCAGGCGTGCCGGTAGTACGGCATCATCCCGGTCGCCATGTTCGGCTGCGCCATGATCAGCACCAGCAGCGCCCCCGGTGCGGCTGCCCGCATCCCGGCCTCCTAAATGAGGAGATCTTCTCTGTTAGAGAATACGAAACTGAGAAGAACTTCTCTACTCGAGTGCCGTGCACCGACACCACGTCGCGCTCGCGCAGGATGGAGGCGTGCCCGTGAACACCCGCAGTGACGCCCAGCGCAGCCGCGTGCTGCTGGTCGACGCGGTCCAGAGCCTGCTGGAGGCGGGCCGGATCGGTTTCTCCATCCCGGAACTCGCCGCCGCGGCGGGTGTCGGCGTGGCCACCGCGTACCGGCATTTCCCGACCCCGCAGGACGCCCTGCAGGCCTTCCATCGCCGCGCCATCGAACATCTGGTGCAGGCGCTGGCCGCCGTCGACGCCGGCCCCGATCCGGTCGAACGCTTCCACCGCTGCTGCCGCACCTGGGTGGACCAGGCCGGGCAGTGGGGTCCGGCCGTGCGCTACATCCGCAGCTCCCGGGGCTTCATCGAACGGCTGGCCGACGGCGACGAATCCATCACCGCCCTGCACGACATGCTCGCCGAGGTGCTCAATGCCCTTGCACGGCAGGGCAAGACCGCCGAATACGACCTCACCTACGCGGTGCTGCTGTGGATCACCATCTTCGACGAGCGCGTGGTCTACGACCTCACCGAACACCGCCACTGGAGCCCCGCCCAGGTGACCGACCACCTCACCCGCGCGGTCGCCGGAGCGCTCGGCATCACGGTCTGACGCACCTCAGCCGACGGGCCGGCCTGCCAGCGCCGCGGCCACCCCGAGCGCGCCGGCGCCCAGCAGGGCGCTCACCACACCGCGCCGCGCCGCCAATAGCCACGCCGCGGCAGCCGCGAGCACCGCGAACTGCCAGAGGTGGTGCAGCGCAAGGGCGAGCGGGATCGCGGAACCCGCGATCGCCCCGATGACCGCGGGTCCGGCACCGGTGAAGAACGCCTGCACGCGCTGGTCGGCCCGCAGCCGGTCGAAGTACTTGCCGCCGGCCAGCACGAAGGCGAACGACGGCGCGAAAGCGACCGCGGCGGCCAGCAATCCGCCCGGTACGCCCGCGGCCGCGTACCCGACCACCGCCACCGTCTGCACCACCGGGCCCGGCGTGATCTGGCCGAGCGCAACGGCATTGAGGAATTGCGCTCCGGTCATCCAGCCGTAGCGGTCGACCGCATCGGCCTGCATGAGCGGAATGATGACGAAACCCCCGCCGTAGGACAGCGCGCCCACCTTGAAGGCCACCCAGCACAGCGCTGCCAGGCCGCCGGTGGCCGGCCCGGCCGCCGGTGCCAGCGGCCACGCGGATACCCGGCTCGGGGACAGGCCGCCGCGTATCCCCACCTCGACCAGCCCGGCCCCGATCAAGACCAGTACCAGCCAAGGTCCCAGGACTGCGGCCGAGACGATTCCCAGTGCGGCATAGGAGATCCAGCGGGCCCGAGCGGCTCGGCCGTTGCCCGCGCGCCTCCAGCCGGCCGGAAGCAGGCCCATCGCAGCATGCACCGCGACGGCGGCGACCGCCGCGCCCGCCCCGGCCGCGGCGCCCCGCACCCACACCGGGCTGCCCGCCGCCAGGAAGACCGCGGCCAGGACCAGGATCAGTGCCAAACCCGGTGCGATGAAACAGCATCCGCCGGCGAGCGCCCCGGCGGTGCCGCGCAGTCGCCAGGCGGTATAGATCGCCAGCTGAGTCGAGGCCGGTCCGGGGAGCAGATTGGTCGCGGCGATGGCGTCCTCGAACTCCGCCGCGTCGAGCCAGCCGCGCCTCCGCACGCACAGGTCCCGGAGCAGGGCGATGTGTGCGGGTGGCCCGCCGAAGCCGAGGCAGCCGATACGCCCCCACTCGCGGGCGATCGTCCACAGCGTGACCACTCCGGCTCCTCCTCCGTCTCCCGAATCCGACGGCCGACCTTAGCCCTCGGTCGGTGACGATGCTCGGTACGGCGGCGCCGGGCTCACTTCAGGGCGGCGTGCAGCAGGGTCACCCCGGCGGTGAGGGCCGCGCCCGCCACCGACCAGCTGGTGCCCGCGGGCTGAGTGGACAGCACCACCACGGCATAGCGATAGGGCTGATCGGGGGAGGGGGAGACCAGGCCGGTGGTGTCCAGGGTGGTCGAGGAGTCCAGATCCATCCAGCCCTGTTTGACCGCCCAGGTCGCACCGGTGAGGGCATCGGGGATGCCGAAGTACTGGTCGGTGCCGTCGGCGGCGGTCTCGGAGGCGTTGTGCAGCGCGCCGACGATCAGGTCCCGGGCCGGGGCCGGGATCGCGGTGGTGATGTAGTGGAAGACGGAGACCACATCCCTTGGCGTGGTGAGGGTTTCGCCCCACTGGGCGGTGTCGTCCGGTGCGGTGGTCGCGGACAGTCCGATGGCGGCGACCATGCGATCGATGATGGCGTTGTTGCCGCCGTTGTCCCACATCACGTCGGCGATGTCGTCGTCACTGGTGGACAGCATCCGGGTGATCTGGGTCGTGGTGTCCGGATCCGGTTGCCAGTTCTGGGTTTTCAACGCGTCCAGCGCGATGAGTAGCTTGACCACCGAGGCGGTGTAGAACTGCTCGTCTGCATTGAGACTGGCGATGGCCGCCCCGGTGGTGGTGTCCACCACGTCGATGCCGACACTGGTGCCGGGCGAGGCCGCCTGGATGGCGGTCTGCATCTGCTGGGCGATGGCCGTCACCGAAATGGGGTGCGGAGCAATCACAGTAGCGCTGGGTGCCGTGATCTCGGGGACCTGGCCGACACCGGCCTGATCATGAGACGTGGCGAACGCAGTGGGAGCGCTGAGGGCTGCCAGGGAGATCACGGCGACGAAACTGCCGGCCGCGATCCAGAACCACCGTGCGTGCGGTGAAGGGGCCTGAATCGGGGTCATAGACAATTAGATCGACACGAACCTCGAGACATTTCCAGCCGAAAGCTGTCAATTTCCTGTTAACTGCAGCGCAATCGGATCTCGGTTCGGAGACGGTTCTGACCGGCTAATTCACCGCGAACCCAGATCATTTCCGGGCCGGGATTCATCCGCCCTGGAGACGGTGATGGGTACCAGTCGTGAGATTGCTCGAAACGCCCTCGTAAAGAGCCTCGCTCCACCCGGTTTCGGGGTGCTGTTCGTGATCGTCCCGGTTCTCGTCCACGCTGACGCGGACTATGGTAACGGATGTGTTCTGTTCTCCGACAACACATCAGCAACTGTGGACTCGCTCCGGTTCAGATTCATGCTGGGCGGCAGCGGTCCACTCGGGTGGGCGCGCGCCCGGTCACACGCCGCGGTAGATCTTGCGGGCGGTGGTGATCAGCGGAATCTGGATCGGGAGGCGCAGCAGCGCGCCGATTTTCAGCGGCAGCGGGCGATTGCTGCGCAGCCAGTCGGCGGTCAGCTGTAGGTTGGCGGGGAAGACGGCGAGGAAGACCAGCGCGGCCAGGCGTGCGCCCAGACCGCGGGTGCGGGGGACCACGAGCAGCGCGCCCGCAGCCAGCTCGGCCACGCCCGAAACCTGGGTGTAGGTACGGGGTTTGCCCGGGAGCTGGGGCGGGATCATGGTGTCGTAGGGCTTGGGCATGAGGAAGTGCAGGACGCCCGAGCCGAGCAGCAGGGCGGCCAGCGCAAGGGCGCGGGCCCGAATGTCATTGGAGCCGACCGGTTGGATTGCCGCGGGGGAGTGCGACAGATCTGCTGTCATCGTTGCAGCATAACCGGTCGGTATGTATTGCCCGGCGGGTAACCGGGTTCCGCATCTCTGCTCGGAGTGTCGTCGTGGCGAGTGGCCGATCGCCAAGGGATAGCGCACAATTAGGCGGCTATCCGGCTCGAGCAGGGGAAGTTATGAAGGCGCACAAAGGGCTTGCGATGGCCCTGCTGGTCCTGGGTTTGACGGTCGCGTGCTCGAAGGGGGAGGCCACCCATCCGGCCAATGCACCGGCACAAGCGGTTCCGCAGCCCGCGCCCAAGGAGAAGGAGGGCACGATTCCGGTCGGCCCCGGTCCCCAGGGCACGTACACGGTGGCGGCGCAGCCCGCGCCCGGGAGCTGCCACTACCGCAGGACCGCCGACGGCCAGCCGCTGCCCGACCCGAACTGCACCCCGGGCGCGACGAATCCCAAAGTGACAGCGGCGAATCTGGCCGACACCATCTGTAAGTCGGGCTATACCGCCTCGATTCGGCCCAACACGTCGATCACGAATCCGGAGAAGGCCGCCAATATCAAGTCCTACGACTACACCGGCGACCCCCGCGATGCCGAGTACGACCACCTGATCTCGCTGGAGCTGGGCGGCGACCCCAACGATCCGCGCAATATCTGGGTCGAACCGCCGTCACCGGGCCACCAGGCGGGCGCCGGGCCGAACAATCCCAAGGACGGCGTGGAGACCAAGCTGCACACCCTGGTCTGCAATGGCAAGGTGGCGCTGGTCGACGCCCAGGTGGCGATCGCCACCGACTGGACCACCGCGCTGGCGAAGGTCGGCTTCCCCAATAGCTAGGGGCGCGTCGCGCCCGGCGTGCCGGGCCGAAACCACCGCTGGACTCGAACCTGCGGGCCTACGATCGAACGATGTCAGCGCCGCAGGACCCCTCGACGATGATCGAGGGCCGGGTCGTGCACAAGGTGAGCAACGCACTGAAGATCACCTTCAGTGCCGGCCCCGGTGACCCGCTGGCCACCGGGGTGCAGGGCGCGGGCAATGGTCTCGCGACCAAGGCCGCCATCCTGTTCGGCTTCAAGAACGGCGGCACCGGCAAGCACCGCATCACCTACGCCGACGGGTCGGTGGTGTGGGTGGAGTCCAAGGACTCCGCGCCCACCGTGCTCAGCCGGGGCGACGGGACCTCGCTGGCCACCATTCAGCGCGCCGACACCTCGACCGCCGTGGGATCCACGGCGGGAACGCTTTTCCACTTCGTACCCGATCCGGAGGAGGCCCGGACCCCGGAACTCTTCCGCATCGTGGTGCTCGACCGCATGGGACAGGAGACCGGCCGCCTCGACGTGGTGCGCACGGTCGGCGGCTGGACCCTGCGCCGTATCGCGAACGATCTCTACGACGAGTCCTTCTGGTGGGATCGGGCCGGGCAGCCGCTTCCCGTCCCGATCCTGGGCACCCGGCTCTGGCTCGAGCACCCGCTCGACCCGGTGGAGCGGGACGTGCTGCTGGGCGTCTGTGTGGACATCGCCCTGGGATTGCGACCGTACATCGCGGTCATGAAGTAGGAGAACGGCTTCCGGGACTTCCGCCCGCCTGTACGGGAGTCCCGGAGGTCCGGGGTGGGCCGTCAGTCGGAGACCTTGATGACCAGCTTGCCGAGATTCTTGCCGGTGAGCAGGCCCTGGAACGCGGCGACGGCATGGTCGAGGCCGTCGACCACATCCTCGAGGTAGACGAGCTTGCCCTCCGCGATCCACTGCGCCGCCGCCGGATAGAACTCACCGGCCTGGCCGGCGAACTCGGACACGATGAAGCCGCGCACGGTCAGGCTCCGGCGCAGGATGCTCGACATGAGCAGCGGCAGCCGGTCGGGGCCCGGCGGCAGGTCGGTGTCGTTGTAGTTGGCGATCAAGCCGCACACCGGAATTCGGGCGAACTGATTGAGCCGGGGCAGGACGGCGTCGAAGACCGCGCCGCCGACATTCTCGAAGTAGACGTCGATGCCGTCCGGGGTGGCGGCGGCCAGCTGCTCGGCGAAGTCGGGGGCGCGGTGGTCGACGGCGGCGTCGAAGCCGAAGCGCTCGCGCAGCAGGGCGACCTTCTCCGGACCGCCCGCGATGCCGACGGCTCGCGCGCCCTTGATCCTGGCGATCTGGCCGACGGTCGAGCCGACCGGTCCGGTGGCGGCGGCGACCACCACGGTCTCGCCCGGCTTCGGCTGCCCGATGGTGAGCAGACCGGAGTACGCGGTCAGACCCGGCATGCCCAGCACGCCGAGGGCGGTGGTGAGCGGCGCGGCGCTCGGGTCCAGTTTCTGCAGAGCCCGCACCTGCTCGACCGAGTGCGTCTGCCAGCCGCCCCAGCCCAGCACGATATCGCCCGGCCGCAGTGCGGGATCGGTGGATTCGAGGACGCGGGAGACGGTCGCGCCGCACATGGTCTCGTCGATCTCGACCGGCGGGGCGTAGGAGGGCGCGTCGCTCATGCGGCCGCGCATGTACGGGTCCAGCGACAGGTACAGCGTCTGCAGCAGCGCCTCGCCCGGCTGCGGCGGCTCCAGTTCGACCGTCTCGGTGCGGAAGTTCTCCGGCTGCGGCATACCGGTCGGGCGGGAGGCCAGGACTATACGGGTGGACTTCATCGTCGGAACGACCTTTCGATGGGCAACCCCTTCATTCTGGACATTGTGGACCCACGTCAGGTCTGTTCCGCGCGCCAGGTATCGAAACTCGTCATGATGTGACGGCGGACGGTCGCCCACTCCGGCACCAGGCCCGCGGCGAGGAATTCGAAGCCGACGCTCACCGGCGCGACCTGCGCCGGCGTCGACAGCTCGTCGAGCAGGACCGCTACCCGCTCCCGATCGGATCCCGTTCCCGTGGAACGGGTTTCGACCACGGCTTGTGAAGTCGTCCGACTGATCAATGCGCTTGTCCCGCAGCCGATATGGAACACGACGAGGTGATCGGCAGCTGAACCCGGGCTCGCCGGTCCGCCGACCGGGGCATCGGTCAGGCGGCGGGCATTCTTGTTACTCGGGGGTGTGGCCCTCGGCGTGGATGGTGTTGCCGTAGCAGCCTTCGGGTTGTCGGGCCAGGAGTGGTGGCAGTTGGCGGGTGATGGCGGCTACCGGTTCGGAGCGGGTGGTTGCGTCGTGGGCGGGCTTGTCGATCCAGAGTTGGGTGAGCCAGATGGTGTCGGGGTCGTCGGGAGCTGTGTTGATGGTGTAGGCGAGCAGGCCGCTGGTGGGGCCACCGGCGCGGAATCCGTTCTGGAGCAAGGCGATCAGGTCGTCGCGGCGGCCGGGGAGGGCGGTCATTCGGCCGTAGACGCTGAACATGGTGTCGTCGGACATCGGTCACCCTTTCGGTTGGGCGGTGCGTCGTCGAGCCTACGTTGGAACCCGTTGCACAGGTTGGTGGTTGGGTGTGCGGTACTCGACGGCCGCGGACGTAGTGAATCAGCCCGGGTGACTGGGTGATGGATTTGAATGGGGGGTTACGTTTTGCGGTGAGTCGGGGGTTTGGGGTGGCGGGGGTGGGGAGGGGGCAGGAGAATTTCGGGGTCTGGCCGGAGTGCGCGGTCGGGGAGAAAGAGGACCGCTATGGCGGGACGGCGACTGGTGGGGACAGCGCTGGTCGGGCGGGTGCGCGCGAAGGTGGCCGAGGATGGGCTGCTGTCGGTGTTGCGGGACATCGGGTTCGTCAGTCTCGGGAAGTACGGGCAGTTCCTGGTCACTGCGGTGACCGTGCCATTGACCGCGCGGACGCTCGGGGTGAGCGGGGTCGGGCTGCTTGCCATCGGGATGTCGGCGTACTTTCTGGGCTCGCTGCTGGTGGACCTCGGCATCAATACGTTTCTGGCCGCGCTGCTGAACGAGGAGGGGCTCGACGAGCTGCGGGGGAGTTACCTCGCGGTGCGGGGCGCGGGGCTGAGCATCATCGCGGTGGCGCTCACGGCCGGACTCGCCGTCGGCGTCGGCCCGCACCTGCGCATGATCCTGCTGGGGCTGTTCGTGGGCGGATTCCTGTCCCTGTCCGAGGACTGGCTGCTGGTGGGGCAGGCCAGATTCGGGGCCTCGATGACCTATCAGATCGCCGGGCGCGTGGTGTACCTCGTGCTGCTGGTCGCGGTGCTGCCGCGACTTCCGCACGCCGAGGTGGTGCTGTTGTGCCTGCTGCTGTCGTCCGTGGTCACCGTCGCGCTGACCTGGCGGGACGCCCACACCCGGGTCGGCCGCCCGGGCCGCCCCACCAAGGTCGTGATGATCCTGCGCACCGGCGCGCCAGTACTCGCGTCACGGCTGCTCGTGACCAGCTACGGCCAGGGCACCGCCACCGTCTACTCCTCGGTGCTGGACGCTGCCTCGCTCGGGTTGTACTCGGCGAGTGACAAACTCGTGCGCGCGGTGCAGTCGCTACTCGATCCGATCGGGCTGGCGCTGCTGCCCCGCATGGCTCGCGAGCGCACCGATCCGAATTTCTGGCGGCACGAGATGCGCGCCCTGGCCGCCTGCGTGATCGTGGCCGCCGTTGCCGTGGCGGGGATCTGGGTGACCGCCCCGTTCGCCGTGCAGCTCATCTACGACGACGATTTCCGCGCCGTGGTGCCGATGCTGCGCGTGGAGGTCTGCATTCTGGTCGCCACCGCCACCACCTCGTTCGTCACCACCGCCATCCTGCCGGTGCGTCAGGACACCGTCGGCATCATGATCGGCGCAGTGATCGGAACAGCGGTGGCGGCCACCGCGCTGCTCCTCACCCTGCGCACCCACTCGGTGTGGACGCTGGTGTGGGGCACGGTGGCCGCCGAATTCTGTGTCGCCGCCTGGTATCTCGCGCGGACCGGTCAGCTGGCCGCGCGCGAGCGGATTCAGCCGGCGCTACCGGCCACCCACTGATCCCAGCTCAGCGGGTATTACTTCCGCTACCAGTGATCATTTCTGAAAAGTGCTGGCAGTCAGGTAATTTGACGAACCGTGATTAC
>NZ_JBHZAF010000011.1:0-291957 GCF_042754085.1 Nocardia sp. NPDC059236
GCTGGGCAGACCAGCAGCTACCGGCCACCCAAAACCCCGCTGTCCGCGCGCCGCAGGCGCCCGGACAGCGCAGAAACCTCATCTGTGGATCAAGGCTAAGAGCTGCTCCTTTACTTCATCATCAGCTCATAGAGCCGGTCTTCGGACCGGCTCTACTTGTATCTGTACCGGGTACCGAACGTCTTCTCTCAATCACGTTCGCGGGTCCAGACGGGCCGGATCTGCGATGGCGGTGCGTTCTCCCGATTCGGTTGCAGCCAAACCTTTTTCGCACCACACAAGTCGGCGGTTGCAAGGGTCCGTCACCGGCCGTCCGGACCGAGGTCGGGTGGGGCGTCTGGGGTTACGACGAGTCGGTTGGACATGGCGGTGGCGATGAACTTGGGGATGGCGGGGGCGAAGATTTTTAGATAGAAGTTCATCCATTCGTGGCGGGAGCTGAGGAAGGGGAAGTCGGTGGGGGCCATGTAGCGGATGGCGAGCATGGGGAGGGGGGCGTCGAGCGCAGGGAAGGACGGGTTGTGGAGGCCGGGGACGGTGCAGCCGGGGTAGAACTGGCCGAGCATCAGGCCCTGTTCGACGAATTTGGTTTTCTGGTCGTGCTGAACGGTGTCGATGTCGGCGTATTCGGCGAGGTCGGGGAAGACCGCGATGACGGCCTTGAGTTTGGAATCGGGTTCGGTCCGGGGTGGCAGGGTGGGAAACAGGTCGTAGAGGTCGGCGACTATTGCGGTGATGCGCGAGCGGTCGATATCACGACCGGGGATGAATGCGGCCCACAGGGATCGCAGTGCGATGGCGTGGCTGGTGTAGGGGCAGACATTGCCGGGCCGGCCCAGGTCGGGGTGGGATTGGCACAGGTAATCGACCATCCATCGGCGCAGTTCGGCAAGGTGAGGGTGCATGCCGTTACCTGCTGCCACATCGGGGGCGAACAGGTTGACTGGCTCGACGCCGGAACGGGTTCCGACGATTCGGTCGGTGTTCATGATCGGCTTGTCCTTGCTGGGGTTTGTGACTCCGTGGGGGCGGCGTGGATGGACCGGAAGTGCTCGGTGAGGACGAAACCGATGGTGCGGAGCGCATCCTGATCGGTCATCCGTTCGTGCTGGACGGGAATCCGGTGCTCGCTGATGCGACCGGTGATGTGGTCGTTCCAGGCATGCGCAGGAGAGGACCCGTCGACGTGGTGGTCGGCGGCGCTGAAGTAGATCAGATCACCGTCGAACAGTCCCGGCCGGTGGTTCCAGGTGAGGTCGATGAGCCGGGTGTAGTCGCGTTGCAAGCTCACGAGATGCTCGGAGGTCACCTCGGTGAAGAGTCCGCCTTGCCGGTGCAGCAACTCGGTCGCGGCCTCGACGGTCAGCTCGGTGTGGCCGTCCGGAACGGCGAAACCGCCGAACTCGGCGAGCATCGTCGCCACCGAGGGTGTGGGACCCCGGAAGCTGTCGGCCGTGACGATGCGGGTGTCCATCATGGCCAGGGTGGCGACGGAGTCGCCGCCGCGGCGGAGCTGGACCGCGATCGCGTGCGCGATGGTGCCGCCCAGCGAGTAGCCGAGCAGATGGTAGGGGCCGTGCGGTTGGACGGACCGGATCTCCTGCACATAGCGGGCGACGAGTTCGTCGAGGGTGTCGAACCGCACGGTGGGGTCGGACAGCGCGGGAGATTGCAGCCCGCAGACAGGACGGTCGGGATCGAGGTACTGCACGAGTCCGCTGAAACCCCAAGCCAATCCGACCGCCGGGTGGATACAGAACAGTGGCGGATCGGTCCCGGCAGCGCGCAGCGGCAGCATCACAGCGAGCGCCCCTGCGAGATCCTGTCCGTCGACGTCCTGCCCTGCGAGACCGTCGCGGCGGCTCTCGATGCGGCGGGCCAGCGACTGCGGCGTCGGATCGGTGAACAGCCACTGCAGCGGCACCGTGACGCCGGTGGACTCCGCGAGCCGCGCCACCAGTTGGGTGGCGGCCAGCGAGTTGCCGCCGAGAGCGAAGAAGCCGTCGTCGACTCCGACTCGTTCGATGTCGAGGGTTTGGCCGAAGGCTTCGCACACGGTGGCCTCGAGCGGGGTGGACGGCGCCCGGAACCGAGCCCGACCGCGCAGGTCGGGTGCGGGCAGGGCGTTGCGATCGAGTTTGCCTGTGGTCGTGAGCGGTATCCGGTCGAGCGCCACGATGGCGGTCGGGATCATGTGGGTGGGCAATCGGGTAGCGAGGTGCCTGGTCAGCGCCGCGACATCCGGTGTGGTGTGCGGGGCGGGCACCACATAGCCCGTGAGCTGGTCGACACCGTCGAGCCGGGTGTGGACCGCGACGGCGGCACCGGAGACGTCGGGATGGCTGCACAACGCGGTTTCGATGTCGCCGGGTTCGATGCGATGGCCGTTGACCTTGATCTGCAGATCGCTGCGGCCCAGGTATTGCAGTCTCCGGTCGCTGGTCCAGGTGACCAGATCGCCGGTGCGGTACATGCGGGTCCCGGCCGGCCCGTACGGGTCGGGGATGAATCGTGCTGCCGTGAGCGCGGGTTGCCCGTGGTAGCCGCGGGCGATGCCCGGTCCGGACAGGTACAGTTCGCCGACCACTCCGGGCGGGACCGGGCGCAGTCTGCGGTCGAGCACGACGGCGGAGAACCCGCGCGCCGGGCCGCCGATCGGCGGTGGACCGTCGGCGGTTGTGGTCAGGAGGACGTCGGTGCAGCTCTGGATGGTGGTCTCGGTCGTCCCGTAAGCGTTGATCAACGTGCGGTCCGGGGCCCATCGGGTTGCCAGATCCGGTGAGCATGTCTCGCCGCCGAGGATCAGGGTGTGGAGGGTATCGAGTCCGTCCGGGCGCAGCGATGCGAGCACGGTCGGAGTGACGGCCGCATGGGTGACCTGTGTGGCCCCGATCAGCTCGGCCAGTTCGGCGCCGGCGACCACACGCTCCGGTGCGAGCACCAGGGTGCCTCCGGCGGCGACAGCGCTGAGCCATTCGAGGATCGACACGTCGAAGGTCGGCGAGGCCGCGGCCAGCATTCGAGAGGACGAGGTGAGGCCCAACTGTTCCCGCGCTTCGGCGGCCAGATTCGCAATCCCGGTATGGGTGACCACGACGCCCTTGGGGGTCCCGGTCGAGCCCGAGGTGTAGATCAGGTAGGCGGGATGCTCCGGCCGGAGCGTGTCCGTGCGCTCGGAATCGTCGATCGCGTTGGCGGACAACGACATTGCCTTCGCGGCGAATCCGGGACTGTCGAGGCTGAGCCACGTGGTGTTGTCCGGCAGCCGGTCTCGATAGGTCTCGGCGGTCAGCCCGGCGATGGCACCGGCATCGGCGAGAATGCCGCTGATTCGGTCTTCGGGCTGGGTGGGGTCGATCTGCACGAACGCGGCGCCGGTCTTGGCGACCGCCCAGACGGCGATCATGGCGTCGATGGAGCGCGGTAACGCCACGGCCACAAACGATTCCGGTCCTGCTCCGGCGTCGATCAGTATCCGCGCCCACCGGTTCGAAACTTCGTCGAGTTCGCGGTAGGACAACCGTTCACCGTCACAGACCAACGCGTCCGCGTCGGACCTCGCTGCGGCCGCGAACACCTGCGGCAACGTCGATGTCGCCACGCTGGGCCCACCGCGAACGGGTGCGAGGGTGGCCAGCTCATCCGACGACAGCAGTTGGACGCGCAGCAGTGAGAGATCGATGTCATCGGTGATGGCGTCGAGCACGCGCAGCACCCGGCCGGCGAGGGCGTCGATCTCGTCTGGCGAGAAAAGTCCGGGCTGGTATTCGAAGGTCAGCTCCAGCCGGGTACCGAGATGGACGATCAGGCCGAGCGGGTAGTGCGCGGCGTCTCGTCCCTGCACGTCGAGGACATGCATCCCGGCGATGTCGGTGTCTGCGGACAACCCGGCCGTGTCGACCGGGTAGGACTCGAAGACGGTCACGGTGTCGAACATCGCGCCGAACCCGGTCACTCGCTGGATCCGGGCGAGTCCGAGGTGGTCGTGGTCGAGCAGCGCTGCTTGTTCGGCCTGGATTCGCCGCAGCAGCTGAGCGAGACTTTCGCCGTAGTCGAGCCGGACCCGGACGGGCACGGTGTTGACGAACAGGCCGATCATCGATTCGATGCCGGGTAGCTGCGGGGGGCGTCCGGAGATGGTGGTGCCGAAGACGACGTCCTCGCGCGCGGTCGCGCTCGCGAGCACGATCGCCCAGGCGGCTTGGACGACGGTGTTGAGGGTGCTCTCCTGCTGGTGAGCCACCGTGACCAGGGCCGCGGTGCGGTGCTCGCTCAACCCCACCCGGACTTCGCGCGCGGCGGCGGTGTGCTGGCGGCCGCGGTCCGCATGCGCCAGCAGAGTCGGCTCGGTGACGCCCTCGAGTGTCCGTGCCCACGCCGCTTCGGCCGCATCCTGATCCTGGGCCTGCAGCCACATCAGGTAGTCGCGGTAGGGACGCACCGGGGGCAGTGCACCGGGGTCACTGTCGCCGGCGTAGAGGATCAGCAGTTCCCGGATCAGCAGTGGGGTGGACCAGCCGTCGATCAGAATGTGATGCATGCTCAGCAGCAGTGTGTACCGCTGGGGGGCCGTGCTGATCAGTGTCAGTCGCAGCAGCGGTGCCGCGGTCATGTCGAAGTGCCGGTCGGCGGCCATGATTTGATCGAGCGCGGCCGCGGTGTCGGCGCCTTCTGCGAGGTCGATCCGGGTGAACGGCACGTCGACACGGCGGTGTACCACCTGGACGGGCTCGCCGGTGCCGTCTTGAACGAACACGGTCCGCAGGTTCGGATGCCGTCCGATGAGAGTCTGTGCGGCGCGGCGTAATCGGTCCGCGTCGATGCGCCCACCGAGTTCCATCCGGAGTTGCACGATGTAGTCGTCGCGGGTGCCGTCGGCGAGCTGGGCGTGGAACAACAGCCCCGCCTGGAGCGGCGTCAGCGGCCAGATATCGTCCAGCTCCGGGTATTTGGCCTCGAGCCGGTCGATCGCGGCCTGGTCGAGGTCGACGAGGCCGACATCGGAGGGCGTCAGCCCGCCCGCGCCGGGCCGGGACGCGTGGGCCGCGAGAGCCGTCACCGCGTCGCGCCACAGTTCCGCGAGGTCGGTGACCTCGGCGGCGGTGATCAGGCCGGCCGGGTAGTCCCAGGTCGCGGTCAGGGCAGGTCCGTCCGGCGTGTCCTCGGTGGCCGCGTTGATGCCGAGGACGGCCGCCGCGGATGCATCGGGGTGCTGGGTGCCGCCCGCGGCATCGTCACCGGCGGGCAGCCACCCGGTGTCGCGCAACGCATCGGGAATCGTGTCGAATCGGCCGAGATAGTTGAAACTCACCTGGGGGTCGGGCAGCGCGCCCAGGATGCGGGCGGTATCGGTGTTGAGGTAGCGCAGCAGCCCGTAGCCGATCCCGTGGCCGGGGACCCGCCGGAGTTGTTCCTTGACCGATTTGACGACCGCCCCCGCGGCGGCGCCGGCGTCGAACGCGTCATCGATGTCGATATCGGACAGGTCGAGCCGCACCGGGGAGGTGGTGGTGAACCATCCGACAGTGCGGGTGAGGTCGGCACCGGGGAGAACCGTGTCGTCGCGCCCGTGGCCTTCGAGAGTGAGCAGCGTGTCGGTGACGTCGTCGCCGTGGCGGCGCCGCCACCGGGTCAGCGCCAGTGCGAGCCCCGCGATGAGGGCATCGTCCACATTGCCGCGGAACGCCCGGGGCAGGGTGGTGAGTACTGCGCGGGTCACCGCGGTGGGCAGCGTCACCCGAACGGTGGCAACGGTGGCCTGCAGGTCCACGACCGGGTCGAGCGGGCGCGTCCCGATCGGCGGATCGGCGGCGGCGAGTGTGGAACGCCACCAGTCGAGTTCATCGAGGTTCGTGGCAGCGGTCTCGAGGCCGTGCGCCCAGCGTCGCATCGACGTACCGACGGGCATGAGCTGCGGCCGTTGCCCGGCGCTCACCTGGGCGCCGGCGACAGCAAGGTCGGGAACGAGGATCCGCCACGACACGCCGTCCACCACCAGGTGGTGTGCGACGACCAGGAGCCGGCCCGGCCCGCCTGCGCAGTCGAACCAGACCAGCTGGAGCATGACTCCCGCGGCGGGGTCGAGGCGTTCGGCGGCCGCGCGTGCCTCGGCGTCGGCAATCGCGGCGAACGCGCTGCTGTCCGGTGCCGCATCGACAGACACCTGCCGGATCAGTCCGGCGGCGGATACCCCGGTCGGCTGCACCTGCACTGCCCAGCCCGATGGATGTGCGGGGTCCGGTTGTAACCGGGCCCGCAGCATGTCGTGATGATCGACCACCGCTTGCACGGTCGCCGCGATGGCAGATTGCTCGATGCCGGCCGGCAGCGTGAGCATCACCCACTGGCAGAAGCGGTCGAATTCGCCACGCTCGAACATCCAGCACATGATCGGCGTCAACGGCATCGGACCCACACCCCCGCCGGGCAGTTCTGCCGGGAGGGAGGCTGCCGCGGCGCTGTCGCGGACCGCGATCTGGGCCAGTCCGGCGACCGTTCTACGCTCGAACACCTCACGCACGGACAGCACCAGACCCGCCGCCTTGGCCCGGGTCACCAGCTGGATCGACATGATGCTGTCTCCGCCGAGGGCGAAGAACGAGTCATCGAGCCCGATCGTGTCGACCCCGAGTACCTCGGCGAACAGTCTCGCGAGCGTCGTCTCCGTCTCGGTGACCGGCGCCCTGAATTCGGTTCGGCCCGTGCTGAAGTCGGGCTCGGGCAGCGCCAGGCGGTCGATCTTGCCCGTCTCCGTCGTCGGCAGCGCGTCGAGCACCATCACGGCCGCCGGCACCATGTGCGGGGCCGATCGCTGCCCGGCGAACGCGAGGATCGCGACCGGATCCAGGTCGGCGCCGGGCTCGGGCACCACGTACCCGATCAACCGATCGCTGGTGGCCGAGCCGCGGTGCACGGTCGCCACCGCACCAGCCACTCCCGGGTAGGCCAGCAAGCCCGCTTCGACCTCACCGAGTTCGATGCGGAAGCCACGGATCTTGACCTGGAAGTCCGCCCGGCCGACATAGTCGAGGGTCAGACCTCCTTCCGGTAGCCGCAGCCACCGCACCAGGTCCCCGGTCCGATACATGCGCTGCCCGGGGCCCGCGAACGGATCGGCGACGAACCGCGACGCTGTCAGACCCGTCCGGTTGCGGTAGCCGCGAGCCAGTCCGGGACCGGTGAGATACAACTCGCCGACGACGCCGAGCGGCACCGGACGCAACCACGCGTCGAGCACGACCTCACCGACGCCGCGGATCGGTCCGCCGATGGTCGCGGCCTCACCCGGCACCATCGGCGCACCGGCATCGGTCTGGATCGTGGCCTCCGCGGGACCGTAGGTGTTGAACAGTTTCCGGCCCGGCGCCCACCGTGACACCAGTTGTGGTGGGGGCTCCTCGCCTCCGATCACGACGGTCCCGAGGTTCCGCAGCCCGGCCGGGTCGACCGTGCTCAGGGCCGTGGGTGTCAGCGCGGCGTGGGTCACCGAGTTCTGCGAAATGATCTGCGCCAGTTCGATTCCGCCGAGAACGGTCGGCGGCGCGATCACCAGCCGCCCGCCGGACGCGAACGCCCAGAGCAGTTCCAGGACCGCCGCGTCGAAACTGGGAGACGCGGCATGCAGTACCCGCGCGCCCGGCCCGAGGTCGAACCGCGTGCACTGCTCGGCCACCAGGTTCGCCAGCCCCCGGTGCGAGACCACCACGCCCTTCGGCACACCCGTCGAGCCGGACGTGTAGATCATGTACGCGGCGTGATCGACCCGCACCGGCCGAATTCGCTCGGCATCGGTCACCGGCACCGCCGGCAACCCCGCCGCCTCCGCTTCGAGCGCCGGCTCGTCGAGGACCAGCCACCGCACCGATCCGGGCAGTCGATTCCTCCACTCCGACAGCGTGATTCCTGTCGCGACGCCCGAATCGCTGAGCATGTGCTGGATCCGGTCCCCCGGATTGCGCGGATCCACCGGGACGAATGCCGCCCCCGACTTCGCCACCGCCCACACTGCGAGAACTGACTCGTAGGAGCGCGGCAACGCAACCGCGACACTCGTCTCCGGCCCGGCACCTCGGCCGATCAGCAAGCGCGCCAGCCGATTCGACTCGGCATCGAGCTCGCCATAGGTCCACTGCCGGTCTCCGCACACCACCGCCACCGCCCCCGGATCCCGGGCCACCGTCGCCGCGAAGAGCTCCGGCAACATCCGCTCCGGTATCGCGGGATCACCTGATACCGGCGCCAATTCGCGGTATTCCCGCGGCGAGAGCAGATTCAGCCGGGTCAGCGGCAGATCCGGGTCTGCGGCAATGTCGCCCAGCACGCCCACGAACCGCCGCAGGGTCGCCGCGATGGTGTCGTGGTCGAAGAACTCGGGCAGGTACTTGATCTCGAGGTGTAGTCGCGAGTCGACGCGCCCGACGACGCCCAGCGGATAGTGCGCCGCGTCGGCGCCGGTCACGTCGACCAGCCGCATGCCGGCGATGTCGGTGTCCGCGGTCAACCCGTGGCGGTCGACCGGGAAGGACTCGAACACCGTCACCGTGTCGAATGCCGCCCCCGGCCCGGCCGCCCGTTCGATGTCGGCCAGACCGATGAACTGATGATCGAGCAGCGTGGCCTGCTCGGCCTGGATGCGGTCGAGCAGTTGCCCGAGGGTCTCGGTGGCGTCGAGACGGACGCGCACCGGGACCGTGTTGATGAACAGCCCGATCATCGATTCGATACCCGCGATCTGCGGGGCCCGTCCGGAGACCACGGCACCGAACGTCACGTCCTGCCGGGATGTCAACGTGCCCAGCACGATTGCCCATGCCGCCTGGATCATGGTGTTGAGCGTGATTCCGCGGGATCGTGCGCGGCCGGTCAACTCCGCGGTCTGCGCCTCGGTGAGTTCGCCGAGCACCGCACGCGATTCGGTGTAGTGACGGCGAGGATCGGCCGCAGCCACCAGGGTCGGCTCGTCGGCGCCGTCGAACGCCCGGGCCCAGGCGTCGAGCGACGGGGCCGGGTCCTGCCGGGCGACCCAGGTCAGGAAGTCCCGGTAGGGGCGCACCTGCGGCAGCATCGTGGCGTCGCAGTCGGTGGCGTAGAGCACCAGCAGCTCCTGCAGGAGCAGCGGCGTCGACCAGCCGTCGAGCAGCAGGTGATGATTGGTCAGCGCCAGCCGGTACTGCTCCGGCCCGGTGGTGACCAGCATCCAGCGGAGCAGCGGGGCACGCGCCGGGTCGAACCGGGTGGTGCGGTCCGTGGCCATGAGCCGCTTCCACTCGTGTTCGCGTGCACCATCATCCAGCCCGGACAGATCCAGCTCCGTCCATGGCGCCTCGGCGTCGTCGTCGACCACCTGTACCGGTCCGGCGTCGGTGACGAAGGCGGCGCGCAGATTCGCATGCCGGTCGAGCAGCATGTGCACGGCTCGGCGCAGCCGCGGTGGATCGACCCGGCCGCGCAGCTCGAGGACTAGCTGCGTGATGTAGGCATCCACCGACTGCTCGGACACCAGCGCATGGAACAGCAGCCCCTGTTGCAGTGGAGCCAAGGGCCAGACGTCGCTCAAGGCCGGATATCGGTCCTCGAGCTGCTCGATCTCGGATTGGCCGAGCCCGGCCAGCGCCAGATCCGACGGCGTCCGTCCCCCGCTCCCGGCACGGCGGACGTGCGCCGCCAGCGCGGTCAGTACCGAGTGCCACGACTCCGCCATCTCGCGCACCGCATCAGCGCTGAGCACCCCGGTGGGATACGACCAGATCACTTGCAGCCGTGGCCCGTTCGCGTCGTCCATGACGAGGGCATTGATGTCGAGCACCGCCGGCACCGGCATATCCGGAGGCTGTGTACCGGCGAGCTCTGCCGCACCCGAGGCATCGCCGACGTCCACCGGCACCCATCCGGCCGCCGGAATCGCTTCGGCGCCAAGATAGTTGAACGCGATCTGCGGCGGCGCAGTGGCGAGGATCGGTCCGGCGTCCTCGTCGAGATACCGCAGCAGGCCGTAGCCGATCCCGTGGTCCGGGACGGCTAGGAGCTGTTCCTTGACGGATTTGACCGCTGTCCCCAGCGCCGGCCCGCCCGCGTACGCGTCGTCGAGATCGATGCCCGAAAGATCCAGGCGCATCGGGAAACTCGTGGCGAACCAGCCGACCGTCCGTGCCGGATCCGAGCCCGGGACAATGCCTACCGCGCGGCCGTTTCCTTCGAGACGGATCGCCACGTCCGCGGAAGTCGCTGTGTCGTGCTCGCGCCGCCACCTCGCGATCGTCACCGCCAACGCGGCCAGCAGCCCGTCGTCCACACTGCCGTGGAAAGCCGCGGGCACCGTGGTCAGCAGGGCCTCGGTCGTCTCGGGGTCGATGTCGACCTGGACCGTGCGGGCGGTCGCGACCACGTCGATCGCGGGGTCGAGGGGCCGTGACCCGAGCATCGGATCGTTCCCGGCGGTCATCGCCTGCCACAATGCGAGCTCGGCGGCGCGCTCCGGGCGTTGGGCCGCGTCGACCAGCCCGTGCGCCCAGCTGCGCATCGATGTGCCGGTCGGGGCCGAATCGGGTGGCTCGCCGGAGGCGCTCCGCGTCCACGCGGCCGTGAGATCCGGGACCAGCACGCGCCAGGAGACGCGATCGATCGCCGACCGATGCACCACCACCAGCACCGTGCCCGGATCCGCCGTGTTCACCGGGTCGAACCAGACCACCTGCGTCACGATCCCGGCTCCCGGATCGAGCCGGTCCGCAGCGGCATCCAGCTCGGCCGCCGCCAACGCACGGAACTCGCCGCGCCCCGCTTCCATCGGCACCCGCACGAGAACGTCGTCGGCGCGAATCATTCCGGCCGGCAACACCTCCCACGCCCACTGCCCGTCGGTACCCGGGGTCAGTTGCGAACGCAGCATGTCGTGGCGATCGAGTACCGCCTGTACGGCGTCGGTCAGCTGCCGCCGGTCGATCCCCGCCGGCAGGCCCAGCATCATCGCCTGCGAGTAGCGGCCGCAGGTCGGCCCCGCCCGCTCGAGCAACTCTCGCATGATCGGCGTCAGCGGTAGCGGGCCCACGCCTGCGCCGGGCGGTTCGGCCGGAAGGGATGTCTCCGCAGCGCCCTCGTGGATGGCGACCTGGGCGAGTCCGGCAACCGTCTTGCGCTCGAACACGTCGCGTGGGGAGAACACCACGCCTGCGGCTCTGGCCCGATTCACCAGCTGGATCGACATGATGCTGTCCCCGCCGAGGGCGAAGAAGGAGTCGTCGATACCGATGGCGTCCAGGTGGAGCACACCGGCGAATGCATCGGCGATGAGGTGCTCGATCGAAGTTCGGGGCGCCCGGTACGGTTTGTTGTCGGCGAATACCGGTTCGGGCAACGCCTTACGATCGATCTTGCCCGCCGGTGTCAACGGAATCCGGTCCAACACCACGATCGAGGACGGAACCATGTACGACGGAACACGATCGGCGACATACTCCGCCAAAAGCGCGGTATCGATCGAATACCCCGGCGCGGCAACAACATACGAGACCAGCGACTGAGCTCCCGAGTCGGCGCGATAGCCGATCGTGACGGCTTGACCAACACACTCGTGCGCCGCCAGCGCCGAATCGATCTCACCCAACTCGATACGAAGACCCCGGATCTTCACCTGGAAATCGGACCGGCCCAGATACTCGATCGCACCATCGGCCGACCAGCGAACCACATCACCGGTCCGATACATCCGCTCACCCGGCAACCACGGACACGCCACGAAGCGCTCCGCCGTCAGACCCGCCCGGCGCAGATACCCACGCGCCAATAGACCACCGGCGATATACAACTCACCCGCCACACCGACCGGCACCGGCTGCAATCGCTGATCCAGTATCCATGTCGAGGCGCCCGGCACCGGTCCACCGATCGTGACCGGCTCCCCCGCTACCAGGGGGGAACTCACTGTCGCGGTGATGGTGGTCTCGGTGGGCCCGTAGTCGATCGTCAGCCGAAGATTCCCACTCCACCGCTCGACCAGTTCGGTGCGACAGCTCTCGCCACCGACGATCACATGCCTCAAATCCGGCAATGGCCAGCGGGTGTGGTCGATCGTGGACAAGACAGAGGGTGTAATACACACGTGGCTGACGTGTTCGCGGTCGAGGAGTTCGGCGAGTTCGTCGCCGCCCACGGCGTCGCCGGGTGCGATGATCATCGCCGCGCCCGAACCCAACGGCAACAGCAGCTCGAGAACCGCGACATCGAAGCTCGGGGAGGCCAGATGCAGTATGCGGCTATGGGTTTCGATACTCAGGGCGGCGTGACGTTCAGTGGTGGAGTTGTTCAGTCCCCGATGGGTCACAGCGACGCCCTTGGGCAGCCCGGTCGATCCGGAGGTATAGATGACATAGGCGATATCGTCGACATGCACCGGACGCACCCGATCATCGTCGGTGACCGGCCGATCATCGCCCTCATCAAGGTAATCCGCTGTCAGCCAATCGATGTCATCCGGTAGCCGTGCACGCGCGGAGGCCACGGTCAGGCCGACAGCCGCCCTCGAATCGGTCACCAGATGGGCGACGCGGTCGGCCGGATTGCTCGGATCGATCGGCAGGAAAGCGGCTCCCGTTTTGGCCACCGCCCACATCGCCAGCACCGAATCCGCGGAACGCGGGATGCCGATCGCGACAACATCTTCCGGACCTATCCCCTGGCGAATGAGCTGCCGGGCCCACCGATTCGAACGCTCGTCCACCTCCCGGTAACTCAGCTGCCGTCCTCCGGCCACGATCGCTGTCGCATCAGGATCCAATCCAACTGCGGCGGCGAACAGGTCGGGCATGGTGACCGGCGCGACCGGAGGTGCACCGTGACGGGTGAGCAAGTCGGCTCGCTCGGCGGGCTCGAGCACCTCGATCGCCCCGACCGGAACCGTCGGGTCGGCGGCCACCGACTCCAGAATCCGGATCCACCGGCGGGTAAGAGAGTCGATCGTCGCGGCATCGAACAAGTCCGTGGCGAAGGTGAGCGCGACGGTCATGTCGCCGCTGTCGTGGTCCTGCGAGAGTATGAATTGCAGGTCGAAGCGGGCGACGTTGTTGGGCAGGTCGACCACCGACAGTTCGAGATCGGGCAGCTTCAGCTGCACCGGTTCCAGGTTCTGGAATGCCAGCATCACCTGGAACAGCGGATGGCGAGCCTGGGATCGGTGCGTGACCAGCTGATCCACCACTTGCTCGAACGGGACATCGGCATGGTCGAAGGCATCCAGGTCGACCCGCCGCACCCGGCCGAGCAGATCGGCGAACGACTCTCCCGGATCAACCTGGGTCCGCAGCACCAACGTATTGACGAACATCCCGACCATATCGTCGAGCTCCGCCACACCTCGACCCGCAACCGGCGTGCCGACCGGAATATCGGCGGACCCGCTCATCCGGGCGAGCAACACCGCCAATGCACCATGAATCATCATGAACAGAGAAGAATTCTGCTGCCGCGCAGCATCTTCCAACGCACGAACCAACTCCGCACCCAACGAGAAATTCGCCGTCGCACCCCGATTCGACATCACCGCCGGACGCGGCCTGTCGAACGGCAGATAGAGCTCGTCGGGAACTCCGTCCAATGCTTCGGTCCAGTATCGAATCTGCTGCGTGCACAGCGATTCCGGTTCGTCCAGCGAGCCGAGGGTAGCTCGCTGCCACAGGGCATAGTCCGCGTACTGGACGGGCAGCGGTGTCCACGACGGCGCCTCACCGCGGAGCCGGGCGACATAAGCGTTCGTCACGTCACGAGCCAGCGGTGCCATCGAGAAGCCGTCCGCGGCAATGTGATGCACCACGACGGCCAGCACGTGTTCCGATTCCTCCGCATCGGCCACGCGGAACAGCTGGGCACGCACCGGCACCCGGGTGCTCACGTCGAAGCCTTCGGTCACGAATTCGGTTATCACCGGGACCAATTGGCTGAACGAGACCGTCGTCAGAGTGGGTTCCCGGTCGACGTGGTCGACGGATTCGATGACCTGGATCAGCATTCCGTCGTGATCCGGGTACCGCGTTCGCAAGGATTCGTGTCTGGCCAGCACGTCGATCAGGGCCAGCCGCAGGGCATCGACGTTCAATTCGCCACGCAGCCGAAGGGCGATCGGCATGTTGTATGCCCCGGAGGCGGTGTCGTATTGGTTGAAGAACCACATTCGTTGTTGCGCAGGCGCCAACGGCACGAGATCGGGGCGCGGACCTGCGATCAGTGGCGGGCGGGGTCGCCGCCCCGTCAGTGCCTCCTGCTCCATCCGGGTGGCCAGTTCCGCGGTCGTGGCCGCATCGAACAGCAGCCGCACCGGAATTTCGATATTCAGCGCAGCCCCGAGGCGCGCTGCGACCCGGGTCGCGACCAAGCTGTCCGCGCCCAGGGCGAAGAAGGAGTCGTCGATACCGATGGTGTCCAGGTGGAGCACATCGGCGATTGTCTCGGCGATGAGATGCTCGATCGGTGTTCGCGGTGCCCGGTACGGTTTGTCGTCGGTGAACACCGGTTCGGGCAGCGCCTTGCGATCGAGCTTGCCCGTGGGTGTCAACGGGATCCGGTCCAACGCCACGATCGCGGATGGAACCATGTACGACGGAACACGATCGGCGACATACTCCGCCAAAAGCGCGGGATCGATCGAATACCCCGGCGCGGCAACGACATACGAGACCAGCGACTGAGCTCCCGAATCGGCGCGATAGCCGATCGTGGCGGCATAACCGACACTCGCGTGACCCGCGAGCACGGAATCGATCTCACCGAGCTCGATCCGAAGACCGCGAATCTTGACCTGGAAGTCGGACCGGCCGAGATACTCGATCGCACCATCGGGCGACCACCGGACCACATCACCGGTCCGATACATGCGCTCACCCGGCAACCACGGACACGCTACGAACCGCTCCGCCGTCAATCCCGCCCGGCGGTAGTACCCACGCGCCAATAGGCCACCGGCGACATACAATTCACCCGCCACACCGACCGGCACCGGCTGCAATCGCTGGTCGAGGATCCAGGTCGAAACGCCGCGGATCGGACGGCCGATCGTGACCAGCTCCCCTGCCGCCAGCGAGGTCAGCGTGACCGCGATCGTGGTCTCGGTGGGCCCGTATTCGTTGAGCAGTTCACGATCACCACTCCACCGTTCGATCAGGTCGATGCCGATGCCTTCGCCACCGACGATCAGATGCCCCAAATCCGGTAACAGCCAACGGGTGTGGTCGATGGTCGACAGTGCCGAGGGTGTAATACACACGTGGCTGACGTGTTCGCGGTCGAGGAGTTCGCCGAGTTCGTCGCCGCCGAAGCTGTCGCCGGGTGCGACAACCATCGTCGCGCCCGCGCACAGCGACAACAGCAGTTCCAGGACCGAGACATCGAAGCTCGGTGAAGCCAGATGCAGTGTGCGGGATCGGTTTCCGATGCCGATGGCATCACGATGCATGGTGGCGCAGTTGTTCAGTCCCCGATGGGTGACAGCGACGCCCTTGGGCAGCCCGGTCGATCCAGAGGTGTAGATGACATACGCGATATCGTCGACACGCAACCGACGCACCCGATCACCGTCGGTGACCGGCCGATCATCGCCTTCATCGAGGAAATCCGCTGTCAGCCAATCGATGTCATCCGGTAGCCGTGCACGCGCGGAGGCCACCGTCAGGCCGACCGCCGCCCTCGAATCGGTCACCAGATGGGCGACGCGCTCGACCGGATAGCCCAGATCGATCGGCAGGAAGGCAGCCCCCGACTTGGCAACCGCCCACACCGCCAGCACCGAATCCGCCGAACGCGGCATACCGATCGCGACAACATCTTCCGGACCGATACCCCGCTCGATCAGCTGCCGAGCCCACCGATTCGAACGCTCGTCCACCTCCCGGTAACTCAACTCCCGGCCGCCGGACACGATCGCCGCCGCATCAGGATCCACCGCAACCGCGGTAGCCAGCAGCTCGGCCAGGGTGACCGGCGCCATCGCGGATGCACCGTGACGCGCCAGCAGCTCGGCGCGCTCGGCGGGCTCGAGCACGTCGATCGCCCCGACCGGAACGGTCGGATCGGCTGCCACGGACTCCAGAATCCGGATCCACCGACGTGCAAGAGAATCGATCGTCGCGGCATCGAACACATCCGTGGCGAAGGTAACCGCGGCGGTCATGTCGCCGCCGCCGGGGTCTGCCGACAGGACGAATTGCAGGTCGAAGCAGGATATTTCGCTGGAGAGGCCGACCGCCGGGAGTTCGAGGTCGAGTAGTGCCGGTTCGACAGGTTCCGCGTTCCGGAATGCCAGCATCACTTGGCACAAGGGGTGTCGCGATAGAGATAGCTGGTCCACCACTTGCTCGAACGGGACATCGGCATGATCGAACGCATCCAGATCGACCTGCCGGACCCGCCCGAGCAGATCAGCGAAGGACTCCCCCGGATCGATCTCGGTCCGCAACACCAAGGTATGTGCGAACATCCCGATCGCATCGTCGACCGCTGTGCCGACCGGAATATCGGTGCCACCACTCATCCGCGCAAGCAATACCGCCAACGCACCATGCACAACCGTGAACAACGAAGAATCATGCCGCCGCGCACAATCCTCCAACCCCCGAACCAACCCCGCATCCAACGAAAAACCCGCAGTCGCACCACGATTCGACATCACCACCGGCCGCGGCCTGTCGAACGGCAGACGAAGCTCCTCGGGAAGATCCGCGAGGGCATCCCGCCAGAACGCCAGGTTCTCGCGGCGGCGGCGGATCCCGGCGCTTTCGGCCAGGCTGCCGGGGTGGACCTGTCCGAGCTCGGTGTCCGCTGCGGCGGCGGCGAATTCGTCGATGAACTCCGCGAATGCGGCGCTGTGCGCCGACAGTTCGAGGTCGGTGTAGAGGTTGGGATTCGCCAGGAACTGGAGGAGCGTCCGCGGCGGATCCCCGGTCCGATACACGTCGACCAGCACATCCTCGACCGGGCCGGAGCTGAGGATATGGAATTCGCCGGTCACCGACCCGAGTTGGAGCTTCTGGTCGAAGAGCATGACATTCACAACGGGGCCCGCGAAGCGGCGCTCGGCGCCACGCGACCCGGCGGCGGCGCGAATATCGGGGAGGCCGCACCGCTGGTGCCGCAACACACCCACCAGATCGGACTGCACCCGCAACGCCAGCGTCGCGACGGTGTCCCGTGGATCGAGGACGATCGGAAGCGGTGCCACATTGACGAACACCCCCGCGGATCGCCGCAGCACCGCGGTTGTGCGACCCGACACGGGGATGTTGACCAGGACCTCGTCGCGGCCGGTCTTACGACCCAAATAACAGCCGAATGCGGCGATCACCACCGCGGCCGGGCTCGCCCCCACTGCTTTCGCCGAGTGCTCGATCCGCTCCACCGTCGCCGCCGACAGTTCGGTGATTGCCACAACACTGTCCGCGCACGCGGGCGCCTGCCCGGCGGCCAGGCTGGACTCCTCGCCGACGTCGGCGAGCCTGTTCACCCAATATGCCTGGTCGTCGGTGAACCGCTTCGACTCCCGGTAGCTGCGCTCGGCCTCGTAGAGGGCGCGGATGTCTGCCGGCCGAGTGGGCTCTGCGGTGTTGCCCTGCACCGCCGCCGTGTACAACTCGGCAATCCGGTTCACCATCATCATCGCGCCGTAGCCGTCCAGTGCGACGTGGTGACTCCGGCAGTACAGCAGATAATGCCGATCCCCCACCTGCACAATCGCCGTTGCGACCAACAGATCCCGGGTCATGTCCAGCGGCGCTGTGTACTCCCGGCGCATCCATTCCAAGCCGGCTGCGACGGGATCCGATGCACCACGGACATCGATCACCGGTCCCGTCATGTTCAGCGACGGGTCGTACCGCTGATACGGCTCACCGTCGGCCTCAACCAATCGCAGATACCCCGACTGGAACTCGTGGCCGGCTCGAATCGCCGCCTTGCGCAGCAGATCACCGTCGAGGTCGCCATGCAACTCGACATACTGTGCCTCGGATATCGGCACATCCGGAGTCAATTTCTGCGCCAGCCACAACCCCTGCTGCCCGGCAGACAGCGGTATCAACTCTGTGGTCGACGCGCCCGGCTCGGCATTTCCGCTCGATCCTCGGCCAGGGTCGGGCTGCGGTCGCGGTGCAGTCATTACATCCCTCTAACCCTGGACCGCGCTTTATTCGCGCCTTAATTTCCTGCAACCCCGACCGCGGCCAGTATAAGCCGATCGGTACGTTCGTGTACACCGCCGCACACTGGGATAGTTTCCATATCCACTAGGAAGGTGCGCAGTGCACTGGGTATTCCACGAGGGCTTCACCGGGAACACCGCAGCGGTCGAACAGCAACGATTCAGATACTTCTCATGTTCGATTCGACGACCAAATGTCTCTTTATTCCTGCATTTGCGCCGGTCGGCCTTCGAAATTATTCGGCGCGATGCAATCGCTATACCTTTGCCATAAGAATGTCGCCGAAAAGTAATGGGGACGACACGCTGGCGCGGCCCGCCGCGGTCCGGTCTTCAGCGATGGAACCTGCGTTCCATCAAGCGCTGGACCTGGTCACGGTGGACGGCGGACCAGGCTTGGACCCGGACTGCCCACCATGGGGCGACGTCGCGGGGTTTGGCGGTGACGGCGTGCGTGACGAGGTCGGAGGCTTCGTCGACGGTCAGGCCGGGCATCCGGCCGAAGTCGGTGGGGGCGCTCATTCTGGTGTGTACCAGTGGCATGTAGACCGAGGTGGTGGTGACGTCGTCACCGGCGATTTCGGCGGCGACGCTGCGCAGCCAGACGTCGAAGGCCGCCTTCGAGGCACCGTAGGCCGACCAGCGCGGGCTCGGCGGCATGAGCACACCCCAGGTGGAGACGTTCACGATGTGCCCCTGCCCGCGTGCGCGCATATCGGGCAGCAGAGTCAGCAGCAGCCGCACCGGGCCGAGATAGTTGATGTCGATGGTGCGGGTGAAATCGTGGAAGCGGTCGTAGGACTCGGCGATGGGACGTCGAATCGACTTGCCCGCGTTGCTGATCACCACATCGATGTGCCCGTACTCGGCCAGCAGCGTCCGGCCGAGCCGGTCGACGGCATCCGGGTCGGTCAGGTCGGCCGGGTAGGCGTGGGCGACACCGCCGGCGGCCGTGATGTCGGCGGCCAGCCGTTCCAATTCGGTCCGGGAACGCGCCACCAGCAGCACCACCGCCCCCGCCGCGGCCAGCTTCCGCGCACTGGCCTTGCCGATACCGTGCGAGGCTCCGGTCACCAGCACCACTTTGCCGGCGACGGCCTCCCGTAAGGACTCCGCGGTGGGCCGGAATGTCGGGTACAGCAGCCGGATCGCCACTCGCTCGGCGAGCGACCGCCGACGGTGTGCGACCGGAGTCTCGTCCACAGCTCTCGACTGTATCGCTGGACTATTCCACTACCCGCCAGAACGAATGATCTGTTCGATATTGCGCTCGGCCAGCGCGCTGATCGTCAAAGCGGGGTTCACCGTTCCGGTGCTACCGGGCACCCCCGCCCCGTCCATCACATAGAGGTTCCGGTAACCACGCACCCGGCCGTACTCGTCCGTCGCGCGTCCGAGCACTGCGCCGCCCAGCGGATGGGCGGTGAACGACGCGTCCGCGTCCAGGCCCGAAAGAGTAAAAGCCTGACCGTTATCGATCATGGTGTCGTTGACTTCGCGCGCTCGCGCGAGATAACCGGCGGTGCCGCCGGTTGGCCACAGCAGGTCCACGCGCCCGTCGGCCGGATCCCAGACGAACCGGCCGCGGGTGTCGTCGAGCACGATGCCAAGCGATCCGAGCAGGCCGATATCGAAGGGCGTAGTGCCGGGGATGAACCAGCTCTCCAGCGTCACGGGTGCGCCCGCCTCGTCCAGAATCCGGCTCGCTGACGGCGCACCCTGCGTGCCCACATCGAGCGAGGTGAGCGGCCGGGCCAGGGCGACGTCGCCATTGCTGCCCCAGCCATCGCCGATGTACTCGTTCAGGTTCGGCAGTGTGCCGGTCGCCTGCGCGCGCACCAACAGCTCGGAGGTGCCGAGGGAGCCCGCGGCCAGGAACAGCATGTCGCAGGTCAGCGTCCGGGTGCGGAGCACCTCGCCGGTCGGGGCGAGTTTGGTCACGGCGACGGCATAGCGACCCGGCGCTCCCGGCTCCTCGGCGATGGTGTCCACGCGATGGCCCGGGTAGATCCGGGCGCGGCCGGTGCCCTCGGCACCGAGCAGATAGTTCTGGTTCAGATCGAACTTCGCGCCGTTGGAATTGCCGAGGTCCGAACAGCCCACCGTCGCCGACGCCTTCGATCGCCCGGCCAGCTCGTCGCGGATGACGTCCCACCTCCAGATGCCGTCGATGGGCTGCGGCGTGAATCCGGCCGCGCGGACCTGTTCGTCCCAGGCGCGGGAGTGTGTGAACGCGGAGGAGTTGTAGATGTCGTCCGGTATCGGGCTGAGCCGCAACATCTTTCGGACCCTGGGGTAATAGACATCATGCATCTCGCGATAGTCGACCACGCCGCGGAAGACGTGATCGAAGAACCGTTGCTCCGGCTCGATCATCACCCCGGTGAACACGACCGAGCCACCGCCGACACACGCGGCGCGCCACACGTCGATGCCCGGGTAGCTGCAGACATCGAGGACCCCGCCGAACGGATCGAAAGCAAGCGGGATCCTGTTCACCCCGGTGAAGGTGGTGCGATGCCAGAAGCCGCGGCCATCCGGAACCGTGTCGACGGTGAAGATGTTGCGCCACGGATCATTCGGCCAGCGCGATCCGCGCTCGAGCACTGCGACGTCCATCCCGGACTGCGCCAGGCGCAGCGCGGTGACCGACGCCCCGAACCCTGATCCGACGACGATCGCCGGTACATGATCGGCGGGATCCGGCAGGGGTTCGAAGATCTCCGGCACCAGCGTGCGATATTCCGGCGCACTCGGGCTCTGGTCGAGATCGTCGGCCCGTGCGACAGATGTGGCCGCGCCTACGCTCGCAAAGCCCAGGGTCGCCGCAGCCGCGCCGACGCCCTTTATGAAACCGCGCCTGTCCATGGCGGGCCCCTCGCCCGATCCGAACGTCACTCCATCACCCTCGAGCAGCTGCGACAGCCCATAGCGAATCACTATCATAGGGAGCGGGTCGAGGGTGAGAGGTGACGATGTTGACTCGCACATGGACTCGGTGGCTGCTCATGCACGGCTTCCTGCGGACCTACCTCCGGTGGTCGGCGCGTCGTGGTGAGCCGCTGGGGAATCTCGCCCTCTATCCGGACAGCTTGCTCGGCTCATCGCCGTATATCGAGGACATCCGGCGGCAGGGCCGGATTCCCCAGATGTCGGGGGTACGCATCACCGCAGATTACGAAATCTGCCGACTCGTCCTCCGAGACCGGCGCTTCGGCGTGGTCTCGCCCAACCATCCAGCCCTGCCGAAGCCGATCCGCTGGATGCTGGCCAAGACGGATCCGGGACTTCCCAACCTCGGAGAACCGCCCTCGATGCTGGTGACCGATCCGCCGGATCACACCCGGTACCGGCGCATGGTCGGGCACGCATTCGGCCCGAAGGCGATCGCGACGCTGGAGGAGCGAGTTGCCGAAGTGGCCGATGAGCTGGTCGACCGCCTGGATTCGAATCCTCGACCCGATCTGATCAGCGACTTTTCCGCGCAGATGCCGGTCACGATCATCGCCGAAATTCTCGGGCTGCCGGAGGACATGCATTCGACCCTGCTGAAATGGGGAGACTCGGGTGCGCCGCTGCTCGAACGAGGCCTGGCCTGGACCACCTATCGCGACGCCGTCAAAGACCTGGCCGAAGTCAAACAGTACTTCGACCAGCACCTCGATCGGCTCACCGCCGAGCCGCGCGATGACGTGCTCAGCATGCTGGTGGCGAATGACGAACTCACCCGCCGCGAGCAGGAGGCCAATGCGGCCCTGCTCCTGGATGCCGGATTCTTGACGACGGTGAACATGCTCGGCAACGGAATCGCCTTGCTGACAAGCCATCCGGACCAGCTGGAACTGCTGGCCGCAAGGCCGGAGCTGTGGCCGAACGCGGTCGAGGAAGTCCTGCGCTACGACGGTCCCGTGCGGATGACCGGCCGGGTCGCGAACTGTGACGTCGATATCGATAATCAGCACATCAGATCGGGTTCCCTGGTCCTGCTGTCATTGGCCGGAGCCAACCACGATCCCACGGTCTTCCCCGACCCCGAGCAATTCGATGTGACCAGGGACAACGCCGCGGAGCATCTCGCGTTCAGCAGCGGGATACACGGCTGTCTGGGAGCCCGGCTCGCCCGGCTGGAAGGCGCCATCGCGCTGCGAGCCCTTTTCGAGCGGTACCCGGATCTGCGCCTGGACGGTCCACCGATCCCGCACCCCCTGCGAAACCTGCACGCCTACCGCTCCATGCCCGCCAAGGTATCTGCCGACTAGCAGTCCCCCTCCAGCGGGAATGCGGCCCCAGGGGGTGCAGGTGGTCTCCACCTTTGGTGGCTATTCGACGTAACCGCCGACCCGGAAGATTCTTTCCAAGTAGTGCGACAAATGCCCAGCAAATCTGTCGCACCTGGTGCACGAATCAAATCCCGGGAGTTCACGAATGCAGTCCACCTTCGTCGCGCACATTCGCGAGCAGGCCGCCACCTATGGCGACACTCGGCGCTACACGTATCTGCGCGAGCAGGGCCGCGAATTGATCGAGCAGCCGGCGAGCTATCGCGAACTCGACCGCGATGCCCGGGCGATGGCGGTCTGGCTGTCACAACGCCCGGAGGCCGACCGGCCGGTGCTGCTGCTGTATCCCCCCGGACTCGAATTCCTGCGGGCCTTCCTCGGCTGCCTGTATGCGGGCGTGATCGCGGTACCTGCCCCGGTACCGCACGATGCGCGCAGCATGCAGCGGGTGGCGGGGATGTTCACGGACACCGGGACCGGTTTGGTGCTGACGACCGGTGAATACCGGGATCCGCTCGCCGCCTGGGCCCGGGAAGCGAGCGTGCCGGTGTCGGTCGCCGCGACCGATACCGCCGAGCTCGGTGATCCGGAGACCTGGGTGATGCCCGAGATCGATTCCGGCACAGTCGCATTCCTGCAATACACCTCCGGCTCCACCAGTTCGCCCAAGGGTGTGGTGGTCACCCACCGCAATCTCGTGCACAACGCGGCTGCCACCAGCACGGCCCTCGGCGCGACCGATCTCGACACCACGGTCGGATGGCTGCCGCACTTCCACGACATGGGATTGATCGGCATGCTGCTGCAGCCGATGTACCACGGCGCGAACTTGGTGTTCATGTCACCGATGACGTTCCTCAAGCGACCGGTGAGCCTGCTCGAGGCCATCCACCGCTACCGCGCCCGCGCCACTGTCGCGCCGAACTTCGCCTACGACCTGATCGCCCGGCGCGTGAGCGACGCGCAGCTGGCGGAGCTCGACCTGTCGTCGCTGCGGGGGGCGCTCGTCGGCGCCGAACCGATCCGGCCACGGACCCTCGAGGCGGTGATCGAGCGGCTGGGTCCGGCGGGATTCGCCGCCGACATCTTCGCCCCCGGCTACGGCATGGCCGAGGCGACGCTGATCGGGTCCATCAGCCCGCCCGGGCGCCCGCCCGAGTATCTGACCGTCGATCCGGCTCAGCTCGAAGCCCACCGGCTGGTGCCGGCCGAGCACGGAATCCGCCTGGTCGGTAACGGGCCGGCAGTAGCGGGAATGGCGATCCGGATCGTGGATCCGCACACGCTGCAGGCGCTGCCCGATGGTCGGGTCGGCGAGATATGGATCGCCGGAGGCAGTGTGGCACAAGGCTATTGGAACCGACCGGAAGAAACACGCGAGAAGTTCGGTGCGCGCATCGCCGGGCAGGGACCGTACCTGCGCACCGGCGACCTCGGCGCGATCCATCACGGCGAAGTCTTCGTGACCGGCCGGCTGAAGGACCTGATCATCGTCAACGGCCGCAATCTGTACCCCCACGACATCGAGGAAGCCGTCCGCGCGGAGCACCCGGCACTCACCGACTCACTGGGAGTCGCACTGGCCGTGGAAACCGGCCGGCAGGAGCGGTTGCTGGTGATCCAGGGCGTGCGGACCACCGCATTGGGCGAATCGACCCCCGCCGAACTGGCAACCCGCATCCGCGCCACCGTGGCCGCGGCGTTCGACCTGCCGGCGCCGAATGTGGTGCTGGTGGAGCACCGCAGCGTGCACCGCACGACCAGCGGCAAGGTGCAGCGCGGCTCCATGCGAGCGGCCTTCTTCGACAACACCATCGACGCGGTGCTGCACGAACAGGTCGAACCGTCCGTCCAGCGGCTGCGCACCCGCGCCCTGGCCACCCTCGGCTGATCCGACAGCCGAAACCATAAGGGGATCACCACGATGCACACGCACACGGCTGCCGGTGCGGCAGCGCCCATCATCGAGTGGCTCGTCGAGCGGGTCGCCGACTATCTGGACCAACCCGCGTACAGCGTCGACACCATGCTGCCGCTGGCCGAACTCGGCCTGGACTCCGTATCCGCGGTGAGCCTGTGCGGCGAGGTCGAGGACGAGTGGGATCTCGAGCTCGACGCCACCGTCGTGTTCGACTATCCGACGATCGCCGAACTGGCCGGATTCATCGCGAACGAGGCCGGCCTGCACCGTGAGTCGGCGGCATGAGCGGTCAAGGCTCGGAGGCGGCAGCGCAGCGTAACCACGCAGAGTCGCCGCGCATGCCCGATCGGCACAGCATGACCGATATCGCGATCGTCGGCCTCGACTGCCGGTTCCCGCAGGCGCCGAATGCCGAAGCGTTGTGGGCGTTGCTTATGGCCGGCGCCGATGCCGTCACCGAGGTGCCCGAGCAGCGCTGGCGGGCAGCCGAATTCCACGATCCGGCGGGCGGACCGGGATCGGTCAACAACCGCAGTGGCGGATTCCTTTGCGATGCCGACGCATTCGACCACGAGTTCTTCGGCATCGCTCCGCGCGAGGCGCAGGCGATGGATCCGCAGCAGCGGCTGCTGCTGCAGGCCGCCTGGCGGGCGTTCGAGGACGCCACCCTCGACCCCCGCCGCCATTCCGGGTCGAACACCGGTGTCTTCGTCGGCGTCATGGCCAACGAGTGGGCGACCGTGCACATGCGCGACCACGCGCGCATCACGCCCCAAATGGGTTCGGGTAACGGCTATTTCATGACCGCGAATCGGATCTCCTATCAGCTGGACCTGAAGGGCCCGAGTCTGGCCATCGACACCGCCTGCTCGTCCTCGCTGGTCGCGGTGCACCAGGCGTGTGTCGCACTGTCGGCAGGGGAATGCGATCAGGCTCTCGCCGCCGGGGTGAACATCACCGTCACGCCCGCACTCAATGTCTTCTACACCCAGGCCGGCCTGTCGGCCCCGGACGGGCGGTGCAAGCCGTTCAGCGGCAAGGCCGACGGCATCGGCCGCGGCGAGGGCGTCGCGGTGGTGGTGCTACGGCGGCTCGCCGATGCCCTGGCCGAGGGTCTGCCGATCCACGCGGTGATCAAGGGCAGTGCGGTGAACAACGACGGGCGCAGCAACGGCATCACCGCGCCCAACCGCTGGGCACAGCAGCAGGTGATTGCCGAGGCCTACCGGCGCGCCGGCGTGTCCGCGGAGCAGGTCGCCTTCGTCGAGGCACACGGCACGGGAACGGTTCTCGGCGACATGATCGAGGCCAAGGCGCTGGGCGCGGTGCACGCGGTCGAGCGGCCGCGGCCGTGCGCGATCGGGTCGATCAAGGGCAACCTCGGCCACACCGAGGGCGCGGCCGGCATCGCGGGTCTGATCAAGGTGGCGCTCAGCCTGCGCCACCGTGTCGTCCCGCCCACCAGGTTCGCCGCCGACGAGAATCCGCGGCTGGGGCTGGCCGCCCACGGGCTGCGACTGCTGCACGAGCCGATGCCGTTGCCGGACGGCCCGATTCACGGCGCCGTCAGCAGCTTCGGTATGGGCGGGACCAATGCGCACATGCTGCTGGCCGGCGCTCCCGCGACCAGCGTTCCGGCGGCGACCGGCGGTGGCGGCGTGCTCACCGTCTCCTCGAACGACCGGGATGGTCTGCGGCGCAACGCCGCCCGGCTCGCCGAGCACATCGACCACGATCCCGCCGCGCTGAATCGGCTGTGCTGGTCGAGCAATCTGGTGAAGTCCTCCGGTCGGCATCGACTGGCGTTCGCGGTCGGCGACCGGACGGAGGCGGTGTCGGCGCTGCGGGCGTTCGCCTCGGGCACGGGGCCCGAATCCGGTGTCGCGCAGCCGTTGTCGATCGGCTGGCTGTTCACCGGCCAGGGCTCGCAGTATCCCGGGATGTCGCGCGCGCTGCACGAGCGCAGTCCTGCCTACCGGCGGGCGCTCGCGGAGGTGGACGCACAGCTGGCACCGCACCTGCACCGCTCGGTGACCGAACTGCTGCTCGGCGGAAGCGAACTCGTGCACCGGACCGAGTTCGCGCAGCCGGCGATCTTCGCGGTCGAGTACGCGCTGGCCCGGGTGCTGACCGACCTCGGCGTCGAGCCGGCCTGGCTGCTCGGCCACAGCGTCGGCGAATACGCGGCCGCCGCGGTCGCCGGAGTCTTCGGCCTGGACGACGCGTGCCGGCTGGTCTGTGCCCGCGGCCGGCTCATGCAGCAGCTGCCCGACGGTGGAACGATGCTCGCGGTCCGCGGCACGACCTCCGAGCTCGCCGAGTTGATCGCCGCCGAGCCCCGTGTCGCGGTGGCCGCGGTGAACGGTCCACGGGAGCTGGTGCTGTCCGGTGCCGCCGATGGCGTCGGACGGATCGGTGCGGTGCTCACCGACCTCGGGGTCACCGCGCGCCCGCTCACCGTCTCGCACGGATTCCACTCGCCGCTGATGCAGCCGATGCTCGACGCCTTCGCCGAGGTGGCCGGCGAATGCCACTACCGCCGGCCCGAAATCCCGGTCTATTCGAGCGTGCGCGGACGCCTGCTCGACGCCGACGAGCCGATGGACGCCGCCTACTGGGTGGAACACGTCGAGGCCACGGTGCGGTTCGCCGATGCCGCGGCGGCCGCGCTGCGGGCCGAGCCCACCCACCTCGTGGAAGTGGGTCCCCGGCGCACGCTGGCCCCGATGGTCGGCCGCGCCCACGCCGAGCTCGACCTGCCGATCCAGGTGCCCTGCCCCGGACCGAATGCGACCGGTCACGAGCTCGACTCGACGGTCGCGGCGCTGTATCGCGACGGTCTGAACCCGGACTGGGACGTCCTCTACGAACCCGCCGCCCGGGTGCGGCACCGCATCGGCGGCTACGAGTTCGCCACCACCCACCGCTTCTGGACGCAGGTGGAGGCCCCCGCGCCCAGCACCGAAACACCCACTCCGACCACACGGCACACGACGGACACCACCATGGATCAACTGATCGAGCTCTTCCGCGAGCAGGCCGCCGTCCTCGCGGCCGCGGCCCGGAACACTTCGGCCACACCGGAAATGCGGGTGCAGCCCACCCCTGCTGAGCAGGGTCCGGCCATCTCGGCTGCCGTCCGCGCCGAAGTCGCTCGGGTCAGCGGGTTTCCGGCAGACAAGGTGAGCACCATCCAAACCCTGGGCGGCGACCTGGGATTCGACTCGATCATGATCGCCGACCTGTTCGGCGGCCTCGCCAGGAAGTTCCCGGGACTGGTCATCGAGCCGAATTGGTACACCCCCGCAACGACTCTCGGCGATGTGGCCGCACTCGTCGCCCGTCACCGCGGCGAGCACGTCGTACCCGAACCCGTCGCCGAACCACGACCGGCCGTCGAACCCCAGCATCGCATCGCGGATTTCCCCGAGGTCAAGGCGATCTCGGAGCGCATCGCGCTGGCCGAGTCCCTGGGCATGTCCAACCCCTACTTCCTCGTCAATGACGGAGTCACCCGGGACACGTCGGTGATCGAAGGCCGCGAGGTGCTGAACTTCTCCAGCTACAACTACCTAGGCCTGTCGGGGCATCCCGCCGTCGTGTCGGCGGTCCAGGATGCGGTCGCGCGGTACGGCAGCTCGTGCTCGGCCAGCCGGCTGCTCTCCGGCGAGAAACCGATTCATGCCGAACTCGAGCGGGAACTCTCCGCCCTGCTGGGCACCGAGGATGCGCTCGCGATGGTCAGCGGGCACGCCACCAATGTGACGGTGATCGGGCACATCGTCGGGGAGGGCGACCTGATCGTGCACGACAGCGTGGCGCACGACAGTATTCTGCAGGGCTGCAAGCTCTCCGGCGCCACCCGGCGGCCGTTCCCGCACAACGACCACGAGGCACTCGACCGCCTGCTCACCGAGATTCGGCATCAATACCGGCGAGTGCTCATCGTCATCGAGGGCGTGTACAGCCAGGACGGTGACATCCCGGACCTGCCCGCGCTCATCGCGGTGAAGAAGAAGCACCGCGCGCTGCTCATGATCGACGAGGCGCACAGCATCGGGGTGCTCGGCGCGACCGGTGCCGGCATCGGCGAGCATTTCGGCGTCGACCGTGCCGATGTGGAGCTGTGGTCGGGCACCATGTCCAAGGCGCTCGCCGGGTGCGGTGGGTACGTGGCGGGTAGCGCCGAGCTCATCCGATTCCTCAAATACACCACGCCCGGATTCATCTACAGCGTCGGCATCACCCCGCCCAATGCGGCGGCATCGCTGGCGGCGCTGCGGCAGCTGCGGTCCCGGCCCGCGCTGCTCGAGCAGCTGCGGACCCGGTCGGAGCTGTTCCTGAAACTGGCCAGGAATGCCGGTGTCGACACCGGCGACAGCTTCGCCACGCCGGTGATCCCGTGCATCGTCGGTGATTCGATGAAGACGCTGGCACTGTCGAATGCGTTGCTGCGGCGCGGAATCAACGTCAATCCGATCCTGTATCCGGCCGTGCCCGAGAATCTGGCCCGGCTGCGGTTCTTCGTCACGGTGTGCCACACCGAGGAGCAGATCCGGCACACGGTGCGGGTGCTGGGCGAGGAATTGGCCGCGTTGCCATGACCCGGTATCTGATTCGGCCCGGCGACGAGCAGGGCCTGAGGTTGTTCTGTTTCCATCACGCCGGGGGCGGCGCCTCGCTGTTCCACGGATGGCAGCGCGCGCTGCACCCGCACGCGACGGTCTGGCCGGTGCTGCTGCCCGGCCGCGAGCGCCGCGCCGGAGAGGCCCGCTTCACCGATATCGAGGCACTGCTCGCGGAGCTCGACGATCAGCTGGACGAGTTCCTCACCGAACCGCACCTGTTCTTCGGGCACAGCATGGGCGCTCTGATCGCCTACCGGTTGGCCTGCCGCCGCCATCGCAGTGGGCGAACCGCTCCCCGGGCGCTGCTGCTGTCCGGGTGTGCCGCTCCCCCGCTGCCGATGGCGTTGTCGCTGACCGACACCCTCGACGACGCGGCACTGATCCGGCTGCTCACCGACCTCGGCGGGCTGCCCGCAGAACTGCTCGAATTTCCCGCGCTACTGGGCGATCTGCTCGCGACGACCCGTGACGATCTGCATCTGTGCGCAAGCGACCCCCAGGCCGCCGAGCCACCGTTGCCCTGCCCGATCCACGTCTTCGGCGGCGACGCCGATCCGCTGGCCGGCGAACTCGACCTGGCCGCCTGGGCGGGGTGCACCACCGACTTCCACGAGGTGCGGATCCTTCCGGGCGATCACTTCTACCTCACCGAACACAAGGAACTTCTGTTCCGCCACCTACGGCAGCTGCTGCGCCGATATACCCGATCCGAAGCGAGCCTGCCATCTTGAGACGCCTTGCCACCGCCACCGTCGCACACCCCCGGCTGGTCCTCGCCCTCACCACCGTCGTCCTCGTGCTCACGGGGCTGATGGGGGCCGGGGTGTCCCAGCATTTGAAGGTCGGCGGATTCGACGATCCGCACTCGGAGTCCGCCCATGTCCAGGACGTCCTCGACACCCGGTTCGGCGGCTCCCCTGATCTGATCCTGCAGGTGACCGCGCGCTACGGCGATGTCGGCAGCCCCGAAGTGGCAACGGCCGCACAGCGATTGACACAGAAGATCGCTGCCGAACCGGACGTGGCGGTCGTGGGCTCGTACTGGTCCACCGGCACGCCGGAGCTGCGTAGCGCGGACGGCCGGTCCGGATTGGTGTTGCTGCATCCGAACGGCAGCCCGGAAGCGGCGGCCCAGATCACCAAGCGGATCGTCGATGACCTGCCCACCGACGACCCGGCGATCGAGGTGCGGGCGGGCGGCAAGCTCGGCCTGACCAACGACATCGAGAGCCGGGTGCACCGCGATCTCGTCGTCTCCGAATCGATCGCACTGCCCGCGACCCTGCTCCTGCTGATCGTGGTGTTCGGCAGCGTGATGGCCGCGCTGCTGCCGCTGACGGTGGGCGTCGTCTCGATCGTGTCCACCACCGGGGTGCTCTTCTGGCTGGCCCATGTCACCGAGGTGTCGGTGTATGCGCTCACCGTCGCCACCGCCTTCGGACTCGGGCTCGCAATCGATTTCGGCCTGCTGACGGTGTCGAGATTCCGCGAGGAGCGACAACGCGGTCACGAGCCGGAACAGGCTGTCGTGGAGGCTGTCACGACAGCCGGGCGCACGATCCTGTTCAGTGCGGCCACCGTCACCGTCGCCATGGCCGGAATGCTGGTGTTCCCCACGTCTTTCCTGCGGTCGGTCGGTATCGCCGCGATCGTGGTGGTGCTGCTGGCCGCGCTGGCCGCGGTCGTCGTCCTGCCGGCGCTGATGAGCCTGCTCGGATCCCGCGTCGATGCCCTGGCATTGCGCCGCCGCCGGGATCGGCTGGCGCAGCCGTCGCGATTCTGGCGGCGCACCGCGATGGCCGTCACTCACCGGCCGCTGCGGGCCGCGCTGGGAGTCATGGCGCTGCTGCTCCTGATGGGAATCCCGTTCGCGCACGCACAGTTCGCGACATCGGACGAGCGGGCGCTGCCGGCCGACTCCGCTGCCCGGCAGGTCACGACATCGATCCGCGACGACTACCCGGCGGACATGTCCAACGCCGTCACCGTGCTGTCCGATCACGACCCGCAAACGCTGGAACCGCTCGCCCGGCAGGTCTCGACCATGCCCGGCGTCCGCCATGTCGACGGCGCCTTCGGCCGGTACGAGGGTGGCGTGCTGGTGACCGCACCCCGGCCGGCTGCCACCCGATTCCTCTCGGGGACAACCGGATTCGTAGAGGTACAGCCGTCGACGACCGTTCAGAGCCCGGCTTCGCAGGCTTTGGTGCGCGCGATTCGCGCACTACCGGGGGACCATTCGGTGGGCGGGCCGACGGCGTCGCTGATCGACAGCCGCGCCGCGATCACCGGCCGGCTGGCACCGGCGCTGGCGATCATGGCGGGAGCGACACTGGTGCTGCTGTTCCTGTTCACCGGGAGCATCGTGGTGCCCATCAAGGCGCTGGTGCTGAACATCTTCATGCTCTCGGCCGTGCTGGGCGCCCTGGTCTGGGTGTTCCAGGACGGTCACCTGGCCGGGCTGCTCGGTTTCACTCCGGCACCGCTCAATATCGCGATGGTGGTGCTGCTGTGCTGCATCGCATTCAGCCTCTCGGTGGACTACGAGATCTTTCTGCTCGGCCGCATCAAGGAGGCACACGACGCGGGCGCGGACACCACCGCGGCCACCATCGAGGGCCTCGGCCGCGTCGGCCGCATCGTCAGCAGCGCGGCGGCCCTGCTCACCGTGACACTGCTGTCGTTCGCGACCGGCCTGTCGTTCATGCAGATGTTCGGTATCGGGACCGCACTGGCGGTCCTCGTCGACGCCACCTTGATCCGTGGCGTCCTGGTCCCGGCCTTCATGCGGATCGCCGGCGACCTGAACTGGTGGGCGCCACGACCATTGCGCCGGCTGCACGCGCGCATCGGGTGCAAGGAATCGTCGACGGTCCCCAGCCCGCGGGTGCGGACACCGATGGTCGCCGAAGTGATCGCCATCGACAGGCCGTCGAGCACAGGTGCGGCGACAGGTTGTTCGGTCGCAGGACAACTCGCGGGATGATGCCCCTTCGCGCGGCACTCGGCCGACAGAGGTCGTGCGGCCACACTCCCGATAGGTTGGTGTCGGCGGCCGAAACACCAACGGTTTCGCCCACACCGGCGCCGCATCGATCACCGCCCGCGACCAGTCGATCAAGCCTTGGGCAGTTCGTCGAGCACCACCAGCCGGCGCGACAACTCGTCGATCACGGCCGGACATCATGCCGCGCAACCGAATCCGGCACGCGGCGAACGAATCACGGCGACATGAGACACCGTCTGAGCCCGCTGCCACAAGGAAGTTCGATAGTCAGAGATCGTTCGGATCGTGGTGTTCTGCACGGCGCGGCACCGCGAAGAATCCCACGAAGACGGCGGCGAGAATTCCTACGCCCCACCACAGTGTGAGCCCGAACGTGCGGGAGAAGTTCTCGGCGTTGGCCTTTTTGCCTGCGTCGCTGAGGATTTCGGTGACCCGATCGGGCTTTCCAGACTGGGTGGACGGACCCTGGACAGCCTGGCAGCTCGCAGGGGTCTCGGCGGGGTTGGTGCCGGCCGATCTGTCCTGCACGCATGCCCGGAAGCCGGAGAGGATCTGCGTCTGCGCTTGTGTGTTCAGGCCGGCCGCAGTGAATTCGGTGCGGACCTGGGGTGCGACCACGTCGACGCCGCGGCCGGAACCACTGTCGAGCTGGGCGAAGAAGACCACGCCGGCGAGTGCGACCCCGAGTGCGATGCCGAGCTGCTGAGCGGTGTTCAACAGACCGGACGCCGAACCGGCATCGTCCCCGGGGACCTCCGTCAGCACGAAATCGATGGTCGGCGAGACGATAAGGCCGAAGCCGAGACCCGAAATGGCCAGCGGCGCAATCATTTCCCACGAGGTGATCGCGGGACCAAAGTGCCACGCGGCCCACACGTAGCCGGCGAAGCCCGTCGCATTGAACAGTGCCCCCGCCATCAGCACTCGCCGCCCGTACCGGGGTACGAGCACCTCCACGGAAATGCCTGCCGCCGCCGCAGCGCCGGCAGCGAACACGCCGAAGGTCAGACCGGCCCGCAGCGGCGACCAGCCGAGGCCGACCTGCATGTAGAGCGTCCAGACGAGGAAGAAGCCGCCGAGCGCGATCCAGAAGATCAGCCAGAGCACACTGCCGATCGAGAACGACCGCCGCCGGAACAATCCGAGCACGATCAGCGGTGAACCGACCGTCCGGGCTCGCCGGTTCTCGTGGACGACAAGGACCGCAAGCATCGCGGCCGCGCCCGCCATCATGACGAAAGTCCAGGCCGGCCAGCCGAATCGGCGTCCCTCCGTGAGCGGGTACACAAGCATCGCGATCGCGGCCGTGGCGAGGGTGGCGCCGACGAGGTCGAGCTTCGGAGCGGTCGCGGACCTCGATTCGCGCACCACGAACAGGGCCGCCACGACGGCCGCGATACCGACCGGGACGTTGACCAGAAAGATCGGCCGCCACTGGAGGTCGAACACATTCCAGTCGACGAGCACACCACCGACGGTCGGCCCGACCACTGCCGCCGATCCGACCACGGCACCGAAGATGCCCAACACCCGGCCGCGCTCTTCGCGCGGGAATGTGACGTGGATGATCGCGAGGATCTGCGGCACCATCAGCCCCGCGCTTCCGCCCTGCAGAAACCGCGAGACGATGAGCATGCCGGGGCTGACGGCGATGCCGCACAGCGCCGAGGCGATGGTGAACCCTGCAACGCCCGTCAGGAACACCCGGCGGCGGCCGTAGATATCGCCGAGCCTGCCACCGGTGATGAGGACAGCCGCGAACGCCAGCACGTATCCCGCGACGATCCATTCGAGCTGCGCATACTGCGCCCCGAGGTCACGTTGGATGCTCGGCACCGCGACATTGACGATGGTGGAATCCAGCAGATCGATGAACCCCGCGACGAGGACCACGGCGAGCGCGATCCAACGTCTGCGGTCCGGCGGCGTGCTGGGTGCGGAGTGGTCGCGGCCGGGTGAATCCGCATCGTCACGGTTGTGTTGTAGGGCGGCACATCGGCCGTCCGGTCGGGCTTGCGGCATCGCGGCGTGGGTTATTTCCGTACGGTGGCGAGACTCATCAGAGACGGGTCGAAATGCCCCACCGGCCCCTTGCCGGCGGGTACGGCGCGCCCCAGGGATGTCAGGTAGTCGACCAGACCGGTAGCGGCACCGCTCCAGCCATGAGGCAGGAACCATTGCACCGCTTGGGTTTTGCCTTCGTTGTAGATGAGGCCGGCCCACTGCGCGCCGCGACCCTGGTCGTAGCTGTCGGGATCGGTCGACGGAGTGGTCATAGCCGCGTACACACCGGAATCGATCGTCGCCATCTCTTCGACGCCGAGCCAGCTGCCGGGAGCGGAGAGCGCGTTCAGGGTTTCGAACAGTTGATTCTGGGCATCGGGGGTGAGGTAGATGACCAGACCCTCGACGAGCCACGCCGTCGGAACCGACGGATCGAAACCGTTCTCACGCAACGCACTCGCCCAATCATCACGAAGATCGACCGCGACCTCGTGACGCTCGGCGGTCGCCTGCGCACCGGCATCGGCAAGCACATCACGCTTGAAATCGAGCACCTGCGAGCGGTCGAGTTCGTACACGACCGTGCCGTCCGGCCACGCCAGGCGGTACGCGCGAGAATCCAGGCCGGCGGCGACGATCACGACCTGACGCACACCCGCATCCGCGGCCGAACACAGATAGTCATCGAAATACCGCGTCCGCGCTGCTTGGAAATCCTGAAACAGCGGTCCGAAACCGGGAGCGCGCAGGGGATGATTCTTCGTCTGCTCCGCATCGGCGCCGAACAACGCGGCCCACTCGTCGCCCGCGGCACGACAGAACACTTCCGCGAACTGATCCACAGCCAATGCCTGCGGATGCCGAGCCGCCAGGCCACGAGCCGCCGCGACGAACAACGCGGTAGCGCCGACACTCGTCTTGATGTCCCAGGAATCGTTGTCATTACGCATAATCAACACTTTTCTCCGGCCAATACCGGGCTGATCTTTCGGTGGGGATGAAATTCAATGAGGTTGTGTCGGTGAAACATTCACGCATCGGCCCGACGAGTGCTCGGTGTTCACCGCCCGGTGATCACTGCGCGGCGGTTCATCGCAACTCCGCCGGTCGTGTGAAGACCATCGCGGACTGGAAACCGCCGAACCCACTGCCGACCGACAGAGCCGTATCGACGGTGGCGGTGCGCGCGATGTTCGGGACGTAGTCCAGATCGCATTCGGGGTCTCGGTTACTCCAGTTGGCGGTCGGCGGGATCACCCCGGTATCGATCGCCAATGCGCAGGCCGCCATCTCGATCGCGCCGATCGCGCCGAGCGAGTGCCCGATCATCGACTTGATCGAGCTGATCGGAACCTCGTACGCGGCGGCACCCAGCGCCTTCTTGAAGGCCGCCGTTTCATGGCGGTCGTTCTGCTTCGTGCCCGAGCCGTGAGCACTGATGTACCCGAGCGCGTCGGGGTTGAGCCGTGATTGGTTCATCGCATCCGTGATGGCCATGCTCATCTCCAGCCCGTCCGGGCGCAGTCCGGTCATGTGGAAGCCGTTGCAGCGCGAGGCATACCCGCCGATCTCGCAGTAGATGTGGGCGCCCCGAGCCAGGGCGTGGTCGAGCTTCTCCAACATCAGCACCGCCGCACCCTCCCCCAGCACGAAACCGGCGCGCGTCAGATCGAAAGGCCGCGAGGCGTGCACGGGGTCGTCATTGTCATCGGTGGTCGCGCGGATCGCGTCGAATGCCGCGACGGAGATCGGCGAGATCGGCGCGTCCGATGCGCCCGCGAGGACGAAGTCGGCGTCGCCGTCTTCGATCAAGTGCAGTGCGTGACCGATCGAGTCGATCCCGGACGTGCAGCCCGTCGAGACAACCGTTGCCGGACCGTGCAATTCGAAGTTTGCCGACACCTCGGCGGCCATACTGCTGGGGACGAGGGCCTGATACAGGTAGGGCTGCACGGAGCCCTCGTCGACCAGCCAATCCCGGCCACTGTCGCTCGCGATCACGTAGTCGTTCTCCAGGGTGATGGTCGCGCCGACCGCTGAGCCGAGCGACACCCCGAACATGTCGCGCGCGGCGTCGGACAGCTCCAGACCGCTGTCCTCGACCGCCTCACGGGCGGCGACGAGAGCGAACTGCGTCATCCGATCGAAGCGGCGCACCTGCCTCGGCGACAACCCGGCCGTCTGCGGATCGAAATCGCATTCCGCCGCCACCTGGGAGCGGAAACCCGTCGGATCGAAGGACCTGATCCGGCGGGTCGCTGTGCGCCCGGACGACAGGCAGTCCCAGAACGACGTGCGTCCGATCCCGCCCGGAGCAACGACGCCGACCCCCGTGACGGCGACCCGGGTCATCGTGCTTTCTCCGCGGTGCCGGGGGCAGCCGAGGATAGTTCCGTGTCCACATGGCCGAGTTCGGGTCGCGGGGCGAGCGGTCCGAGGTGGAAGACGATGTTTGCGGTCTCGGTCCCGGTATTGCGCACCCGGTGCCGGACGCCGATCGGTACGAACAGTCCCTGCCCCGTTGCCAGCGACCACTGCTCATCGTCGAGGTCGACGGTGAGGTCTCCCTGCACGCAATACAGGAACTCCTCCGAATACGGGTGGTAATGCTCGGCGATACGCTCACCCGGCTCGAGGGTGGCAACGCCGGTGAAACCGGACGTGCTGCCAACGGTTTTCGGGCTCAGCACGGTCCTGATTTCACCGCCGCGGCGGCGGTCGGCGGGCAGGTCGGAAACATCGACGCGGCCCGGCCGAATGCTCGGCGTGGCGATCGTCTCGGCCGCGGCGTTGTGGCGCTTTTCGACCTTTTCTTTGATGAGCTGCATCTGGATCACGCTGTTGGTGTTGATGCGATCGGTCATCCCGGCGTCGTCGATCGGCGCGCCCGGACGCATGTGAAAGTCCTGAACCCAGGTCATCCGCGTACCCGATCCGGACTCGGCATAGTGCCAGTGGATCTGCATGTACTCGAACGGCCCGGTCTCCACCCGATGCGCGTCCACGGTCCGGTTGACCGGATCAACGGTCCGCTCGCTGACCCAGCTCCACACCTGCCCCGCCCCGTCCGGGTGCATCGTGAGCCGGAACCGGACGGTATCGCCGTCCTCCGCGAGAACATCGACGGCAGCGTATTCGGAGAACAGATCCGGCCAGACCCGCACGTCGTTGGTCGAATCCCACACCAGCTCGAGGGGCGCGTCGATGAGGATCGAGTTTTCTGTGTGTCCCGACATCACGCGGCCTCCCCGATGAATGCGAGCTCGACGAACCGAACCACGTCACCACCGGTCATCCCGAGCAGCTGGGCAGGCAACCTGACGTCGAAATCACGTTCCACAACACTCTGAATCTCGAAGACCGCCAACGAATCCACACCGATCTCCTCCAGAGTCAGCGCGTCCGCCCTCTCCAACTCCTCCGGACCGATGTCGACCCCGACATGCTCGTCCAGGATCGCGCGCAGCGTTTCGATGGTGAACGTGTCGAACATTTACTTCTCTTCCTTCCCTCGTGTGGTGAGACCGGAACCCAGTGAAGGACCGGTCTGTGGTGTCCAGCTGTAGAACATGCGCGCCCGCGCATCCTCCGGAGACAGCCAATTCGCGAGATAGGGCGAGACGAACTCGCGCAACCGGGCACTCACCCGGGCGAACTCTGGATGCCGCGCAGCCCTACCGATCGCGGCACCACCGGGCTCCTCGGTCTCCACCAAGTGCACATACAGATCATCCAGAGCCCACAGCTCACGCCGGGTCACACCCGCAATCGCCGGCAGATCCGTCAACGAATCGGACTCAGCGAAAATCTCGCCAACGTTGAAAATAGCGTCCGGACGTACATGAGCAACGATCAGCGAACGATGTGGAATCACCATCGACCTTCTCCTACTTGAGCTTTGGTGGGGAACATGGAACCCGATATCTGTCTTTTCGGGGTACAACAAACCTACGAGTTCAGACCAGTCGGTATCCATAACCGTGCGGTTGTCCATCCGTCCGCCTGGGGTGAAGACAATCAACACCTAGGTGGCACCCGACGGTGAGGCGACAGTTGACGACTTTCACGATGCCGTTGCGCAGCACATTCAGCCGATCTCACCAATTTTGTTGCGCCGCTGACGATTCGACCATTTTCGAGGCCGCCCCAACAAAGAACAAGGACCTCAGCCCGGCTGAGGTCCTTCCCGGTAGTGGCGCGAAAGCCCGGCGGCTTTGCAGGAAATGCAATTTTGAATGGGAGACGAACGTATTCCCTCGGCGATGCCCGATCTCGCAGACCAGCTCAGTGCCAGAGCACGGCCACGCACACGTTGGCGATCGCCAGCGAGCCGGCCGCATGCGCCGACCATGAAATCACCTTGTCGCGCTTGGCATAGTGGCCGAGTTCGGCCAGGCCCGCCACCGAGACCCCGATCGCCAGCTTGACCACGATCTTGGACATGAGCAGATGCTTGTCCAGCGAATGGATGAAGTGGGCCATGAGGACCATCACCAGGCCCGTGACGACAAGCGCCCGTGCACCCCACAACATCCACTCCGACACCTTCGGCCGTGCGAGGGCATAACCGCCGATGACCGCCGCCATACAGAGCAGATGGACGACGACCACCAGGTTGTAGACGAATGTCATGGCTCCACAGGCTAGACGCCCGGTGGTTCGTTCAGGGTTTGCCATGCGGTCGGGTCGTTGAGGTAGAGGCCGCACATCGCGGCGTGGGTTATTTCCGTACGGTGGCGAGACTCATCAGAGACGGGTCGAAATGCCCCACCGGCCCCTTCCCGGCAGGCACGGCGCGCCCCAGGGATGTCAGGTAGTCGACCAGACCGGTAGCGGCACCGCTCCAGCCATGAGGCAGGAACCATTGCACCGCTTGGGTTTTGCCCTCGTTGTAGATGAGGCCGGCCCACTGCGCGCCGCGACCCTGGTCGTAACTGTCGGGATCGGTCGACGGAGTGGTCATAGCCGCATACACACCGGAATCGATCGTCGCCATCTCTTCGACGCCCAGCCAACTACCGGGAGCGGAGAGCGCGTTCAGGGTTTCGAACAGTTGATTCTGGGCATCGGGGGTGAGATAGATGACCAGACCCTCGACGAGCCACGCCGTCGGAACCGACGGATCGAAACCGTTCTCACGCAACGCACTCGCCCAATCATCACGAAGATCGACCGCGACCTCGTGACGCTCGGCGGTCGCCTGCACGCCGGCATCGGCAAGCACATCACGCTTGAAATCGAGCACCTGCGAGCGGTCGAGTTCGTACACGACCGTGCCGTCCGGCCACGCCAGGCGGTACGCGCGAGAATCCAGGCCGGCGGCGACGATCACGACCTGACGCACACCCGCATCCGCGGCCGAACACAGATAGTCATCGAAATACCGCGTCCGCGCTGCTTGGAAATCCTGAAACAGCGGTCCGAAACCGGGAGCGCGCAGGGGATGATTCTTCGTCTGCTCCGCATCGGCGCCGAACAACGCGGCCCACTCGTCGCCCGCGGCACGACAGAACACTTCCGCGAACTGATCCACAGCCAATGCCTGCGGATGCCGAGCCGCCAGGCCACGAGCCGCCGCGACGAACAACGCGGTAGCGCCGACACTCGTCTTGATGTCCCAGGAATCGTTGTCATTACGCATAATCAACACTTTTCTCCGGCCAAAGCCGGGCTGATCTTTCGGTCGTCAAGCTCGATGCGGATCGCGCGCGGAGAAGAGACAGACGACACCTGACTGCTGGATATGTACCTCGGCGAAACGCGACTTCAACTCGTGCGAGATCGACTCGATGCTGTCCTCGCTGTTGCCGAATACCTTTTCTCGATTCAGGTAACGCATCAGTGTGCGCGACCAGGGGGTATGCTCGCCACTTTCGCCCAGAATAGTACTTCCGAATACCCGGGCACCGGGCGCGAGATGAGGTATCACATGGTCGAAGACCACCGATTTCTGCCGGACCGAACCGGGCAAGCAGTGCAAGAGAAAGTTCATCCCGACAGAATCGAACTGTGCGGCAGGATAGAGGTTCAGTGGTTCGAAAACATTGCTCTGGCAGGTGGTGGGGTGATAGCGCTCGATGCGTCTCGCGGCGGTGTCGAGCACTACATCGTTCAGATCCAGCAATGTAATCGACGGATTCGGCGGGAGTTGACTATGGTCCAGAAACCATCCCGTTCCCGGGCCGATGTCGAGATGGCGACCGGCGATATTGGCGTCATAGTGCGCCAACATTCTTGTGCGTGGACATCGCCAGATCCAGCGACTCACCGTCCCTAATACCATCCGGTCATACACGGCCAACTCCGACCGATTATAGTGCTCGGCGCCGGCGCGAATGCGTGCGGCAGTTGGTGCCGAGATGTCTTCTTCAGATTTGTTCGATGCGACTTTAGAAATGCGCATGATGATCACTTCTCCGACCGTGTCGGGTTGATGTTTCGGTGGTGATGGGGCAGCCCGGCCGGATCTACCAGGCCGTCTCGCGGGCTGCGGCGGTCGTGGCCGCCACGATGGTGAACTTCAATGACCTTGCGGCGGTGAAACATTCACGCATCGGACCGACGAGCGTGCGGTGTTCCGGCGTGGCCTCCCAGTCGTAGAAGTCCTGGAGGTCCTGCCACTCGCTCGTGATCAACCATTGCTCGGGATCGGTCGCCGATTGGCAGACCTGGTCGGCGATATGCCCGGGAACGCCCTCGGCGACGACGTGCCGGATGTCCTCGTAGGCAGCGAGGAACTCGTTTTGCCGTTCCAGTGGCACGGTGATCAAGAAGACGACACGACCGCGCCCGAGGCGGCTGCCGTTAATGCTCTCGTTGTCGTTCACTGTGAGACTCCTTCGGGTCGGCGCAGAACCAGCGCACTGTTGAAGCCGTCGTATCCGCGTGCGGCGACGGCGGCGATGTCGACGGTTGCTCGCTGCGGAGCAGCGACGAAATCGAGTTCGCACCCCGGGGCCGGGTTGGGCAACGCCCCGAACGCGGGCAGCGTTCGTTCCCGCATGGCCAGCACAGCGGTTGCGACGTCGAGCGCGGAGCTGCCCTGGGAAGCTCTGCCCAGCAGTCCTTTCTGACCGGTGACGGGTACCCCGCCGGGGAAGACGGTGCGGATCGCGTCGGCTTCGGCCCGGTCGGCAGCCGGCACACCGACCGCGTCGGCGAACACGACATCTGTGTGCCCTGGCGCGGCCTGCGCCCGGTCCAGTGCTCGCTGCAATGCGGCGGCAAGGTACCTCGACGGCTGCTCGGCTGTGGTGTCGCCCCAGGGGCGGGAGGTACGACCGTCCTGGGTGGCCGCATACCCGGCGACCTCCGCGTACACGTACGGTGCGCCGCGCCGTAGTGCGTGCTGCTCTTCTTCCACGACGAAGATGGCGCCGCCCTCGGCGGGGACATATCCGGCGGCATCGGCGTCGAAGGGCAGATATGCGCGTTCGGGGTCCGTCTGCCGACTCATCCATCCGCTGCGGCGCGAGGCGGTGAGCGCGTAAGGGCACAGTGGCGCCTCGGTGCCGCCGGCCAGGACGACGTCGGCGGCGCCGCGACCGATCGCGCGCGCGGCGTATCCGAGGCTGTCCAGGCCGCCCGCCGCTTCGGCGACGAGCACGCTCGACGGACCCTTCATCTGATGCAGAATGGAGGTTTGCCCAGCGCTTGCCGCATAGAACCAGGCGATCGATTGATAGGTGCCGACGGTGCGCGTCGATCCTGACCACAGCCGCTGCATCTCCCGCTGGCCGAACTGATTTCCGCCCGTCGAGGCCGCCAGGGCCACCGACTGCCGGTACGGATCGACGGTGGACGGATCGAGCTCGGCATCGGTCAAGGCCTGTGCTGTCGCCGCCAGCGACATCCACGTCCACCGGTCGGTCTGCACGATCAGACGACGATCCAGGTACTCCTCCGGCACGAAGTCACGGACCTCTCCGGCCAGCGTGGTCGAGTACGCGGAGGCATCGAAATGCGTGACCGGTGCGATCCGATTCTCGCCTGCCACAACGGTTTTCCAGTGTTCGCTCGCCGAGTTTCCACTCGGGGCGACGACACCGATCCCGGTGATCACTGCGCGGCGGTTCATCGCGCTCTCTGCGCGGTCGCGGCGCCATCCGTAGACGCTTCCGTGTCCACATGACCGAGTTCGGGTCGCGGGGCGAGCGGTCCGAGATGAAAGACGATGCTCGCGGGCTCGGTCCCGGTATTACGAGTGCGATGCCGGACACCGATCGGCACGAACAATCCCTGCCCCGCGGACAACGACCACTGCTCATCGTCGAGGTCGACGGTGAGGTCTCCCTGCACGCAATACAGGAACTCCTCCGAATACGGGTGATAGTGCTCGGCGATACGCTCCCCCGGCTCCAGCGTGGCAACTCCGGTGAAACCGGACGTGCTGCCAACGGTTTTCGGACTCAGCACAGTCCTGATTTCACCGCCCCGGCGACGGTCGGCGGGCAGGTCGGAGACATCGATGCGAGCCGGCGGTAACTTCGTCATAGTCAAAATTCCTCTCGATGAGTGATGCGGCATGGTGGCTTCGGGGGCCTCTTGGTGTGGCGGTCAGGCGAGCGGCCGTGCGGCAGCGAGATGTCCTTCGACCTTTTCCTTGATGAGCTGCATCTGGATCACGCTGTTGGTATTGATGCGATCGGTCATCCCGGCGTCGTCGATCGGCGCACCCGGACGCATATGAAAGTCCTGAACCCAGGTCATCCGCGTACCCGATCCGGACTGGGCATAACTCCAATGGATCTGCATGTACTCGAACGGCCCGGTCTCCACCCGATGCGCGTCCACGGTCCGATTCACCCGATCAACGGTCCGCTCACTGACCCAGCTCCACACCTGCCCCGCCCCGTCCGGATGCATCGTGAGCCGGAACCGGACGGTATCGCCGTCCTCCGCGAGAACATCGACCGCGGCATACTCGGAGAACAAATCCGGCCAGGACCGAACATCATTGGTCGAATCCCACACCACCTCGAGCGGCGCATCGATCAGGATCGAATTCTCTGTATGACCCGACATCACGCGGCCTCCTTGATAAAAGCGAACTCGACGAACCGAACCACGTCACCACCGGTCATCCCGAGCAGCTGGGCAGGCAACCTGACATCGAAATCACGTTCCACAACACTCTGAATCTCGAAGACCGCCAACGAATCCACACCGATCTCCTCCAGAGTCAGCGCGTCCGCCCTCTCCAACTCCTCCGGACCGATGTCGACCCCGACATGCTCGTCCAAGACCGCGCGCAACGTCTCGATGGTGAATACATCCGACATTTACTTCTCTTCCTTCCCTCGTGTAGTGAAACCCGAAGCCGATCGGTTCGGGATCTCCAGCCTCGGACCGGATTCCGGTGTCCAGCTGTAGAACATGCGAGCCCGCGCATCCTCCGGCGATTGCCAGTTCGGGAGGTAGGGCGAGACGAACTCGCGCAACCGGGCACTCACCCGGGCGAACTCCGGATGCCGCGCAGCCCTGCCAATCGCAGCGCCGCCGGGCTCCTCGGTCTCCACCAGGTGCACATACAGATCATCCAGAGCCCACAGCTCACGCCGGGCCACACCCGCAATCGCCGGAAGATCCGTCAACGAATCGGATTCCGCGAAGATCTCGCCAACGTTGGAAATAGCATCCGGACGCACGTGAGCCACGATCAGCGAACGATGTGGTTGAAATACCATCGGCCTTCTCCTACTTGAGCTTTGGTGGGGAACATGGAACCCGATATCTGTCTTTCCGGGATACAACGAACCTACGAGTTGAGACCGGTCGGTATCCATCACCCTCGAGGCCCTCCGACTCGTCCCCAGGGTGAAGACAATCAACACCTGAGGTGACGTCCGGCGGTGGGACACTTTTTGATGACTCTCTCGGTGCCGTTGCGCGCCACACCGTCGAAGCGGTGTTAACAATGAATGCCGACGACGCGATTCGCCGACACGAGAATGGACGGAGAAATGATCCAGCGGATTGCCATAGTCAATAGAGGCGAACCAGCAGTGCGTCTGATCCGGGCTGTCCGCGAGCTCAATGCCGAGTACGACCACGGGATCCGCACCATCGCCCTGCACACCCATGCCGAGCGGCGTGCGCTGTTCGTTCGCCAGGCCGACGAGACCGTCACGCTGCGGCGCAACGGCGCCACCAATCCCTACCTCGACCACGCCGAGCTCGAGCGCGCGTTGATCGAGGCCGCGGCCGACGCGGTCTGGGTGGGCTGGGGCTTCGTGGCCGAGGACCCGATGTTCGCCGATCTCGTCAGCAAGCTCGGCATCACCTTCATCGGTCCGTCCTCGCACGCCATGCGATTGCTCGGCGACAAGATCGAGGCCAAACTGCTGGCCGAGAAGGTCGGGGTCCCGGTCGCGCCCTGGTCCGGTGGCCCGGTCGAGACCGGCGCCGACGCGCGCCGGCACGCACACGCCATCGGCTATCCGCTGATCGTCAAGGCCCGCTCGGGCGGCGGCGGCCGCGGCATCCGCAAGGTGTACGCCGAGGACGAACTGGATCTCGCACTCGAGCGCACCCAGCGCGAGGCCGAACGTTCCTTCGGCGACCCCGTCGTATTCCTGGAACGCCTGGTCACCGGCGCCCGCCACATCGAGGTCCAGGTGATCGCGGACAGCCACGGCACGGTGTGGGCGCCCGGCGTGCGGGACTGTTCCATCCAGCGCAAGAACCAGAAGGTAATCGAGGAATCCTCGTCTCCGGTGGTGACCAAGGACGAGGCCGATCACCTGCGCAAGGTGTCCGCCGACCTGGTGAAGGCGGCCGGCTACTGCGGCGCCGCCACCGTCGAATATCTCTACCAGCCCGACGAGCGACGCTTCACCTTCCTCGAGGTGAACACCCGCCTCCAGGTCGAGCACCCGATTACGGAGACCACCACCGGCCTCGACCTGGTCAAGCTGCAGATCCACGTGGCGTCCGGTGGCACGCTCGACGGCGAATGCCCGACGGAGTTCGGCCACGCGATCGAGGCCCGGCTCAATGCCGAGGACGCCGACAACGGTTTTGCTCCGGCACCCGGCCGGCTGCAACTGCTCAGGTTCCCGCTGGGCTCGGGCCTGCGGGTGGACACCGGCATCGCCGAGGGCGACGTGATCCCGCCGGACTACGACTCGATGGTGGCCAAGGTGATCGCGTGGGGCCGCGACCGCGACGAGGCGCTCGCCCGGCTGCGCACCGGGCTGCGCGAGACCACGGTCGTCGTCGAGGGTGGCACCACCACCAAGTCATTCCTGCTGGACCTGCTGAGCCGCCCCGAGTTGATCTCCGGCGAGGCCGATACCGGCTGGCTGGATCGCACCGGCGCGGGCACCGCGGACGGCCCGACCGCGGTCGCCGATGTCGCGCTGCTGGCCGCCGCCATCGACACCTACGACACCGAGGAAGCGCACGAGCGTGCCGCCTTCCTCTCCTCCGCACGCGGCGGCCGCCCACGGGCCAGGCACGCCATCGGGCGGACGGTGGAGCTGTCCTATCGCAACCAGCCCTACACCCTGGTGGTCGGCCAGGTGGGCCCGCGGCGCTACCAGGTGAGCGGCGATTCCGGTGATCTGGAGGTCGTCGTCGATCGGCTGAGCGCCTTCGAAAGCCGCTACGCGATCGCTCACCGCCGCCATCACGTCGTCTCGGTGGCCGGGCCGACCGGCTACCTGGTCGAGGTGGATGGCGTCGGCCATCAGATCAGTCAGGACGAGGCCGGCATTGTGCGGGCGCCCGCGCCCGCCGTCGTGGTCGCGGTTCCGGTCGCCGTCGGCGACGAGGTCGAGGCCGGCGCCACCCTGGTGGTGCTGGAATCCATGAAGATGGAGACCGCGGTCCGCGCCCCCGGTCCGGGACGGGTCCGGGAACTCAACGCCGTGGTGAACTCGCAGGTGGATGCCGGTGCGCCGCTACTGCGGGTGGACGCCATCGATACCGGTGACGCCCTCGGGAGCGCCGCCGAGAGCCGCCGCGTGGAGTTCGCACCGCTCGAGCAGATCCGCGGCGACGCCCGCTCCGAGGCCTTCGCGCGGCTCGACGCCCTGAGCACCCTGCTCACGGGTTACGACGTCAGCGCCGCCCGAGCCCGCACGCTGCTCGAGGAGTACAACGAGCTGCGCAACGAGCTGTCGGAGGACGACCCGGAGCTGACCGGGGCGGAACTGGCGATCCTGACCACCTTCGCCGACGTCTGCGAGCTGTCCCGCAACCGCCCGACCATCGGCGAGAGCGAGGTGGCCGACCCCGTCCACAGCCCGCGCGAGCACTTCCACTCGTTCCTGCAGTCACTCGATGTGGATGTGCAGGGATTGCCGGAGTCCTTCCGCGCCAGGCTTTCTCGTGCGTTGGGACACTACGATGTGACCTCGCTCGACCGCACGCCCGAACTGGAGGAGGCGGTCTATCGCCTGTTCCTGGCCCTGCAACGGATGGACAACCAGGTACCGGTGATCGCCGGGGAACTCGAGCGCTGGCTGGCCAATGCCGACGAGCGCACCGCGGAGGTGCCCGAGCTCAGGGAGGTGCTCGACCGGCTCATCCTGGCCACGCAGTTGCGTTACCCGCTGATCGGCGACGTGGCACGCACCCTGCGCTTCCGGGTATTCGACGAGCCGCTGATCCGCGTGGCCCGCGAGGATGTGTACGACAAGGTGCGCGGCAGCCTCGCCTACTTGGTCCGGCGGCCCGGCGCCTCCTTCTACGCGCGGCGCGTCGCGGCCATGGTCGACGCCCCGGAACCGTTGACCGGCCTACTGGGGCAATATATCTCGGATCCGAACCCACTGCTCGAGGTGATCACCCGGCAGTACTACCGGATCCACGACCTCGACGATGTGATGGCCTTCGACCGCTCGGGCCGGCACCTGGTGACCGGCACGTTCGAGCTCGCCGGGGAGCGGCTGCACCTGGTCTCCACGGTTGCCGAACATGCCGACCTGCCGGCCACGCTCGATGTCGTGGCCGACGTGGCGGGGCCGAATGTGCCGAATCTGGTTGTCGACGTGTATATTTCGTGGCCCGATGCACCGGCCGACGGGGACGAGCTGTCGGCGGCGCTGCGCACCGAACTGGAAGCGCATCCGCAATCGGGCACTTGGCGGCGTATCTCGGTGGCGGTCCTGGACGGCGACACCGCCGACGTCCGGCACGTCACCTTCCGCCGCACGAAATCCGGTCTCTCCGAAGACCTCATCATCCGCGACATGCATCCGCTCACCGGGCAGCGCCTGGACCTGTGGCGGTTGAAGAACTTCAACGGCACCCGTCTGCCCGCGCCGTCCGGCATCTATCTGTATCACTCTGTCGCCAAGCACAATCCGGCCGACGAGCGGTTCATCGCACTTGCCGAGGTACGCGACTTTTCCGCCAAGCGTGACGAGAACGGCGAGATCGTGACCGTACCGGCGATCGAGCGCAAGATCGCGGCGTGCCTCGACGGCATCCGCCGGGCGCAGACGCAGCGTGAGCCGAAGCGGTTGGACCACAACCGGATTGCGCTGTTCGTCTGGCCGGTGATGGAGATCCCGCCCGACCGCATCGAGGTGATCGCGCGCACCATCGCGCCACTGACCCTGGGCGCCGGACTGGAGGAGATCACCGTCATCGGCCGCCTCTCGACGGGCCCCGACGACACGATCCGTGATGTGGCGCTGCGCTTCTCGTATCATTCGAGCGACGAGATCAGTTTCGCGATCACCGAGCCGCCCACCGATCCGCTGCGCCCCCTCGACGAGTACGCCCAGCGGGTGCAGCGTGCCAGGGCTCGCGGCGCCGTCTATCCGTACGAACTGATCCCGCTGCTGACCCGCGGTCTCGGCAGCTTCACCGAGCTCGACCTCGACTCGTCCGGAAAGCTGGTGCCGGTGGACCGCCCGTACGGCCGCAATACGGCCGGCGTGATCGTGGGGCAGGTGACCACGATCACCGACCGTTATCCCGAGGGCATGACCCGTATCGCCCTGTTCGGCGACCCGACCAAGGCGCTGGGAACCGTCGCCGGGAACGAATGCGCACGCGTGGTCGCCGCCATCGATCTCGCGGAAAGCCTTGGCGTGCCGGTGGAATGGTTCACGCTGTCCTCCGGTGCCACCATCTCGATGGACAGCGGCACCGAGAACATGGACTGGGTGTCGCGCGCATTGCGCCGGATCATCACGTTCACCCAGGGCGGCGGCGAGATCAACATCATCGTCGCGGGCATCAATGTTGGCGCCCAGCCGTATTGGAACGCCGAGGCGACCATGCTGGCGCACACCAAGGGCATTCTGGTGATGACTCCGGACAGCGCGATGGTGCTCACCGGCAAGCAGTCGCTGGACTACTCCGGTGGTGTCTCGGCCGAGGACAACTTCGGCATCGGCGGCTACGACCGGGTGATGGGCCCGAACGGCGAGGCGCAGTACTGGGCGCCGAACCTGACCGCCGCCTGCGACATCCTCTTCGCGCACTACGAGCACGCGTATGTCGCTCCGGGCGAACGTTTCCCGCGTCGGGCGGTCACCACCGATCCGGTCGACCGCGATGTGCGCAGCTATCCGCACGTGCACCGCTCCAGCGACTTCAGCGTCGTCGGCGACATCTTCTCCGCCGAGCAGAACCCGGAGCGCAAGAAGCCGTTCGATATCCGCACGGTGATGCGGTCGGTGGTCGACCAGGACCACACGGTGTTGGAGCGGTGGGCGGACATGGCCGGCGCCGACACCGCGGTGGTGTTCGACGCCCATCTGGCCGGCTATCCGGTGACCGTGGTGGGCTTCGAATCTCGCACGATCCAGCGCAAGGGCTGGGTCCCGGCCGACGGCCCGGACACCTGGACCTCGGGAACCCTCTTCCCGCAGTCGTCGAAGAAGACTGCCCGCGCGATCAACGCCGCCAGCGGCAACCGGCCCGTGGTGATTCTGGCGAATCTCTCCGGTTTCGACGGCTCGCCCGAATCACTGCGCAACATCCAACTGGAATACGGCGCCGAAATCGGCCGCGCGATCGTCAATTTCGACGGCCCGATCGTGTTCTGCGTGATCTCGCGCTACCACGGCGGAGCGTTCGTGGTCTTTTCCGGCGCACTCAACGACAATATGGAGGTGCTCGCGGTCGAAGGCTCGTTCGCCTCCGTGATCGGCGGCGCACCCGCGGCGGCGGTCGTGTTCTCCCGCGAGGTGAACGACCGCACCGCGGCGGACCCGGAAGTGCGCGCGCTCGAGCAGCGGATCGCCGCCGACGGCGCCGAAAGGGCCCGGCTGCGAGTCGAACTGGCCGCCCGGCAGGCCGCGGTGCGGTCGGACAAGCTGGGCGAGGTCGCCGCCGAGTTCGAGGCGATCCACACCATCGCCCGCGCCCGCGAGGTCGGTTCGGTGCACTCGATCATCCCCGCGGCGGCGCTACGCCCGCAGATCGTCGCGGCGATCGAGCGTGGCATGGCCGGCGCAGCGGCCTCCTAGCGTCCCGCGCCGGGAGTTGTCAGGCATCCTCGATGCCCGATCGCTTCTCGACGACCCGCTCGAGGGCGCGCAGGTCGGCCTCCAGCTTTCGGAACAGCCAATAGATGGCCACGAACGCGAGCCCGGTGATCACGCACAACCACAGCACCGAATCCATGATGCGCGCACGCTCGTCCTGCCCGAGGAAGCTCAATCCGGTAACCACGGCGACCAGGGGCACCGATGCGGCTATGCCGAGGTACACCGTGCTTCTGCGGCGCAGTGCGCGCAGGTGGGCGGCATCGCGAGCCGTCGTGCGGCCATGGCGCAAATAGATCGGGTACACGCAACGGACGATGTAGAACGCCTGCACGAAGAACGTGTAGGAAACCGCGAAGGCCGCACATACCAGCACGAACTCCGCCGAATGCACCAGCAGCCGCGGCGGAAGGCGGACCACCGTGCCGAGCAGGGCCACGAACACCCCCGCACCGATCGTCCAGAACACCAGGGTGAACATCACGTCGAAGTCGGCCCAGAACAGGGTGAACGACCGGACCCGCGCCAGCAGCGCCTCGTCGTAACGTCTGCCCTTGCGCAGGCCGCGTGGCACCGCGATCAGATGCCGACAGATGTAGAACCAGCTCACGAGGGCCAGGGGCCAGGCGATCAGGTGGAAGATGTTCGTCAACCGTAAGAGCTCCGAGCGGGTGGGACCACCGGGCAAGAGCCCGCTGCCGAACTGCATGGTTTGCCCGTACAGGTAGCCCGCCGCCAGGCCGTCGGCGACCAATGCGATGAGCCACAGGATCGGGACGTAGTGAGGCGAAAGCCGTGCCCGCCAACTATTCTCCGGCGGATAGACGAGGTCACGGGCCCGCTCGTCGAGGCACAGATCGAACTGCAGCGCCAATTCCGATCCGCTGCCATACCGGTGCTCGCGGTCCGGTGACAGGCAGGCCAGCAGCACCTGCCGCAGCGCCGCAGGGCAATCGGAGGGAACCTCGGACAGGTACTGCGGATCGATGGGCCGGCGGCGTAGTTCGAGCATGCGGCCCAGCGATGTCTCCGACATGCCGGCGAATTCCTCGTCGGCGAACGGGACGCGGCCGGTGAGCAACGCCCACAGCATGACGGCCAACGCGTAGATGTCGCTGCGCGTGTCGAGGTCGGCAGCCGTCGCCGGCAGCTCCGGATGACACGCTTCGAGCTGTTCGGGTGACATGTAGGCCAGCGATCCGCCGAAGTACGCCAGGGGGCTGGTGCCCCGGATGTGCTGGCTGAAGCTGACATTGAAATCGGCGAGCTTGGGTATGCCGTCGGCGCTCAGCAGCACGTTCGCCGGTTTGATGTCGCGATGCAGCACCCCGCGTCCGGCGGCGTGCCCGAGCGCGTCGGCGAGTCGACGCCCCAGCCAGGCAACCGTTTCCGGCCACGTCATCGCCGCGATCCGGGCCCGCACCACCGTATCGGCAGCACGAACCTCACCCTTGTCCTCGAGTACCCCGTCCACGGCATCGAGCAGCACCTGCCCACTGCGCGCCTGCACGGGGGTCGATCGCAGCCGATTCAGCACATCGAGCAGCGTGCCGCCCGGCAGGTACTGCATATACAGCAGCTTGAGCTCGCCGTCGGCGATCAGTCGCTGGTCGAAGATCCGCACGATGTACTCGTGGTCCAACTGGGCCAGGGTCTCCGGCTCGGTGCCGTGGTTGTGCGAGATCTTGACCGCGACCAGCCGCTGCATCGAGCGTTGCCGCGCGAGATACACGCGAGCGAACGCACCCTCCCCGATCATCGTCAGCAGGTCGAAGTCCCCGACCCGGTCCCCCGGATTGATGGCCCCGAGAGCGACCTGCGCGCTCGGGCGAGCAACCATCGTGCTGCGATATTCGGTGGTGTCCAGCTGGACCGGAGGCCGGCCGATCTCCGTGGCTTCGGGCTCGGCAGCCCTGGCTTCGGTCGGCTCCTCCCCCGCAACCGGCTGCGAGCCGCGACGCAGGGCGTGGTATTCCTCGTAGACCAAATCCGCCGGCGGTGGGCCGCTCCGCAGTTCGGCGTACTGCTCGCAATACTCGGCGAGGCGTTTGGGAAAGTGATGCCGAACCCACCGGTTCTCGAGGTCGATCTTGATGAGTTCCACCAGTACCGCACGCCGCTCGGTATCGGCGTCGGGCAGGTACGCCGACAGGTCAGGAGGACACCCCGACGCCGCCCACGCCTGCTCGAACCGGGCCGCGGCCCCGGCGAGCGCCGTACGGCTCCGTTCGGCCGGATCGATGATCAGATCCTCGAAGGGCTCATGCACCACATCGGCACCCCGAAACGTGAATCCCCGAGGTGTGGCCCCACGCGACGATCGACAACCACACCTGAATATCCGACACAGCTTCGGTGCCATCCACCCTGACCGGCACCTCCAAAGCCTATCGCGCAACCATCGAGCACACACCGATACGCGAAGCCCTCAAGCCTTCAACCGGGGGAACAACGCCTCCGCGTTGCCACGGTCGATGGCCGCGCGCAAGGAATCGTCCAGCGGGTAGTTCTCGTATTCGTGGTTGATGAAGTCGACCGCGGCGGGCGGCGCGAAGGGGAAGTCGCTGCCGTAGGTGATGTGGTCGGGTTCGGCGACCGCCAGCAGGCTCGGTAGTGCCGCGGGAGAGGCGGACAGGGCGACGTCGTAGTAGAACCGCTTCAGCACGGTCGGGTCGACGTCGGTAGCGTCGGCCGGAAGTGGCTGCTGCGCAGATGTTTTCGCGATGAACATCGCCAAGAGGATCCGAGAGGCGATGTAGGGGACGAATCCGCCGGCGTGGGCGAGAATGAATTTGATGCCGGGATACCGGTACATGGCGCCGGACAGGATGAGACTGAGCGCCGTGCGGGTGGTGTCGAGCAGGAAGTCGGCCGCGAAGCTCGGGATGCCCGGCACCGGCGCGGCCGGCAATTCGCCCGGGTGAATGAAGACCACGCTCTCGCGCTCGTGCAGCAGTTCCAGCAGTGGCGTGAACTCCGGATCCCCGAGGTATCGGCCATCATTGTTCGCCAGCAGCACGATACCGTCGGCGTGCAGGGTGTCGAGCGCGTATTCGGCCTCGGCCAGCGCGCCGTCCACGTCCGGCAGCGTCAGCGTGGCGAACAGCCCGAACCGGTCGGGTCGCCGCCGCACGATCTCCGCGCCGTATTCGTTCACCTCACGGGCCCAGGTCCGGGCTTCGGCCGTGTCTCCCAGGCAGACTCCCGGTGTGGACAGCGACAGGATGCCGGTCCGGATGCCGCGGCGATCCATGAAATCCACGGCTTCGGATTCCGACCACTGTGGTAGATCGATGCCGCCGGGACGAATTCCCCTGGCGTGCAGCAAGTCCGCGTATTTCGGCGGCACGATGTGTTGATGGGTGTCGATGCGGTTCCCGTGTCCCACGGTTGTCCTCCTTCAGAGGGACGATTCACAGTCGGCGAAATATTCGGCTCGCCGCGCAGTGCGGGCCGAAGCTACGGGTCACCCGTCCACTGCCTGTGCGAGCCGGGGAAGCTGTCGTAGCGGGTTGAGCCGTTCGACCTCCATACGCTGATCGGTATCGAAGATATCGCTCAGCCCCGGGGCAGGATCGTGGGTCCCCGATTGCGGGAGTGTCATGGCACTGAACGGCCAATCCGAGCCGAAGACGATGTGGTCGCGAGCGGTGACCGCGAGCACGCTCGACATGGCCGCGGCCGAGCCGCTCAGCGCCGTGTCGTAGTAGAAGTTCGAGATCTGCCCTGCGGTATCCAGCAGCGAGGGCTTCGGCCACCCCTGCGGCCACATCTGCCCCACCACGGTTTCCGAGGCCACCCCGACCCGCCAGGACAGGAAGGGCAGGGTGCCTCCGGCGTGGGCGAGTTGGAAGCGAACATTCGGGTACCGCTGGGTCACCCCGGTGAGCATCATCATGGTGGCGGCACGGGTGGTGTCGAAGGTGAATTCCTCGAGGAAATCCGGCAGCGGCAGCGCAGGTTTCGCGGTTCCGGGGATGGCCGCGGGATGGACGAAGACATACGCGCGGCGTTGTTCGAGCGCGATCATCAGCGGTTCGAAACGCGGATCGCCGAGGTAGACGCCGTCGTAGGCCGACAGCAGGATGACCCCGTCCAGATGCAGGTCGTCCAAGGCGTGGATCGCCTCCTCGATGGCGGCCGGGATGTCGGGCATCGGCAGTACCGCGAACGCGCCGAAGCGGGTCGGGTCGGATTTGAAAAGCCCTGCCGCATAGGTGTTGCAGTAGCGGGCCATGTCGGCGGCTTCCTTGCCGGACAGGAACGATACGCCCGGGTCGGACACCGAAAGCGCTTGCGCCTGAATGCCGTAGTAGTCCATGAACGCGATCGCGGCTTCCGGCGACCACTCGGGCGTCGGGTAGCCACCGATGGTGAGGTGCCCGTGCTCGAGCAGTGCGGCGCGGTAGTCCGGCGGCAGGAAATGCGCATGCAGATCGATGCGGTAGGTGCCGGTGGGCGCGGGCTGCTGGGCGCGGACAGGAACCGCCAGGTCGATCGGCACGGCCGCAGCGGTTGCCGCGGCGCCGAGCGTACCGGCGACAACGCCGCCCAGAACCCGGCGGCGGCTCATCGTCGCCGGCGGCTGCGGGAAGGATTCGCGCACTTCGTTCATCGCTTTCTGAATGGGGAATTGCGGGGTGGGAGGGCGAAATCGTGTCTGATGGATTTCTCAGATATGATTCGCGTACCGTTTTCGACCGGAAGTGAGACCATGGCAGCCGAACCCGTCACTCGGAATCGCGTCGACCGGCGGCGCGAGCGCACTCGCAATGCGCTGCTCGGCGCAGCACGGAAGTTCTTGTCGGAGGGGCGATCCGCGGTCAGCATTCAAGAGATCACCGACGCGGCCGATGTCGGTTTCGGATCCTTCTACAACCACTTCGACTCCAAGGAACAGCTCTTCGACGAGGCGGTGCGCTCGGCCCTGCAGGTCTACGCCGAGCTGCGTGACGGCATCGTGGAGCTCTACGACGACCCGGCCGAGGTGTTCGCGGTCAGCTTCCGGATGACCGGGCGGCTGCAGCGGCAGATGCCGGAAATGGTGAAGGTGATCCTGCATTCCGGCATGTCGATCCTGCTGCGCGAGGAGGGCCTGGCCCCGCGCGCCCGCCGCGACATTCTCGCCGCGCAGGAGGCGGGCCGCTTCGAGCCGATGGATGCGGATATGGCGATCATGGCCGCCGGCGGTGCCCTGCTGGGCCTGCTGCAGCTGCTGGACGCCCAGCCCGACGCCGACGCCGACGCCCGCACCGACGAGATGACCTTCCACATGCTGCGCATGTTCGGCATGAACAAGCGAGCCGCGCAGAAGCTCACCAGCAGTCCGCTGCCGCAGTTGCCGCAGCTGCCGCAATCCTGAGGTCACCCCGCCCGGCCGCCGATCAGGTCGAGGGCGATATCGACGATCATGTCCTCCTGCCCGCCCACCAGGCCACGGCGACCGGCCTCGGTCAGCAGGTCGCGGACATCGACTCCATAAGTGGCGGAAGCCTTTTCGGCATGCCGCAGGAAGCTCGAGTACACGCCCGCGTAGCCCAGGGTGAGCGTCTCGCGGTCGACCTGCACGGGCCGGTCCAGCAGCGGGCGGATCAGATCGTCCGCCGCGTCGGTCAGCTGGTTCAGCGCCGCCCGGTGTTTCCAGCCGCTGAGCTCGGCGACGGCCGCGAACGCCTCCAGCGGCGTATTGCCCGCTCCCGCACCGAGACCCGCCAGCGACGCGTCGACGCGAACAGCGCCCTCTTCCACGGCGACCACGCTGTTGGCAACGGACAGCGAGAGATTCTGGTGCGCGTGGATGCCGATCTCGGTGGCCGGCTCCAGCACGTCGCGATAGGCCCGCACCCGGTCACGGACCCCGGCCATGGTCAGCCTGCCACCGGAGTCGGTGACGTAAACACAGTGCGCGCCAAACGATTCCATGAGCTTCGCTTGGTCCGCGAGGCCGGCCGGGGTGTTCATGTGGCTCATCATCAGGAAGCCGGACACGTCCATGCCCAGATCGCGGGCGTAGGCGATGTGCTGGGCCGCGATATCGGCCTCGGTGCAGTGGGTGGCCACCCGCACCGAGCGCACGCCGAGGTCGTGGGCGCGGCGCAGATCGTCGATGGTGCCGATACCGGGCAGCAGCAGCGTGGTGAGCCGGGCGCGGGTGAGCGCACCGGCCGCCGCTTCCAGCCACTCCCAGTCGGTGTGGCTGCCAGGACCGTAGGTCAGGCTGCCGCCGTGCAGGCCGTCGCCGTGCGCGACCTCCACCGCGTCGACACCGGCGGCATCCAGTGCAGCTGCGACGGCGGCGACGGTTTTCGGCGTGATGCGGTGCCGCAGGGCATGCATGCCGTCCCGCAGCGTCACGTCCTGGAGGAAAATCTCTGTCATCGGACACTCTCCAGGGTGGTGGCGGCGATGCGTTCGGCGACGCGCACGGCGGCCGAGGTCATGATGTCGAGGTTGCCCGCGTAGGCGGGCAGATAGTGTGCGGCGCCTTCGACTTCGAGGAATACCGAAACCTGGTGGGTGACAACGGCGTCACCGACCAGAGTGTGCAGGGGCGCCCCCGGGGCGACCGGCGTGATCTGCACGGCCTGCTTCAGCCGGTAACCCGGCACGTACGCGGCGACATCGGCGATCATGCGCTCGATCGAATACCGCACGGCCGCATGGGTTCCCGGATCCGGGTCGCCGATCAGCGCCAGCACGGTGTCGCGCATGATCAGCGGCGGTTCGGCCGGATTGAGGACGATGATGGCCCGCCCGCCGGTCGCCCCGCCGACGGCTTCGATGGCGTGCGAGGTGGTCTCGGTGAACTCGTCGATATTGGCGCGAGTGCCCGGACCCGCCGACTTCGAGGCGATGGACGCGACGATCTCGGCATACGGCACCTCGGTGACGCGGGCGATGGCGGCGACGATCGGAATCGTGGCCTGTCCCCCGCAGGTCACCATGTTCACGTTGGGCGCGTCCAGGTGCTGGTCGATATTGACCGCGGGCACGACGAACGGGCCGATCGCGGCCGGAGTCAGGTCGATCAGCCGCTTGCCGTACGGTTCGAGCGCGCCGGCGTTGGCGCGATGTGCACCGGCGGACGTAGCGTCGAAAACGATCTCGATCTCGTCGAAGTGCGGCATGGCGATGAGTCCTTCGACGCCCCTGGCCGTCGTGGGCACGCCCATCCGGTCTGCGCGGGCCAGACCGTCGGAGGCCGGATCGATGCCGACCATGGCGGCCATGTCCAGCGTCTCGGAGTGCCGCAGTACCTTGATCATCAGATCGGTGCCGATATTGCCCGGGCCGATGACGGCGACTTTGGTCCGGTGACTCATTGTTCCTCCTCCAGCGTGAATTCGACGGTGCCGAGTGTTCTTGCGCCGCTGGACAGTTCGGAGTGCACCCGGGCGCCCGGACGCAGCGGCGCCATCGGTCCGAGCGCGCCGGAGAGCACGATCTCCCCGGCCCGCAGCGGGTCGCCGAAGTCGCGGGCGGTGCGGGCCAGCCAGGCGAGCGCGTTCAACGGGTCACCGAGGCAGGCGGAGCCCGTTCCGGTCGAGACGATCTCGCCGTCGATCGCCATGGTCATCTCGACTTCCCACGGATCGAACTCGTCCAGGGAAAGCCGATCGGGGCCGAGCGCGAACCATCCGCTGGAGGCGTTGTCGGCAACGGTATCGGCGAAGGATATGTCCCAGTCGGCGATTCGGCTGTCGACGATCTCGAGCGCTGGGACCGCGTATGCCACGGCTCCCCGCACGGTGAGCGCGTCGAGCTGGTCGAGATCGAGATCCGCGTCGAGCACGAAGGCCAGTTCGGCTTCGACCTTGGGTTGCAGCAGCCGAGGACGTTGCGGCGCAGGGGTTTCGGCGACATTCATGTCATCGAACAAGACGCCGAAGTCCGGCTGATTCACCCCGAGCTGCTGCTGAACGGCGGGCGAGGTGAGGCCGATCTTGCGGCCGACGATGCGCGCACCGGATTCGACGCGGCGACTGGTGCCTATGCGTTGCACCGCGTAGGCCAGCTCCACATCGTCGGGGCCGATGACGTCACGGACGGCCGGAACCGGTATCCCGGTCCGTGTCGCGGCGGACAACCGCTCCGCCGCGATGAGGACCGCGGATGGATGGGTCGCAATGGATGTCATCGAGCCTCCTCGAGGTGGCGGTCCTGTGCCGTGAGGGGACCGAAGTGTGTTGGCGCCAATCCGATTCGACGGGTCGATCCGAGGACCTGCCGAAGCAGCTCGGTGGCCAGCGGGCCGCCGTGCCCGGCCGCGGCGGTGCCGAAGACGAACCGGTCCGGGCGTAGCAGCACGAGCCCGCGGGCGCCGACGCCGGCCTTGCCGAACCACCGGGTCAATGCACCGGTGTGGTCCTCGACGTCCGTGTGGTCGTGTCCCGCGGAGCGGCCGTCGCCCACCACGCCCTGTGGACGGCCTCCGAAGGGGTAGACGGTGATGAACCGCGTGCCCAGTGCCCGCAGCGCTGCGAGGTCGTCCGCGTCGAACGCTGTGCGGGGGTCCATTCCGTAACCGAGCACCGCGAATCCGAGCCCGAGCACATCATCGAGACGCTGATGGTGGCCGGCGTAAGTGCGTACCTCCGGCTGAGGAGAAAGGGTGCCCTCGACCCCGCGCAGCCCGAGCCGATGGCGGGGCAGTCCGAGGTAGGCGTCGTTCCGGAATCGCGGTCGCGGCTTCATCTTCGCCGCGCGAATCCAGCCGCCCAGCCCGGGGACACGCAGCGCGGTGGCGAGCGCGAGGTCTCGGCCCGCGGCCAGCAGCTTGTTGTCGATGGAGACGAAGCTCTTGTTGAACACCGAAAAGTCGATCATGGCTTTGGCATGCGGCGCACGTTCCGATTCATAACTGTTCAGAATCGCCTGGCTCGCACCGTGTTTGATGACCGCGGTGAGCTTCCACGACAGGTTGTCCGCGTCCCGGACCCCGGAGCCCATGCCCTGGCCGACGAACTGTGGGGTCATGTGCGCGGCGTCGCCCGCAATGAGGATCCGGCCGACTCGCCACCGGTCGGCGACGACTGCGTTGAAGGTGTAGACCAGCTTGCGCAGCACCCTCACCTCGTCCGGATCGACGTAGCGAGCGATGTGGCGGCGGACGGTCTCCGGATCCTCCATCTCTTCCTTCGTCTGCGAATCGGTCAGCATGAACTCGAAGCGGTGATGCCCGCCCGGCTGCGGACAGGACACGACCGGCAGCTCGGGATCACAGACGAAGTTGAAATAGGGCAGATGCCGGAACGCGTCCACGCCGTCCTTGGCCGCGAGGTCCACCACCAGCCACCGCTCGGGAAAACTGGTGCCGGTCATGTCGATTCCCAGCTTGGTCCGTACCACGCTGCGGCCGCCGTCGCAGCCGACCAGGAACTTGGCCTGCACCCGCTCGGTGGTGCCCGCGTCGATGTCGGCTTCCTGCTTGCCGTACCCGGTACCCCGGCACTCGGCGTGCTCGACGGTGACGCCATCGGCATCTTGGTCGAAGTCGACGACCGCCCGGCCGCGGCGCACGGTCACGTGCGGATATTCACCCAGCGCGCCTTCGAGGGTGTTTTCCAGGTACGGCTGGTACAGGAAGTTCACCACCGGCCAGCTCAGTGGCCGCTCGACCTGCTTGAACTGCACCAGCACGTGGCCGTCGCTGCGTACCCATTGCACGGCGGAGTCGACGTTCATGTCGGCCACGAGTTCTTCTGCGGCACCGGCGGTTTGGAAGATCCGCATGCATTCGTCATCGGTGTAGACCGCGCGCGCCAGGCCGTAGTACTCCGGTTCGCGTTCGAGTACCAGCACGCTGATCCCGCGCCGACCGAGCAGATTGGCCAGGGTCAAACCGGTCGGACCGAGGCCGACGACCACGACGTCGTAGTCGATGGTGTTCATCGTGACAATCCTTCTGCGAGCTGAGGAACGGTGATCTCCGGTGTTCCGACCGAACGCAGGGCCTGACGGAACTGGGCGAACTTGTCCAGCACGGTCTCTCCCACAGGGGTGTGCCCCCAGATGCTGATGCCCTGGTATGTGGTGGGCTCCCAGGTGGATTCGAGTTCCGGGCCGATGACGATCGGGTTCCAGCCCACCTCGAGTTCGAAGCCCGACGGGGTCACGCTGTAGTACGACAGCTGCCGATCGTTGGTGTGCTGGCCGACCGACCACGCCATCCGGAAGCCCAGGTCCTTCACCCGTTGGAAGGAGGCGAGCATGTCGTCCAACGTCAGGGACTGGATATTGATGTGCTGCACCCGGGTCCGGATCGGATCGATCTTCACGCCGCGCAGATTGGCGATGGCAATGGAGTGGTGGCGCTCGTTGACCCGCAGGAAACGGATCTTCATCTTCAGCCCAGAGACGTTCTCGTCGATGTAATCGGACAACCGGGAGTCGAAGACGGTCTCGTAATAGCCGCGCAACGCCTCGGGCTCCCGCGAGACGATCGCGACGTGCCCCATGCCGGCCTCACCGGTCACCCAGCCGGAGCTGAGCATCCGCAAGGGCTCGGGGGTGGTCACCGGCACCGTGAAGATCTCCTGCACCATGCCCTTCGGCCCGGCGAAGCGCCACAACCGCTCCACGCCGCGCAGGGCCGCCTCGTCGGCGGTGCCCTCGGCGATCGGCACGCCGCGATCGGTGACCCGGGCGATGATGCGGTCGAAGGTCTCGTGGTCATCGATCTGCCAGCCGAGTGCGGTCACGTCCTCGGCGGGACCACGCTGGACGAGGAAGCGACAGGTGTGGTCGTCGAGGCGGAAACGCAGCCCGACGCCGTCGAGGGCATCGACGTGCATCCCGATCGCATCGGCACCGAAGCGTCGCCAATCGGCCTGCCGATTCGATTGCACGACAATGTATCCGAGATGCACCGCGCCGAAGACCGAGCCGTCGGTGTTGGGACGCAGGAACGCGTTCACTGCTACGCCTCCAGAAAAGCGGTGGCCAGTGTGTTGAACAGATCCGCGCGCTCCCACTGCACCCAGTGGCCGGTGTTGGCCGCCAGGTAAAGGTCGCAGTTGGGCATGGCGTCGACCAGCATGCGACCGCCCTCGGGCCGGTTCACCTTGTCGCCGGTCCCCCAGACCACGAGCGTCGGCTGTTCGACCTTGCGCAGACGCGAGTCGCGCGTGAAGTCCATGCGCAACAGGGTGCGCAGCGCCAGCGGCCCGGACGGCCGCCGCAGCGGCGGATTCGCCACCACGGCCGGATCGAGGCTGGCCTGATAACGCGCCTCGATGAGCTCCTCGGGCACCGAATCACCGTCGAACACCAGGTATTCGCGAATGAACCGGGTGAGCTTCTCGCGGCTCGGGCCACTGCCGGTGTAGTAGTTCAGCAGCTGCTGAAGTCCGGCGGTAGGCAGTGCACGCGTGGTGCCCACACCACCGGGTCCCATGAGAATCAGCCGGTCGACCTTCTCCGGGCTGTCCATGGCCAACCGCAGCGCCGCGGCGCCGCCGTAAGAGTTGCCGATCAGATGTGCGGAGGCGATGCCGAGCTCGTCGAGCAGCCCGCCCACCGCCTGTGCGAGATCACCGAACGGGTCCGCCGGGTCGATCCACTTCGACGACTGCCCGTATCCGGGCATGTCCGGCACGATGACATGGAACCGCTGCGCCAACGCCTCGATATTGCGGGAGTAGTTCGACAACCCGGACGCCCCGGGCCCGCCACCGTGCAGCAGCACCACCGCGGACCCGGAACCGGCCTCGTTGAAGTAGATCTGCCGTCCGCCGACCCGGACCGTCCGCCCGGTGTCGACGCCCTTGTCGATGCTTGTCATCTCCGCCTCCAGAACCGATGTTGATCAAATCATCAGTTGCGATGGCATCCCTTGTCAAGACGATTCTGATAAGAGCATCAGAAATGCTGGATATTGACAGATACATCCATGCCCGGCGGCGGTGACCGGATCGAGGAGGAGACTGGTGGGCCGGCGGGCCTGGTCGCGGAGTCCTATGCCGATGCCGACCGGCATCCGCCCGTATTCGACCGGCCACCCATACGCTGCGGCCGCGGGAGTCGATCGACGCTTTGTGCGCGCATGGCGCCCCGAAGCTTCTTCCGCTCCCACCCGGCCAGTGGCGACCGGCCGGGTGGGAGCGATTCACCGCGGAAGGAGATCGTCGGAAGCCCGGGTGGCGTAGCAGGTTTCCAGTTCGCCGCACGCGTCTTCGAGACAGGAGGCCACGTCAGACGCTTGGCCCATCCGGCTACTCGGCCGCCGATCAGTCCGATCCCGACATCCAGCCTTCGGTCCCCTCACGCCTGGCGAAAGCGATCGACGGCGATGTTATTTCCCGCGGATCACGGCGACCGAGCGCTCGACCGTATAGGCGTGGGCCGCGGTGAGCACTCGGGCCTGATCTTCGATCACGGCCGACATGCCGGGCGAGGCGAGCAACTCGGTCAGGTGGTCGCGGCTGCTCGCACCTATCACGACCGCACCGTGGTAGCGGCGGTGTGTCGGATTGTCATGGGAGACACCGGGAGTCATGTGGGCGAGCGGGGTGTAGGGCAGGAAGGTATACGTCCTGAGGTCGCGGGCGTCCGCCGCGTGGAGGGCGGGACCGAGCTCGTCATGGACGAAGCGGCGGAAGGCACGGCCGCTCACGCCCCGGCGTCGCCGCAGCAGCACGGCGGTCCGATGCGGCACCGCATCGTCGTGGCCGGTGGTCCACCACCGACCACCGCCCGGACCAGTGGGCTGGCCGAGGACGCGCTGAAAAACGTTCTGCTCGTCGAGAAAAACTCCCCGCATGTGCACCGGCACGGTCAGGGCCGCGACCGCCAAGCTTCGCAGCCGCACCTCGGCGAACCCGTCCACCCGCCACACCGGGGCAACCAGCGTCCCGACCTGCGGTGTCGCCGGCCAGTACCCGTGGTCGGAGGGCGAGAACTGACGCTGGACGTACTCACGGATATGCGGATGCCGCCTGACGATCTCAGCATGCGGCCCGGCCCAGTAGGCCGTGGCGATCTCGCGCGGCATGTCGTCGCGCAACGACACCGGATACAAGGCGGAGCTCGTGCGGAGGGAACCGGTCATCGTCGAGCCTCCTTGTCGGCCAGGTCCAGCCCCGCGGCGAATCGGCCACTGCGCGTCAACGACCGTGCGCCCAACGAGATCTCCCTGCATGCCTTCTCCTAGTGATGCTTTTGTCAGATGTGACTCTAGCATCACTTCAATCAAAACTGATATCTCCATCACATTTGAGTGAGTGAGTCAGAATGCTGGAGGAGTGTGAGGTGGTCGACAGCCCGCTGAGCGAATCTCTCGAGATCGGCCCCATGCGGGGGTCACCACCACGCAGGATGAACAATCAACCCGTAATCGCCTGTGACGCTTCGGGTTCGATATCTTCCGCGAAGCGATGCTCCGCACGGGTGAATTGCAGGATGCCGTCCTCGAGTCTGTGGTGTCGGAAGGTCGGCAGGTCGCGGAGGTAGTTCATTCGCAGCCGCCAGGGGGCGCGGTCGCCGCTGATCGGGAAGTGGGCACCGCCCCGGCGGAAGTAGCCCGGAGTGAAGCCGGGGACAAACGGTGCGCGGACTGTATCAGGGTCGCGGACAGGCGTCACGCTGGTGTAAGCACGCCTGTCGAGGTGGCGCAGGAGCCGGACGACGTAATCGCACACCAGATCTGCCTTGAGCGTCCAGGATGCGTTGACGTAGCCAATGGTGAAGGCGAAGTTCGGGACGCCGGACAGCATCATCGCCTTGTAGGCCAGCCGCTTCGGGACATCGACCGGCTCTCCGTCCACGCTGAGCGCAATGCCGCCGAAAACCTGCAACTCCAAACCTGTTGCCGTCACGATGATGTCGGCGGGGACCTCGGCACCCGACGTCAACCGGATTCCCGATTCGGTGAGGGTGTCGATCCGGTCGGTGATCATCTCCAGCGCGCCGATACGGATCGCCTCGAACAGGTCGCCGTCGGGCACCAGGCACATCCGCTGATCCCACGGGTCATAGCGGGGAGTGAAGTGGGTGTCGATGTCGTATCCGTGCGGCAAGGCCGATGTTTGGCGAGCGCGCAGCCATGCCCGCGCCCGCTCGGGATACCGGCGGGAGAGTTGATAGATCGCGGTGTCGACGGCGATGCCCTTCGCCCGCAGCACTCTGTGTGCGACTCCGCGGGGAAGAATCCGTGGTAGCCAGGCGACCCAGCGGTCGCGAGCGGGCACGGACAGGATGTAGCTCGGTGAGCGCTGCACCATGCTCACCCGCGCGCCCAGCCGCCCCAGCGCGGGACCGAGGGTCATGGCGGTCGCGCCGGAACCCACGATCACGACTCGCTTGCCGGCCACATCCATATCACGCGGCCAGTGTTGCGGGTGTACGATCGGACCCGAGAAGTGTTGCCGCCCAGGAAACTTCGGCGTATAGCCGCGATCATGGCGATAGTATCCGGAGCAGCAGAACAGGAAGGACGCGGTCAGGACCACGGTTTCGCCGGTGTCGGTTCGCTCCGCGCTCACCGTCCAGCGCCGCGTCGTCGACGACCATTCGGCTGCGACCACCCGATGCCCGAATCGGATCTGCTCGCCGATTCCCTCCTCGCTCACGGTGTCGCGCAGATACGTCAGGATCGATGCCCCATCGGCGATCGACCGGTCCCCCGCCCACGGCCGGAACCGGTACCCGAGGGTGAACATGTCCGAGTCCGACCGGACGCCGGGGTACCGGAACAGGTCCCAGGTCCCCCCGATGTCGGCCCGCGCCTCCAGGATCAGGCAGCGGCGCTGCGGGAAGGCCCGCCGCAGGCGACTCGCCGCCCCGATGCCGGAGAGCCCGGCCCCGACGATCAGCACATCGACATGCTCGACAGCGTCAGCCACGGTAGGAACCCTTCGATCCGGCCTACCCCCTTTCGAATTACGACAGCCTAAACGACAGCCGACCACGCACCGGCCACGCCTGCGGGCTACTGCCTGGTAGCCAGCCACTCCCGTCGAAGCGGCTCCTCTTCCACAGCGCAAATATTTGAATATATCTTCAATAAGAAGCCCTTGCGGCTGCCGAACTAATATTGACACGTGCGTCAATATGTGGCTAGCATCACCACATCGGCCTGGTCTGTCGATCTGCCAGCACCGCCCGCCGAGTCCATGCAGCACACAGCGACCTCCCCCAACCGGCTCGACTTCCGGCGGAAGGTGCTGTTCAGAAAGGAAGACGGTGATGAACGACCCTGGCTACACGCCCGCGCCGGGCTACGGCAAGCTACTCCCCGACCCCCCGCCATTCCACGCCAGCACCTTCGGTGCGTGGTTCTTCCTGTTCTGGGCGGGCGCGGCCGTGGTGCTGATCGCCCTGCCCTGGGCCTTCAAGCGGATGCTCCGGGACCGCGACAACCTGCCGATCCTCATGCTGATCTCGGGTGCGCTCACCTCGGTCGGCGAGCCGATGCTCGACCACGTCGGTCACCTCCGCTGGGCCCACAACCTGCTCGGCCCCGCGTTCGTGAACTTCGATCTCCCGATTCCGGTGCTCATTCCGCCCTGCTACATGCTGTTCATGGGCCTCGAGTCGTACTGGGTGTGGCTGGTCATCCAGCGCGGTGTCGACGTGAAGCGCTTCTTCATGATGTTCGCGGCCATCGGCCTGAGCGACGCGATCATGGAACACCCCGGGCTGATGCTGAACACGTACGAGTACTACGGTCCGCAGCCGCTGAAGTTCTACAAGTTCCCGTTCTACTGGTCGTTCACGAACGCGGTCGCGATCACCACCATCGCCGTTGTCGTGCATTTCGTTTGGCCGCTGGTCCGCGAAAAGGGCTGGAAGCAGGTCTACATCATTCCGATCGGCCTCATCGCCACCACCGCAGGCGAATTCGGCTCCGGTTTCCCGGTGTTCCTGGCCATCAACGCGAACATCCCGACCTGGCTGCAGTGGGCGATCGGCTGCCTCACGGTGCCGCTGTCGCTGCTGTGGACGCGCATGCTGGCCGACCTGGTCTGCACGGAGAAGTCGGTGCCGTGGACCTTCTGGGGCCTGTTCAAGTCGCGATTCATGACGCCGAAGCAACGCGAGGCGTACATGGACCGCATCGGATGGGACGACGGCTATCGACCACAGCTGCCGACCTGGCCGCCGAACCACTGGCGGGCAAAGCAGGAGCAGACGGTCGCATCGTCCGAGGTGCGTTCGGCCGATGAGGTGGCGCCGGTCCGGGCCTGACATCGCCGTCCGAACAGAACAAGCGTGGTGTCGCATCCGAAGTGGGTGCGGCACCATGCTTTTCGACTATTTCCACGATTGACGAGGTAGTGGTGACAGCAACACACGACACGGTCCTGGTGACACGAGACGGCGCAGTCCTGGTCGTGACCTTCAATCGGCCGCAGCGGCTCAATGCCTTCACACTCGAAGACCTGCGCCGAACCGCGGAGGTCCTCGCCGATGCCGCACAGGATTCGACCGTCCGGACCATTGTGCTCACCGGCGCCGGCCGCGCCTTCAGCGCAGGCGCCGATCTGGGTGATCAGCAGGACCAGAAGCCCGCGTTGGCGATGCTGGATGCCGCCAATGACGTGGCGCGCGCGATCCGTGCCACGCCGCAGCCGATCGTGGCCGCGGTCAACGGACCGGCGATCGGTGTGGGCTGTTCGTTGGCCCTGGCCGCCGACATCGTCGTGGCCCGCGAGTCATCGTATTTCCTGCTCCCGTTCACGGATCTGGGTCTCATGCCCGACGGCGGCGCGACCGCGCTGCTCCCGGCTGCCGTCGGCCGCGCCCGAGCCATCCGGCTCACACTGCTCGCCGAGCGCCTACCAGCGGCCACAGCTCACGACTGGGGATTGATCTCCTTCGTCACCGCCGAGACCGATTTCGAGGACAAGGTCGCCGACATCGTGGCGAAGCTGGCATCGGGGCCGTCCGCCGCGTACGCGCACCTCAAACGCGCCCTCGATGCGGGCGCGCTGGCCGGGTTCGAGCAGGCCCTCGAAACCGAACGGGCCGGACAGGAGATCCTCTCCGGCACAGCCGATTTCACGGAGGGTGTGGACGCGTTCCGGCAGCGGCGCAAGCCGCGTTTCAGCGGCCAGTAGCGCCTACCAGAGCGCGCCCGCGAGCAGGTCGACGAACTGGTCCACCACCGATTCGAGCTGCTCGTGGCTGCCGACGAATCCCGCGTACATGCTCATCCCCCACATCACGGCGATCAGCATTTCGGTGATGGCGCGCAGGTCCGCATCCGGGCGGACCGTACCGTCCGCCACCGCGTCCTCGAGCGACGCCATGATGAATGAGCGGAGATCGTCGAGCTGTCCCAGCGCCCGGTCCCGGAACTCGGGGTTCCGGAACGAATCGAACAGCGACGCGGCGATGAAGCGCGCGAGCGTCCGATCCTCCGAGTCGATCTGCACGGCGGCCCGGAGAAAAGCCGAAAGGCGTTCGATCAGACCGCCTTCCAGCTCGGCTTCGCCGAGCCCGACCGCCACGACGCTGTCCCGGGTCGATTCGAACAGCGTCTGATACAGCTCATCCTTGCTGTGGAAGTAGTGGTTCACATTGGTGCGCGTGACATCGGCCCGCTCGGCGATGTCCTTGAAGGTCGCACTCTCGAAACCGACCTCACTGAACACTTCACGTGCCGCATGCAGAATGCGTTCCCGGGTATCCGAACCACTCGACCCGGACGGGCGGCCTCGCCCCCTGCGTTGTGCGCGCGCCACCTCGACCACGATTTCCTGCCACCTCGCATCCTGTACGCACACCGATGCCGGCCAGTTTACCGAGGCCGAAGGGGACCGGGTCCGGGCTCGCCGCAGGGCGAGCTCCCCGTAGCGGTTTAACTTATATTAAAATAACCCCGTGACCGATATCATCGAACAACCCGAGGACTGGATCGAGCCGGGACCACACCCGGTGGCACACGCCGTGCACCGGATCCCGCTGCCGCTCCCCCTCGACGGGTTGGCCGCGGTCAACGCCTATCTCCTGGAGGGCGAGAGCGGCCTGATTCTCATCGATCCCGGCTGGGCCGGCCCGACGACCGAGCAGGCCATGACCGCCGCTCTGCGGGTGTTGGGCTACCGGCTCGACGATGTGGCCGTGTGCCTGGCCACCCATCACCACTGGGACCATTACACGCAGGCCTACGCCTGGCGGTCGACCATTGGCAGCACATTGTTCGTCGGCGCGCAGGAGCGGCACAGCATCGCGGATTTCGATGCCACGAGCAGCCGGTTCCCGAATCATTCGACGCTCCTCATGCGCTGCGGCGCACCGAATCTCGCACGGCGGCTGTCCACCCGTTCGGCTCCGGCGCACGAAGTCGGCGTCCCTTTCGGCGCTCCCGACGGCTGGCTCGAGCACGGTGATCGGATAGCGCTCGCCCACGGTGCACTGGAGGTGGTGGCGACACCCGGGCACACCCGCGGTCACGTCGTTTTTCATCACCGGGAGCTGAACGTGCTGTTTTCCGGCGATCACGTCCTGCCGAGCATCACGCCGTCCATCGGGTTCGAATTGGCTCCCGAGCCACAGCCGCTGCGTTCGTTCCTGGCGTCGCTGCGGCTGGTCCGGGACCGCCCGGACGCCGCGCTGCTCCCCTCACACGGCCCGGTCACCTCGAGCACCCACAGCCGAATCGATGCTCTGCTCGAACACCACAGGGGCCGCCTCGATCAGGTGTCCGAGGAGGTCGCGGCGGGCCACGCCACCGCGTACGAGGTGGCGCGCGCCCTGCGGTGGACTCGCCGGTCCCGGCACCTGGACGATCTTCCGCTCGATCACCAACTGTCGGCGATCACCGAGATCGACGCCCACCTGGACGTTCTCACTCACCTGGGAAGACTGGCCCACGACGATGCCGGGCCGGCGCGCCGCTATTCCATCGCCGGCTGAATTGGAAAGCGATCGGCGATCCGGCGCACCACGAGCTCGGCCGTCTCGGCGCACGCGGTGGTGCCGCCATTGGCGTACTCCTTGACCGCGTCGCCGACATTCCACAGGTTCGCGATCGGCGTGGTGTTCGGCAGATCGAAGCCGGCGACGGCGCGCTGGGGCGGCCAGCCGTCCCGGGTGATCACGGTCGACAGGATGCGCGCATCGTCGAATCCCGGAATCTGTTCGCGCAGATCCTGCATCAGCAACGCGACCTCGGCGACCTCGTCGAACGAGCCGACGGCGGGCTTCGGCACGGATGTTCCGACATAGAGATGCCACCCGGCGGGCGCCATCTCCGGGCAGGTCTCGGTGAAGTTCGCAACGTAGCAGAGCCGCCGGGTGCTGGCGAAGCTCAACATGCCCGGCGCGGTGATCAGCGGGGTCCGGCTGGCGAAATTCACGGTGACCATGGCGCAGGGCCGGTCACCGCGGCGGACGAGCTCGCGATAGTCTCCGGGAAAGTGTTCCGCGCCAACCAATTCCACCGTCGCGGCCGGACCGATATCGCTCACCGCGAAGGCCGCGTCGATCTCGATCCGTTCGCCGGTCTCCCGCTCGATGACCGCACCGGCGATCGCCCCGTCCTGGACGCGCAGCGATCGGACCTCGCTCGACAGCCAGATCTCGCCACCCCCGGCGACGATCGTGTCGGCCAGCGATCGCCAGATGCCAATGGTGCCGTCCGGACAGAAGCCGAACTTCTTGAAAGCGCTCTTGCGCGTGAAATAGGTGAGGAACACCCGCGCCGGGAGTTCCTCCGAGCCGACCGCGAACACCGATCCGCACATATTGCGGAAGATGCCGTGCACCGCTTCGTTATTGGTGTACTTCGCCACCCACTGCGCGGTCGAGAGTTCGTCCTCCGGCAGTCCGTCGTCCTTGCGAGCGGCGCCGATACCCTTCGCCAGCTGCGCGCCGCGCCGCGTGAGCTTGGACAGCAGGAACCCCCACCCACCGCTGGTCACGTCCACGTCCTTCCCGCCGATCCGGTAGAGAATCGGCGGATTCGGCTGCCGGACATCGAATTTCGCGCCGACCTCCTCGAACGTGCGCTGGGTGACGCCGTCCACCTCGATGACGATGGCCCCGTTGTTGACCTTGAAGCCGTCGAGGTCGTAGGTCGACGCGCGCCCGCCCACCCGGTCCAGCCGCTCCACCACCAGGGTGCGGTAGCCCAGATGGGTGAGCCGGGCCGCGGCGCACAGCCCGCCGGCCCCGGCCCCGACGACCAGCGCATCGAAACGATGAGTGCGATCGACCATCATCAGTCCTTTCCCTCCGCGCCGTCTCAATACGACTGCGGTAAGCCGAGGCTCGTGTGAGCCACGAAATTGAGCACCATCTCGCGGCTCACCGGCGCGGTGCGCATCAGCCGCGTGATGAACCAGAGGTCGGTGAGTCCGTACTCCAGCGACAGCCCGTTCCCGCCATGGGTTTGAATCGCCTGATCCAATGCCTTCAGACCCGCTTCCGCGGCAGCGAATTTCGCGATGTTCGCCGCATCCGCGGCAGGCCGCCCGCTGTCGAGCAGTTCGGCCGCGCGCGCTGCGGCCAGCCGGGCCAGCTCGACCGCGATATAGGACTCGGCCAAGGGGTGTGCTATGCCCTGGTGCGCGCCGATCGGCGTGGACCACACCGTGCGCACCGAGGCGTAGGCCCGGGCCTTGTCCAGCGCGTACCGGCCGACGCCATTGCAGATCGCCGCCGCCAGAATCCGTTCCGGATTCAGTCCGGAGAACACCTGCCGCAGACCGTTGCCCGCCGCGCCGATCAACGCGTCAGGGCCGACTCGCACGTCATCCAGAAACACCGTGAACTGCTTGTCCGGGGAAACCAGTGCCGTCGGCAATGGCTGCAGGGTCACCCCCGGCGCATCGGTCGGCACAACCAGCAGCGAAAGTGGTTGCCTGCCATCGGATACCGGATTGCCATCGCGAACCACCAACAGCATGGCGTCGCAGTCGTCCACCGCCGAGATGAAATACTTACCACCGGATACGATCCAGCCCTCGCCATCCTTGCGCGCCGTGGTGCGCACATTGTGACTATTGGATCCCGCGTCGGGCTCGGTGAGCGCGAAGGCCATCTTCCGGGTGCCCGCCGCGATTCCGGGCAACCAGGCTCGTTTCATCTCGGCGGACCCGTGCGCCGCCAGGATCGACCCGCAAATGGCCGGAGAGATGACCGAGATCAGCAGCGGCAGGCCGTGCGCGGCAAGCTCTTCGACGACAATATTGAGCTCGGAAAGCCCGGCCCCACCGCCGCCGTACTCCTCCGGCAGGTGAACACCGAGCAGGCCGGCGGCACCGAGCTCCGCCCACAATTCGCCGATCCCGCCACCATTGCGCGAGCGTTCGGAGTAATACGACGGCCCGTACTTCGCGGCGATCTTGCCGACGCTTTCCCGAAGCAGCCGATGCTCGTCGCTGTCGATCAGGAGTCCATTCATCCTTCAGTTCCCCTCGAATTTCGGTGCGGTCTTGTTCACGAAGCCATGGACGGCGCGGGCGGTGTCGATGGTGCGCGCGGTGCGGGACAGCGCATCGATCTCCGCGGTCAGCTGCTCGGGCAGCGACGTCGACCAGGAATCCCGCAGCAGCCGCCGGACCTCCCCGAACGCGCGGGTGGGTCCGTCCGCCAGCGTCCGCGCTACGTCCAGGGCCCGGCCCTCGAGCGCCTCGGGCGGCACGACTTCCGACACCAGACCCCAGTCCAGCGCTTCATCGGCGGTCAATACCCGATTCCGGAAGTAGAGTTCGGTGGCGCGGCGCATACCGACCAGGCGGGGCAGGAACCACGAATTCCCGCCGTCCCCGGACAATCCCAGGGCCGCGAAGCCAGTGGCGAATTTCGTTCCGGCAGCGGCGAGTGCGATATCGGCGCTGTACAGCAATCCCAGTCCGCCACCCGCGACCGCACCGTGCACCGCCGCCACCACCGGCACCTCGAGGGCGTTCAGCAGGCGCAGTGACTCGTGGTACGGAGTGACCATGCAGCGCAGCAGATCCGGCAGCTCCGCCGGGTCGGTGGCGGCGAACAGCTCGATGTCACCGCCGACGGTGAAGGCCGGGCCCGCCCCGCTGATCAGCACCGCGCGGATATCGTCGCGGTCCGCGCAGCGCTGGGCGGCCTCGCAGAGCTCCTCCGCCAGCGCGAGATCGATCGCATTGCGGTGGCCGGGACGATCCAGCGTGATCCGCGCGACGGCGGCCTCGACGGTGAGCCGCACGCTGCCGAGTTCGCGATGGACCGGCTCGCCGAGGGCCGCCCGCCATCGGGCACTGTCGGTCATCTGGACCAGGCCGATGATTCGATCGCCGGAGAACGACAAGATGTGCACGAATCCGGCGTCCAGTACGCCACCTCCGGCGCGGGCTGTGCCGGTGTAGCGGCCTGTCACCATGAGCCGGCCGCCATCGAGTGCGGTGAATCCGGCGGGTTCGGCTCTGGCGGCGAAGTGTTGAGCGATCTTGCCCCAGAAGCCTTTTCGCATCGCTTCGGGTCCGCGGTAGTCACCGCCGAGTCCCAACGGCAACCCGGCTGTCGTCCGACCCTCGAAGTCCGGGTGCAACAGCCGGTCCAGGCCCGCGCGGTCGCCTTCGGCCAGGCACCGGTACAGCTCGGCGGCTCGATCCACTGCGTCCTGATTCACCGATGCATCACTCCTCTGTGTCGCATAATCTAACGTAAAGTAGATATTAGCAACACGTCAACAGGTTTCCGGAAACTCCCCGAGTGGGCCCCGGTCCGCCGCGAGAGCGACAGCCGGGCAACGCATTACGCCGATCGAGCTCGCCGCGTGACATTCGGGACCAGCGGATGGTGGGCGAACCCGGCCGCCTGCGCGACCCGGGAGAACCCGAGGAATTTGCGCCGCACCAGTGCCGCGGCGCGACTGTCCGGGCGCCAGCGACCGGCCGGCGCGATCGCGGTGACGGACCGGGCTCGACCACGCGCGGCGAGCTCGAGGGCCAGCCAGCCACCCAGCGAATTCCCCGCCGACAGGCCGACACTCCATCGCATAATGCAGATTCAAAATAGACGCAAGGTTCGACCGCGCAGCAGTCAAGATCGGCGAGCCAACTGATTTTCCATACCGCGGCTGCCATATAGTTGAACGGTGGCTAGAAAATCACGGGCGGAGTCGACACCGGAAGATACGCAGGCAGCCGAGTCGAAGGCCGCCAAGACACGTCGACGCATCCTCGACGCGGCAGCGCATGTCCTGAGCGTGAAGGGGTACTCCGGAACCCGCCTCAGCGATGTCGCCGAGTACGCCGAGATCCAGGCGCCCGCGATCTACTACTACTTCCCGTCCCGGGAGGACCTCATCGAAGAGGTCATGTGGAGCGGCATCGCCGAGATGGTCAAGCATCTCCAGTCGGTCCTGGACGAGGTTCCCAGCGATGTGTCCCCGCTGGATCGGATCATGATCGCGATCGATGCGCACCTGCGGCACGAACTCGACCTGTCCGACTACGCGACGGCCTCCATTCGCAACACGGGGCAGATTCCCGAGCACGTGCGCGCCCGCCAGCTCGCCGAGGAGGCCAACTACGGTGCGATCTGGCGCAAGCTGATCAAGGATGCCGCCGCCGAAGGGCAGGTGCGCGGCGATCTGGATCTGCATGTCACCCAGATGCTCATCATGGGTTCGCTGAACTGGGCCGCCGAGTGGTGGACGCCGCGCCGAGGATCACTCGAGACCGTGATCCGGACGGCACAGTCGTTGATTCGCAATGGAATCGCCACGCCCGGCTCGGTCGAGGAGACCTCGCCCCCGCGGCGCAGGCGCGCACCGCGGAAGGCCGTGGCCCGGGCCGACACCGCGTAGTCTCCGCCGACACCGCGTAGCCTGCGCCGAACCACGTAGCGCGGGTCAGCGTTCGATGCGCAGCGCCTCGGTCGGGCATCCCTGAATCGCCTCTTCGACGGCCTTGAGCTCGTCGCCGGCAATGTCCTCCTTCAGCAGTACCAGGTCGCCGCTGTCATCGACCTCGAAGAAGGCCGGCGCGAGCGATTCACAGATGCCCAGGCCCGTGCACTTGCTGCGGTCCACGACCACCTTCATTACTGCCTCCTCCGGCTGGATTCGATCCGGGTGTGCGGGTGCGGTCCGTACCGCCGCCCGCCGCGCTCCCGGGTGCTATCTTTTGAATCGAAGATAAATTAGATTCCCGATCCGGTCAACCGGCGGGAACCCGAGATGGAGGACGTGAACATGGACCTCGGACTCTCCGGCGCGCGTGTGCTCGTGACGGGCGGCGGATCGAACATCGGTCGCGGTATCGTCCACGGTTTCGCCGGCGAAGGCAGCCGCATCGTCATCGCCGATATCGACGGCGAGCAGGCCGAGAAGGTTCGCCTGGAGGCACTCGAATTGGGCGCCGCGGCAGCGGAAGTCGTCGCGGACGACCTCACCTCCCCCGCGGCCGCCGGCCGCGCCGTGCAAGCGGCGGTCGACGCCTGGGGCGGCTTGGACGCACTGGTCAACAATGCCGGGTGGAGCAGGCCCGGATTCCTGACCGAGGACACCGATCCGGCCCTGTGGCAGCGCACGGTGGAGGTCAATCTGTTCACCGCAATCGCCGCCACCCAGGCCGCCTTGGCCCCGATGATCGAGGCCCGGCGCGGCTCGATCGTCTTCATCGCCAGCGATGCCGCGTTCGGCCAGATCCGCCAGGGCATCTACGGCGCGACGAAGGCCGCCATGATCGCACTGGCCCGGACCACCGCGAAGGAGCAGGGACGCAACGGAATTCGCTCGAACATCGTCTGTCCCGGCCTGGTGGTACCCGAGGGGCCCGAGGCGGTGGGCCAGGACAGCCTCTGGGCGGTGGGCAATGACGCGGTCTTCAATAAGAAGCAGATCGATTTCCTGCTCAAGGACATTCCGCTGCGCCGCCTGACGACGGCCGCCGACGTGGCCAATTCGGTGCTGTGGCTGTCCTCGGAGCACGCGGCCCGCCAGGTCACCGGCCAGCTGTTCTCCGTGAGCGGCGGGTACACGATGCCATGACCGCCGACCGGTACTCCCCCGCCCCGATGAACGCGACCAGGGATCGCATTCTCGGCGCGGCCGCCTACGTGCTGAGCCGGCGCGGCGTGGCGGGCACGCGCCTCGCCGATATCGCCGCGCACGCGCAACTTCGCACTCCGGCCGTCTACTACTACTTCCGGTCCCGCGACGACCTGATCGAAGAGGTGATGCGCGAGGGTCAGCAGCGGGTTCGGAAGCATGTGGAACAGGCGATCGCCGCCCAGCCGCCGGACATTCCGGCCCTCGCCCTGCTCGACGCCGCGGTCGAGGCCCACCTGCGCATCGAGTTGGACATGTCGGATTTCGCGTCGGCGGTCACCCGCAACGCCGGGCAGTTACCGCCCGCGATGCGGGATTCCCTGCGCCAGGAGAGCGCCGCCTACCACGCCCTGTGGCGCGGCCTGCTGGAGCGGCTCGGCGACGCCGGAGCGCTGCGTCCGGGGCTCGATATCGGAATCGCCCGGATGCTCGTGATCGGCGCGCTCAACTGGACCGCCGAATGGTGGAATCCGGAACAGGATTCGCTCGACCACCTGGTCGCCACCGCGCAATCGATCGTGCGCCACAGCCTGTCTCCATCCGAAGGCACTCGATCCCGGATCGCGTGACCCGGGTCGTCCGGAGCGCATTGCACGCTGTACAAATTTGAGTCTATATTAAATTAATTCGCTCGACCATCAGGAGACACTCATGCCCGAGGCGTACATCATCGATGCCGTTCGCACCGCGGTTGGCAAACGTGGCGGCGGCTTCGCCCGGTCGCATCCGGCCGATATGGCGGCCCATGTGATCAAGACCGTGGTGGGCCGCAACGACTTCGACCCGGCCGATATCGACGACGTGATTCTCGGCTGCCTCGACAACATCGGTTCGCAGGCCGGCGACATCGCCCGGACCGCCGCGCTGGCCGCCGGTCTGCCCGAGTCGGTTCCGGGTGTCACGATCGACCGCCAGTGCGGTTCCGCCCAGCAGGCCGTGCATTTCGCGGCGCAGGCGGTGATGAGCGGCACCAGCGATCTCATCGTCGCCGGTGGGGTGCAGAAGATGAGCCAGTACCCGATCCTGTGCGCCTTCCAGGCGGGCGAGCCGTTCGGTTCGTCGGATCCGTGGACCGGCTGCGAGGGCTGGGAGTCCCGCTACGGCACCCAGGAGATCTCGCAGTTCCGCGGTGCGGAGATGATCGCGGAGCACTGGAATCTGAGCCGCGAGGCCAATGAGGAGTTCGCCCTCGAGAGCCACCACCGGGCGCTGCGGGCGATCGACGCGGGCTACTTCACCCGCGAAATCACCGAATTCGCAGGCATTTCCGTCGATGAGGGCCCGCGACGCGACACCTCCCTGGAGAAGCTGGCCCAGCTGAAGACGCTGCGCGAGGGCGGTCGGCTGACCGCGGGTGTCGCGAGCCAGATCTCCGACGGCTCGGCCGCGCTGCTGATCGCCTCCGAAGCCGCCGTGGAGCGCTACGGCTTCACGCCGCGTGCGCGCATCCACCACATGTCGGTGCGCGGCGCGGATCCGGTGATGCTGCTCAGCGCGCCCATCCCCGCCACCCAGCACGCCCTGAAGCGAGCCGGCATGAGCATCGACGACATCGACGCCGTCGAGATCAACGAGGCGTTCGCGCCGGTCGTGCTCGCCTGGCTCGCCGAGATCGGCGCCGACCCGGCCAAGGTCAACCCGAACGGCGGCGCCATCGCGCTCGGCCACCCGATCGGCTGCACTGGCGCCCGTCTCATGACCTCGCTGCTGCACGAACTCGAGCGCACCGGCGGCCGTTTCGGTCTGCAGACCATGTGCGAGGGCGGCGGCCAGGCCAACGTCACCATTATCGAAAGGCTCTGAACCTATGCGTCGCACCCTGTACGAGGCCGACCAGGAAGCGTACCGCGAAACCGTCAGGGCCTTCCTCGAGCGTGAGGTCGTGCCCTACAAGGACAAGTGGGACGAGGACCGCTGGATCGACCGTGAGGTGTTCAAGAAGGCCGCCGCGGCAGGACTGTACGGTCTCGAGATCCCGGAAGCCTACGGTGGTTCGGACGTGCACGATTACCGGTTTCGAATGGTGGTCTGTGAAGAGGTCGCTCGCATCAACGCGCTGTCGTTCGGCGTGACGGTGAGCCTGCAGGACGATCTGGTCCTGCACTATCTGCTCGACCTCACCAACGACGAGCAGAAGCAGCGGTGGCTGCCCGGGTACGCCTCGGGCGACACCATCGGCGCCCTCGCCATGACCGAGCCGGGCGCGGGCAGCGACCTGCGTGGTATCCGCACCAGCGCGGTGCGCAATGGCGATCACTGGATCGTCAACGGGCAGAAGACCTTCATCTCCAGCGGCATCATGGCCGACCTGGTCGTGCTCGCCGCGCGCACCGATCCGGACGCCGGTTCGCGCGGGTTCAGCCTGTTCGTCGTCGAGCGGGATACGCCCGGATTCCAGCGGGGCCGCAAGCTGGACAAGATCGGCCTGCCCGGACAGGACACCGCGGAGCTGTTCTTCGACAATGCGCGTGTGCCGCACGCGAATCTGCTCGGCGAAGAGGGCAAGGGCCTGCAGTATCTGATGAGTCACCTACCGCGGGAACGCCTCGGGGTCACCGCCAAGGCGATGGCGACCACGCGGGCGATCCTCCACCTCACCATCGAGTACTGCAAGCAGCGCCGCGCCTTCGACAAGCCGATCGCCGAATTCCAGCATGTCCGTTTCGAACTCGCGGAGATGCAGACCGAGGTCGAGATCGCGGAGACCTATGTGGATCGGTCCGTGCTCGCCTACAACGCTGGCGAGCTCGATCCGATCGACGCGGCCAAGGGCAAGTGGTATCTCAGTGAACTCCAGAAACGCGTCGTCGACCGCTGCCTGCAATTGCACGGCGGCTACGGCTACATGACCGAATACCCGGTCGCCAAGGCGTACATCGACACCCGGGTGCAGACCATCTACGGCGGCACCACCGAGATCATGAAGGACCTGATCGGCCGGGCCATCGTCCGCTGATCTTCGGAAGGCCTTCGCGCACAACAGAGGAGACCGCCTGAAACGAAGGCCCCGAACCCGCACGGCGGGTTCGGGGCCTTCGTCTTGCGCTGCGAGCCGTCATGTTCCGAGATACGGATCGCAGGGTGTGTTACCTCGTTGCTCGGGCGGATACAACGAGGCGTCGGTGGACGACACGTGCCCCGGGACCAGTCGTTGGTGGCTCGTAGGTCCCGGGGCACGCAGACCCTGGCCGCGAGTGGGGGTAGTGACTCGGGGCCAGGGGTCGCCGTCGTGGCCCGGCGGTGTCCGGACCGCGGGCCACGACGTGTTCGGTCTCCGGGAACGGCAGATGATCGCGAGAGGCGCCGTTCCTGGAGCCTATATCCTTGCCGCGCTGTCACCCACCGGCGGCAAGGAGTCGAGCGGCCGAGATGGCCACGTGTTGTGAAATGGTGCGCCCCGGGCTCCGTGAACGGTGGTTCTATGGGGCAGGCGGAGCCCGGGGCGCGCCGGCCTTGCCGTCGAAGGTTGGGATTCGCGGCAAGGGGTATTCGGCGGGGTCAGAAGATCTTTCGCATGACCTTCAGGGCCCACGCGGCGTAGGGCGGGTAGGTGAACTTCGGGTCCGGCTGGAAGGTCTTGCGCAGCACCGATTTCCGATGGCTGAGCGCCTCGAATCCCCAGCGGCCGTGGTAGGCGCCGATACCACTGGCTCCGACGCCGCCGAACGGCAGCTGCGGCACTAGGAAGTGCATGGCGATGTGGTTGATCACCGCACCGCCGGACGGGATTTCGTCGACGAGCCGGCGCTGCACCGGGCCGGACTTGCTGAAGAAGTACGCCGCCAGGGGTTTCGGCCGCGAGTTCACGAATTCGATGGCATCGTCCAGCGTTTCGTACGACAGCACCGGAAGGATCGGACCGAAGATCTCCTCTTGCATCACCGGTTCCTCGGGATGCGGATCGACCACGATGGTCGGCTCGATCGAGAGCGACGAACGAGTCGCCCGGCCGCCGAGTGCAATCTTGCCCTGAGTCTTCTCCAGGTAGCCCGCAAGGCGGTCGAACTGCCGTTCGTTGACGATCCGGCGGCCGTCGGACCCGCCGTCCCGCTCGAAGTCGGCGACGGTGGCGATGATCTTGTCCACCAGGCGATCCCGGATCCGGTGATCGGCCAGGACGTAGTCCGGCGCGATACAGGTCTGCCCCGAGTTCATGAACTTCACCCAGGCGACGCGACGGGCGACCACGTCGAGATCGGCGTCGTGGGCCACGACCACGGGGCTCTTGCCGCCGAGTTCCAGCGTGACCGGGGTCAGCGTCGGGGCGGCACCGGCCATGATCTTCTTGCCCACCTCGGTGCCGCCGGTGAAGATCGCGTGATCGAATCCCTGTGCCAGCAGTTCCTGCGTGACGGCGGCATCGCCCTCGACCACGGAGACCGCTTCGGCGTCGAAGTACTCGGGCACCAGCCGAGCCAGCAGCGCCGAGGTGGCCGGGGCCAGCTCCGAGGGCTTGATCACCGCGCAGTTGCCCGCGGCGAGGGCGGCGATCAGTGGTCCGAGGGTCAGCACGACCGGGTAGTTCCACGGGCCGATGATGAGAACCACACCGAGCGGCTCATATTGGACCCAGGCCGATCCGGGGTATTGGATCAGCGGCAGCGGCTGTCGCTGCCGGCGCATCCAGCTGCCGACGTGCTTGACCGCGTACACGGCCTCGCCGCGGGTCGACGCGATATCGCCGAACCAGGCTTCAGCGCGGCTGCGCCCGAGATCGCTGTGCAGCGCTTCGGCGAGCTGCTCCTCGCGTTCGTCGAGCAGCCGAATCAGGCTTTTCAGTTGTGTGACACGCCATTCCCGGTCTCGGGTTCGACCGGTCGCGTAGGCACGCCGGGCCCGGTCCATGACCGCGGGGACGTCCGCCGCTGTCGCAGTGGCAGGTGTGGACATATCGTCACCTCTTTGTTCCGATATCGGTCGTTCAGCCCAGGGTCGCGGGCAGGTGCTTCACCGAGCGCACGAAATTGCCGACCATGTACGAGGGTTCGCCGAACTGCAGGTTCGGCGCGCGGTGCAGCAGCTGCTCGAAGATCTCGCGCAGCTGGATCTTGGCGACGAAGTTGCCCATGCAGTAGTGCGGGCCGCCGCCACCGAATCCGACGTGGGGGTTCGGCGACCGTGTGATGTCGAACAGGTGCGGATCGGTGAACACCGTCTCGTCACGGTTGCCGGAGGAGAAGATCGTGGCGACCCACTCCCCCTTCTTGATCTCCTGGCCGGCGAGGACGGTGTTCTGGGTCGCGGTGCGCCGGAAGGTCATCACCGGGGTGACCCAGCGGACGAATTCCTCCATGGCAGTGCCGATCCGGCCCTCGAAGTCCTCGGTCAGCAGCGCTTTCTGTGCGGGGAAGTCGTGCAGTGCCTTGGCCGCCAGCGAGATGGTGTTGCGGGTGGTGTCGTTGCCGGCCACCGACAGCAGCACGAAGAACGAGGCGATCTCCTCGTCGGTCAGCTTCACACCGTCGACCTCGGCCTCGACGAGGTTGGTCATGAGATCGGCCTGCGGGTTGCGACGCCGCTCTTCGGCGAGATCCATGCCCATCATGAGCAATCCGACGAGCGAATCGTTGAGCGCCTCGACGGGTGCCTTGCCACCGGTGACTTCCTCGTCGGCCCAGGCCACCATGGAGTCGGCCATGCGGGCGCCTTCTTCCCGTAACGACGCCGGCAGCCCGACCATCTCGTAGATGGTCCACATCGGCAGTCGCTTGGAAACCTGCTCCACGAAGTCGAATTCACCGCTCCCGATCCGCAGCAGGTCGTCGACGATAACGCGCGCCTGGCTCTTGATCTGGTCGTGGATCTTCGCAACCTGCTTGGGGGTGAACGCGGAGCTGATGAGCTTGCGCAGGGCAGGGTGCCGGGGCGCGTCCATCGCGAGGAACGAGGAGGCGGCCTCGAGGATGTCCGCGGGCACCTCTTCGAGCTGAATACCCAGGCCCGAGCAGAAGATATCGGGCTTCTTGCTCACCTCTGTGATCAGGCGGTGACTCGTCACCGCCCAGACACCCTCGTTCTCCGGCGGCATGAGCGCGCCCTCGATGGGCGGGTGCCAGCTGATCGGGCGTTCGGCGCGCAGCACGCGGAACGTCTCGTCGCGCTCCTCCGCGGTCTTCGACCAGAAGGCCAGCGGGGAGATGCTCAGCGGATCGTAGGCCCGGGTGGGCGGTGTGATTGCCGTGGTCATGTCAGCACTTCCTCTGAAATCGGTTGAGCATCTTCAGCTCTGGGCGGACGATGCGGAGCTGTACAGCTTTTCCAGCTCGCGCTTGACGAGCTTGCCGGTGGCCGTGCGGGGCAGGGATTCGACGAAATCCACGCTCTTGGGCGCCTTGTAGTGCGCGACGCGGTCGCGCGCGTAGTCGATGATCTCCTCGGCCATGTCGTCGCCGCGGGCGACGCCGGGGTGCAGTTGCACGACCGCCTTCACCTGCTGGCCCATCACCGGATCGGGCACCCCGATGACGGCGACGTCGAAGATCGCGGGGTGCAGGGTGAGCACGTTCTCGACCTCCTGCGGGTAGATGTTCACCCCGCCGGAGATGATCACGAACGACTTGCGGTCGGTCAGGAAGAGATACCCGTCCTCGTCGACATAGCCGAGATCTCCGACGGCGGTCCAGTTCGGGTGCTCGGGATGCTGTGCGGCAGCAGTCTTCTCGGGGTCCTTGTGGTACTCGAAAGGCAAGGTCTCGCGCTCGAAGTAGACCGTGCCTACCTCACCGGCCGGCAGCTCCGTTCCGTCTTCGTCGCAGACGTGCACCGGCCCGAGGATGCTGCGCCCCACCGAACCCGGCCTCTTCTCCCATTCGGCCGCGCTGACAACAGCGAGACCGTTGCCTTCGGTGGAGCCGTAGTACTCGGCGACGATCGGCCCCCACCAGTCGATCATCGCGCGCTTGACCTCGGGCGGGCACGGCGCCGCCGCGTGCACCGCGAGGCGCAGGCTCGACAGGTCGTATGCCGACCGGGTTTCGGCGGGCAGTTGCAGCAGCCGCACGAACATGGTCGGCACCACCTGGGTGACCGTCGCGTGGTACTGCTCGATGGCGCGCAGGAATTCCTCGGCGCCGAACTTCTCCATCACGACCACGGTGCCGCCGTAGGCCTGGACGACACCACACCACCGCAGCGGAGCGGCGTGGTAGATGGGCGCGGGCGAGAGATAGACGTCGGATGCGTTGATGCCGAACAGCTTTCCCAGCGCCATGGTCAGCGGATCGCCGGGCTGGTCGACCGTCAGCTCGGGCAGCGGCGGCTTGATGCCTTTGGGCCGGCCGGTGGTTCCGGACGAATACAGCATGTCCGCACCACGCGGCTGTTCGGCGAGCCTCTCCCCCGCGGCGGCCAGCGCGTCTTCGTAGGAACGGTAGCCCGCGACCGGGCCGCCGAAGGCGAACCAGTGCTCGACCTCCGGTGCCGATTCCCGCACGGCGAGCGCGAGGTCGGCGATCCCGGCGGAGGCGATGACTGCCTTCGCATCGCTGTCGTCGACGATGTACGCCACCTCCGCGGCGGTCAGGTGCCGGTTGATCGCCGTGATGTACAGGCCGGATCGCAATGCGGCCCAATAGATTTCGAAACACTCCGGCGAATTGTCGGACAACATCGCCAGGACGTCGCCCGGACGGAGGCCGAGGTCGTGCAGGACCCGGGCCAGCCGGGCCGAATTCTCGTCCAGCTCACGGTAGGTGATCATCCGGCCCGTGCCGGCCATCACCACGGCGGGTTTGTCCGGGGTCGAAAGGGCGTGTACGCCTGGGAACATGGTGCGATACCTCTTCGCTCGATTCGTCGCGCTGGGCCTGGGTCAGACCAGCAGGTCCGCGCGCCCGTCCCGGTGGAGGCTGTCGAGGTAGACCGGGTACAGCTTGCTGCCGAGCGGTGCGAGCTTGAGCATGCTCGCCACATTGCCCCCGACCTTGATCTTGCCGCGCGCCATGGCGAACGGCAGGTTCACCTTGCCCTGCCAGTAGGCATTGCCGATGTCGGCCGTCATCCGCATGGTGGCGGTCGAGCGGGTGAAGTGGTCCGCCCCCGACTCCACCCGCTTGGCGGGCGCGTCGACGACGAGGTATGCCTCCGGATCGGAGAACTCGAATCCGAGCACCACTCCGGTCGCCGCCAGCTTCGGTCCGATCTCGGGGTCCGCGAAGGCGGCCTCGAAGATTCCCCCGATGTACTTGCGCACCTCGTCCGCGTCCTTGAAGGCCATCTCGATTCCTCTCCGGGACGACGCGCGCCCCAGTTCTCAGAATATAACTTTGATTAAATTTCTGTCGGCGATTCGGGTGGTGCCCACCCGACCGTTTGATTCGGACCCGATTCGAGGGGCCGTCCGACTGCGCCGCCACCGGTGTGGCGCGCCCCACATGCGATGGGAGTATCGTAAGCATAAGTCGACTTACGCACAAGTACCGATGGAGACTCATGGCCGTCAAGCAGGACTACTTCGATGCCGCCTTCGAGCTGCTGTCCGAGGAGGGCTACAGCGCGCTGAAGCAGGCCCCGCTGTGCCGCCGCCTCGGCGTGACCACCGGGTCGTTCTATCACTACTTCGAGAACTGGCACGATTTCACGTCGCAGTTCCTCGATCACTGGCTCACCGAGAGCACGACGCAATTGGTGACCATGGCGCAGCAGCGCGGCGATGCGGTCGACCAGCTCGAGGCCCTGCTGCAATTCACCCTCGCCCTCCCCCATCGGGCCGAGGCCGCGATCCGGGTCTGGAGCCGGGCCGACCCCAAGGTGCGCGCCGTCCAGGACACCGCCGACGCGCTGCGCACCCAGGTGGTGCTGGAGGCGGTCCGGGCCGTGTTCGACGACGAGGAAGAGGCGCTCAACCATGCGCGGTGGGGCATCTACCTGCTCGTCGGCTATCAGCAACTCGATACCGGTGAGGACACGAGCCCACTGGAATGGGTGTTGCGCAGGCTGCTGCGGGACGTCGTCGAACGACGAGCGGACTCCCCGGCGCAGGCAGGGTAGCCGGGGCGGCCGGTATCGCACCGGTCGCTCAGCCCGCGCGCATGTACGACGGCAGATCGACAACGGAGTCACCGGTCAGCCCGACCCAGTTGGTCGGCAGGTGGTAGATCAGAATCGTTGCGACCGAACAGAATCCGATGACGGCCAAGGTTCGGATCGGTCCCTGCCACCGCGCCGGCCAGCGCTCGAAGCCGCGCTCGACCGGTGACAGCCCGTCGGGATGCTCCTGGGCCGCCATGCGCATCCACGTGTACAGACAGCCCAGGGTCGCCACGAAAATGGCTTCGGTGAGCGGGAATTGGTGGATCTGCCCGGGCCAGAGGGTGAGCACGCGGAAGGTCCGCACATACGCGTACGCGTGTGTGGCCCGCATGATCACGACCTCGACGACGAGATCGAAGAAGAATTCGCCGAGCCAGACCAGGCCGAACAGCGTCACATTGCTCATGGCCGGGAACCGGGCGCGCAGCTTGTTCGCGTAGACGCAGGCGACGATCGCGACCCCGGCGCAGAAGTACACGTACATCGGCGGCCCCCACAGCAGCGCCTCGGCGTACCGCCCGGACACCGCCGGGTCGTGCAGGGGCATGAACGGCGACCAGCTGCCGAGGTTGACGCTGTGGGCGTTCCAGGCGAAGACGTAGGCGCGCAGGTTGAGCACCACGTCCGCCGCGAACGCCACCAGCCCGCCCAGGACGAATTTGCCGTCCAGGCTGAGCTTTCCGGAGGCGCGCCACGGTTTGACGACGCAGAACCACAGGAAGCCGGCCAGCACCGCGGTGCTGGCGACCTCCAACACGCGGATGCCCACCAGCCGCCACGGCTCCAGTTCATCCGGGCCGAGCACCGGGGCGGGTGCGAACTGGCTGTCCGAAAGCATCCAGCGCACATACGCTTGCGCGCTGATGATCAGCCAGACCGCACCCGCCAGGGCCCACACGGTGACAGCGCCTTTACGGCGGTCGTCGGTCGGTGCCGCCGTGGTGGCGACGACGATGTCAGGGTTCGTCATGTAGCTCTCCGAACGAGAGGGTGCCCGGTGGGTCATTTCGGTTGCTGTGGCGTCTGCGGGGACGAACCCTTGGGCGCGAGCGCGGAATCGATGCCGCCGATGTCGGTGATCACCCAGTTGTTCCGGCTGTCGATGGTCAGCTGGTAGGTGGCCGTCGACTGGATTCCGTCGGGCGCTTGATTGTTCTTCGTCAGCACGCTGACGAAGCAATCGATCGAGTAGACGCCGTTCGACTCCGACAGCGCCTTGGCGGCGACCGGCTTGGCGGTCGAAACCCATTGCAGCGGTGAGATGATCTGCTCCATCGAGGACGCGGCCTGGGTCAGCCGGTTCGACAGTTCGGGGCTGGTGCCCTTGGTCAGCCGCGAGCGCCAGGCCGCCAGATCATGGAAGTCCATATCGGCGGCCGCCGTCGCATAGTCGAGCGCGACCTGTTCGGCATGGGCGCGCTGCGAGTCGGCGGCACGCATGCTGTCGACGTCATTCGATTTCGCGTGCACCTGCCAGCCGAGCACGCCGGTCGTGACAACCAGTGCCGCGAGCACTCCGGCTGTCACGAGCGTCTTGAGAGTGACGGTGGATTCGCCCGCCAGCCGGCCGCGGCGGACCGCCGCGCCGAGGTGCGAGCGTCCGGCATCGCTCTTCGCGGTGGTCGCGTCGATCCCGGCTGCGGTGGAGTCCTCGTCGCGAAGGGTGTCGTCCAGCACTGCTGACTTCTTGCTCATGTCCATGTTCTTTCCTGAAATGTCTTGTCGGCGTGGGATTTCGGTCGGCATGCGGCGCGGTATCACCTCCCCGGAATCTGGACGTGGATGGCCACCGCGTCACCCGAGGCGGTTGCGGCGAGGGCGTTGTCGAGGACCTGCCCCAGATTCACCGTCCGCATCGCGGCGGCCCCGGCCCGGACTCCGGGCAGCAGATCGACACCAATTACCTGCAGATCCCCGGCGGACTTGTCGAGGAAGCCCTGCAGATCGTCGAGGAACGGACTGGCACCGTATTTGATGCCGTCGCGCAGCGGCCCGAAGTCGACCGCGAAGTGCATGCCTTCGATCACGTCGGTCAGACCTTGCGCGAACCCAACCATGTCGGGCGCGGCGCCCGCCAGATCGCCCGGTACCGAATCGCTCTGCAGCAGCAGCGGCTGCAGTGCCTTCAGCAGTGTGGTGAGATTCCCGGACTGCTGGGTAATGGTGGACGCGAGGAGTTCACCGGCCTGCTCGAGATCGCCGAGGACCCGGCTATCGTCCGGGAGAGCGACGTCGAGCATATGGAAGATGTCCTGAACCCGTTGTGGATCAACCTGTTCCAGCAGCCGCGTGAGCCGTGCCGAGAGCTCCTTGAAGGTCGTGGGCACAACGATCTGCTTCGTGTCGATGGTGGCGTGATCGCTCAGGTAGGGCCCGGCCTCGGTGTCGGGCAGCACGGCGAGGTAGGTCTCGCCGAGCGCCGAGAGGTTGTCGATGCGGAAGCGGCTGCCCGCGGGAATGTGATACCCGTCGTCGTATTTCAACGCGACCTCGATGTGGTCGGCCGACGCGTCGACCTCGGTGACCGTGCCGATCGCCACCCCGCGCAGCAGGACCCGGGACCCGGCCACCAGGCCGTTGGTGTCCGACACGGCCATCATCGCGGTTTTCGCGTGTTCGAATGCGCCCGTTTGCAATCCGAGATGGTTCATGTACACGAACGAGGAGGCTGCGATGACCGCCATGCCCAGCACCGATACTGCCGTCCGGTTGATCATTTCACGGCCCCCAGCATGCGCAGGACGTTCTCGACGTCGCCGATGAGCTGATCGCCCTGCGGCGCTTCGACCGAGCGGATGTTCACCGATGGATGCTGGACGAACGGCAGCAGCGTCGCCCGCAGGAAGGTGGAGAGCTTGTCCGTGGTCGCCGGTCCGTCGTCCCACAGCGCGCGCAGCGTCCCGCCCGCGCTCGCCAGGGAATCGAGCATGGGCACCATCCACAGGCCGCCTTCGAAGATGCTGCCGATGGACGGCAGCACCAGGCTGACGTAGGAGACGATGCTGACGGCCCAACGCCGCCAGAAGTACGTTCCGGAATGGGTGCTGTCGTCGGTGAACATGGTGGACAGCAGCGACGATTTACCATCGATCGCGACGGCCGTGGCGTCGAATCCATTGAGCATCCGGTCGATCTCGCCGGTGTGCTCGGACAGGTCGCGCAGATCGGTCGACACCACCGTGGCCAGCTGCCGCACATCCTGCATCGCGGGCATCACCGAATTGATGCGGCCCATCGCGTCTTCGACCTTCTGGATGCTGCCGCCGTTGACGAAATAGGCGAGCACCGCCATGGTGTCCTCCAGTTGCGGCGGTGAGGTCGTCCGGCTCGCGGGAACGGTGCCGCCCGGATCGAGGAAACCGGTAGCGGGGTGGTTCGGGTCCTGATCCAGTGCGATGTAGGTGTCACCCAGCAGGGTGTTCTGCCGGATCACCGCCCGGATGTCGGCGGGTACCCGGGTACCGGATTTCAGCTCGGCGGTCACCGTCACCGCCTGTCCGGCGACATCCACCGCCTTGACCTCGCCGACCTGCAGGCCGTTCATCATGACGTCGGCGCCGGCGGGCAGATTCATCACACTGCCGAATTGCAGGGTGATGTCGTATCCGTTGTCGACGCCGCCGCGCACCGACGGCAGATCGTTGGGCCCCAGTGAGCACGATGTCGTCACGAGGACCGTGCCGCACAAGAAGATCGCGCCGAGCCCTGCCCTGAGCCTCGTCGAATGATTCATCTACTTGCCTTTCGCGAGAACCAGGTCCAGCAGTCCCGTCACCGGAACCGGTGCCCCCGAGCCGATGTCGACCGTCGGCGGCTGATAGCTCATGGTCAGACCGTCCGCACCCGACTGCTGCCGCAGCATCGCGGCCACCGGCGGGATCGACGACAGCAGGCTCGCAATGTCTTTCGACCGTGTCGCGGCGAGATGGATGACATCCGCCACCGGGCCCTTCATGAACGGCCAGAGCGTGTCACCGTAGTTGTGCTGGATGTCATTGAGCGTGGCGACCAGCCAGCCGACGTTGTAGGCGACCGAGGTGGGCCCGGACCACAGGTCGATGCCCGCCGCCAGCACCCCCGGCATCTGGTCCAGGATCGACCGCAGGATCGCCCAGCGCCGCAGGGCCTCGTCGGTCAGCGGCGCCATATTCATGATGCTGGAACCGATATCGGAGATCAGCTGGTCCGGACTCTGCGCGGCGGAGGCGGCGTGCTGCAGCAGGGCGCGGGCGTTCTGATCGTTGCCGCGCATGGCGTCGTCGAAACCCGCGACCGCCGATTGGAAGCTCTGCTTGCCGTCGGCCGGCGCCATCGCATCGATGAAATCGGCGGCAGATCCCGCGATTTCGGAAATGCTCTTCGGAGTGAAGCTGTGCGACAGCGGAATACAGGAGCCGGAGGCGAGCTGCGCCCCGGATCCATAGTTTCCGACGAGTTCGAGACTACGATCGGCCAGCAGGGACTTCGACCTGGTCACCGCCTTCACATCGGCCGGGAGCCGGCGGTCGGAGGTCAGCGAGAAGGTGACCTCCACGTGGTCGCCCTTCGGCTCGATGCGGTCGATCCGCCCGATCCGGTAACCCATCTGGGTCACGGGGTTTCCGGCGTAGAGACCGACCGCGTCGGGCATAGCCGCGCAGAAGCCGGACCGGCTCTCCGGTGTGACTCGCGCGGCCACGGCATAGCCCCCGCCCGCGACGGCGGCGGTGACGCTCACGGCCGCGACCGTGATGATCAGTCGTTTGCGTTTCATGGTCATGTCAGCAGGTCCGTCCTGGAACAGGGACGCAGAGCGCCGCGGCCGAGATCGCTCCCCCGCTGACCGTGGCGAGGCCGTCGGGCCCCAGCCAGGCGACGAGCCGGTCCCGCAGGCCCTGCAACTGGTCGATCGCCGGACCCATGTTCTGCTGGAAGCCCTCGATGGCGCCGCGAATGTTGGTGACCGCGGACAGCACCTCTTCCTTATGGTTGAGATAGAACTTCAGCAGCGGCTGGATCCGGTCCAGCGTGTCGCCGAGCAGGTGGTACGCCTCGTTGAAGCCGGCGTGCCAGGTGTTGTAGGTGCTGAGGACGATTTCGATCTGCCGGATCAGCTCGTAGACGAAATCCCTGCTGCCATTGAAGGTCTGCAGATACTCCGCGGCGAGATCGGTGATAGCGCGGACCTGTTCCCGCTGCTGGTCCAGCACGGTCGCGATGCTGTTCATGCCGGAGATCATCGAGCCGATGGATTCCGGATTGTGTTGCAGCGCTTGGGCGACCTGATCGATATTGGCATCGATGGTGCCGCCGTCGACCTTGTCGGTGACCTGGGGAGCGGCTTGCAGGACATCACCGATCGAGTACGGCACCACGACCCGGTCGACCGGGATCACCGTATCGCCCAGCGCCGCAGTGCCGAGCGGGACCACGGTCACCGCGTAGCCCCCGACCGGGGTCAGCATCCGGACCTGAACCCGCGAGTCGGACCCGATGAAGGTGTCGGCGGAGACCTCGGCCTCCACCCGCACCGTGCTCGGCTGAATGGACACCTTGGTGACCTTGCCGACGGTGATGCCCGCGACGCGGACCTCTTCACCGGTGGACAGCGACGAGGCGTCGGTCGTCTCGAACGCGATCGTCCTGCGGTTCAGCGGGTGCAGGTACAGCACGCTCGTGGCCGCGAGGGCGACGACGGCGACGAGGACCACCACCGCGCCGAGCAACATCTCGTTGTGACCGATGCGGCGGACGATCGCCAGCGGGCCGGTGACGCCGGCCGAATTCCTCAGTGCGCGTTGCATACCACGACCTCGCTGTTGTTCAAGAGGACCCGCACCTCGGTCGGAAGGGTGGCGACGCCATTGCTGCACGCCATCGCACCTGGCTGCGCCGACAGCTGGGGTAGCTGCAGTCCGGCGAAGGCCATCGGCAGAAGCCGCAGGGCGTCGGCCGCGGCGGGCATCGACTGGAACGCCTGCATCAGCATCGTGTCGACGTCCAAGTCCTTGTTCAAACCGAGTTCGATGATCAACTGGTGCACCGGCGCCATGAACTGCGGCCCGAACGTGGCGGTCTTGCGGAACTCGTCCAGCACCGTCATGGCCTTGCCGATCGGAATGCTCAGCGACTGAACGAAATCCATCACCTGAGGCGACCTGCCGCCCATCGAATCCGAGATCCGGGAGAGGTTCGCGGCCAGGGTCGAGATGACCGCTTCGCGGTCATGAGCCAGATCCGCGAGCTTCTGGACGCTGTCCAGCATCGGGGTCAGACCGCCGCCATCTCCCTGCAGCAGTGAGATCGCGTTCTGGGTGAAGGTATTGATCTGATCGGTGCTCATGGTGCTGAGCACGGGCTGTAATCCGTTGAACAGCTGCGTGATATCGAACGACGGCCGCGTCATCGCGGTGCCCAGGTGATCGACCGGCTTGCCCGCTTGCTCGGGCGTCTCCAGGTCGACGTAGCGGACACCGGTGAGGTTCTGGTACTTGACGGCCAGCACTGTGTTGTCCGTGAGGCGGTACGGCTGCTCGAGCGAGAAGCCGACCTCGGCGATGCTGCTGCCATTGCGGCGGACCAGCTCGACCGACTGCACCTTGCCGATGCGCACGCCCTTGGTACGGACGTCGCCGTTCACGTGCAGACCCGACGCGTCGGTGAATTCCGCTGTGTAGCTGGTTGTTCTGCCGTCCACCGGGTTCTTGATGGCATTGATCACGATGACGAACAGCAGCACCGAGACCACCGCCGCGACACCGAGTTTCGCCAGGGTGACGAGAGTCTTGACCTTCGGGCTCATCGCGGCACCTCCGACTGCGGTGCCTGCGGTGCCTGCGGCAGGCCCGTCAGGGCGAGCGGCGCCGCCAGCATCGGCAGATTGTCCAGTACCAGACGGAGATTCAGGGTCTTGGCGCCGTCCGGACCGCTGAACGCGCCGTTGTACCGGTCGACCAGTGTCGAGAGCTTCCCGAGCGCCGCACCGCCGTCCAGCAGCTGCGGCACCGTGTCGGTCAGCGCCTGGACCAGCTGCGTCACCGGGGTCAGTTCGGTCTGGTGCGAGGCGAGCAGGCGGCCCGCGGAGCCGAAGAGGTTGTTGGCGGCCAGGTACAGACCCTGGTCGGCCTGGTCCATGGCTTCGTCGTCGACGTGAAAGCTGCCGTCGGGCGCCTTGTTGAAGCTGATGTCGAACAGGGCCCACAGCGCGTCGACCGTCTGGCCGCTGAAGGCCGGGAGCACCGCGAGGATGTCGTTCGCGCGCCCGAGCAGCTCGCTCGGCATCGCCTGCTGTGTCTTGGCGGCGCGATCCGCGACCACGATGCCGGTCTGGATCAGCGGGGTCAGTCCGTCGGTGTAGCGGATGACCTTGTCCAGGGTCGTGATCATGGACAAGGTCAGCGTGCCGTCGATCGCCAGCGAACCCTTTTCCAGCATCGTGGACATGGTGAAGTCACCGGCCGGCATGCGGTCGAGCACCCGATCCGCGACCAGGTTGCCACCGCCGGACTTGCTGACCAGGTTCACCGCGGTGATACCGAAGTAGTTCTCAGGCCGGAAGTCGACCTCGAACGAGTCGGTCAGTCCGTGGATCTGATCCGGTCTCAGCAGCAGGCTCATCCGCAGCGAGCCGCTGCGGGTCCGGTCGAGGCCGGAGACCTCGCCGACCTCGGCGCCGTGCAGAATCACCTTGGTGCCCTTGCCGACACCCGGGCCGACGTAGGGCACGTCGACACTCACCGGTAGTCCGTCGGGTTTCTCGTAGCGGGGGCGGACCCAGACGGCCGCGACGATCGCGATCGTCACCACCACGATCACCGCGGCGGCCGCGACGTTCACCACGCGCGCCTGCTGACTGTCCGTCCCCCGTAAGAAGTCCTGATTTCTCGTCTTCCCCATTGCCTATCCCTTGAAGATCAGAAGCGGGCTCAGCCCCCAGATGGCAACCGTCATGCAGAAATTCAGCACCACGATCGCGACCAGGCTGGCTCGGATCGCCCGTCCCGACGCGGCGCCGACACCGGCCGGACCGCCGCTGGCGAAATACCCGTAGTAGCAGTGGATGATGGTCACCACGGCGCAGAAGGTGACCGCCTTGATCACCGAAGCGCCCAGGTCCGGGAGGCTCAGAAACTGAGCGAAGTAATGGTCATAGGTCCCGGCCGGCTGCCCGTGGAAGGTCTTCACGATGATGCCGCCGGTGATGAAGCTGATCACCAGGGCCATCAGATAGCCCGGCAGCACGACGAGCATGCCGCCGATCAATCGCGTCCCGACCACGAATGGAATCGCTTGCAGGCCCATCGATTCCGTGGCGTCGATCTCCTCCGAGATCCGCATGGCGCCGATCTCCGCCGTCATCCGGCAACCAGCCTGCGCCGCGAACCCGATACCGGTGACGATCGGCGCGATCACCCGGATATTGCCGAATGACCCGATGATGCCGGTCAGCGGACCGAACCCGAGCAGGTCCAACGCCATGAACGCCTCGATCGCCACCACGGCGCCGACCGCCACACCGAGGAAGAACATCAGGCTCACCACGCCACCGTCGACGATGAGCGAACCGCTGCCCCACGCCATGTTGTTCATGGTTTTCCACGTCGCCTGGCGATAGTGGCGAATCGTCTTGGGCAGCAGGTAGATCGTCTTGGTGACGAAGACCGTCACCTGACCGATTTCACCGAAGGCACGAGTAATCATTCGTTCACGCCAACCGTGCCGGGAAGAACATCATCTGCAGCTGGCTCACCAACAGATTCGTAATGAAGATGCAGAAGACGCTGAGGACCACGGAGGCGTTCACGGCATTGGCCACGCCCTTGGGCCCGCCCTTCGCCTCCAATCCGCGCAGGCTCGCGATCAACACCACGATCGTGGCGAATATCAGGGCTTTCAGGACGGAGAACACCAAGTCGGTGGGTGTCGCGAAGGCACCGAAGGACTGCCAGAAGCTGCCGGGGACAACGTGATTGACATTGGCGGAGATGATCAGGCCCGCACCCACGCCGGCCGAGATGATGATGATGCACAGCATCGGCGCGATGGCGATCATGGCGAGGAACCGCGGCATCACCAGGCGTTCGACCGGGTCGACACCCATCACGCGCATGGCGTCGATCTCTTCCCGGATCGATCGGGCGCCCAGGTCCGAGGCGATGGCGGAGGCCGCCGCGCCACTCATGAGCAGACCGGCCGCCATCGGCGCGCCCTGCCCGACCACGCCGAGCCCGCTCGCGGCGCCGGCCAGCGAGTTGGCTCCGACCTGGTTCATGATGCCGCCGACCTGGACCGACACCTCGGCGCCGATCGGGACCGCCATCAGCAACGCCGGCAGCGCGGTCACCTTCAACAATGACCACATCTGCTCGATGACCTCATGAATCGGCATACGCAGCTTGATCGAATCCACAACGGCATACCGCACCACCGCAGCGGTCAATTCCGCGGATCTTCCGATAGTGGCGAGAGAGCGCTTCGGCGACTCTTTCGCATAATCAACGACCCGAGCGCCGAATCGCGGACGCTGCCGTATCACCGGTGGTTCCATTGGTTTCTGTGCCGGTTCCGGAGCAACTACCGGCTGCAATGTAGCCGTCATTGTTTATCACGCATTCCTAACTTGAAGACTTTTTACTTCAGATTAAAAATCTAGGATTAGCAGGGGCTCCTTGCCTTTCCATCTCATTCGGAATATGTGACATACGATCCCGACATCCACGATATGTGGTCGGCGTCACTGCACGGTCAGCATAGCATAAGTCGGCTTACGCGCAAGACAGTTCGATACGAACTGAAAAATTCAACCGGAATGTTTCAATAAAAACGGAATACCGTAGGATTTAATCGTCGACCATAAACACAACTGCCCTCCGATTCACGAAAGTGAACCGGAGGGCAGTATTTCAAATTGTGTGCGGGTTTCCGGCCCGCGGACTTCTAGTTGGATCCCGCGGCCATGGACTCCACTGCCGCCAGTCGCTCGGAGATGGCCTGCTCCCGCTGCCGCTCGACCGCACGGCCGAACAATCGCAGGCCCTTGTCCTCGGAGCGGAAGTGCTTCAGCATCGCCTTCGCCGCGTTCTGACCGGGCATGCCGCTGATGCCGGCGACCGGGTGGGTGCCGGAACCGGTGAGGAACAAGCCGGGTACTGGCGTCCGGTAGCCCGCGAAACCCGCGGCGGGCTTGCGCGGTCCGAACCGGGTGATGATCGGGTCGACGTGGTACACATTGCCGTCGATCGCCCAGAATCGATCCTGAATATCGGGCAGTGCCAGATCCCGGCGGGCCACCTCGAGATCCTCGACGCCCTCGTAGAAGAGGTTCGCATCCTTGATCACGCTCTCGGTGATCTGCTTCTTCGCCTCATCCCACGGCAGACGCGGGATGCTGGGCGTCAATCCACTCCAGAACCAGTACAGGTCGCTGCCGGGGGGCGCCATCGACTCATCGAACGCCGTCGACACCATGCCCAGACCCGGAACATGTTGCGGCACATCGCCGCGCACGCAGTCGCGCATCGCGGCCAGAGTCTGCTCGTAGGTGTGATAGGAGTTGCACGCGACGCGCAGGTCCAGGCCGTCGCCACGCCACTTCTCGTGGCGCGTCATCCGGATCTTGCCCTTCAGCGCGACATTCAGCTTGTAGTCCGTGATCCCGCGCTTCAAGGTCGGGATATTGTCGACGGCCACCTGCAGCTTCGGCGGCAACACGCCCTGAGGCAGCAAGCGGGTCAACGTGTTTCGCGGGCTGCATGCGGTCAGCACACCGCGGCGAGCGTAGATCTCTTCGCCGTTGGCCAGGTGCACACCGGTGACCCGGCCACCGCGCACGATCAACTGATCGACTGGCGAGCTGGTGCGGATCCGGCCGCCGTTGGACTCGATGCTGGCGATCAGCGCCTTGGGCAATGCACCGGTGCCGCCGTGGAACATCGCGACGCCGTAGCGGCTCAGCACACCCAGGTAGATCAGCGACCAACCGCTCAGGTCCTGATCGAACTGCATGAACGGCAACGCGATCAGCAGGGGCGCGCGGATCATGTCGTGCTCGAAGCTCTCCTCGATCGCCTCGGTCTGCGACGACGCCATCCAGCGGCCGATCGCGATCAGCTCGCGACGGTTCTTCACCATGCCCTTGGCGGCCTGCATGATCGCGCGGATCTCGGGGCGGGTCGGGCTGGTCTGCATCAACGGAATGCCGATCTCGACCGCGGCGTCGATGACGCGGTACAGATCGAGCAGGGCCTCGGCGTCTTTGCGGGAGAAGCGTTTCAGTTCCTCCGCGGTTTTGCGCGGATCGCGCCACAGTCCGAGTGACGAACCGTCGGCCGCCAGCTGATAGTGGGCGGGGTCGATGATGGTCTGCTTCAGGCCGAACTTGGCGCTGAGACCGAGTTCCTTGTCGATATTCGTGGTCCGGAACAGCGATGCCTGCATCGAGGCCTCGTTGATCGTGTAGCCCGGAGCCTCGGGCAGGAAGGGATTCGTCGCGGTCATGCCACCCGCGGTCGAGTGCGCCTCGACGACGAGTACATCGAGACCGGCCTGGGCCAGATAGGCGGCGGCCACCAGGCCGTTGTGCCCGGAGCCGACGACGACGACGTCGGCCACGTTGGAACTGGGTGGCATAGATCGAACCTCTCATTCTTTCGTTGATGCGGATCCGTCCATGCAAGACGGAATAGAAAAACCGCTGGTCTTGCGCGGAGGCGCAGTGCCCACACCTGACGACGATCGTGATCGGAGCCACCGAAGGTCTCCAGGTAGTGATGCTAGCCACTAATTAACGTTGACGTCAATATCGGCATCTTCTAATCTAGATTTGAATCGCCACGTACGCAACGTGGCGACACAGCACGACCCGAAAGGTGCACGATGACCACCGGTGTTCAGAGAGTTTGTGCCCTCAGCGGGCCGCTCTTCGCGGCCTCGCTCTTCGTCGGCATGATCATGGCCGGCCTCTTCCCGCCCAAGCCGCCCAGCTGGTCCGCACAGCAGGTTGCGGAGTTCTGGAGCACCGACGCCGACCTGAAACGGGCCGGGCTGGTGATCATCATGATCGGCTCCGGCCTGCTGATCCCGTTCGGCGCCATCCTGGCGGTGCGGCTCAAGAAGATCGAGGGCGCCTCCTCGCCGTTCACCTACGTGATGCTGATCAGCACCGGCATCAGCTCGGTCGCGATTCTGCTGCCGGTCTTCATGTTCGCGGTGGCCGCCTACCGGCCCGACCAGCGGTCGCCCGAGCTCACCCAGGCCTTCAACGACGCGGGCTGGCTGCCGTTCGTGATGAACTGGCCGGCCGTCACCGGCATGGCGCTGGCCATCGCGTTCGCCATTCTCGGCGATCGCAGCCGGACGCCGCTGTGGCCGCGCTGGGCGGCCGACTACAACCTGTGGACCGGATTCCTTTTCGCCGCAGGCGGTTTCGCGATCTTCTTCAAGCACGGCGTCTTCGCGTGGAACGGACTGCTGGCCTACTGGATGGCCGCGGTCGTGTTCGGCGTCTGGTTTGTCGTGCTGGCCTATCTGCTGTGGACGACCACCGGCGCGCACGCGACCTCCGACGACGACACCGCCGTGGCGGCCCGATGACACAGACCGCCGTCGACCTCGACGTCGCGGTGCCCGCGCGGCGGATTCCGGGCGAGGAGGGCATCTGGGTCTTCGTCATCGGAGACATGACCGTCTTCGCGCTGTTCTTCGGCGTGTTCATGTACACGCGTGGACACGATCCGGCCGCCTTCACCCCCGGGCAGCCCGGCCTGGACCGGACGCTGGGCGCGATCAATACGATGCTGCTGCTCACCGGTTCGCTGCTGGCCGTCCTGGGTGTGCGGGCCTGCCGAACCGCTCCGGCTCGCACCCGGATGGCGCTGTTCCTGTCGGCGGCCGCGTGCGCGGCCGGGTTCGTCGTCATCAAAGCGGTCGAGTGGTCACGTCAGTTCGCCGCGGGCCATACGGTGGGTACGAACGACTTCTATTCGTACTACTTCGTTTTCACCGGTATCCACCTGCTCCACGTGCTCATCGGCATCGTCGTTCTGCTGCGGGTCGCGTTCGTCGTCCGTAAGGAGACCCTCGAATCCCGTGATCACGTGCTCGCCGAGAGCGGCGGGATCTTCTGGCACATGGTCGATCTGCTGTGGATCGTCCTGTTCGCACTCTTCTATCTGATGCACAACGGAGTGTCATGACCACCACGCGTCGCATTGGCCTGGTGTGGGCCGTCCTGATCGCGGCCACCGGCGTTTCCTGGCTCACCGGAACCGAATTCGGCAATCGTTCCGAATCCGCGGTCACCGTCCTGCTGCTGGCGGTGTCCTTCTTCAAGATCCGCCTGATCGGCCTGCACTTCATGGACATCCGCACCGCCCCGCGCGGCCTGCGAGCCTGGTTCGAGGCCTACATCGCCGGCGTGCTCGGGATACTGATCGCACTGTCCGTCCTGGCGTAGCGCGGATGCCCCTGAGGCGGATGGCCGGTGAGACAACGTTCTCGCCGGCCATCCGCGTTCGTCTCACCAGCCATTGCCTTCCAGCAGCTTGGTGAACTGTGCGACAACCGATTCGAGGTCGTCGTGGCTGCCGACGAACCCCGCGTACAGGCCCATCCCCCACATCACCGCGATCAGCATCTCGGTGACCGCCTCGATATCGGTGCCGGGCGGCAGCACACCCCGGTCCGCGGCCGAGTGCAGCGTCTCACCGAGGAATCCCCGCAACTCGTCGAGCTGGCCGAGGGCCCGTTCCTGGAACTCCGGATGGCGCACGGAGTCGAGCAGCGATGACGAAATGAACTGTGCGTACGAACGATCGGACGAATCGGCGTGGACCGCAGTTGCGAGGAACGACGAGATCCTGGCCGCCAGCGTCGGCTGCTCGCTGGCCTGATCGATTCCGGCGGCGACCACCTCGTCCCGGGTCGCTTCGAACAGCGCCGTGTACAACTCGGTCTTGTCCCGGAAGTAATGGTTGACGGCGGGCCTGGTCAGATCCGCGCGCGCCGCGATCTCACGGAACGTGGCGCTCTGATAACCCACCTCGGAGAACACCGCCCTGGCGGCGTGCAGAATACGCTGACGCGTGTCCGCACCGGCGGTCATCGCCGGGCGTCCACGCCCTCGTGCGCCGCGACCGACTTCACTGGCCATGCGCTTCACCCCACATCCATGCTCACCGGGACCGGAACGAAATTCGACACCGGGTCAGGTGAATACAGCGACGTAGCGCCAATCCAGTACCGGCCGTTCACGGCCCGCGATGCGGCCGTCCGCGAAAACCTCGGATCGAAGCTCGATCAGGTGCGCACCGGTGGTCGACGGGAGCACCCGTTCGATAGTGATCACACTACGCAAGGTGTCCCCCTCGTGCACGGGCCCGAGATGGTCACAGCCGTGCCATCCCACGACCGTCGCGAGATTCGGGAACGCCCGGGAGGCCTGGGCCAGCGCCAGGCCGATGGTGTGCCCACCGTAGACGAGACGCCTGCTCCCCGCGGCGGATTCGTCATGGTGCACGCGCGCGATATTGAGACTGAGGCGGGCGAGTTGCGCGGCGCCGTCGACGAGATCGCCGCCGACGATGTCGATCTTCTGCCCTGGTTCGGGAATCGTCCCGGCCGCGCCCGGCGCCCGGCGCAGCGTCTCGAAGTCCCATGCCGCGAGCGATGCCGACCAATCCGGTTCCCCCGACGGACCGAGGTGGTCGAGATCGTCAGCACGACCGGTCTCCATATCCGCGCGCAGCGGGAGCATGGCGCACCGCCAGAAGTCGAGAACATCTCGGCCAAGTTGATCGACGGTATGAATCCGCAGGGCCACCAACCCGGTCGGCGCGCGATCGGGGCGCCGCCGGTTCTGCCGCAGTCCTTCGACCGTGGTGGTCGTGGTGAGAGTGTCTCCCAGATGGGGCATGCGCCGGAAGGCGAGCCCTCGATAGAACAGATTCGCCTTCACATGGTGGGTGACCACCGTCGACTGACCGATGGCGATATCCCACACCAAGGCGGGGTGTGCCAGCCCCGGAGCACCGGTCACCGCTACCGACAGCCCGTGGTCGAGGGGAAGACGCAGCCGGTCGCCGACGATCGACTGATGTACCGCCGCAAGACCTTCGGTCAAGGTGACCGCCGGCGCACCGTCGAACACCTGCCCGCGCTCGAGCTCCTCGAAGTACGGTCCTTCCGCGTTCATTGCGCCACCGCCGTCTTGAGCAGTGTCCGGCGCGCGGCCACCGCGACCGCCTCGTCGATCATCTGGCCGTCGAGTTCCACTGCGCCACGGCCGCTGTCATGGGCCGCCGCCAGCGCGTCCACCACACGGCGCGCGTAGTGCACTTGCTCACTGGAGGGTTCGAACACGGCATTGATCATGTCGACCTGACGGGGATGAATGGCCCATTTGGCGTCGAAGCCGATCCGCGCCGCATGGCTCACCGCCGCTCGGAATTCGTCATCGACCCCGACGCCCAGGTACGGGCCGTCCACCGCGTCCAGGCGATGGGTGCGCGCGGCGGTGATCACCCTGTCCTGCACCGCGATCCAGAGCGCGGGTTCCAGCCCCGCCGCCCGGCCCAGTGACGCCGCGAGATCGGCGTATCCGGTGATCAACGCCGTGAGCCGGGTGGTGGTCGCGGCGATCTGCTCGATCCGGCTCAGTCCGTCGGCGGTCTCGATCAGCGCCTCCACGGACAGCGGCGCACCGCCGTCGGCCTCGATCCCGTCGAGCAGGCGGTCGGCGAACTCCAGATCCCCCGGCGACTCGACCTTGGGCAGCACGATCGAGCTCGCCGGGATTCCCGACCGGGCGACCGCGTCGATATCGAGGTGGCACCAGCGGCTGCGAGTCGCGTTGACCCGCACCGCGATCGACGGCAGCCGATCGAAGTCGTCCCACTCGATCGCGCCCAGCAGCGCCCGCGCCTGGTCCTTGTCCGCGGGCGCAACGGCATCCTCGAGGTCGATCACGACCTGGTCCGCACCGGCGGTCATCGCCTTGCAGATCTTGCGCTCGTCGCCACCGGGTACGCAGAGGACCGACCTCCGCGGTGGACGTTCCGTCATCGACAGCCACCCTTTCTGCTTTTTAATCTATGTTAAAGTATATCGATAACTTATCGGAGCCCCACGAGGAGTCAACTGTGAGCGAGCTGTCCGCCGAGGAGCAGCAGGTAGTTGCGACGGTGCGTGAATGGGTCGACCGCGAGGTCCGCCCGGTCGCTCGCGACCTCGAACACGCCAACGAATACCCCGAGAAGCTGATCGAGCAGATGAAGCAGCTCGGCATCTACGGCCTGGCCATTCCCGAGCCGTACGGCGAAGCGCCGGTGTCGATGCCGTGCTACGTCGGCGTCACCGAGGAGCTCGCGCGCGGCTGGATGAGCCTGGCCGGCGCGATGGGCGGCCACACGGTCGTCTCGAAGCTGATTCTCGCCTTCGGCACCGAAGAGCAGAAGCAGCGGTATCTGCCGAAAATGGCGACCGGGGAAATCCGGGCCACCATGGCCCTCACCGAACCGGGCGGCGGCTCCGATCTGCAGGCCATGACCACCACCGCCAAGCGAGATGCGGACGGCTACACCATCAATGGCGCGAAGACCTGGATCAGCAATGCCCGCCGTTCACAATTGATCGCGTTGCTGTGCAAGACGGATCCGACCGCCGAACCGCGGCACCGCGGCATCAGCATTATGCTCGTCGAGCACGGCCCCGGCCTTACCGTCTCGCGCGATCTGCCGAAACTCGGCTATAAGGGCGTGGAGAGCTGCGAACTCGTCTTCGACGGTTATCGTGCGCCCGCGGACGCGGTGCTCGGCGGCGTCGAGGGCAAGGGCTTCTCGCAGATGATGAAGGGCTTGGAAACCGGTCGCATCCAGGTGGCCTCGCGCGCCCTCGGCGTCGCCCAGGCCGCCTTCGACGACGCCTTCGCCTACGCCCAGCAGCGCGAGAGCTTCGGCGTTCCCATCTGGAAACACCAGGCCATCGGCACCTACCTGGCCGAGATGGCCACCAAGCTCACCGCCGCGCGGCAGCTGGTCCTGCACGCCGCCCGCAAATTCGACGCCGGCGACCGCTGCGACATGGAGGCCGGGATGGCCAAGTTCTACGCCTCCGAGGTCGCCATGGAGATCGCGCTCGACGCGGTGCGCATTCACGGCGGCTACGGCTATTCCACCGAATACGATGTGGAACGCTATTTCCGCGACGCGCCGCTGATGATCGTGGGCGAGGGCACGAACGAGATCCAACGCAATGTCATTACCGCTCAACTGATCTCCCGCGGCGGCCTCACTCGCTGAAGCCCGGGATCCGACCGGCTCGGCGGTGGTGCGCCACCCCTCGCGACCCACCACCGCCGGCCCGGCCGAGACGATCACGCCGAAGTCTGTTGTCCCGCAACCGCGGTCGGCACCCCGAGCACTCGCTCGATCTCCTCGAGTTCCACATCCGTGTACGCCGCCAGGTCCGCCACGTTCGGGACCGACCGGCTGCACGCGGTGAAACTGATGTCGACCTGCTGTGCGTAGCTGGACATGGTCACGTTCAGGGCCTGACCGTGGAACAGCACCGACGGACCGTAGATCTGCTCTACCGGCGCTCCGTCGTAGTACAGCGGCTGCGTCGGACCGGGGACATTGGACACGATCAGGTTGGCGCTGGGCCGGACTCGGCCGCTCAGTCCGAGGATGAACAATCCGATCTGCGGACCGGTCAGCAGAATCGTGAACGGCGCGACCACATGCGCGGGCAGCGATCGTTGCATCCGCTTGGCCGCGGTGGTGGACCGATGCACGGCCCGCAGCCGAGCCAGCGGATCGCCGATCTCGGTGTGCAGCCGCGCGAACAGGAACGCCAGCGCGTTCCCGACCGGCGCCTGACTCGCGTCCCTCAGGTTGACCGGCAATTGCCCGACAACCGATTTCGCGGGTAATTTGCCCCGCTCCAGCAGGTACCGGCGCAGCGCGCCGCCGAAGACGGTGAGGAACACATCATTGACGGTGACATCGGCGGCCGTGGCTATCCGCTTCAGGCGCGCGAGTTCGTAGTGCCGGGTGACGAATGTCCGCTTGCTCCCCACCCTGCGGTTGAACACCGTGTCCGGGGATTGGAACGGTCCGGCCAGGGCGCCGGTGTGATCGCGGTGGATCGCGATGAACATGCGAATCAGCGCCGACACCGCGAGGGCGCCGGAACCTACTGCCCGGCACAGTGTTCCGACGATTCGCAACGCCGGGTGCCGTGCGCCGCGCCCCGAGATGACCCGCAGCTCAGGCGCTGCGCCGTTGCCGCGGATGCCCGCGCTCCAGGGCGGCAGCATGCCACGGGCCGCCGGGTCCGGACTCAGGATCCGCCCCAGCAGTCGCGCGGCGCCGACACCGTCGAGCTGCCCGTGATGGAGCTTGAGGTATATCGCGAAGCGACCGTGTTCGAGCCCTTCGATCACGTGGCATTCCCATAGTGGCCGACGCCGATCCAGGGGCAGCGAATGCAGGTGCGACACCAGCGTTTCCAGCTCTCGTTCACCCCCGGGCGCGGGCAACGCGATGTGGCGGAGATGGTGGTCGAGATCGATGTCGGCGTTGGGAACGGTGTGCCAGCCCGGTAGGGGTGTCTTGCGTAGTACCAGGTTGAACGGCGGGGCGAAGGTCCGGTCCGACCTCCACCGGGTGACCAGGTCCCCCACATAGGTGCCGGCGGCGCCCTCCGGGGGCGACAGGATGAGCAGCGGTCCGAAATGTGATGGTGCATCGCGCTTTTCGATGTAGAACCACGCGGCATCGAAAAGGTTCAAGAAGGTTCTCGTCATCTACCTGTTCTCACTCGACTGGAACGGACGGATGGCCTTCGTCGTTGAACGCCGTCGCAAGAGCAAGGGGTGCCTGGCGCGCGCCTGCCGGAGACCCCCGATCTCCGGCGCTGATCTAATGTACGTTAAATTTCCTGCCTCGTCCGGCCAATCAGCATCGGCGTTACGCATGACACACGACCGGCCCGGAGCAGGCTCTTCCGGCGGTGATTTGCCCACTTCAGAGTGTAATTTCAGCGGCCCCACCGCGTTCTCGGCGAGCCAGGGGCGACTCGATGCAGCATCCGCCAGTGTGACCGGTCCCACATATTGACATGAATGTAAATTAGATTACTCTGAGGCCACCGTGCGCGGTGTGTCATACGAAAGATCAGGACTCATGACCGTATCGAAGCCAACCGTGGTCGCCATTCCCAATGCGCTCCACAGCGAATCACCACCGAACGCCTCGTGGAGTTCCATCAACCTGGCCGAGGCGGTCCCGGGTGTGATGACCCCCCTGTGCGCCAGCGCCTGGGTTCCTGCCAGTGAGCTCGGGCTGCGCGCGCCCTTCTTCGCCATGGGCGCGCTGGACGCCGACCGGCGGGCGATCCCGGCGGATCCGCTGGACCGGATCACCAATGTCTTCTACGGCCGCATGGCGGTCCGAGTCGATTTTCTCTGTGAGATGGGCGATCTGATCCCGGGACAATCCGGTGAGGCGCTCTCCCGGGACTTCTTCGGTTTCGTCCCACCCGATTTCGTCAGCAAGCCGTCGAACCGACGGCTCCCGATAATCCTGATGCGTTATCCCCGAACGCTTCTCGGCATCGCCGCCGAGATCGAGCGACGACGGCGCGAGACCGACGCCTGGTGGCGGACCGCCATCCCCAGCAGCGCCGCGCTCGATCTGAAGGACGCGCAACGACTCCTGAACCAGGCGATGGATCGATTCGCCGACAACCTCGCCATGCAGGCGGTGGTCAGCGCGTGCGCGATTCAACCGGTCTACGAACAGCTCACCACGATGGCCACCGCCGCCGACACCGCACCGGCCGACCTGATGCGTGGGCACGGATCGCACGAGGAGAGCGCGGTCCTGTCCGACCTCTGGGCAGTGTCGCGCGGGCGTCTCGAGCTGCCCGAATTCCTGTGCCGGCACGGATATCACGGCCCCGGCGAGGGCGAACTGTCCACCACGGTATGGCGCGAGGACCCGTCGCCCATCCTGCGCATCATCGATCAGTACCGAAAGCTGGACGGCACTGCGGCACCGGAGGAGACCGAGGCCGATTCCGTGAGTCGCCGTGAGGCGGCCGAACGGCGGCTGTTCGACAATCTCCCGTTGTCGAAGCGGCTGCCCGCGCTGCTGCTCCTGCGACTCGCACGCCGTTTCGTGCCGCTACGCGGCGTCGGCAAGGTCTCGTACCTGCAAGCCCTCGATGTCATCCGGGCGTGCGCCCGGCGCATCGGCGCGCTGCTGGTCGCGACGGGACAGCTCGAAACCCCCGACGACGCTTTCTATCTCACGCGCGAGGAGATCACCGGCTCGCTCGGCGGGGACCTCCACGCGATCGTGGACCGGCGCCGTACCGATCGGAGGCTGTACCAGTCGCTCGAGGTCGAGACCTCCTGGACCGGTACGCCCGTCGCGACACCGATCGAGGTCCCGGCGCGGGATCGAACCAGCACACTGTCCGGCGTCGGCGCCTCACCCGGTGTGGTCGAAGGCCGTGCCGTGGTGGTGCTCGACCCGTCCGAGACCGAGATCGACGCCGGCGACATTCTCATCGCACACACGACCGACCCGTCGTGGGTCTCGCTGATGTTCCTGTCCGAGGCCCTGGTCGTCGATATCGGCGGCATGCTCAGCCACGCCGCCGTGGTCGCGCGGGAGCTCGGCATTCCCTGCGTCATGAACACCAAGAACGGAACACAGGTCATCCGCACCGGTGACGTCGTCCGCGTGGACGGCGCCAGCGGCTCCGTGGAGATCATTCACACCACCGAAGGAGATTCTCTGTGAACGCCAGCCTCACCACGACCGCGGCCTGGGGCCCGCTCGCCGAACCCATCCACACCGAGGCGGCGGCACCGGGCGATCCGGTCTGGAAAGACAATGCGTACCTGTCGGTCTGGGATACCGATGCCGAGGTCTTCGGCACGCTGCACGTGTCGACCTCCCCCAACGACGAACGGGGGCGCCGCACGCGCTGCAGCATGTCGGCGGGCGGTCGCACCGCCGAGATCATCGAAAGCCTGGAACCCGGCAGCTTCACGAGTTCCTCCATCGACTTCGGGCTCGACGGGGTGGTGCGGGTCGAGCACCCCGATCTGACCTTGGAATTGACCAGTACGCCGCTGTTCGTGCCCGCGGACTACGCGGTCGGCGGGCTCATCCCCGAACTCGTCCCCGGCAAGCCGCTGCAGCACTATCAGCAGGGCTGCGCGATCGCCGGGACCGCGACCTTCGCCGACGGCACGACTCACGCCTTCCAGGGCTACGGAATGCGCGACCGCACCTGGGGATTCCGCGACGAATCGGCCCAGTGGATCGAGTACGCCGGCCTGATCGCCGTGTCCGAGGACAGTTTCCTCACGGCGATGAAATTCCTCGGGGCGGACGGCACGGTACGCGGCGACGGCTTCTACATCACGGGCGAATCGTCCACTCCCATCACCGGTATCGCCTTCGCTCGCGACGCGGCCGCACAGTTCGTGCGGGCGACGCTGACGCTGGCCGACGGCTCCGAGCACGTCGCGCACCTCACCGATCGCGCGGCCGGGTTCTGGGTACCGATGGGCGCGGCGAGCGAAGGCCCCGCCTTCGGCACCTACGACGATTTCATGCGGCTGGTCCTCGATGGCCGACCGGGCGCGGGACTGTTCGAACAGGGCATCCTGCACCGCGTTTGGTGATCGACCGGCACCGACCAGGAGTACTGGAAATGAACGACGAAATTCGGATTCTGCAAACGACCAGGCTCAAGGGACGCCCCCGGATCGAGGACCTGAGCGAGACTCTCGATCTGGCACGCGACACCCTCGAGTCGGCTCTGCGTCCCATGCTGGGAGCCGGTCTGCTCGAAGAGGTCAAAGGGCGCGTCAAGCTGACCCTCGAAGGCAGGCAGCGGCTCGAAACACTGTTCGCGGCCGTGCGCGCCGGGACCGATCAGACGGCCCTGTCCGCCGCGTACCACGAATTCGATTCCTACAATTCGCGATTCAAGCAGCTGGTGACCGACTGGCAGCTGATCGACGGTGAACGGCCCAACGACCACACCGACGCCGACTACGACAACACGATCATCCGGCGACTCTCCGACCTGCACGCGAACTTCCTCGAGCTCGTGGCCCGGTTGGCGGGTATCGCTCCCCTACTGTCGGACTATCCGCGCCGATTCACCGACGCGCTCGGCCGAATCACCGCGGGCGAGCACCGCTGGCTGGCCGCACCGCTGATCGACAGCTACCACACCGTGTGGTTCGAGCTGCACGAGAACCTCATCGGGCTTGCCGGCCTGTCCCGGGTCGCCGAAGCCGCCGCCGGGAGGGCCGAATGAGTACGCATCCTTCCGTCGTACAGCTCAAGGGTCTCGCCGGTCTCGACCGAACTGTGGTGGGAGGCAAGGCCTGGAGCATCGACCGCATGCTCGCGCTCGGAATTCCAGTACCCCCGGCCTTCGTCCTGACCACCGACGTGTGCCGCGACTACTACGCCAACGACCGGCGAGTGGACGACTCCGTCTGGGATGCGATCCCGGCGGCCATGGCAGAGCTCGAACTGATCACCGGCCGCCACTTCGGCGCCGCGGCCCGGCCGCTGCTGGTGTCCGTCCGCTCCGGCGCCGCGACCAGCATGCCGGGCATGATGGACACGGTTCTCAATCTCGGCATGACCGACGAGGTCGAGCGGGCCCTCGCCATGGAGAGCGGGGATCCCGGCTACGCGGCCGACACCCGGCGTCGATTCCTCGAGCAATTCGAGCGGGTGGTCGGGGTACCGGTGCCGCTGGACCCCTGGGAACAGTTGCGGCTCGCAGCCACCGCGGTACTGCAATCCTGGAATTCCGATCGTGCCATCCATTACCGCCGCGAGCGGGGCATCCCGGACGATGGCGGCACCGCGGTCACCGTGCAGGCCATGGTCTTCGGCAATTTCGATGACAAATCCGGCACCGGAGTGCTGTTCACCCGGAACCCGCTGACCGGCTCGGCCGAACCCTACGGCGAATGGCTGCCGCGCGGGCAGGGTGAGGACGTCGTATCCGGCCGCGCCAATGCGCAGCACCTGGACGACCTGGGTGCGTCGATGCCGCACGTCCACGCCGAACTGATGGCCGCCGCCACGCGTCTGGAAGAGGATCGGCGCGACGTACAGGACATCGAGTTCACCGTCGAAGGCGGCACACTGTGGCTGCTGCAGACCCGCAACGCCAAGCGGACTCCGGAAGCCGTTGTCCGGCATGCCGTTCTGCATCAGCGGCAGGGACTCATCGACACCCGCGAGGCGCTCGACCGGATCGGCGTCCAGGATGTCCAGGCACTGTTCACCCCGCATCTGGACCCCGCGGCGGTCGCCACGGCCACGCGTGTGGCAAGCGGTAAACCGGCGTGCCCGGGCATCGCATCGGGGGTCGTCGTCACCGACGCCGACGAGGCCGAAGACCGTGCGGCCCGAGGCGAATCCGTGATCCTGGCCCGGCCCACCACCGACCCGGATGACGTCGCCGCCATGTCGGCGGTCTCGGCCGTGCTCACCGAGTTCGGCGGATCGACCTCGCACGCCGCGGTCGTGTGCCGCGAGATGGGCGTGCCCTGCATCGTCGGCTGCGGCGCGGACACCGTCACCGCCCTGGCCGGACAGTTCGTCACCGTGTCCGCGACCACCGGGACCGTCTACCACGGCGGGCTGCCGATCATCACCGGTTCGGAATCCGGGGACCCGGACCTGGCGCTCCTATCCGATTGGCTCCGAACCGAACTCGGCGCGGCGGCCACCGGCAGCCTGCCGGAACTGCTCCGGCTGCGCGCCCACCGCCTGAACACCGAGAGGACCGCATGACCGACCGCCACACCGTCTACTCGCTGCTCGACTCCCCGGGTTGCGATCCTCGTAAGACGTGGACGACAGGCAATGTGGCAGAGGCGTTTCCGGGTGTCTTCACCACCTTCGGATTCACCTTCATCCACGAACCGATGGAGCTCGCCTTCCGGAAGATGTTCGTCCGGCTCGGTGTGTTCGCACCGTCGCAGATCGTGCTGCCCGATCGGATCGAGGACATGTTCTGGACGCTGTTCGCCGGACGCGCGGCAGCGAACATCGACATGTTCCGCGACCTGGCCAATCTCATCCCCGGCACCTCGCCGACGGCGGTGGAACAACAGCTGTTCGGCTATGTCCGCCCGACCACCGTCGATGCCCCCTCGTACCGGAGATACCCCGCCATCCTGGCCAAGGCGCCCTGGACCGTCGCGACGCTGCCGCGCCGCCACGACGCCATGTTCGCCGGGTTGCGTCGCTGGCGCCTCGATCGGCTGGCCGACATGGCCGCCCGCACCGAGTCCGAATGCCTGGACATCCTCGCCGATGCGCGAAAGCGCTTCGAGCAGATCATGATCGAACACCTGGTCGTGGCCTTCGTCAGCTCGGGTCTGGCGGATCGCCTGCGCGACACCGTGGCCGAGCTCGGCCATCCGGGTCTGGAAGCGCAGCTGATGTCCGGCGTGGGTTCCGACGAGAACGAGGTCGCGCACGATCTGTGGGCGCTCGCCCACGACGAGATCACCCTGGACACCTTCTGTGACCGTCACGGCTACCACGGCTCCAATGAAGGCCAGCTGTCGGGTGTTTCGTGGCGCGAGGATCCGGGTCCCATCCTGAACCGCCTCGGCGACTACCGTGCCATCGCGGCCGACAGCCCGCGCGCACCCCGGCAGCGCAGCCGCGAACAGGCCGCGGTCCGCGAACGCGCGATGGCCGAACTGAGCAGTGCCACTTCGGGATTCAGCCGACGGACCGTCTCTATGCTCACCGGGGTCACCGCTCGCTTCCTGGCGCTGCGCGAACAGGGCAAGGCGGGTTATCTGCTGACCTTCGACGTCGCCCGCGCGGCGACCCGGCGACTGGGCGGCCATCTGGTGGCACGCGGCGTGATCGATCGTGTCGAGGACGTCTTCCACCTGTCCTACGACGAGCTCGTCCGCGGCGTCGACGGCGATCATCGCGAACTCGTCGCGGACCGTTCAGCCGTTTACCAGGAGCGACTGGCCTACCGGCTGCCGCAGTCGTGGACGGGACAACCGGAGGTGCGCAAGGCCGGAGAGGCCACTGCCGTAACGCCTTCCGACCCGGGAATCATTACGGGTGTCGCCGCCAGCGGCGGTGTGGTGGAGGGCAGGGCCCGGGTCGTCCGCGATCCCGACACCGTCGAGCTCGAGGAAGGCGACATCCTGGTCTGCGAAACCACGGACCCCAGCTGGGTCTCGCTGTTCCTGGTCGCCGGCGGCGTGGTCACCGACCACGGCGGGCTGCTCAGCCACGGCCCCATCGTCGCCCGCGAACTCGGCATTCCGTGTGTCTGCGGAACCGAGAACGGCAGCTACCGCATCGAAGACGGCCAGCTCCTCAGGCTGAACGGCGATCTCGGCACCGTGGAAATCCTGGGCCCGCAGGCTGCCCCGTGACCAGACGCTCGCTCCGCACGTCCGGCCTGCGCCACCGGAGTATCCGTATCCGCGTGCTCGCCATCGCGCTGATTCCCTGTGCCGCCCTGCTGGTGACGGGATCGGTCGCGGTGGCCGGCCTGGTGCAGGATGCCCGTTCGGCGTACCGCTGGTCCGATTACCTGACCGAGCAGCTGAATCCGCTCGTCACCTTCATCATCGCGGTGCAGAACGAACGAACAGCCAGTCTCGCCGCGCTGGACGGCAGTCCGCAGACGGTCGCGGAACTGCAACGGCAACGGGCGAAGACCGACGCCGCGCTGGCCGAGATCGCCCGGCTGGCACCGCAGATGCAGGCGCTCAACGAGAATGCCGTGGCACAGTCGACACCGGCGTTCGCCGCGCTCGCAGCCCAGGCGCCCATCGTCCGGAAGAACGTCGACGCCCGCCAGGCGAGCGCCACCGAGGTGGACGATTTCTACACCAGGCTGGCCGATGTCATCGCGATGGGGCTCGAGGGGCTGGCGCACTACACCCCCGATTCACTGACCGCCGCAGAGGAGATGAGCGCCTCGGATCTGATGCGGATGACCGATCTGCATTCGCGCGCAATCGGTTTCGCCGCGGCGGCGGCTCCGCACGGGACTCTGCCGCTCGACGATCGACACCGGGTCACCGAGTTGACCGGCGCGTACCGGCATCAACTCGACGGGCTGACCTCGCGCCTCACCGGCGCCGAGCAGTCACAGCTGCGGAAGCTGAGGGAATCCCCCCAATGGCGGACCGCCGTCGAGTCGGAAGACCAGCTCGCCGACGAGGGCGATCTTCCGATCCCGTTCGGGGACTGGCGTGTTGCCGAACAGTCGGTCGACACCGAGCTCATGGCCCTCTTCAAGGGTCATGCGCAATACGCCAACGGCCTGGCCTCCGACGCCGCGCACCGGTCACTCGTGCGTTCGATCGTGGCCGGAACAGGCGTCGCGATCATCGCGGTGACAACATTCGCGTTCGCGGTGCTGCTGGCCAACCGACTCGTCCGGCGACTGCGCTCGCTGCGTTCGAGGACCCTTCAGCTGGCCAACGAGACGCTGCCGGCCATCGTCGAGCGACTGCACGACGGCGAGCACGTCGACATCGATGCCGAGATGACCCAGATCGATGACCGCGATGACGAAATAGGTCAGGTCGCAGCGGCATTCGGTTCGGCGCAGCGCACCGCGATGATCGCGGCGGCCACCGAGGCCCGCACCCGGGACGGGTTCAACAAGGTCTTCCTCGATATCGCCTACCGCAGTCAGGTCATCGTCCGTCGCCAGCTCGATGTGCTCGACCTCGCCGAGAACAAACAGGACGATCCCGAACATCTCGAGCTGCTCTTCCAGCTGGACCATCTGGCCACCCGGGCCCGGCGGAACGCGGAGAATCTGCTGATTCTCGGCGGCGCACAACCCGGCCGCCGCTGGCGGCAGCCGGTGGCGCTGGAGCAGATCGTCCGCAGCGCGGCCTCCGAGACGCAGGATCTGGCGCGAGTCAGCGCAATTCGATTGCCGCAAGCCCATGTACTGGGCACCGCGGTGGCGGACCTCGTTCACCTGCTGGCCGAGTTGATCGACAATGCGACCGCGTTCTCACCGCCGCAGTCGCCGGTGACCGTGCACGGCAATATCGTCGGTCGCGGCGCGGTCGTCGAGGTCGAGGATCAGGGCCTCGGCATCAGATTCGACGAACGCGAACGGCTGAACGAACTCCTTCGCGATCCACCGGACTTCCAGGAAATGGCCCTGGCCGGACAACGGCATCTGGGGCTGTTCGTGGTGAGCCGGCTGGCACACCGCCACGGGATCACGGTCAGTCTGCAGGAGTCCGCCTACGGCGGCATCAAGGCGATCGTGCTGGTCCCCACCAAGCTGCTGGACTCCAGCATGTTCGACGCCGAACCGGTGGCGGCCGCGATCGGCTGGGCCTCCGGGCCCACGGTGATCGACGCGCCGGTTCGGCCGGCCCACGACCCTGTACCGCGCCTGCCGGGCCGCGAATACCAACAGCTCCCCCCGTGGCCGACCGAGATCATCGCCGATGTGGTCGAAGCGAACGGATCCGCCCCGGCGCAACACACCGCGATCCCATTCGAAGGCCGTCACGCGTCGGCTCCCACCGCAGGTTCCCGGAACCCGTTGCCGCGACGACAGAGGCAGGCACACCTGGCACCGCAACTGCGGGTGGACGACGACGCGACCGATGCCCCGTCACCCGCAACCGCCGATCGGCTCCGGCCCGCTGCGGAGGTGCGTCAGGCCATGGCCTCCTTCCAGCGCGGCACCCGTCAAGCGCGCGCCCGCACGTATCGAACCCCCGAATCATGAACGGTCACAGCATGAATGACGACGCGCAGGTCCAGATCGGCCGCAATGCGCTGGACTGGCTCCTCGACGGCCTGGTCAACCGGCTGCCCGGGGCCGAGCACGCGGTGGTGCTGTCCGCCGACGGCCTGGCACTGGCCCGCTCGGCCGGACTCGACCCCGAAGACGCCGAACATCTCGCCGCCATCGCCTCGGCGCTGCACAGCCTGGCGCGCGGTGCCGGCGCCCGCTTCGGCAAGGGTCCGCTGCAGCAAACGGTCGTCGAGTTCAGCGAGGGCTACCTGGTGGTGACCGAGGCCGGACAGGGTGCGTGCCTGGCGCTGCTGGCCGCCATCGAGGCCGACCTCGGTCTGGTCGCCTACGAGATCAATGTCATCGTCGGACAGGTCGGCGAAGCGCTCTCGGCAATGCCCCGCAGTACGCCAGGCGCACTGCGGACACAGTGGGCGCCGTGAACCACTGCTCAGACGACCCCTGGGCGTTCGAGGACGATCCCGGTCCCCTGGTCCGGCCCTTTGCCGTGACCCGGGGGCGAGCCGGCAAAGACCGCCACAACCTGGACATGCTCACCCTCGTCGTCGCGGTGCGCTCGGAAGCCGAAGTGACAGCGCTCGATCGGGAGTACGGCGACATCGTGCGGCTCTGCCAAGGCAGACCGCAGTCCATCGTCGAGCTGGCCGCCCACCTGCACCTCCTGCTGGCAGCCGTCAAGGTGCTCGTGGGGGACCTGATCGACTCCGGCTACCTCATCTTCCGTTCGCCGCCGCCACCGGCGAGCGGGCCCGACCCTCTCCTTCTGCAGGCGGTGATCGATGGCATACGCAGGCTCTGAGTACGCCGACCCTTCCAATTTCGGCACTACCCAGGTCGTCAAGCTATTGATCGCAGGTGGTTTCGGAGTAGGCAAAACAACCTTGGTCGGAACGGTCAGCGAGATCACGCCCCTGCGCACCGAGGAACGATTGTCCGAAATCGGCGCGGCCTTCGATGATTTGACGGGCGTGGAGAACAAGACGACCACCACCGTCGCGCTGGACTTCGGCCGCATCACGCTCGGCCCGAGCCTGGTCCTGTATCTCTTCGGCACGCCGGGGCAGGACCGATTCTGGTTCATGTGGAAGGAATTATCGGTCGGCGCGCTCGGTGCGATCGTGCTGGCCGACACCCGCCGCCTCGAAGACTGCTTCCCCGCGGTGGACTACTTCGAATCCCGCCGGATCCCGTTCGTCGTCGGAGTGAACTGCTTCGACGGGGCCGACATCTACGACGAGCAGGAAATTCGTATCGCTCTCGACCTGCCGCACGACATCCCCATCCATCTCTGTGACGTCCGGCGTCGAGAGTCCGGGAAGGCCATACTGATCCGCCTGCTCGAACACATCCGGACAAACAGTACGGCGAGCCACCGGCCTGCGGTCGGATAGCGTTCGACGGTTCGCCGGCGTATCGCGTAGTGTGAATAGGCTTTCATCCAATGAAGGCCTATTCACGTCACTGCCCGGACCGACGATCGAAACCCCGCAGAGGATCGCTGTGAACCAGACCCAGCAGACCAACGTTCCGACCCGCCGGGACCGCCGGCGGGAACGCAACCGGCGCAATCTGCTGGATACCGGCCGCGCACTCATCGCCGAGAGAGGTGTCGCGGGGCTGCGTATCCAGGAGATCACCGAACGCGCGGATATCGCGCTGGGCTCGTTCTACAACTACTTCGCATCCAAGGAAGAACTCGTCGAAGCCGTTGTCAGCGAAAGCCTCCAGGAGTTCGCCTCGGCGACCATCCCCGCCGACGAGGCGAACATCGACCCCGCGATCACGGTCGCCCACGCCATCACACGATTCATGCGGCTCAGCGATTCGGATCCGGATTTCGCCCGGCTCATCGTGAACCTGAGCCACGCGGACGTCCTCTTCACGACCGCCGTATACCCCTATGCGCGAATCGCATTGGAGAGCGGCATCGATCAGGGACGGTTCGTGATCGCCGATATCGAGGTGACGCTGACGGCCGTGATGGGGGCGGCGCTGGCGCTCATCCGAGAGATCCTCGAAGGCCACAAGACGCCGGATATCGACCGGGCGTTCAGCCTGCACGTGCTGTGCTCGCTGGGTCTGAGCCCGTGCGAGGCATCGGAAGTATGGAACAAGACGGGCCGCATTTGATGGAAACGTGAAGGGTGATCCCGCAGATCCGCGGGATCACCCTTCACGTCGTGCGCCTCGTTCTCCGGTTGCGGCGCAAGGTTTACGCGGCCAGGACTCCGCCGTGGGGTTGCAGGTGCTGCGCATCTTCGGATTCGGGGCGACCGATCGCCTTCAGCACCATGACGACATTCAGGAAGAACTGAATGCCGAAGACCGTTGCCGGCACCCAGAAGACGAAGATGCCGCCCCAGCTGAACGGGCCCGAACGAAAGAATGGCAGCAGCACGGCGGGGAAGAACATGATCAGCACCCAGATGTTCACGTAACCCAGCCAACGCGGGAACAGCGGACGGTTCCGGTTGTCGGAGAAGATCGCGTAAGCGAATGCCAAGCCCTGCACCATCACCGGGGGAAACGGCATGACCAGGAAGATCCAGCTCAGGTCGTTCATCAGCACGGTCAGCTCCGGCGAACGCTCCGGCCGGAATGCGGTCACGACGAAGAGGAGACCCGGCAGCAGGAACGTCACGCAGGCGAAAGCGCCACCGGCCAGCTGAGTGAAGACGACAGTCGGGTGCACACCCGGTATGCGCTGAATCTGGCCGGAAATGACTGCGGTGAACGACGCGTAGAACATCGAACTGAGCATGACCATCGCGGCACCGGCCCGCACGCCGTTCGCGTGATCCCGATAGTGAGCCACGACCTCCGCGGTGGTCTGCGAGGGCAGCATCGGTGGAAACATGCCGGCCACCACCAGGCCCGCGAAGAACACGAGCGGGCATACGATGCCTGTCCATGCACATATCCGCTGGAAGGTCATCTGATTCATTTCAACAATTCCTTCATTACTCGTTTACAGCTCTGACTTCGATATCGGGTCAGGCCCACTGATACATGCCGATGACCACCCCGCACACAATGAGGCAGTAACTCTCGTAGAGGGTGCGCAATAATAGTGGGGCGGCGCGCAATTCCATAAAGTACATACCGATCAGTCGTACCTTGATGAACGCGACCAACACGATCACCACACTCGAGATGGGGTGACCGGCGGTCCGATCGTGACCGCCGTGGGTGCCGAGAAACCAGGAAACCACGGTAGCCATGACCAGGACACCCCATATGGCGGTCACCCGCCCGCGCACAAGTGTCGTCAATGCCGACATCGTCACCTCACCAGATACAGCAGGGGGAACAGGACGATCCAGAGCAGATCGACCATGTGCCAGAAACAGGCACCACCCTCGAAGAACGCACTCTGCCGCGCGGTGAGGGCCGGCTTACGGCCCAGCACGAGCAGCACCGACAACACCAGCATGCCCACGATCAGGTGAAACCAGTGCAACCCGGTCATGACGAAATAGAGCATGAAGAAATTGTTCGTCGACGGCGTTAGGCCATCATGGACCTTCTGGCCATACTCGATGACCTTCAGAGTGGAAAATATGACACCACACGTCATTGCACCGATGATGAACCCTGGCGCAAGCGGGCTCTGCGTACGCACCGCACGAACAGCGAGCACCACCAGCAGTGAGCTGAACAGCAGGACCACCGTATTCGCGGCGCCGAAATCTTGATTCAGAGCCCGCTGCGATTCTGCGAACAACACAGTGTCTTTCGCGCGGTAGTACAGGAAAGTCGCGAAGAGCACCGAGAACGTGACCATATCGCCGAGGATGAATACCCAGACGCCGACCTCACCCGGGATACGCCGGCTCGGGCTCGCAGTCACGACATGCATCGACCGTCTCGGTTTCGTGCCGCTGCCCGCTGCCGTAGTAGTTCGGAGAGAGTTCCGGTCCATTCGGCCTCGGCTTCGCCGCGGACCCAGTCCGATACCTGTGCGAGATCTGGGTCTTCGCGCTCGGAGCTCGAGATGATGGGCAACCGGCCTTCATAGACGGCGCCAGTGGTCGCGCACACGGTGACGGTCTTACCCACCAGTGTTGTGACGGTGTCGGGGCCGCACCCGACGATGCACGGCACCCCCATTTCTCGGCACACGACCGCGGCATGTGACGTCGACCCACCGAATTCGGTCAGTACGGCCGCGACCACCGACATGGCGGCGACGTCGTCCGGGTCCGTTGTCGGCCTGGCGAGGATCACCGACTCACCGCGCGCTGCGCGCTCTTCGGCCTCGTCGGCGTCGCTGACAACGACGCCCGAAGCGATGCCGGGGCAGGCCGGCTTTCCGCTCGCCGCGGTCCTTCCGGCCGCGACCGCAGTCGGGTCCAGATGCGGAGTCTGCAATGCCTCCACGTCCTGGACATCGATCCGTTCGAGGGCCTCCTCCACACTGATCAGTCCCTCGTGCTGCAGCTGTACCGCATGCCGCACCACGGCTTCCGGCGTGCGCTTCGCGCTCCGGGTCTGCAGCAGCCACAGCCGGCCGCTCTCCACGGTGAACTCGATGTCCTGCACGTCCCGGCCCTGTTCCTCGAGGCGGCGGGCGGCGAGCATCAGATCCGCGTGGACATCCGGCATGGTGGTCGCCAGGGAATCGAGGGGCAACGCGTCGGCGCGGCCGGAGACGACATCCTCGCCTTGCCCGCGCGGCAGCCATTCACCATACGGTTCCGGGGTGCCGCTGAGCGGGTTGCGCGTGAAAAGCACACCGGTACCGGAAGCTTCGTCCAGGTTGCCGAACACCATGGCCTGGACCGTCACGGCAGTGCCGCCCGTGTCGGACAGACCACGATCGCGGCGGAACGCGATTGCCCGCGTCGAGTGCCAAGACTCCAGAACGGCGACGACGGCCTGGCGCAACTGCTCCCACGGATCGACGGGTGCGGCAACGCCTGTCACACGTTCGAACTGTTCGAGGAAGCGGCGGCGGGTGTCGGAGGCGTATGCGGCATCACCGCTCTGCTCGGCCAGGGCTCGCACGATGTCGTCGGTCATGCCGAGGTTGAGGATGGTATCCATCATCCCGGGCATGCTGGTGGCCGCACCCGAGCGGACCGAGATCAAGAGCGGGCGTCGTGGATCACCGAATCCGCGGCCGGTGGTCTCCTCCAGCCGTGCCATCGCATCCGGAATCTGGGCCCACACGTCGGCGGGCAGTTGTCGGCCGTCTGCGTAGTAGCGTCGGCATACTTCGGTGGTGAGGACGAAGGCCTGCGGTACGGGAATTCCCAGTGCGCGCATCTGCTCGATGCTGAATGCCTTGCCGCCCAGTACTTCCCGGTCCTCGCCTGTGGTGCCGTCCAGGGTCAGGACACTGATCGAGGGGGTTGTGGTCGTCGTCATTCCGCTCTCCCTGCGGCCGCCTCTTCCACGCGGGAGCGGCCGGTCAATCCGATAAGGTCCTCGTGCAGTTCGAACCACACGGTGTGATAGCTGTCGATCAGCGGCCTGGCGAGCCATCCGTGCTCGCCGCTGAGAACCTTGGCCAAGGCGACGGAGAATCGATGGGGGTACGGTGCCAGCCTGGGTGCGATCGCGCACATGCCGTGCAGGATCGGAAGAAACCGTTCGTGCAGGACCTCGAGTCGGGCGATGACAACGGCGTCGTACTGTGCGTCGCTGTGATCGTTGGGGGTGCTGCCGTCCTTCAGCTGCCAGTCGGCGACCAACTGTTTGAATCCGGAGTTGAAGTAATCGAACTGGTGGTATGCGACCGACAGTGCTTCGAGGTCGAGGTCGGCGCGTTCCACCTCGATCAACGCCGAGAGCCTGGTCCGGCCTTCGGCGGTGATCTTCACCCGGCCATTCGTTTCGGTCACGTCGCCGCTCTCTAGCAGTGGGCCGAGCACCTCGGTCACGGAGTCCGAGGAGAGGCCTGCGCTGTCGGCGATCTCGGTGGCTCGCGGACGCCCCTTCAAGCGCACCTGTTGCAGCACGCGAATCTCGGCAGTCATCAGCCGACCTCCTGTACGGCGTTCTCCGCCGCGCGTTCCCGGATCTGGACCAGCCCGGTGGAACCGTCGACCAGCAGTCGATCACCCGTTTTGATTGCGCGCGTACCGTTTCCGGTGTTGATGACACACGGGATGCCCATCTCCCGTGCCACGATCGCACCGTGGCTGAGCGGTCCACCGATATCGATGACCACTGCCCCGGCGACCAGGAAGCACGATGCCCAGCTGGGATCGGTGGTGGCGCAGACGAGGATCTCGCCGTCCTCCAGGTCACCGGCATCGGCGTCATGGACGACGCGCGCGATCCCTTCGACCGTGCCGACACTCACCGGCATCCCGCGAACCTCGGTGACGTCCTCCGGTTCCGCCGCTCTGCTGGGCTGCGCCACGGGAACCCCGACCCACTGGTCGGGCAACTCCAGTGCGACGAACTCGTTATAGATCGCCCGCCGTTCGTCCACGCGCGCAAGGCAATCGACCGGGAGTTCACCGGTGATCTCGTCGAAGGTCAGGTAGTACATGTCGGCGGCGGAGCGCAATAGTCCCCGCGTCACCAGGTCCGCGCCGATCACCCGAGCCGCCGCCCGGGCAGCATCGACTGTCTGTACGAACGCTGCCTTACCGACCTCGCGAAGCGGAATGTAACGCCGCGCGATATTCAGCACCATCCGTGCTTTGCGCCGGTCGAGGGCACCGAGCCCGGCGAACACGCTGCGCTCGGCAGTGGCCCGCTCCTCGCGCTGTCGTTCCGCACGGGCGAGCGGCGACGAGGACTCCGGCAAGCCCCGGTAGGTGGTGACCAGGCGCTGCAGTGGTGTCGGGTCCTCGCGCCAAGAGCGCGAAGAGATTTCGGCCTCCACCGGGCCGTGGTAGCCGTGGTCCGCCACGAACTCGCTGAGGGATCGTTCGCCGCGCGAGACCTCCCAGAGCTGACCGGCGGATTTCGCTTCCTCGACATCGCCGAAGCCGGTGATCAGCGAGGTGGACAGGCTGGAATTCCCACTGGCGGTGGCAATTTCGCTGATCTGGTCGAAGATTCCGGTGCCCAGCAATGTCACGATCGAGTGCGGGCACATGACGTCCTCGAAGCGCTGCGCGGCCTCCAGCAGGACCTTTCGCGCCGCGGCGGGATCGGGGATGCCACCTGGCGCGGTGACCGTACGCCACCATCGATCGGTATCGGCGCGCAGCCTCCGGATCCGGGCAGGCAGCCGCAGCACGGTCCAGCCCATCTTGCCCGCGATGATCGGGTACCGCCGCATGGACGGATGGCTTTCCACCCCGGGGCGAACCGAACCGAGCAACTGCTCTTCGAGTGCATCGCCGGAGGTACCCGGCATCAGGTCCGCAGCCCGACGCAGGCAGTCGATATTTGCGGCGAACCGGCCGAAAACCGCAGCGGAGAAGCGATCATCGACGGATTCGGGCACTGTCACGGCACGGCGCGGCAGTACCCCCAGGTCGCAGAAGGCGCCCTTCATGCCCAACTCCAGCGGGTCTCGCCAGAAGGTCCAGCCCAGCGGGGTTGCCACCCCGGGAAAGTTCTCCCGCGTGTTCACCGTCGTCCACGCTGTCTCTGGAGAACCGATCTCGTGTAGCGGATTCGTCATCGGCCCTTCCTTTCTGCGCCGGCAACGATGACCTCGTGTCCGTTCGTGTGCCTTGCCATGAATCTCGTCTTTCGTCGACTGAATCGAAATGTGTTCGGATCACCGGTGTCCGGCGACTGCACGGCGCTTCATCGCCTGCTGGTAGCGGTCGAACCAGATCTCCTGGTATGTCGCGTACGTGACGCGCCCGTGCTCGTCCTCCCACCGGAAGACGCTGTCGCGGAACGCCGCATTGGGCCAGGCCGGGATGTTCGCGGCCGCGATGGCCTCGCCACGGAAGCGATGGATCGTCCCGTGCTCGTCCTCGGCCTCGATCTCCTGCCGCACCGCCATGTACAGGTCCGGGTGGTACTCGAGCACGCTCCGCCGCACCCGGGTGATCGACCGGGTCTCCTCCCCCAGTCGGATCCAGGCGTAGTGGTGCGACGGGCGGTCACCGACGTAATAGAGACCCGCCCAGGCCGGATCGGTGTCCAACGGTTCGAAACTGATCTGGTTGAAGATCAGATCCGGTCCGAAGTACATGGGTGACCAACCCACCGGCGGCACCGGCACGGCGCCGCGCTTCTCCACCCGCACTTGATTCCACGAGCGGTCACGTGGCGCGAAGCAGTCGACCGGATACCGTTCACCGCCGAGCGTCAACTCGCCGGTGACATGCATGAATTGCTCACTGCCACCAGGGCTTCGGCCCACGGAATGATGGTCTTCCTCACCCGGCATGACATGGCCGCGCGCGAGTAGCGGCGTTACCGCCTCGGCGACGATGTCGAAGGAAGCGTCATCGCTCTGATAGCTCGTGCGGATCCGGTGGCCGGGCTCGAGGAATTCGATCACCAGTCCGTTATCGGTGGTGATCGTGTTGTTCGCGATCACCGGCCAGGGCATCGTGATCTCGTAGTCGAGGAAGGCCATATCGGTGAACTCGATATTGTCCATCCCCTGGAAGAGGCAGACGCCACCCTGCGAGAGCGAAAAGGCCGGCTGCAGCCGCAGGTAGACGAACGCGCCGATCGCCGCCTCGGGAACCGAGAAGCCGAAGTAGTAGGTGTGAATGGTGTGCGGATCCCACTGCTCGCCCTCGGCGGGCAGGGGACGCAGCAGATCTGTTGCGGGCGAATGAATTTCGACGGACATCGTAAGTCTCTCTGCTCAGAAGCGGGCACTGGCGACCGGCGCGGCCGACACCTCGGGGGAGTTCAGGGACATGATTTTTCGGAACAGTGACTCGTCGCCGGCCTCGGCAGCGGGCCGGGCGACGGCGATACCGATCAGCCACACCATGAACAGTGCGAGACCCAACGTGGCGAAAGCCGCGAAGTAGGTCCAGAAGAACGACACGTCCTGCTGATTCAGGGCCGCGAACACCGGCCAGCCCGCAGCGCCGTTGGCCGCGCCGTCGGCCATCGGAATGACAGCGATGACCGCGAGCAGCTTCCACGCCTGGTCCAGGTGGGGCAGGATCTTGTAGATCACGGCACCGGCCAGCATCGGCATCAGCGGGTTGACGAAGCCCCACCAGAGCGGGAAGCCCCACAAATTGAACGGCTGATGGCCGTAGTAGAGATAGGTCTTGGCCGTGATGCCGGGCGTCTCCAGAACGATGTTGATGGCGAAGTCCATGGCCCAGATCGCGAACAGGTTCCGCATCGTGACTCCACGGGCGAAGAGTTTGGATGCCAGGTATCCGAGGCCGCCTACGTACCACGGGTAGACGAACACGATGTAGAGCGGCATCGTCCGGTCGAGCACCGTGAATGTGCCCAGTGCTCCGTTCTCCTTCAAGAAGCACATGCCGAGCACATCGACCAGCGGCTCCCAGATCGCCGCGAACAGTCCGCCGATCAGGCAGAAGAGCAGGACCGGCCCTCTACCCTTCAGCAGTCCGCGCAGCGCGACCAGGATCGCTACGCCGAGCGGAACGAAGATGAAGATGTTGAAGAACGTCTCCGGCCCCTTCGGCATCACCTCCTCGACGGGCGGCTGCGGGATCGTCGTCGCTAACAGCGTTGTCAACACAGGGGCCTCCATCACTACTTTCTGTCCACCGTGCGCGGCGTCACATTTGAAGCTAGCTTAAATTGAAAGACATTTCAATAGTGAAAACATGTTCACAATGCTGACGCGAGCAGCCGCCCAGCTCCGAGAGGATTGACCTGTGGACCACACGGAACCGCCCCGTCCACTGACCCGCAACGGTCGGCGGCGCGAACTGACCCGCCGCAGCCTCCTCGATACCGGGCGAGGGCTGATCACCGAGCGAGGCGTCGCGGGCCTGCGCATTCACGAGATCACCGAGCGCGCCGACGTCGCACTGGGCTCGTTCTACAACCACTTCGCATCCAAGGGCGAACTGGTGGATGCGGTGCTCGGCGAGACCCTCGCCGAGCTGGCGGCAAGCAGTGTCCCGGAGGCCGATATCGACGCGGACCCCGCCACGGTCGTCGTCGGCGCGATCGTCCGATTCATGCGGTTGGCAGATACCGATCCCGACTTCGCCCAGTTGCTGGTGAATCTCAACCACGCCGAAGCGCTCTTCCTACGGTCCATTCACCCGTACGCGCGCACGGCCGTCGAGCGCGGCATCGCCAGTAGGCGCTTTGTCGTGGTGGATATCGAGGTGACGGTATCCGCGGTGATGGGCGCCGCATTGGCGCTCATCCGCGAGATCCTCGCGGGCCACAAGACGCCCCAGGACGACCGGGCCTTCAGCCTGCACGTGCTGGCGGCGCTCGGATTGACCCCGGCGGACGCCGTGGAGGCCTGGAATCGCGCCTCGACGATCCGCTGAAGGGCGATCGCTCGGCCAGTGGATCGCAAACCCCTGCTCTGACTCGGAGGGCCGGTGCAGGGTGCGGTGCGCGCACGGACGAGTCGGCAAGTTTTCTACAATGAAAAAAGTTTCATGATTGAAAAATCATTCTTCTTTGTGAATGATTGTCGTATGAACCCAGACACACCCCACCTCGCCGGCCCGCTGCCTCGCGAGACCGACTACGTGGTCATCGGCGCTGGTCACAACGGCTTGACCGCAGGTTGCTACCTATCCCGCGCAGGGCATCAGGTGACCGTGCTCGACGCGTCCTCGCAGATCGGCGGAATGACCGTCACCACCGCGATCCTGCCGAGCGCGCCACAACATCTGTTCAACGAGGGCGCGATCCAGGCGACCGGGATCTTCGGAATGTCCGGCATCGCGGATGATCTCGAGCTGCACAAGTACGGCCTGCGGATGATCTCCGTCGATCCCGCACACGTGCAGCTCGCACCCGACGGAAGCTCTTTGGCAATCTGGAAGGACCCGCGCAAGACCGCCGATGAGCTGCGCCGCTTCTCCAAGCGGGACGCCGAGGCGTGGCTGGACCTGGCGAATGCGCTGGACCCCGCGATGGACCTCGTGATCGCCTATATGAAGGCACATCCATTGCGGCCGTGGACGAAAGAGATGCGCAAGGCGCTTGCCCGGGCAGCGCGGCACCCCAAGCGACTGTATTCGCTGCGGCACTTGGCGACCGCTTCGCACACCGAATTCCTCGAAGAGACCTTCGAATCCGAACTGCCCAAGGGCGCGCTGGCGGCCATGGCCGCTTTCTCGCAGATGCGCCTGGACATGACCGCCTGGGCGATGATCTATCTCGGTGTCGTGCAGAAGATCCCGAATGCCATGCCCGTCGGCGGCACCGGCTCCCTGCCCGCGGCTCTGGAGCGTTATCTCGCCGCGCACGGCGGCAGCGTCCACACCGGTTGCCGCGTAGCGGAAATCGTCCTCTCGAATGGCCGGGCCACCGCGGTCAAGCTCGACACCGACCAGATCGTGCGGGCGCGCAAAGGCATCATCAGCACCTGCAACCCGGTCATCACGCTCAATGAGCTGCTGCCCGAAGGGGCACTGGACCGCACACTGACCGTGCGCGCCAAGGACATCCCAATCCGCAAGACCCACGCCACCTCGCTCAAGATCAACGTCGCCTTGAAGGGCGAGGTCTCGATGAAGCGCCACGAAAAATGGCGCGGGAACGATCTCGATCTGCGCGGCTACCTCGCGGCCTGGCACACCCTCGAGCAGCAGGACGCCGCCTGGAACGCCGTGGTACGCGGCGAATGGCCCGATCCTGTCCCGGTCAGCTGCTCGATGATCCCCTCGGCCGTCGACCCCTCGCAGGCGCCCGCCGGGCAGAGCACCTTCTACCTGTGGTCCGGTGTCATCCCCGTGACGCCACGGGAGCCCTGGGAGGACGTGCGTGACAAGATCGGCGACGCCGTATTGCGTGACTGCGCACAGTATTACGAAGGGCTCGACAGTTTGGAGATCGACCGGGCGGTGCTCGGCGGGCCGGACATCGAGGCGCGTTTCAACGCCCCCGCCGGAAACGTCTACCACGTCGATCCGCTGATCACCCGCTTCGGACCCATGAAACCCGCGCCGGGACTGGGCGCCTATCGCCTGCCTGTCGACGGCCTCTACCTCAGCGGTGCGGGAACACATCCCGTCGGTGGTGTCTGCGCTCTGCCCGGAAAGCTCGCCGCCGAAACAGCGATGCGGGTCGAGGCGAAGTCCCGTCGATGAAACGAAAGGGGCTCTCGCGGCGCACGACCGGCCACGAGAGCCCCCTTTTATTCTTCAGAGATTTGTTCTTCAGAGATCAGGCGACCGCATACCGGCTGCGTTCGGCGGCCGCCTCCTGGTTGATCGCGCGAATGACCACCCAGGTCATCACCAGATACCAGATCCCGAACGCCGCGGCCGGAATCCAGAAGCCGATGATTCCGGTCCAGGCGAAGACGCCCGTCTTGAAGAAGATGATCAGGCTGGCGGGCAGCAGCAGGGATCCTACCCAAACGTTGTACCACGCAACCCATTTGGGAAAGATGCGCTCGTCGTTATGATCGGTGAGAATGGCCACGACAATGGCGCCGAGCTGACCGAGAATCGGCGGCCACGGCAGGATCAGCATGACGTAGCTGATGTCGTTCATGAGCTGGGTCAGCTCAGGCGAACGATCGGGCCGGAACACTCCGCCAATGAACAACAGCATCGGGATCATCAGGACGACGGTCACGATGATGCCCGAGGCGAATTGCAGGATGGCCAGCGATGGAATTCGGCGCTCCATCCGCCGCAACTGCATGCTGATGACGAAAAAGTAAGGGATCGTCAAGAATACGCCGATCATGCCGAGCAGCAGCCCGATCTTGTGCAGCGCGACGTCCTCCCCGTACCGCGTGGCCACCTGCGCCGGACTGTCCCCGGCCGAGATCAGCGGAATGAACCCGCCCATCAAACCCCACCCGCCGAACAGCAGGACGACGAAGGCGGGTCCACACCACGCGCAGAACAGTTGTATCCGGCGGGAAAGCTCCACATCCGCCAGCTGGATTTCATGATCAATCATCGACGACCTCTCATTGCCCGATATCGCCCGGTTCAGCCGACCAGGCCGAGATCATGCTATCCAGAATTGAAATTCTATTCAATTATGAATTTTTCTTCACATTAAATTCCGGAGCGTCACGGACCTGCCGCGGCGGCGTGGCACAGCAGCATCGAGAAAGGGTGGTCCGCTCCGAGGAGCGGACCACCCTTTCGTGTCCGGCGATGTCACTTCCGCGCGGACCTCGCCGGCGCTCGTTTCGCCGGTGCGGGCTTGGCGGCAGGCTGCTTCGCCGTGGTGTCGGCGGGCTGCGGCGCGGAGGCGTCCGTCGCGGGCGCGCCGCTGATCCGGGCATCGTAACCACTGCGCGCCGCATGGTCGAAACTCAGGAACGCGGTGTCGGCGCCGAGCAGGTGGTTCATCCAGTCCCGCAGCCTCCGGCCGATCAAGGGCTGCGTCCGCACCATCGGGCCGAGGACCGCGGGCAGATACACATCCGGTTTGCGCAGCACGATCGCGCGCACGATGGCCTCCGCCACCTCCGCGGGCTCCAGATTCTTGAGCAACTTCGTCCCCTTGGTACCGGCGACCAGCTCGGTATTGGTGAACGACGGCAGCACGCAGGTGAACGAGACACCGGAACCCGCGAACTCCACGCGAGCGGACTCGGTCATCGAGATGACCGCGGCCTTGCTGGCTGCGTAGCTGAGTCCGCCTGGCACCGGCGCGGTTCCGGCGATCGAGGCGACATTGACGATGTGTCCGCGGCGACGCGAGAGCATCCCGGGCAGCGCGGTGCGCATGCCGATCATCGGGCCCGCGACATTGATATCGAGCACCCGCTTCGACAGCGTCGTCGCCTCGTCGAGGAAGGGCCCGATCGGCATGATCCCCGCATTGTTGACGAGCACATCCAGCGGACCGAACCGCTCTTCCGCCCGGGCCAGAAAGGCGGCGAACGACTTCTCGTCCGTGATGTCGACCCGTACGGCCTCGACACCGTCGCCGCCGAGTTCGGCGGCGGCCTGCACGGCGGCGGCTTCGTCGATATCGCCGATGACGATCTTGGCGCCGCGGCGATGCAGGGCCTTGGCAGTCGCCAGACCGATTCCTCGCGCTGCACCGGTAATGGCCACGACCTTGCCCTGCATCCTGCGGGTCAGTTGTGCTTCGTTCATTCCCTACCTACTTCGTTGGAGGTCGTGAGCCCGCGGCTGGCGCCCGGGAACTCCGACGGCCTGCTCTACTGCCGACAACGCTGATCAGTCGGCCTTTCGACCATCATATTAGAAAATAAATTAAATACTAGGGCTACCGGAGCGGTCGCTCGTGGATGGATGCACGTCCATTATCCGTACCTCCACAGATCACGACACGGTAGATGCCGCAGGCCTTTCCGCACCCTTCGGTCGACGATGACACGACGGCCGCGCTGCCTCATGGCCGTGCAGAAGTGCCGCGCCTCCGATGCCGTCGCGGCGTATTCGAGGCGGATCTCCCCTATACGGTCGTCGAACCAGACTTGCACGCGCCACAGCGACTCCGCTGTGCCCGCGAGCGCCGCCACACCACATCCCAAGCACATCCCACTGACCTCCTACACCGTCAGGGGCGCCTCCGTGTTCGACGCACGCGGCACCTTCGGGGGTTATAAAGCCGGCGCGGCGGCGGCCCGACGGCTCGCCGCAAAGGCGAGGCCCTCGTCCCAGGTCGCCTTCCGCATGATCAAGCCGCGGTATTTCATGATGACGTTCTGGCCGTTGATGGCGAGCACTCCGGCCAGTCGATCGCCCTGGCGATACAGCGCCACACAGCGTCCATCGGTGGCGAGATCACCATCCACGACCTGGATTTCGTCCGCCGTGGGCACACCGACGAACTGGATTCGGCTGTCGTACCAGTCCGACCAGAAGTAGGGCACGGTCTGATACGGCTTTGCCGCGTCGGGGTCGAGAGCGTTGCGGGCGGCGAACGCGCCCTGTTCGGCGGCACTCGTCCAGTGTTCGAGCCGCATGGGCCGATCGAACAGCGGATTGTGCCACCGCGCGACATCGCCTGCGGCGTATACCCGTTCGGCTCCGGTCCACAGCGTCTCGTCACAGACGACGCCGTTGTCGATCTGCAGCCCCGAGCCTTCCAGCCATCCGGTGGCCGGGATCGCACCGATACCGACGACCACCAGGTCGGCGTCGATCGCGGTGCCGTCGGTGAGCAGCACACGCTCGACGCTGCCATTGCCCTCCACCGCGCTCACGCCCACACCGCACCGCAGGTCGGTCCCGTGCCGCTGATGCAGTGACGCGCAGGCCACGCCCATGGTTTCGCCGACCGCGCGAACGAGCGGCGTGGGCAGTGCCTCGACGATGGTGACGTCGAGACCACGCTTACGAGCGCCGGCGGCGACCTCCGAGCCGATGAAACCCGCGCCGATGACCACGGTCCGAGCACCGGCGTCCAGTGCTTCCCGGACCGCCAGGGCATCGTCGAGGGTGCGCAGCGTGTGCACGCCGGCCAGGTGCTCCGACCCGGGGAGAGTTCGCGCGGCGGCTCCGGTGGCGATGACCAGCGCGTCGTATCGGATGGCTCGATCACCGAGCTCGACCTGCTTGGATTCTGTGTCCAAACCCGTTGCGGGGACTCCGAGTTCGAGCCGGACGCCGAGTTCGTCACGCAGCACGTCCGCGCTCCGGAAGAGCGTCGACGCGGGCGACTCCCCGACCGGCAATCGGTCGAGGTATGCCTTCGACAGCGGCGGCCGGTCGTAGGGCAGGTGATGCTCGGCACCGATGAGCGTGATGTCACCGTCGAATCCGGTCTTGCGGGCGGCCTCGACCGCGCGGAGGCCCGCCAGTGACGCCCCCACGACCACGAGGTTCTCCTGTGCCAACTCGCTCACCTTCCGATTTCGTATCTGTATGTCCTGCTGAGGATTTCGTCGCCGGTGTCAGCCGACCGGATTGACTCCGGGCTGCGCCGCGGTCATGTCGGTGATGTCCTTCCACCGCTCGGCGATGTCGTCGATGGTTGGCGTGCCGTCGAAGGCCACTCCGGGCGACTGGAAGTACTGGACGCGGTGCACCTGCCCGCCTCCGGCCACGATCACCGAACCGCTGTCGGCGCACGCGTCGCTCACGAGGTAGCCCACGACCGGTGCAACCTGTGCGGGCGGCAGCTTCGCCAGCAGTTCCGGCGGAGCGATGTCGGAGGTCATGCGGGTGGCCGCCATCGGCGCGATGGCATTGGCGAGGATGCCGTACTTGCGGCCTTCGATGGCGAGGGTGTTGATCAGGCCGACCAGCCCGGCCTTGGCGGCTCCATAGTTGGACTGCCCGTAATTTCCGTACACCCCACTGGTCGACGTGGCGACCACGATGCGCCCGTACCCCTGCTCGCGCAGGTGCGGCCAGACCGCCTTGACGACGTGGTAACCGCCATAGAGGTGGACCTGCACGACGGCATCCCACTCGGCGATGGTCATGTTCTGAAATCCCTTGTCGCGCAGGATGCCCGCATTGCTGATCAGGCCGTGCACGGCACCGAATTCGTCGAGGGCGGTGCGCACGATCCCCGCCGCGCCCTCCTCGGTCGCCACGCTGTCGTAGTTCGCGACCGCGCGGCCACCGGCCGCCCGGATCTCCTCGACCACGCTGTCGGCCATCGAGGTACCGGCGCCGGAGCCATCGCGGGCGCCGCCCAGGTCGTTCACCACGACCCATGCGCCGTGCGCGGCGAGCAGCAGCGCGTATTCGCGACCGAGGCCACCCCCGGCTCCGGTCACGATGATGACCCGATCTTCGACTCCTGGCATGTGGCCTTCTCCTAGATCCGAGAATAATTGAATTGAGATTAAATTAAATATCCGCCGGACGTCAAGGTGTCCGGTCGACCCGATCAGCCGATCTGTGGGCCCACCACCGAGACGAAGGAAACACAGCTGCCCGGGCGGCCACCGAGGTTGTGCGTCAAAGCGAGTCGCGGGTCGCGCAGCTGCCGCTCCCCCGCCTGGCCCCGAAACTGGAGCCAGCACTCGTACAGCATGCGCAGACCACTGGCACCGACCGGATGCCCGAAGGACTTGAGGCCGCCATCGGGGTTGATCGGCAGTCGCCCGCCGAGCTCGAACGCGCCGTCGAGGATGTCGCGCCAGGCTTTGCCGCGCTCCGAGAAGCCGAAGTCCTCCATCAGGACCAGTTCGGTGGGAGTGAAGCAATCGTGCACCTCGGCGAAGGAGATCTCGCTGTGTGGATCGCGAATGCCCGCCTGCGCGAAGGCATCCCGTGCGCTGGCCACGACCTCGGGGAAGGTGGTGAAGTCGTAGCCCGGATCGGCCGCGCCGCGCGCCGGCCCGGCCGCCAGCGACAGCCCCTTCACGTACAGCGGGGTATCGGTGTAGTCGAGCGCCGCCTCGGCGCGCACGATGAGCGCGGCAGCCGCCCCGTCGGATACGCCGGAGCAATCGAAGATCCCCAGCCGGCCCGCGACCTTCGGGGCCGCCTCGATCTTCTCTTTCGTCACACCGGACTTGAACTGTGCCTTCGGGTTTCGAGCGCCGTTGGCGTGGTTCTTCCAGGCGACGTGCGTCATCGCGGCCCGCATGTCGGCCGGATCCACGCCGTAGCGAGCGCAGTAGGCGGGGTCGAGGAGCGAGAATGCGGCCGGTGCGGTGAGGCCGAGCTCGGCCGCAGTACCGTCACCGGGAGGGTCGGTACGCAGCAGACCGGAGAATCCAGAATCCTTCAGCTTCTCGACGCCGATCGCCATCGCAACGTCGTACGCGCCGGAGGCGACCGCGTAGCAGGCGTTCCGGAACGCCTCGGACCCTGTCGCACAATAGTTCTCGACCCTGGTGACCGGTTTGTAGTCGATGCCGAGCGCCTTGCTGAGCGTCATGCCCGACTGTCCCGAACCCAGGGTGCCCAGCCAGTACGCGTCGACCTCGGCCCGTGAGATCGCCGGAGTGGTGTCGAACGCCTCCTGCGCGGCATCGATCAGCAGGTCCTCCGCCGACCGGCCCCAGTGCTCACCGAACGCGGTGCACCCCATGCCGACGATGGCCACTCGGTCGCGGATTCCGTTACTGCTCATACCATTTCCTTCGCAGGATGATGCTGTTCTTCGGTCACCGGAGGATGCTGCTCGCCGAGAACACGGGCTTTCCAGAAGTAGTTGTGCACCCCGCCCGCAGTGAACAGCTTGCGGAATACGAGACCGACCCGGGTGCCGACGGCGAGCTCATCCGGCAACGCATCTGCGATCTCGAGCGTGTACCGGCCGCCGCCGTCGAAATCGACCACCGCCTCGATCAGCGGCGGCGAGGGCGTGAAGGCGAGCCGGTCGACCGTGTACGTCGCCACGGTTCCCGCGGCGGTAGCAAGCGGCCGGGCCTCCATGCGGTCCACCGCACCGCACTGCCGACAGACCCGCATCGGCGGCAGATGCACGAAACCACATGCCGTACAGACAGTTCCGGTGAACGAGAACTTCCATCCGGCCGCCCGCGCACTGGGTGGCCCGGCGGGCCGGTCGGGCTCGGGCCGGCGTGGCGGTTCCCGGTCCAGCCAGCCGCGCCAGGTGAGGTAGGTCGGGTAGGAGACATCGAGGCCGTCGCCGAGCTGCGCGCGCACGGGCCGAGCCTGGCGAGCCTGCGCGAGCCGATCCGTGGTGCGCAGCAGGACGGCGTCGCAGCCGTCGGCCGCGGACAGCACCAGGATCGTCTCGCCGGGTGCCGCCCGGTCCAGTGCGTCGGCCAGGGCCACGCCGAAATCCGCGGCGCCCGCATGTCCGAGGGGCGACACCGAGGTCGATATCGCACCGGCGATCAGCCGCGGAGCCTGCTTCCTGACACCGATATTGGGCGATACGACGACCACGTGGTCCGCCTGGCCGACCCCGCCCACCGCGAGCACCTCAGCGGCGACCTCCTGCAATAACGGGAGGTAGGACTCGGTGCCGAACCGCTCCTCCCATTGACCGCCCGCAGCCTCACCCGGTGTCCGCCACCGGTCGAGAATCTCGATCGACCGGGACTGCTCCCCGATGATGTCCGCGATCGCCCGATCGGAATCGCCGAACAGCAGCGCCACGGCTCCGTCGCCGCCGAGCTGCTCGTCGCTGGATCCCGGTCGGCCGGTGCGCACATCGGACAGCACGGCGAGACCACCGGTGGCCGCGGCGGCCCGCCAGGCCGCAATGCCCGACCGCGCCGAGCCCGCCATATCGGCGGCGAACGCGGTGCGGGGCAGGGCGAGCGCCGCGTGGATGGCGGTCGCATTGGCCTTGTCGAAGTACGCCGGGGAGGTGGTCGCGAAGTACAGCGCCGTCGGTGCCCCGGCGGTCCGGCGGAGCACCGCGGCCGCCGCCTCGACTCCCATGGTCGTGCTGTCCTCGTCGAACGAGGCGACCACGCGAACGCCCTGTCCCGGGCCGCCGCCGAGCGCGGTCTTCACGTCCGACAGCCGTAGTCGATATCGCGGCACATAGGTGGCGTAACCGACGAGCGCGGTAGTGGTCACGATGATCCTTTCCTCCGGCTTCAGGGGGCCTCGATGAGCGCGGCCATGCCCTGTCCGCCTCCGATGCACATGGTTTCCAGCGCGAAACGTCCACCGCGGCGACGCAATTCGTGCAGCACGGTGGTGAGTATGCGTACGCCGGTCGCGCCGATCGGATGGCCGAGCGAGATTCCGGACCCATTGACGTTCAGGCGGTCGGCGATCTCGTCGTGCTTGACGCCCCATCCGGCGAGCACGGCCAGCACCTGGCAGGCGAAGGCCTCGTTCACTTCGATCAGGTCGAGGTCTTCGAAGGTGAATCCGGTGCGGGCGAAGAGCTTCGCGACCGCGGGCACCGGTCCGATGCCCATGGTCGCCGGTTCGCATCCGGCCGCCGCCCACCCCCGCAGGAACCCCAGCGGCTCGAGCCCGAGTTCGTCCAGCTTGTCCTCGGCGACGATGAGGCAGGCCGCGGCGGCATCGTTCTGCTGGCTGGCGTTGCCCGCGGTCACAGTGCCGCCGGGTATGAGGGGCCGCAGCCTGCTCAGCATTTCGGGCGTCGAATCCGGCCGGATGCCCTCGTCTCGGGCGAATACCACGGGATCGCCCTTGCCCTGCGGGATTTCGACGGTGACGACCTCATCGGCGAACTTCCCGTCCTGCCAAGCCTGTGCGGCGCGACGGTGGCTGCGGGCGGCGAAGGCGTCAGCGTCGTCACGGCTGATGCCGTACTGCTGGGCCAGGTTCTCGGCGGTCTCGATCATTCCGCTGATCGCACCGAATCGCCATTCCGGCTGCGATCTTTCGCGGCCACGGTCGAGCCGGTCGTACATCGCAACATTGCCGGCCCGGTGCCCCCAGCGCATGTCGGTCGTGTAGTGCTCGATATTGCTCATGCTCTCGACGCCCCCGGCGACCACGACGTCGGCCGCGCCGGTCTGCACCATCATGGCGGCCGTGACGACCGCCTGAAGCCCGCCACCGCAGCGCCGATCGGTCTGAAAGCCGGGGACTTCGACCGGTAGCCCGGCGTGCAGCGCGGCCCAGCGGCCGATGCACGGCGCCTCCGAGTTGGCATAGGACTGCGCGAATGCGACGTCGTCGATGCGCGCCGGATCGATGCCGGATCGCCGCACCAGCTCACGCAGGACGGTCGCCGCGAGTTCTTCGGCGGGCATCGACCGCAGGGCGCCTCCGAAGGCGCCGACGGGGGTGCGCAGGGGGCTGACTATCGCAGCTCGTCTCATGCCGGTACTCCAGGCTTGTCGAGGGCCGCTTCGAGCGCGGCACGGTGGTCGGGGTGGGCGATGGCCAGCATCGATTCGCGGCGCTCGCGTAGCGTGCGCCCGCGCAGGTCCGCGATACCGAATTCGGTGACAATGATTCCGGCGTCGGAGCGGGCGGTACTGGCAGGTCCGTTGAGCGCGGCCACAATCCGGCTCCCTGCACCGGCGGTCGCGGGCAGGGCGACAATGGGCAGCCCGCCTCGTGATCGGGCCGCGCCGCGCAGGAAATCGGCGCCTCCCCCGACCGCTCCGACATAATCGGCGCCCGCGGTTTCGGCATTGATCTGGCCCGACAGGTCCACTTCGATCGCGGAATTGATGGCGACCAGGCGGTCTTGGCCAGCGAGTACCTGGGGATCGTGGGTATAGCGTGTCTCACGTAGTTCGATCGCCGAATTGCCGTCAGCGAAGTCGAACAGCCGTCGACTTCCCATCAGAATCCCCGCGACGGCTCGCCCTGTGTCGATGCTCTTGAACCGGTTGGTGATTGCGCCCTTTTCCATGAGGTCGGCAACCGCATCGTTCAGCAGCCCGGAATGGACACCCAGGTCCAACCGCTCGCCGAGTGCGGCCAGCACCGCCTCCGGAAGCGCGCCGATGCCGAACTGCAGTGTCGCCCGGTCGTCGATCAGCGAGGCAACATTGCGCGCGATCGTCTCGGTCACCGAATCCGTGGTGCGTGGCCGCATTTCCGCCGGGGCCCGGGACGTTCGGACTACGACGTCGAGATCTCGATCGGTGAGGTACCGCAGACCGGCGGTGCGTGGTGCCTGCTCGTTCACTTCCGCGATCACCATGCGTGCGGTGGTCACCGCGGCCGTGATGTAGTCGTGCGCGAATCCGAGGCTGTACCGGCCGAATTCATCGGCCGGCGGCAACTGCAACAGCAGCACATCGACCCGGAGCGGGCCGGTCGTGAGCAGATCGGGCAGCGTCGAATAGTGCGCCGGGATCACATCGAGCACTCCGGCCCGGAACAGGTCCCGGTTCGCACCGCTTCCGCAATACGACACGAACGAGATGTGGTCGGCGTGCTCAGGGCGCACGGTCCGCGTCGCCGGAATCCCGAGAAAGCAACGGAACGAACCGATCTCGGCACGCTGCCGCATCAATTGCCCGGTCAACGTGAGCGGTTCGGCACAAGCCTGCCCCCAGGCGACCATATCGCCTGCTCGGATGTAGCGGCCCAGATCCAATCGTTCCGGGTCGATGTACTGCGTGCACCTCACCGGTCTTCGCGCCACCTGTCGGCGGACGGATCCAGCAGCTGCAGCAGATTGCCTTCCGGCAGCCAGATGATGGTCTCCACCTCGAGCGCGTCCAGGAAGCGCACCCGCCCGGTGCGGTGATCCTCCAAGCGCAGGCGCGGACCGTTGCCTTCATGGTCGACCGAGACCGAGACCTCGGCAAACTCGCTACCCACCACCGCAGTGGCGTGCGGCCCGGTGACTACCCCGGCGTCGTTGTCGGACATCGCAGACTCCTCAGATCAGGAATGCCATGGTCGGGATCGGACGGTCGGCGTCGACGAGGTTGACCTTCTTGTAGGCCAGCCGGATCTCGCCATCGACCACTCGCAGGCGGTAGGTGTAGCGCCCTGCCCACAGCCGAGTGCCGCGCTCCTTCGACTCGGCGGCAAGGAAATTCGCGCCGACGACGGTGTCGCCGTTCTCCACGCCGAGCACCTCCACATTGGAGATGAGGCGGCGCAGGTTCGACGGCGGCGACTGTGCGTACCGTTTGCCGGTGCGCAGCTGCTTGAGCCGGGTCGAGATCCGGCTCCGGTTGTCGAAGATGACCGAGACATGGCTCGACGGGTCGGCCGTCTCGTCCGTGGGCACCCAGTAGAGGGCGTCGTCGGTCCACAGCGCTTCCCAGCCGTCGTAGTCGTGCTCGTCGGCCAGGCGCGCTTCCCGGTACAGGAACTGCTCGATCTCGCGGAGATCGAGGCTGGTCGCGGCTGTCACTTCTGCTCCTCCATCAGCTTCTTGTAGTGCGCCCAGAATCCGCGCATACCGGTCTCGTCGGTCGCTCCGCCGATCGTGAGTCCACGCTCGTCGGTCCGCTCCCGGACAAGTCCGCGACGCAGGTCCAGCCATTCGGGCCGCAGTTGCTCGGCACCGATCTGGTTGCGTTCGTACATTTCGGTGTCGTCGGCCAGCAGCATTCCGGCCGGGCCGACCGAGCCGATCGACTGCGACACCATCCGGGTGTTCAATTCTGGCGCGCCCGCCAGCTGCACGGCCGTCGAGAACTGGATGCACTCGTTCACCGAGACCGGCTGGATGTTGAAGACCTGGATCTCGGCGATGAACAGATTCGGGAAGATCATCACGTGCGGCGCGCCCTCGATGAGGATCTGCTCGGCCGCCTCGCCGTGCAGTTCGCGCATCTTCGAAACGTATTCCGGTACCCGCAACTCCGTGGTTCCGAACCAGCGCATCGGCTCGGCGAAGTTCCGGAATTCGGGGCGCAGGTCGTTCTCGCTGTGCCCGTTGCCGAGGTTGCGGGTCACCGCGGTGGAGTTGTCGCTGTAGAGCGCGCCGATGGGGCTGCCGGTCACGCTGAAGATGGAGCCGTGCACAAACTGGGGGTGGTATCCGTCGGTTTCGTTCTCCGCCAGGAGTTTCCAGTTCGCCCGGGTGCGATGCTGCAGCCAGCCGGCGGTCAGCTCCACCTTGCCCTCGGGAGACAACCGGGCCAGTCGGTCGATCTCACCGGCGGCATTACCGAGGTGTTCGATCAGGCTGGGGCCGTCCTCGGCGAAGCTACCGAAGACGAAGCCCTGGTAGGAATCGACCCGCGGAACCCGGCCCATCGACAGCTCGAGCTTGCCCTTGCCGCCGTAGCCCTTGTTGTACGGGTACCCGAGCAGCTTGCCGTCATTGCTGTAGGTCCAGCCGTGATACGGGCACCGGAACGCGTTGGCGTTGCCCTTGGCGTCCTCGCAGACCAGGTTGGCGCGATGGGCACAGCGGTTCAGCAGCAGGTGCACCTGACCGTCGCCGTCCCTGGTCATCACGACGTCCTGCGGCCCGAACTTCTTGCGGACGTAATCGCCCGGCTGCGGGACCTCGCTCTCGTGGCCGATGAAAACCCAGGTGCGGTACCAGATTCGCGCGAGCTCGCGGGCGAAGATCCGCGGGTCGGTGTACAGCGATCCGTGCACCCGGTCGGGCTGGATCAGGTAGTCGAGGTCGGGTCGCGCGATCGGCGCGGCCTCGGGTTCGGTGGTCGTCACGGTTACTCCTTCTTGTCTCGTTCGTCGGCGGCCGCCGCCAGTTGTCTATGCGCCCAGGCCACCAGCCGGAACTTCTGGACCTTGCCGGTGGGCGTGGTCGGCAGTTCGTCCGCCGTCAGGAACAGGACGTGCTTGGGAACCTTGAAGCGCGCGAGCTTGTCGCGGCACAGCGTTCGCACGCCCGCGGCGTCGATCTCGCCGTCCGGTGCGCGGACGATGCACACGCATCCGGCCTCGCCCCACCGGTCGTCGGGAACCCCGATGGCGAAGACCTGGCTGATGGCCGGGTGCCCGGCGAGCAAATCCTCGATCTCCTTGGGCATCACGAGTTCGCCGCCGCTCTTGTAGAGCTCCTTGCTGCGGCCGACGACCTCCAGATAGCCGTCGGGTCGGACCCGGCCCAGATCTCCGGATCGGAGCCAGCCGTCCTGGAGAGCGGCTGCGGTCTCCTCCGGTTTCCGCCAGAAGCCGGTCATGGTGGTCGGTCCGTGAGATGCCAGCTCCCCCACCGCGTTCGGCGGCAGATCCGCGCCGGTTTCCGGGTCGATCGTCTTGTAGACCGTGAGGGCGTCCGCGCCGGAAACCCCGGCAACGCCCGCCAGCTTCGGCCTGCCGACTGTTTCCGAGGTGTAGGACAGGTCGTCCTCGGGCAGCGTCAGCGTCATCGCGCCACCGCATTCGGTCATGCCGTAGCCGGTGCTGATCTCATCGACCCCCAGTTCGGCCCGCACCCGCTCCCACAACCAGATCGGCGCGGGCGCCGCGCCCGACAGGATGGACCGCAGCGACGACAGGTCGAACTCGCTGCGGCGCGGCTCTTCCAGCAGCGCGACCGACATGGTCGGAACGCACAGGATGTCGGTGGCCCGGTGACGCTGGATACCCTCGAAATAGCGCACCGGATCGAACGCGGTCTGCAAAATGATCGCGCCGCCCACCATCATCGCGGCCAGCAGGCCCTCGACATAACCGAACATGTGATAGCACGGCAGCGAGAACAGGATCCGGCGACCGTCCTCGAAGGCTCGCGTCAAGGCCGACGCGTACGCGGTGCGCAACACCGCGTCGTGCGTGACCAGTACTCCCTTGGGTGATCCGGTGGTTCCCGAGGTGTACAACATGTCGGCGATATCGTCAGGGGCGGCAAGCGATTTCGCCAGACCGCGGGCATGCTCACCGACTTGCGCGAGCGCTTCGACGGTCAGCACCCCCCGACGAGTCCGGCCGTCGGTGGGCAGCTGGACGACACCTTCCAACGCGGGTAGCCCTGACGGGTTGCCCCGCTCCCAACCGGGTGCGATCTGGTCGAGCATGGCCAGGTAGTCGAGCCCGGCGAAGCCGGTCATGGTGATCAGGGCCGAGCACTCGGATTGCGCGAGCACATATCCGAGCTCATCGGGCCGATACAGGTAGTTGAACGGGATGGCCACCGCCCCCGTCTTGGCGATGGCGAATTTCAGCGACACGAACTCCGCGTAGTTCGCCATCAGCAGCCCAACGCGATCGCCATTGCCCACGCCGCCCATGGCCAGGCCGTCAGCGAGCCGATCCGCCCAGTGGGCGATGTCTGCGTAGGTGTAGATCCCGTCGTCGGTGATCACGAACGGCCGATCGGGGAACTGCTCCGCGCAGTGGTCGAGCCAGTCGGCCAGAGTGCGCGGCCGCCACCGGGTGAACCGGTCCCGGAGGTCGGTACGTCGCTGTTCGATGTCCGAGGACATATTCACCTCCTTTTGAATTGAAATTAGATTAACTGAACTTCGCACAGGTCCGCAAGCGCATCCCACGGCAACGAGGTCAGGTCAGCGGACGCAGCACATTCCCGATTATCAGATCGACCAGCTTGAATTTCTGCACCTTGCCCGTAGCAGTGGCGGGCAATTCGGCGGCGACCAGCCAAAGCTGCGGAATCTTGTAGGGTGACAGGCGTTCTCGGCAGTGCGCCACGAGTTCCGAACGCAATCCGTCCCGGGGCTCGGCACGCAGACGCACAACGGCCGCGACTGCTTCTCCCCACTTCTCATGGGGCACGCCGACGACCGCAGCTTCGAGGACGTCCTCATGTTCGACCAGGCAGGATTCGATCTCGGCGGGAGCGATGTTCTCCCCGCCGCGAATGATCAGATCCTTCAGCCGCCCGGTGAGCGTGAGCATTCCGCGTTCGTCCATGCGTCCGAGATCACCGGTGTGCACCCAGCCCTGGGCGTCGACGGTGCGCGCGGTCGCTGCCGGATCGTGCAGGTACTCGATCAGCTGCTGGTGACCGCGGGCACAGATCTCACCGGCGACGCCGAGCGGCTGGATCGCGCCGTCGACCGGATCCACGATCTTGCACTCCACCTGTGGCAGTGGCCGGCCGACCGTATGGACCAGATCATCATGATCGTCGTCTCGCCTAGTCATCGCGAGGACCGGCGCCAGTTCGGTCTGACCGAAGAGATTGTGTATCCGTGCGCCGAACAGTGTTTCGGCGGCTTCGATCAGAGCCCGCGGGACATTCGCCGCGCCGACCAGCACCGTGCGCAGGACCGGCGGATCCGCTTGCGCGCGAGCCGCCTCCACTACCGCCCCGAGCACGGTCGGCACCACGAACAGCAGGTCGGCGTCCTCGGCGCGCATGGCCGTCAAAACCGCAGCGGGCGTGAACTGTTCGATCAGGACCACAGCTCCGCCCAGCCACAGCGGTCCGAGCGTGCCGATCACGCAGGCCGCGGTATGGAACATCGGCAGCGGGTTCACGGCGGCGGAACCACGCGTCGCCTCGGCGGTCTCCATGGTCAGCTTCGCCACATTGACCAGCGAACGATGCCGCAGCAGAACACCTTTCGGCGTTCCGGTGGTGCCGGAGGTGTATTGGAGCATGGCCGGCAGCTCGGGGTCGACCACAAGCAGCGGTTCATCCTCGTGCCCGTCGGACAGCCATCGGTCCCACTCCGACAGACTGATCACCCGGCGCAGCGCTGGACAGTCGGCCCGGGCAGCGGACACCACGGCGGCAAGGTCGTAGTCGCGGCTGCGATCGGCGTGTATCAGCACGACGGAGCGGGAGTGGTTCAGCGCATAGACCAATTCGGCCTGCCGCAGGACCGGATTCAAGGCCACCAGGGTGACTCCGGCCAGCGCGGCACCGAACTGGATGATCGGCCATTCGACGACATTGGGTGCCCACAGGGCCACGAATTCCCCTGGGCGGGTGTGCTTCAGCAGCGCACGTGCCACCCGGGTGGCTTCCTCGTGCAGTTCTCGGTAGGTCAGCCGTCGTTGCGTGCCCGCGCCGTGCGAGTTGCCCACCAGAGCGAGCCGATCACCCATCTCGGCGGCGCGCCGGCCGAGCAGCGTGCCCGCGGTGAGCTCCACAATGGCCGTGGATTCGTCTCGCGGCCACGAGGATTCCAGCAGTACGCCGCTCATCGTCCGCGGAACTCCGGCTTGCGGCGCTCCCGGAACGCGAGCACGCCCTCCTCGAAATCCTCGGTGTCGAACAGGCGGGCTTGGAGTTCGACCTCGCGGTCGAGCACGGTCCAGGGATCGCCCGGCCAACCCGCGAACAAGGATTTGATTCCGGCAATGGCCAGCGGCGGTCCGGCCGCTATGGCCGCGGCGTCGGCCAGTGCCGTATCCAGGGCCGAGCCGGTGTCGGTCAGTTGATCGACCAGACCCAGTTCGTGCGCCTCCATGCCCGAAAGCCGACGCGGCAGCAACATCAGCTGACGTGCTGTCGCGGGGCCGACGCGGGCAGGAAGCGAAGCGAAAATGCCCATGTCCCCGGCCAATCCGACGCCGGTGAAGGTGGTGCTGAAGACGGCGTCGCGCGCGGCGACGACGCGATCGCACGCTATCGCCAGTGACGTCCCGGCTCCGAAGGCATATCCCTCGACCGCGGCGATGACCGGTTTCGGCCCGCCCCAGATGGCTCGGACCACACGTTGTGCGGCCTCGGCTCGCAGCACCGTGCGCTCCGGCGACTGGCGCTCCATCGTCGAGATGTCGCCGCCGGAGCAGAAAGTACCGTTACCGCCGGTCAAGACGATCGCGCGCACGCCGCCGTCGGCCATGGCGGTCTCCAGCACCTCGGCGAGCACGACCCGCAGTTCGAGATCGATGGCATTGCGCTTCTCGGGCCGGTTCAGAGTCACCACCCGCACCGCGCCGTGGTCGGCGGTGAGTACACAGTCGTTCATGCCGCCTACTCCCCGGTGAAGATCGGAGATCGGCGTTCCAGCACCGCCGCCAATCCCTCACGGGCGTCTGCGGTTCCGGACAGCTCGGAAACCACGCGCGCCTCGTGCGGCAGTTGCGCCTCGAGCGTGGCGCCGACGCCGTTCCACAGCAGTCGTTTGGTGGCCGCGAGCGCCTTCGGGGGCGCGGCGGCGAGAGTTCGGGCCAGTCCCCGCGCTTCGTCGAGGACGGCATTGTCCGGCACCACCTTGGTGAGCAGCCCGATCTCCAGTGCTTCGCGCGCGGTCAGCGTCGGATTCGTCAGCAGGATCTCCATGGCCTTGCGCAGTCCGACCAGCTGGGTGAGGGTCACCGAGGCGCCGGCGTCGGGAGCCATACCGACCCGCACGGCGCCGGACATGAATTTCGCCGACTCACCGGCGATCACGAGGTCGGCGGCACACACCAGGCCGAAACCTCCACCCCCGGCGGCGAATCCGTGCACCGCGACGATGACCGGCGGGCGCAGCTGCACCAGAGCGGACACCGCGATCTGGAGCCAGGCTGTCGCCTCGCGCAGATAATCGGGCAGCGCTTCGCCTTTGCTCGCAAAGGTGCGGACGTCACCGCCCGCGCAGAAGTGCGGCCCTTCACCCGACAGGATCAATACGCGCACCGCGGGCTCGCCGTGACAGCGCATGATCGCCGCATGCAGTGCCTGCAGCAGCTCGACATCCATGCCGTTGGCGGCGTCGGGTCGGTTGAGTCGCAACGATGCGACACCGTCCTTGTCGAGGTCCAGCAGTACCGGACCCGAACCGATCAATACCTCGGTCACGACCGAACTCCTTTGCCCTGTGTGAAAGTCGAGATTCCCGCTCCCGCGGAGTCACCGGCCACATGCCCGATGACGGTGTCGAGCTCCATGGCCAGGCCGTCTTCCAGCGGCAACCGGAGTCCCTGATAGACCAACCGCTTGATACCGGCGAGGGCAGCACGTTCCACCCCGGCGAGCCGGGTAACAAACGTCCGCACACCGTCTTCGAATTCCTCAGGCGCGAAACTGCGGTAGGCCAGACCCCATTGTTCGGCCTGGGTTCCGGAAAGCCGCTCGCCGCTGAGGATGTGGCCCAGCGCACGCTGTCTGCCGACCAGCCGTGGCAGGCGCTGTGAACCACCCCCGCCGGGAATCTGCCCGAAGTTCGCGTGGTTGTCGGCCAGCTTCGCGTCCGATCGCACGAGTGCGACATCGCATGCCTGCATGAGCTCGAAACCCCCTGCCATGGCATAGCCTTCGACGACCGCCACCACCGGCACGGGCAGCTCGGCGATGGCGGCGCACGCCCGGCCGAAGTTCTCGAACAGCGGCCGCAGCGCCGCCGCTCCCTCGGCGCGCAGCCGCTCGAGCTCGTGGAAATCGCCGCCCACGGAGAAGTTGCCGCCCGCTCCGCGGACGACGATGACGTTCACCTCTGCGGCCAGCGCCCGCAGGGCGCGTTCGAGCTGAGCACCGAGATCGACCGTGATGGCGTTCATGGCCTCGGCCCGATCGAGAGTGGCATATCCGACGACGCCCTCGACCCGTGTAGTTACGACTGTGCCGGTCACATCAACCGCCCACCGCCGACTTCCAGCACCGCCCCTGTCATATAGCTGGACAGATCCGAGGCCAGGAACAGCACCGCTCCGGCGACCTCGCTGGGCAGGCCCGCTCGCTTCATGGGGATACCGGCTTCGCGTTCGGCGAAGACCTCCGGCGGCATGGCATCGGTCATCGGCGTCCGGATCAGGCCCGGCTGCACGGCATTGATGCGAACGCCCTTGTGCGCCAGTTCCTTCGCCGCCGCTTTGGTCAATCCGACGATGCCCGCCTTGGCGGCACTGTAGTTGGTCTGGCCCGGGTTGCCCGACTTTCCGGACAGCGACGACATATTGACGATCGAACCGCCCCCGGCCTCGCGCATGACCGCCGATGCCGCGCGCACCCCCAGCCACGTGCCCTTCAAATGCACGTTGATCACGGCGTCGAAATCCTCGGGCCGCATCTTGCGCAGCGATGCGTCGCGGGTGATCCCGGCATTGTTGACGTAGATGTCGAGTGCGCCGAATTCCGCGACAGTCCGTTCGATCACCGCGTCCACCGCGGCCTCATCCGTGACATCGCAGCCGATGGGAAGCACCGAATCACCCAGTGCGGCCGCCGATTCCGCGGCCCTCTCGGCATCGAGATCCACCAGTGCCACATTGGCCCCGTGCGCGCGCAGCAGCCGGGCGATTTCCAGCCCGATGCCCTGCGCAGCTCCGGTCACGACCGCGGTGCGGCCCGCCACCAATCCATCCATCACGCGATGTACCTCACGATCGATTCGACGATGCAGGCCGGCTTCTCGCCGCCCTCGATCTCGATGACCGTGGACAGCGTCGCCTGCACGGCACCCTCCAGCAGGGCCACCTCGGCGATGCGCGATCGGCCGCGCACTTTGGAACCGGCCGGCACCGGCGCGGGGAAGCGAACCTTGTCGAGGCCGTAGTTGACCGCCATCGCGACGTTGTCCACCCGATAGATCTGATGCTGGATCGCCGGCAACAGCGACAGCGTCAGCAGGCCGTGGGCGATGGTGCCGCCGAAGGGGCCGGACGCCGCCTTGTCGACGTCGACGTGGATCCACTGGTGGTCGCCCGTCGCATCCGCGAAGAGCCCGATTCGTTCCTGGTCCACGACGATCCAGTCGCTGACTCCGAGCTCCTCCCCCGCCGCATCGGCAAGCTCGGCTATAACATCGAAAACCCTCATGCCCGCTCCACATCGTCGTGTATTTTTCGAATCAAACATAAATTAATCAACATGCTAGGTCAACAGCCCCAGCGCCCGACGGGGCGCGCGAAACCAATGGAGCAGAGCACACCCATGACCTCAACCGACACCCCGGCCAGATTCACCTACACCGCCCGCGACGGGCTCGAAATCGTTGCCTACAAATGGATTCCGGCCGCTCCCCCGCGCGGAATCGTGCAGCTGACCCACGGGATGGGCGAGCACGTGCGCCGGTACCACGACCTCGCGATGACGCTCACGGAGGCGGGCTATCTGGTCGCCGGCCAGGATCATCGCGGTCACGGCGCCACCGCCCGGCCCGAGGCCGGTTACGGCACCATCGGCGCCGCGGGATGGGGGGAACTCGTCAACGACATCCACCTGCTGAACGAGCTGCTCCGGGCGCATCATCCCAGCCTGCCGCTGATCCTGATCGCACACAGCATGGGTTCGTTCGCCGCACAGCAGTACCTGCTCGAGCACAGCGCCGAGGTCGATGCCGTGGTGCTCACCGGCACCGGCCTGGTGGATCTGATCGAACCGGTGGTGGATCTCGATCAGCCATTGGACCTCGCGCTCTTCAATGCCCCGTTCGCGCCCGCCCGGACGGATTTCGACTGGCTGTCCCGCGACGAATCCTGCGTGGATGCCTATATCGCGGATCCACAGTGCGGCTTCGGAATCGACGTCGGCGCACTGAAGGCGCTGTTCGCCGCCGGCCGGGCGATCGCCGACCCGCAGCGCATGCATGCCGTGCGGCCCGATCTGCGCCTCTACATCACCGCCGGTGACCAGGATCCGGTCAACGGACAGCTCACCGGGATCCACACCTTGATCGATCGGTATCTCGCCGCCGGCCTGACCGATGTCGCGCTCAGCATCTACCGCGGCGCCCGGCACGAGCTGTACAACGAGATCGATCGAAGGACCGTGATGGCCGACCTGATCGCGTGGATCGATCGCACTTCGACTGCCCCACCCGGCGAAACCCAATAGACCCGAACACCCCGGTGACCGGGCGATCTCCCCATGTTCCGGCGGTAGTCATTGTATATGAACAGTATGTTCAGTTATGCTGTCGGTCACAGCGTATGAACATGATGTATAGCCACCGAATCTGGTGGGTACCGGGAGTTCACAGTGCGGTCGTCTTCGCGAACAAGCAGCACACGAGCCTCGAGCGCGAAGCGCGGCGTGCCGGTCATACTCGCCGTCGCCGGGATGCTCGCCACGAGCTCGGCCGTCGGCCCGTCCCATGCACAGGAGACGCGTCCCCTGCCGGTGTCTCCGGCGGTGCTCGCAGCGCCGCCGGAGACGACCGTCGGCATCGTGCCCGCGAGTGTCGTTCCTTTCCAACCACATTCGGCTCCATCGAGGGACGAACGACCCGTCGCCGCCGATTCCACACGGCAGGACGTCGCGGCCCCGGCCGGTCCCGGCATCCAGGGGATTCCGGAAATCACCCTGGCCGCGTACCGAAACGCCGAGCTCCAGCTCGATCAGCTCGAACCCGGCTGCGGCCTCGATTGGAGCCTGCTCGCCGGGATCGGCCGTATCGAATCCGGTCACGCCGGCGGTGGGAATACCGACGCGAACGGGACGACGCTGTCCCCGATCCTCGGCCCGGCCCTGGATGGTTCGCTCCCGGGCAACGAGATCATCGCCACTGGCAGTGGCGGTTTCGTCCGCGCGATCGGGCCGATGCAGTTCCTACCGAGTACGTGGAGCGCCTACGCCAGCGACGGCAATGGCGACGGCATCGCCGACCCCGACAACGTCTTCGATGCGACACTCGCGGCCGGCAAGTACCTGTGTTCGGGAGGCCTGGACCTGCGCGACCCCGCGCAGCGACTGCGAGCAGTGCTGCGGTACAACAACTCGACCTCCTACGCCGCCAATGTCCTGCATTGGTCGGATGTGTATCGCGGCGGCGGAGACTCCTCTTCCACAGTGCTGCTGGATCTTCCGGCCACGCCGGCACCGAATCCGGTACCCGCGGACCAAGGGCCCGCGCCGACCCGACCGGCCCCGGACCAGCCCGAACAAACACCGGCGCCCGCCCCCGACTACACTGCCCCGGCAACGACGGCTCCGCCGGCGCAGCCGATGATCACCATCCCGGGCCTGCCCCCGATTCCCTGCGTCATCTTCTGCCCGCCGCCCCCGTCCACGCCCTGATGGGCCCGGCCGATGCACACCCGCCTGTCGCCAGGAACGCCCTCGATGTGCCGCCCCTTTGCTGGACGGCCGTCGTATCCTGGACGCACGAACGGCATCGGTATCGAGGACGATGGCATGAACCCTGCCGCCGAAGACCCCTCGAGCACCCAGCGCCAGGCGACCCTCGGGATCGAGGCGGAGCTGGAGGCCGAGGGTTTCGAAGACGCCGAGCTGATCGGTCGGGGCGGCTTCGGTGCGGTATATCGCTGTGCGGAGCGCGCGCTGGAACGGCAGGTAGCCGTGAAGGTGCTGCGCCCGGAATCGGACGGGGCCGACCTCGAGCGGTTCCTGCGCGAACAACGCTCCCTGGGACGGCTTTCCGCGCACCCCAATATCGTCACGGTATTGCACGTCGACGTCACCGCGACCGGTCGGCCGTACCTCGTGATGCCGTTCTACCGGCGCGGCTCGCTACAGGACGCGATCGCCGATTCGGGCCCGCTCGATTACGCCGCGGTGCTCCGCCTCGGAGTCAAACTCGCAGGGGCGTTGGAAACCGCGCACCGCGCGGGAATCCTGCACCGGGACGTCAAGCCGGGCAACGTGCTGCTCACCGACTACGGCCAACCGGAACTGTGCGACTTCGGGATTGCGCACATGGCCGACGGCGCTTTCGAGACCGGATCGGGAGAGATCACCGGATCACCGGCCTTCACCGCACCCGAGGTGCTGTTCGGGCAGCCGTCGACGGTCCGGTCCGATATCTACAGCCTGGGTGCGACCTTGTTCAGCGCCTACACCGGTCATGCCGCCTTCGAGCGGCGGGAGGGCGAGGACGTTGTCGCCCAATTCATCCGGATCAGCCGGCACTCGGCGATTCCGGTGGAGGACCTCCCCGAGGACCTCGGCCGGCTGATCTCCGACGCGATGGCAAGGCAACCCGAGGATCGCCCGGCCTCGGCTCGGCAGTTCGGGGATGCGTTACGAGAGTTACAGCGCCACAATGGATTCACTGTCGACGAAATGAGCATCCCCGACTCCTCCCCGGAGTTTGACGAGGCCCGCTCGCGCGACAGCGATGGATCGCGGCGAGCGGTCCGACGACCGCGTCACGACATGCCGGCGCTGGTCACCCCGAACACGAGGTTCCGGCCTCCGCATCCGCTGGAGCACCTGATTCGGCGGCCACGCCTGGGCGCGCTGCTGCGACCGGGCGAGCGCCCGCGCCTCATCCTGATACACGCGCCTGCGGGATTCGGAAAGAGCAGCGTCGCAACCCAACTGGCCGAGCAACTCTTCCACGACGGAGCGCAGGTGGCGTGGCTGACGACCGATACCGACGACAACAACGTCGTCACCTTCTGCGCCCATGTGCTCGAGGCGTTGCGTCGCACGGATCCGTCGCTCGGCGGCGAACTGAGCCTGGCGCTCGAGGAAGCCGGAAGCCGGGCCGAACGCTTCGTACTCACGTCACTGATCAACGAACTCCACGAACGCAAACACCATGTCGCCCTGGTGATCGACGACTGGCACCAGGTGACCAGCGAGTCCAGCCGCGCTGCCCTGCGCTTCCTGCTCGAACGGGGCTGCCATCACCTGCAGCTGATCGTGACCACCCGAACCAGGGCCGGTCTCCCGCTCAGCGCGCTGCGCGTGCACAACGAGCTGGTCGAGATCGATTCCACCGCACTGCGTTTCACCGCGGAGGAAACCGGCGCATTCCTGGCCCGCTGCGATGGGATCGACCTGGCATCCGCCGACATCGAGCGACTGACCGAATCCACCGAGGGCTGGATCGCCGCACTGCAGCTCGCCGCACTGTCACTGCGACAGCACGGGCGTTCGGCCGAACTGCTCCACGAGATCTCCGGTCGCCACCACGCACTGGGCGAATTCCTGGCCGAGAACGTCCTGGACTCCCTGGATCCGGCGCTGGTCGACTTCATGATGGACACCTCGATCACCCGCCGGATCTGCGGAGACCTGGCCACCGCGTTGACCGGAACCGATCGCGGCCAAGCGCTGCTGGAGAATGTCGAAGAGCGCAATCTGTTTCTGCGCCGAATCGACGAGACCGGGGAATGGTTCCGCTACCACTACCTCTTCGCCGACTATCTCCAGCGGCGCCTGGAAAGGGATCGCCCCGAACGCCTGCCGGTGCTGCACGCGGCCGCTGCCGCGTGGTTCAGCGAACACCAGATGGTGCAGGACGCGGTCACCCATGCGCTCGCCTCCGGCAATGACCGATGGGCTGCCGAACTGGTGGAAGAGGCCGGTATCGCCCTGCTCGAGCAAGGCCAGATGGCGACCATACTCGCGCTCACCGACCTGCTGCCGCCCGAGGTTTCCGCGCACCGTCCGCACCTGCTCGTCACCATCACGCTGGCCAACCTCGGCGTGCGCCGCGACGCCGCCGCCCGCGAAACGCTCGACAGGGTGTACGCGGCGCTCGAATCGTCCCAGCTCGACCCGTACGAGACGGCGAAGCTCCGCATCCAATGCCAGGTGATCGAGGGCGTCGCCGCCATGCTGCAGGATCGCAGCGAAGGCATCGCCGACCTGATCGAAACTCCCCTGCGGGATCCGGATTCCTTCGAGCCGTGGTTCGCGGCCGGAGCCGCTGTCATCGCGGCATTCATCGACCTGTCGCACTTCCGATTCGACGCGGTCAAGGCGTGCCGGGAACGCGCGGCCGTCTACTTCGAGACCTCCACTGGGCCACTCACGCAAACCTATGCGTACTGCCTGAGTGCGCTGGCGGCGCGGGAACAACTCGATATCCGCACGGCAGAGTACTTCCTGCGAAAAGTGATGCAGCTGGCCATGACCGGACGGAGGACGAGCGGTCTGGCGGCCCGGATGGCCGGAGCACTGCTCGGCGAACTCCGCTACGAGCACAATGACGTGGACGAGGCGAACAGGCTGATCGACGCCGCGCACGAGTTCGCCGCCACCGCCGGAACCGTGGACGTGATGATCGCGGTCTATGTCACCGGCGCGAAAGTGAAGGCCGCCCTGGGAGATCACGAGGAGGCGGCCCAGCGTCTCGACGACGGCATGCGGATTGCCGCCGACCTCGATCTGCCGCGTTTGACCGCCGCCATCGAAGGCGAGCGGATCCGGCAGGGTATCGCCCGGGTCGCGGAACCTCCGCCGAGTCTCGGGCCCCCCGCTGATTCCCCGGCCGAGCCCGGAACCGCCGAGCTGACCCGAGACATCCAGTCGTGCAACCTCATCCGGCGGTCGCTCGCGCTGGGCACAGCTCGATCCGTCACCGAGGCCACCACTGTCGCGCGGGCGCTGACAGAAAAGCTTGTTGCCCAGCATCGGCCCCACGCGCTCATCACGGTCAAACTGCTGCTGGCCCGCTGTTTGTCGATGTCGGGAGACACATCGGCCGGACGCGGTCTGGTCGCGGAGGTCGTCGAGGAATGCGGCCGTGTCGGTCTGATCCGGCCCCTACTCGACGAAGGGCCGGAGGTCTGGGAACTCCTCGACACCGGCGTCGCGCCGGTCTCGAGTCATGCGCACCTCTTCGCCGACGCCATCGCGGTGGAGAAATCCCGCGCGACGGGCAACCCGAGCCCGGCAGTTCTGCCGAAACGAGGACAGCATCAGCACCAGGACCGTCCCCGCCACGACGACGAAGTAGAAGGCATAGAGGATGTAGAGCGTTAGCATCGAAGTCCGGTGATTCTCACTGCTTCACAACATCATTCGCGGAAATCAGCGCACCACCAGCTCGCCCTGCGGGACATCGTCGAAGCTGTTCGTGATCGCCACCTGCGCCGCGGCCGGCAGCGTGTGCATGATTTCCCGGACGCGATCCTGGCGGCGTGTCACGGCCTGCCGGAACGGCATTCCGGGGGTGGCCTGCATCTGCGGAATAATGCCGTCGATGTCCTCGACGCCACCGATGTGGTGACCGGCGTCGACCAGCGCCTGTTCGTGCGCCATCTGTGCTTCGTCCTTCTCCTCGCTCATGCCGATCGGACCGATCATGCGACCGTTGAGGAACTGCTTGACGACCGGTTCTTCGGAGGTGAGCAGCACCTCGCGCGGTCCGAACATCACCAGCTGCCGACGGAACAGCATGCCGATGTTGTCGGGCACCGTGCGGGCGAGGTTGATGTTGTGCGTGACGATCAGGAAGGTCGCGTCGATCTGGGCATTGATGTCCAGGAACAGCTGGCTGATGTAGGTGGTGCGGACCGGATCCAGGCCGGAGTCGGGTTCGTCGACCAGAATGATCTCCGGATCCAGCACCAGCGCGCGGGCCAGCCCCGCCCGCTTACGCATGCCGCCGGAGATCTCGCCGGGCAGCTTGTCCTCGGCGCCGGTCAGACCCACGAGGTCGAGCTTGTCCATCACGATCCGGCGGATCTCGGACTCACCCTTGCGGGTGTGCTCGCGCAGTGGGAACGCGACATTGTCGAACAGGCTCATGGAACCGAACAGTGCGCCGTCCTGGAACAGTACGCCGAACAGCTTGCGAATCTCGTACAGCTCCTTGCTGGTACACGTCGTGATGTCGGTGCCATCGATCACGATCGAGCCGGCCTCCGGGCGCAGCAGACCGATCAGAGATTTCAGGAAGACCGACTTGCCCGTGCCGGACGGCCCGAGCAGTACGCTGACCTCCCCTTTCGGCAGGGTCAGCGTGACGTCCTCCCAGATGGTTTGTGAACCGAACCGCTTGGTCACTCCGACCGTGCTGACCTCGACGCCCATCGCCGCCCTCCTCTGTGGTGCCCGTTACAGTGCACTGTAAATGCTATTGAACACCGTGTCTACACTTCGTGTATGAACTTGCCGTTCACGCACGTCGGCGTACACGCGATCACCATGACCAGTCAGACTGTCCAGACATGAACTAGGGTGACGGAGTGGACAGCAAATCGATTGCGCGCCAACGCCCCCGTCGCCACAGCGGCCGGGGTAGCGCGGAGCTCGCAGTCTTCGCCGCTACCGAGGAACTGCTCCGGGAAACCCCGCTGCAGGACCTCACCGTGGCCCACATCCTCGCCCGCGCGAAACTCTCGCGGGCGAACTTCTACCACTACTTCGCCTCGAAATACGACGTCATCACCGCGATGGTCGCGCGACTGCTCACCGAGAACGCCGAGGAAACGCCCGACTCTCCCACCGAGCCACGACCGCAGACCGCCGAGGACGACATCCGGCACGCATTCGCGGCCTGGTCGGCCAACGAAGCCCTGATCTGTGCCGTAGTCGAGAACATGCATGTCGTCCCCGAGTTGGCGACCGCGTGGAATCTCCTGCTGGACCGCTTCGCCGCAGCACTCGGCCGCGACATCACTCCCGCACACGATGACAGCGATACCGCGGTGGCCGCGACGCACGACTTGATCGCCGCCATCCTGGCCCGAGCATGCGAGCGCGGGTTCTATATCGGGGCGCGGTGCCACGATCGACGACTCCCCGATCCGGGCGCCGCGGTGGACTCCCTCATCGAGCTGGCCGCTATGGCCGCCGGTGCGGATCGCCGACCCGCAAAGCGCCGCAGCCGGAGAAAACCCGCCCCGTCGACCCCGATCGACGCGTCCGTCCTCGCCGGATCAGCGGCGACCGACAGCCGAGCCATGGACCATCCCACGGCGGTCGCGATTCTGGACGCGACGACCACACTGCTCATGGAGCACACGCTGGAACAGCTCAGCGTGGCAAGGATTCTCGAACAGGCGAATGTCTCCAGGGCGACGCTCTATTTCTACTTCGAGAACAAGGACGACGTCTTCATCGCGCTCTTCGAGCAGATCGCGCACGAGATCACCGGTCGATTCAGCACGCTGCTCACCGCGGACCGCAGCGACCGGGCCGCGGTCGAATCGGTTGTCGCGCAATGGCTCGACCTGAACCCCCGCAGCCTCGGTGTGCTGCGCAGCGCCATCTACGAATGGCCACGGCGACCGGAGCTGGGTCGCCGCTACCTCGATGCCATGGCCCGCATGACCGACGGCCTCGAAGCGGTTATCACCGCCGACCGCGACAGCGGCCTCGCCCTCCCCGGCCCGCCCGCTCCCCAGCTGGCCACCGTCTTGATGTGGACCCTCGAACGAAGCATCGCCGGATCACTGGCCGAAGAGTCCGGACTGTCTGACACCACTGCGGTGGCCACCTACCTCGGCAAGCTGTTGGCGTCGGTCATCTACGGCCACTGACGAGGGCCGTGAATCGACAGCAGCCGGATCAGCTGTCTCACATGGGTGGGAGCGCGGTCGCCTGCGTCGGATTGAGCGCGTCCAGCATGAAACTCAAGTACCGGCGTCGCGCTGTCCTATTCAGCTCGACGGCGCTGAGCGCAGTGATCACCATGGCGAAAACATAAGGCACGTCACGCGGTTCGATGTCGGGACGCAGGTTCCCCGCGGTCTGGGCGCGTGCGACAGCGGGGCCGAAGATCTCGTCACTGCGCGCCAGGAAGTCCGCGGTGACCTCCGTCAGGTTTCCGACCGAGTCGGCGAGGCCCCGCTCGCTCTGGACGATGTCGGCCACCCGTTCCGCGACCTCGAGCAAGACGGATCGGGGTAGCGCGTCCTTGTCGAGCTCGGCGAGCATCGGCAGGACTTCGGTGGTGAGGATCCGTTCGTAGACGGCGCGCGCCAAGGCTTCGCGGTTGGGAAAGTGCCGGTACAGCGTCGCCACACCGACGCCGGCTTCACGCGCGATGTGCGCGAGGGTCGCCGAACCACCTTCCGAGGCGAACAGTCGCCTGGCCGCCTCGATGATCCGCGAGATGCTGGTGAAGGCATCTGCCCGAAGCGGTTTCGTCGCCACGCAGACTTCGCTCCCTCTGTTGATGCACCGATGCCGGGGTTGTGACCGAGCCTACCTTGCCACGCGAAATGATAGTTCACTACCGTTTTGATAGCTTACTATCAGTTTGTTGTGGCGGGACCAGCGTGGCCGCCGGGCGCCCGAGAGGAATCCACCATGTCGTCCCTGCTGTACCGAATCGGAAGAACCGCCTATCGGCGACCCTGGCATTTCATTGCCCCGTGGGCCCTGGTCGTGGCCGCGATCATCGGCCTGCTCACCTGCTACCCGCCTCATCTGGGCAGCGAGGTGCGGATCGACGGCACGCCGTCCCAGCACCTCATCGACGATCTCGCCGAGAAGATGCCCTTGATGTCGGGCGGTCAGGGGATCATCGCCTTCGAAACCGACAACGGCTCCCGCATCGACGGCGGCGACAACCTCACCGCGCTCCTGGCCGCTGTCGACAAGGTGTACACGAGCGACCATGTCATCGACGCCCGCAACGTTGTTCGGCAAGAGGCCGCGAAAGGCATGGACAGCCCGACGATCCGGGCAGCCGGCGCACTCGCCGCGTCCGGCCCGCCCTCAGATCACGCCGCCCCGACACCGCTGACCGTCAACGGACAGGCCGTTCCGGGTGTCGTCATCTCCCCGGACCGGACCAGCGCCGTACTGCAATTCCAGTTCGACAAGCAGACTTTCGAGCTTCCCGCCGACACTATCGACAACACGGTGGCGGCGGCGCGCCGAGCCACCGCCGACCACGACATCGCCGTCCTGCCCTCGGCGTCCATGGTCCAGGTTCCGGCCATCGTCGGCGCAGGTGAGGTGGTCGGCGTCGGCCTCGCCGCGCTGGTGCTGCTGGTGACCCTGGGCTCGGTGGTCGCGGCTGGACTACCGCTGGTGACCGCGCTGACCGGTGTCAGCGTGGGAGTAGGTGGCGCCCTGCTGGTTTCGCATCTGGTCTCGTTGCATTCGCTCGGTGCCGTGCTCGGGCTCATGATCGGTTTGGCCGTCGGCATCGATTACGCATTGTTCATCGTCAACCGCCAACGCCGGTACATCCTCGACTCCGGTGCGACCGCCGAGGAGGCCGTCGGGCGCGCGCTCGGAACATCGGGCACCGCAGTGGTTTTCGCGGGCAGCACGGTCGCGATCGCGCTCACTGCCCTGGCCATTGTCCGGATTCATCTGATCACGACCATGGGTATCGCTGCCACCGCCACGGTTGTGATCGCTGTACTCACCGCGCTGACGCTGCTGCCGGCCCTTCTCGGTCTCGCCGGCGAAAGGATCTGCTCGCCGAAGGCACGCCACAAGGCCGCCTTCGCCCAGGCCGCCCGCGCTTCTTCACGCACGGGACGTAAGGTCGCGACCGCCTGGGCAGGTCTGGTGACCGAGCACCGGTTCGTCGCCGCGACCGCGGCATTGCTCATTACCGGGCTGCTCGCTCTGCCCACCACGCAGATGAGTCTCGGATTGCCTTCCGGGGCAAGCTACGACCGGGGAACCGCGCAACGTGAAAGCTATGAGGTGGTGAAAGACCACTTCGGCCCCGGGCTGAACGGACCGCTCATTGTCGTCGCCGATGCCGGTAGCCGATCCGGCCCGATCGCCACCACCGATATCGTCGGGCTGTACCGGGACCTGGCGCAACTGCCCGGCGTGACCTCGGTGACGCTCGGCGCGGTCAGTGACGACGGGCGGACGGTCGTCTTCTCCGTCGCACCCGGCAGCGGGCCGACCGATTCGGCTACCGAGGCGCTCGTTCACCAGATCCGCAGCCAGGCAGCGACATTCGCGAGCCAACGGAACGCGGACGTCGGCGTCACCGGCTTCACGGCACTCGGAATCGACGTCTCCGCGCGCCTCGCCGATGCCCTCCCGGTGTACCTGGCGGTCGTGGCCGTTCTGTCGATCGTCCTGCTGACCATGGTTTTTCGCTCCATCGTCATTCCGATCAAGGCCACCCTCGGCTTCATCCTCAGCATCCTCGCCGCCTTCGGCGCCACGACCGCGGTGTTCCAGAAAGGCTGGGGCCAGCAGCTACTCGGGTTCCACGCCACCTCACCGATCCTCGCGGTACTGCCCATCGTCGCCACCGGACTGCTGTACGGCCTCGCCATGGACTACGAAGTCTTCCTGGTCTCCGCGATGAAGGAATCCCACGCCCACGGACGACACGGCAACGCCGCCATTACCCACGGTTTCGAACAAGCCGCCCGCGTCGTGGTCGCCGCCGCAGCCATCATGACCGCCGTATTCGCGGGATTCGTCTTCAACGACGACCCGATGATCCGTCAGTTCGGCTTTGCTCTGGCGGTCGGCGTCGTCGTGGACGCATTCGTCGTGCGCATGATGCTGGTACCCGCCATCATGTCCATCTTCGGCGACGCCGTGTGGTGGCTGCCGCGTTGGCTCGACCGACTGCTGCCCGATATCGACATCGAAGGCCGCGGCCTTGCCCCCGAAATCACTGATGGCCTTGCCGCACAACAGGATTTGGTTTACTCGAACTCATGAGCGGGTACCACGTTCCGAGGATAAGTCAGGCCGAATCCGCGCTCCTCGACGCTATATAAGCACCTGGGCCGCCGAACCATCCCGTCGGAACGGATACGGCCGGCAGTCCGGGCTGGGAGACGTGACGCTCGGGGGGGTCCAGCGATGCAGGGGCCCTCGGCGGCGTCGAGGATCACCCGTAGGTGGCGGGTCGATGTGGGCGACGAACAGCGTGCTCATCGCGGTGTCGTCGTCTGAGCGTCGCGCTGCTTCGAAGGCGGCGTGCACTGCTGCGAACCGGACCCCGAGGCCGTGATGAGCCCACCATTGTCGGCACCAGGTGTAATGGCCTTCACAATGATTCGCCGCAGTGCGCACGGCCGTGACCGGAAGTAGCCACTGATGGACGAAGTCGGCGTAGTGCGCAAATCGCGGGGGTGGAGGCTGGTGTCCATCAGAGTCAGGTCCGCCCTTCGGCGGCGTCCGCGGCTGGCCGAACCACCCCACCGGCACCCGTTGGGCCGATAACGATTGCAACGGAACATGTGTAGCTCAGGTGCACCGGTGCAACGGTCCGTTGGGGGGCGTCGAGGACGATACGCATGTGGGCGTCGATGTGTCCCAACCCGGGAACGCCGGTGGTATGGGCGGTTCAACCGTCACTGCGGGATGCGCGAAGGCGGTCTGCGTGATCCAGCCGAGGGCGGCAAATCGCGCCGCAGGCAGTGTTCCGTCGAGCACAGTGGGAATCGGTGTGATCAGCGATGAACGGGAGCGTGTAGATGCGGAGATCGTCAAGGTCGATGCGTCGGCCGCGACCTGTTCGTGTTCACGACGCCGAGGGTGCGTAGCAGTAGTCGCGCGCTGGCGTCCTCCACGTGGTTCACGGCCGTGCCGGCGAGTGCGGAACGCACGACGGCCAGGGTCGCCCCGGCGACGAATGTGACCGCGGTGTCGAAGTCGTCGGCTACGAACTGGCCGGACTCGACGCCGTGGACAAGTATGGGACGCAGGTAGCCCGCGACGGCCGCGCCGAAAAGCTCGTCGGCGTGATGAAGGTTGACGAGGATGCGGGCGAGCTGCGGATCCTCGGTCGCGAGGCGGACGAACATTCGGTGCGCGATGGACACGACGACGACGGGGTCGTCCTCGTCGCCGATAGCCCCGAAAACACGGTCGGCCAGTTCGCTGACGACCTCTGTGAACACGGCGTCGACAAGCGCGGCTGTGTCGGGGAAGTGACCGTAGAACGAGCCGAACCCGACGTTCGCAGCAGCCGTGACATCCCGGACGCGCAACCCTGCCACGCCCTTTTCCGCTATCAGCGCGCGGGCAGCGGCGATCAGCGCAACACGGGCGGCCTCCTGCTTCCGACGTACTCGCGGGGAGGGTACGTGGTCTCGCCCACGTTCCGTGGCGGTCATGCCGTCATCCTAACTTCAGCCGTTCTCGAAAGAAATTTCAATCTGGAGCATATGATCAAAAAATTGTTACGCTGCTCACGTCCCCGATGAAAGGCACCGATCATGGCCCTGGCGAACACCCTCGACGCTTCCGAGGCGCAGGCGCGCCTCGCCGACTGGCTTGCCGGAGTGCTGCCACACGTCACCGATCTCGCGGTGACCGATGTGGTGGTGCCACAGGCCAGCGGGATCTCGAACCAGACCGTTCTCTTCGCAGCCATCTGGACCGAAGACGGCCGACGCCGGAGCAATGACCTGGTTGCACGGCTGTTCAGCGACGGCCTGGGCGTCCTTCCGTCGTACCCGCCCGCGACCGAGTACGCCGTGCTCACGGCCCTGCGGAGTGGAGCCGACGTCGGCGTTCCGGGCCTGCGATGGTTCGAGCCGGACAACGCCGTGCTCGGCGGGCCGTTCCTGGTCATGGACCGGGTCCCCGGCCGGACCGCAGCAGACGACCCGCCGTTCACCAGACAGGGCTGGGTCCTCGACCTCAGCGAGGCGCAACGACGCGAGCTCAACGACAACGCGCTGCGGGCGCTCGTTCGTGTGCACCAGGCGCCGCCGGAGGTCCTGGACGACGTGCCCGGTCTGCACCGCGGACTGAGCGCCCAACTCGCGCTCTACGAGGACTTCTACGATCGCGTGCGCGGTGAGAGTCGCATCCCGACCATCGACGCGGGCATCGACTGGGTTCGCGACAACCTGCCCGACGAACCGGAGACACTGGGCCTGAGCTGGGGCGACGCGCGGCTGGGCAACCTCCTGTTCGCCGACGACCTTTCCGTTGCCGCCGTGCTCGATTGGGAGATGGTCGGACTCGGGGCGCCTGAACAGGACCTGGGCTGGTGGCTCTTTTTCAACCGCCATCACACCGACGGGATCGGTGCACCTCTGCCATCGGGACTGTACGACCGCGACGAGACCATCGCGCGTTATGAGGAGCTGGCCGGTCGCACAGTCAGCCGCAGCGACGTCGACTTCTACGAGGCGTTCGCTGCCCTTCGTACTTCGGTGATGATGGTCCGCGCCGCCGCGATCATGGCCGAGGCAGGACTGCTGCCGCCCGAGAACACGCTCGCCGCCAGCAACCCGATGCTGCACTTGCTCAGCGTCCTCACCGGCGTCCCCGCACCCTCCGAAGCCAGCAGCCACTTCATCGGCAACCGCTGAACGCGCCATCCGACCCCACTCGAGGAGAATCATGACCACCGCAGACACCTCGGAAATCCCTGACGTCGTCGAGCACGACGAGACATCCGAATGGGCTCACGAATCCGACGGCACCGAATGGTGGCAGGAAGGTGTCGCGATCAGCTGGCGCGACCCACACGCCGGTATCGGCGGCTTCCTCCGGATCGGCCACGAACCGAACCACGCCGGCGGTCTCACGGTCGTCACCGGTGGCGTAGTGACCGACACCGGCACGAGCTTCCGTCGAAACTCCACCAGTCCACTCGGCCCGCGCGACCGGCTGACCAACGGCTTCGGCGCCCTCGACGGCGCCTATCGCCACACTTACGACGGCGGACTCCGAATCGAGGTCGACGACAACGAATTTCACGCCGACCTCGTCGTCGACGACTTCTACGCCCGCACCGACTTCTTTCCCAAGGACGCCGGCAGCCTCGTCGACGAAATCGCGAGCAACCACTTCGAGACCTCCGGCCGGATCACCGGGCAGGTGACTCTCGACGGGCGGACATTCGAGGTCGACGGACTCTGCCACCGCGACCACAGCTGGGGGGTGCGCCGATGGGAAACGATCCTCAACCACCGTTGGTGCCCAGTAACTTTCGGGCCGGACCTGTCGCTCGGGTGCATCGTCTGGCACGCTCTCGACGGGTCCCTGGGCGGCTACGGGTACGTGGTCCGCGATGGAGTGGTGACCCGAACCCAGGACGTCCACGTGCTCCTGGAGATGGAGGCCGACGGGATGAGCGCCGCCGGCGCGACCGCGACGATCGGTCTGCCCGACGGCGACCGCTACGTCCTCCGGCTCGACCCGGGGCCCGTCCTCCTGAGCGAACACCACGGAGTCGCATGGGTCGACGCAGTGGGCTCCGCCGTGCTCGACGGCAGAGTCGGATTCGGCGATCTGGAGTACTCCACCAACCCTCGCGCCGGCACCGGGCCCGTAACCCGACTCCTCCGCGGTCAGGTCGGCCAGGGGCTGCAGCGGGCCGCCGGATAGTCATCCCAATTACGGCGTGACCGTCATCGGCGGCAATCGGCATGCGCCTAAACGCGAGTCGTCGTTCACTAGCAAAGAAATGAACCCCAGTTCTTTCTGGGGTCCATTCCTACATCTGGCTACCCGCTCGATCCGCTCACGCATTCAGCACGTAGGCCGTTCACGTCCACTACTCGAGGCGGTTCCACGTCGCGCGGGCGCGGTCACGCTCGACGGCACGCGCCGATCCGGCGTCGGCCTGCATCGTGTCCCGGATGCCGTCGGTCCACCATTGGCCAGACAATGCCTGCATGCAGTTTGCCCCCGGCGGCACGAACTACACGGTCTGCCGTGATAGTTCGTCCGGCACCTCCACGCCGAGAAGCACCAGCAGCGCGGCGATCTTCTCATCGAGGAGCCGGCCGACCGCGCTGATGTTTTCGTCGTCGAAGGTGTCGAAGCGTGTCGACGGCTGGTCGAAGCTGACGAACGTCCGATCGTTGTCGGTGTAGATGGCGACGCGGATCGGCGCGTAGAGCATCACGCCCGGATCGTGGCGGAACATGCGCTCCGCGATCAGGTTGTTGCCCACCATGTAGGTGACCAACTGCGCGGTGCTCCCCCGCAGCGCCATCATGGCAGTCGGGTCCAAGGTCCAGAAGTTGGCGAAGGAGTTCGGTGTTCGCGCTTCGGTGTACTTCTTCACTCGTTCCAGATCACCGGTTGCGATCAATTGACTCAACTCGTCGAGTTCGATGTCGGGGACCAGCTGCTCGAAACGCGTACGCAGCTCCTCGAACGTGGCGTCGGCTGCGATGGTGATCCGGTTCACCTCGTGCCGAACACGTTGGACACGAGCGCTTTTGTCGACGGGGGTGGTGCTCATTGTGCTTCCTTTTCTGCCGAGGAGTATTCAGGCACGGACGGCCGCGACGGGCGCGGTGGCCCGCAGCTTGGCCAGCGAGATGACGTGGAAGACGAACAGGATGGGAACTCCGGTCGTCGGTATGAGCACCAACGGCAGCATCGACAGTGGCTGTGTCGATGGGGTCAGGTGCAGCAGCTGGGTACGCCCCGGTCCACCCAGGAACCCGACAATGATGGCGTACAGGAAGTCGATCAATCCGAATACGTTGAGCCAGAAGATGCTTCGAGTTCTACTTTCAAGACGAGGACTGCGGACCAGCCATGACGCAGCCAGACCTATTGCTATGTCACCGATTCCGGCCGGAAGTGCGAACGCAGGCGGCAACTCACCCAACGCCAAGGCGGTCAGGAAGACGATGCCGATGAAGCGCACCTCGTGCGGCCGGACCAACGTTGCGGCAATACCTGGATGAGAAAGCATCCGCTGGATCAGCGGTAGTCGGGAACTCGCCAGCAGGACCACGATCGGTGCGACGATCGCCACGCCCAGCCACGGTCTGACCGTGCCCTCGTCCAGCCGTAGGGCGTTGTTGGCCGCCAGCACGACGACCAGGGCCGTCCAAGCTATCCAGCCGACAATGAAGAGGGTCGAAATTCGTTGCGCCACAACCCTATCGATGCCGACCTCGACGGCCGATGACCGCAAGGTGCGGGTGGTGACAAGAACTATCGCGACCAGCCCTATGATCTCGAGCGCCCAGAGATAGGGAGGTGCAGAGGACATCACATGCTCCGCTCGGTGTTTCAAGAGTGTCGTTCAGGCGAACCAGCGGGATGTAACCACTGGTTACATCCGAGTGTGCGACCAAATGTGACCGTTGTCAACATCCTGGATCCGTGGAATCCTTGCCCCATGGGTCAGGCCACTACCAGTCGCGATCGCGCGAAGCCGTACCACCACGGCGCCTTGCGCGCGACCTTGATCGAGGCCGGCATCGCCCTGGCCCGTGAGGGCGGCCCGGACCGAGTAATCCTCCGCGAAGCCGCCCGAGCCGCCGGCGTCACTCACTCGGCGGCCTACCGCCACTTCACTGACCGAGAAGCCCTCCTAGCCGAGGTAGCACATCACGCACGCCAGGCCCTCGCCTCCGAGATGCGCCACCAAGTAGCCCGCACCAACGATCCCCGCCTCCGCCTACGCGCAGTCGGCACCGCCTACGTCCACTTCGCCCTGGCCGAACCAGGCCTGTTCCGAACAGCCTTCATCGCCTATCCCCCTGCGCCCGAACTTCCCCCACCCGCACTCCCCACCGAGGAATGCGGCCCCTTCGAAATCCTCGGCCAGGTCCTCGACGAAGCCCAAACCGCAGGCCTCCTCAACCCAATCCGCCGCCCCGGCGCCGAAATAGCCGCATGGTCAGCAGTACACGGCCTCGCCGGCCTACTCCTCGACGGCCCACTGCCCGCCACACCCGAGAACATCGAAGACTCACTCGAGCGAGTGCTGGACGCGACCGAGCGCGGCCTCTTGACCATGTAAGTGCGCGATGCCCGCCACGATCAGAATGGTGCCGCTGGCGGGCGAACCTGGGATCGTGGAGCACCCTCGGCATGGGCATTGCGCACATCGCGAATGGGCGATCTCACGGATGTCCCGACCTCCCATCGAATTTCGAGCTCGTCATTGCGCAATACCGACCTGACGACGGACCGCACAGCGTCCATGTTCTGCGGCTGCACGAGGCGTTGCGCAAGTGAGTCCCCCGGCCCGGATCCAGCACACACCGGCGACGACGAGATAGGGCACCGCGTACACGATCGCGATCGCTGCATCCAGAACGATTGGGGGGCATCGGTTCTCGCGATTCCGAGCTGATCTACACCGGCCGGGGATCGGTGGGGCTTGCTGCCACGTCCGCCATGACCGGCGAGCTGGCGGCGGCGTGCTGACACCGGCCGTCGCCATGGGTACGCCCCTGACGAAGCGTCTCACCGCAGCAGGGGTCGAGCTGAGCATGGCCGAGATGTGAGATCGATGGCGGGCCATGGGACGGCTGGGCCGCGAGCCTGTTCCATCTGGTCCGCATTCACCCGTACGACAGCTCGCCGTGAGGGCCGATTCAGACCCATATGACACCGTGGGCACTCATGACGGTGGAGACGATCGCGCTGAGAACGTTGTGGGGTAAGGCAATTGCTGTCGCTTCAGTTGCACTCGCCACGGTGGCATTGCTTTTGTCAGGTGGCCACACAGAGCAGGTGACCCAGCACTCGACGGTGGCCGGTGTCGAGGTACGCCTGGTGGACTCCACGGTTCCCCAGCGAGCCTGGACAACATTGAGTCTGATCGACCAAGGCAAATGGCCCCCGACCGACTGTCCCGGAACCAAAGGTGGTACCACATGGCAGAACAGAGGCGGCCAGTTGCCCGAGGGTGTCGGCTATCTGGAGTGGGATGTCAACTGCAAGCAACCAGGCCGATCCCGCGATGCGGAGCGGATCGTGACCGGCAACGACGGTTCGGCGTGGTACACAGACGATCACTACGCCAGTTTCACGAGAATGCGCTGATCGCGCTGCGCCACGTGGAGTAGCGGCTCGACGATGTGGCAGGTTCGAGGGCATGACCGCGGCAGGGGCGGGATTCCGCTCGATCGAGCGACCATCGGCGCTGGGCTGCTGCAGCTTCCGCGCGGCCGGAACACGCGGGCACATGCGCACTGCGACGCTGATCGGCCGGACGCCAGTACGTTTGCGGAGTGCCCCAGGACGAATCCGACTCCGGAGAGCAGGAGCAGAGCCCGGACGACGACGCTGCGGCGGAGGTCAGGCCGGACCGGCTGGTCGCGTCGGTGGTCCCGGCCTGGTTGCCGCGGGCCTATCTGCTGGCAGCGGCCACGGTGGCCGGGGTCGTCATCACCTTCTGGGGGCTGATGCGCCTGCGCGGTCTGCTGACGGTGCTGGTGGTGTCGTTGTTCCTGGCCTTCGCCATCGAACCCGCGGTGAACTGGCTGGCCGCGCGCCGCTGGAAACGCGGTGCGGCGACCCTGGCGGTGTTCGTGGTGGTGACCGTGGTGCTGGTCGGATTCGTCTGGACCATGGGCGAATTGGTGGTCGGTCAGGTGACGACACTGATCGAGAACCTGCCGCGGGATATGCACAGTGCGGTCACCTGGATCAACAGCACGTTCCACACCGACCTCTCGGTCACCGATATCACCGATCGCACCTCGGACATCAGCTCGAAACTGCAGTCCTGGGCGCTGAACCTGGCCGACGACGTCTGGGGCATCGGCACCACGGCACTCGGCGTGCTGTTCCAGGGCCTGGGCGTGCTGCTGTTCACCTACTATTTCGCCGCGGACGGACCGCGCTTCCGCAATGCGGTGTGCTCGCTCCTGCCGCCGCAGCGGCAGCGACATGTGTTGCGCGCCTGGGATATCGCGGTCGAGAAGACGGGCGGCTACATTTACTCGCGCGCACTGCTCGCGTTCTGCTCTGCGCTGGCACACTACGCGGCAATGCGGGTGCTGGGGATTCCGTCCGCCTTCGCGCTCGCGCTGTGGGTGGGGGTGGTGTCCCAGTTCATCCCGACCGTCGGCACCTACCTCGCGGGTGCACTGCCAGTGCTGGTGGCGCTGGCCCACAATCCACGGTCGGCGCTGTGGATTCTCGGATTCATCGTCGTCTACCAGCAATTCGAGAACTACGTCCTGCAGCCGCGCATCACCGCGACCACCCTCGACATGCATCCCGCGGTCGCCTTCGGCGCGGTTCTCGCGGGCGCGGCCCTGTTCGGAGCGACGGGCGCACTACTCGCCATCCCGGTGACAGCCACCGCACAAGCCTTCCTGGCCGCGTACGTCCGCCGCTACGACGTGGAGATCCCACCGAAACCCGAACCCGCACGACGAACTAGTTCCCGACATCGAGCCCCGAACGCCGAATAGCTGCCCCGGAACACCCGCGGCTATCCGAAGGAGGTTGAGAGACATGAAGATCCAAAGCCGCGAGGGCCTCCTCGTCGGTATCTCCTACATTCCCGAGTTCCACACCGACCAGCCCACCTGCCGGCTTACGACTCCGGGTGGACCACCATGACCGGACAGTTCGCGCGCTGCACGAGCGCATTGCTGGTGGAGCCGAGCAGCATGCCGACGAACCCGCCCCGGCCGCGGCTGCCGACAACCAGCAGTTGGGCCCCCTCGGACCAGGTCAGCAGGTGCTCGACCGGATCGGCGAGGTGGATGTCACGGGTGATCTCGACGTCGGGGTACTTCTCCTGCCACCCTGCCAGCCGTTCGACCAGCAACGCCCGCTCCGCCTCGGTCGCTTGCGCGGCCTCGATGGAGGTATCGATGAATCCCGAGTACCGGGCCAGGTACAGGTCGCTCCACGCGTGTACAGCCACGAGCCGCGCGTTGCGCACGGACGCCTCGTAGAACGCGGTGGCGACCGCCGCGTCGCTGACCGGGCTGCCGTCGACGCCGACCACGACCGGCGCCGTGCGGCGGTCCACCCATTCGGGGTCGTCGTCGCGCACCACGACCACCGATCCGGCCGCCTGGCTCGCCACCGAGACCAGGATGGAACCGATCCGGTTCAAGCCCCGGCGTTCGGCCGGACCGCCGAGCACCGTCATATGGGCGGTGGCCGAGAGGTCGATCAACATCCTCGCCGGATGCTGCGGGAACACCTCGGTGCGCACCATCACGGCGGGCGCGGCCATTTCGGCGACCTCCCGGGCCTGTGCCACCAGGTCGGCGCCGAAAGCCTGAATCGATTGCTCGACTTCGGAATTCACACTCGAAAAGGTGCCCATCACCCCCACGATCACATTCACGTTCGTGCCGTGCGCGATCAACAGTTCGCGCCCGCGCGCCGCCGCGGTCTCCGCCGCCCAGCGCACGGCCGACAGCGCGGCCGGAGAATCATCGACACCGACCACGATCGGTGCGGTGGATATCGAGTGCGGATCGCGCGACTTCGGGGAACTCATGACTTGCCCACCTCCTGGGATGCCGTGAACCGAGCAGAACCAGTGGGTCTCGCAAATCCGAACATAGCACCGCCCACCACCTCGACCCGGAATCGCCACTGCCAGTCCCGGCCGGAGGGGTGTGGGTCAGCGGCCCGGGACGGTTACCGGGTTGAAGCAGCTGGAGGGGAGGTCCTGGATGGAGCAGAGGGCCGGAGGGCGGGTGGGGAGGTAGTCGGCGGGGACGCCGCCGGAGGTGGTGATGTCGCGGTAGGCGGGGACCGCGGCGGTGGGGTGGCGGGTCAGGGTGGGGTCGGTGGTGACGTTGACGGTGTAGAGGCCGAAACGTGGTGAGTAGCTGCCCCATTCATAGTTGTCGGTGATGCTCCAGTAGTTGTAGCCGATGACGTTGATGCCGTCGGCCTTGGCGCGCTGGACCCAGTAGACGGTGTCGCGCAGGTCGTCCTCGCGGGTCATGCCGTCGGTGGTGGGTGAGCCGTTGTCGGAGGGCATGCCGTTCTCGACGATGTAGAGGGGGCGGCCCGGGAACTTCTGCGCGTATCGACGCAGGACGTAGTAGATGCCGTCGGGTTCGAGGACGAGGCTCGAGGGCTGGTTGGTCAGCAGGGCCGCCAGATTCGGGGGATTGGTCAGGGATCCACCGTAGTAGTAATCGATTCCGATGTAGTCGAGCTTGTCCGCGATCCGGTCGACGAAGGACGCGTCGGCCTGTGCCGTGCCGATGGCCGAGAAGGCGATGTTGCTCGTGACCATGGCACCGGTCTGCCGGAGGTGGATGTGGTCGTAGATCGCGCGGTGCGCGGCGACCATCCGATCGATCATGGGTGCGACGTCGAGTGCGCCGAGATCGCCGATCTGCTGCTCTTTTCCGGTATAGGCGAGGGGCTCGTTGAAGGTGACCCACAGCGGATCGAAGTGCGCGTAGCGGTCCACGACCGCGCGGGCGTTGGTGAGCCAATCATCGACCATGCCCGGATTGCGCCAGCCGCCGCGATCGACCTCCCAGCCCGGGAACACCCAGTGGTCCAGGGTGATCATGGGCCGGATTCCGGCCGCGCGAATTCGCGCGATCATGCTGTCGTAGAAGGAGAAATCCCATTCGCCCGGATTCGGTTGCACCCGGGCCCATTCCACGCTGATCCGGTAGACGCCGACACCGAGGTTGGCGGCGTGCTGGATATCCTCATCGTAGCGATGAAAGAAGTCGACCGAATTGCGGTAGTCCTCGGCTCGACCGGATCCCGCGTAACGGCTCCAATTGCTGTCCGGCGCAGAGCCTTCACTCTGAAACCCGGAACTGGACACTCCCCAGAGGAAATTGCCGCCCACCGGCGGTAGCCCCGGATCGGCGGCAACCCTGCCGGGCGTGGCGACCATGCACCAGGCGGTGAGAACGATACATGCCAGTGTGAACAGTGCACGTTGTCCCATCGCATCGAGATTACCTCCCGGAGAACCGGTCTCGGGGCACTCTGACCAGATCGAGCCCCGTTTTCGGTCCCGGATCCGGAATGTCACACAGCCATCGGACCGCTCACGACGAGAGCTCCACTCAATGCGCAATCAGCCAGCCGACTCGGTCATACGCGAGGACCTGGTACAACACCAAGACAACCGCCGACACGAGCGCCGCCATCGACAGCCCCGCACCCCACAGCGCGACCGCCCCGCCACCCAGCACGAGCACTTCGATCACCAGCCGCACAACGCCGGGCACGGCAACCGTCGCTTCCCCGTTCCGGCTCGGATCCCCCGGCACGGCAAACATCCCCCACACCGCCGCCACCACGATCGGCAGTACCAACACCAGGGCAAACCGCCACGGCACATCGAACCCTCGCCACCCCAGAATTCCGAACGACACCACAGCGGTCAGCTCGAGCAGAAATCGCACGCCGAGCATGAACGGGTTCAACGACATCCGACAATCCTCATCATTCACATCCCCATCTCGCCCGAGGACACCCGCCAACTCTACGAGCGGCCACCGCCCCGCCCGGTGGTCAATTCGCGCCGAAAAGGTGACCGAACGCGCCAAGGGTTCCAAGTAACGTCATTTCACAAGCCATAGCATCGGGAGCCAACTCCCCGAGAGCCTTGTCACCCGCGCAAAGATGCTCGAGCGCCAGACGTTCGGCCGGGCTACGCGAGACCTACTTCACAAACGCATCCCGCCAAGCGTTGCGAATCGCTTCTGCTACTGGTTGCCTCGATGCAGGATGCGCTGGGCTGCAACCTAATCGCCGTGGTAACTGGTTCCTGGATCGAGCATCTGTTGGTGCTCGGGATTAACCGATCCATTGGTCGTGGACCGATCACTCCAGGCCAGATCGGACAGATCGCCCACGGAGTCGGTCGCAGACGGCTGAACCTCGAGATCTGTTTCTATGAACCCGATGCCGTACCGAATGGCCTGCCGCCGCCAGGCAACGCGCACCACTGTCGAACGTCTTCGATCGCGCACACCCAGTCGAACTGCTCCACCAGCCACGCGATCCGAACCGCCCCAGCCATATCGACCGGCTCCGATGTCATACCCCCGCCGATCCCCCTGCCCAGACCGCTTCTCGCACATATCCAGTCAACGCCGATCGGCTACTTCAGACCCGCGATGGGCCAGCACACAGTCGTGGGACCCCGGCCGACGGCCACGACAAACGCAGGCAAGAACAGACCGTGCCGCGCGGCTCAAGCCAGGGCTCCGCCTACCAAGGACACCCGGCGACTCACGATGTGCGATCAGATGTCCAGCTTTGCCTGAGGGTTTCGAGCCGCCAGCCAGACCGTATTTTTTTCCGATTCAACCGCCCCCGGGATTCGGTTTCCAGGAAAAGTACAGTGTATGGGACGGTCAAGTCCAATCCCACCGGGTTCTACCGGACAGACCACACCCGAACGCGCATAATCGCTATCAATACGACTGGACCGCGCGTCGGGGCTCTCAGCCCTATAGGTTCAAATCGATAGACATTCATTTTGGGGACGAAATCAAGTGGCAGTAATATCGAAAATCAAGGAATCCTGGAAGACCAATCACGAGAAAATCGGGAACTCAGTGGGCAACTGGATACTGTTCACCGTGATAACCGGACTACTCCCCATTGGCGCGCTAGCCCTACGGTTGCAAATCAAGAGAAATGAACCTCTTACCATGGTCAGCATCCTCGGGCACGGCGACCTCCTGCTGATCGGGGGTGTGATTGCATTCGGATCAGTTGGCGAGTTGATCTCGGCACCAAACAAGGGCTTCCTGGGAAAACTCCTGGTATTCGGCGTATTCATCGTCAGTCTTGGTTCGATTTCCGAGTACCTAGTGTTACCTGACGGCGCCACCCAGTCGACAATGCAGTTGTGCTTCTGGGCATACCCAACCGCCCTTATTGTGAGCTTTTTCGCCGTCGTGAAAGGCGCTATGGCATGAGTGAAATCATTGACATAGTTGCGAGAATTCTACTGGCAGGCGGTGCACTGTCCTCGCTATACGCGATCGTCATCGACATGTGGCGGAGAATGCGCAACAAGAACACCTCCATACATCTCCACGTATCGGACGGCAGAGATTTCCACTTGGAGGCAAGCGGCGAAGTTTCCGACAGCGAACTGGGTGGAGTCATTTCGGAAGCAATTGCAAAAGGAACTGAGGCATCGAGGCCCCGCGGCCGCACGCGTTTCCGACGACCGCGCAAGTAGTGCGGCCAGTTGGGTCTTGACACCAGCCACGTCTAGCGGGCGGATGCAGAAGGCGTACGGGACGTCGGCTATTCGTTTGAAGCATCCGAGGAGGTGCTTGGCTCAGCGGATGCGGGTCCGGCGGAGCCGCTGGCGGGGCGGGTGCCCAGATTGGTCGCCAAAGTGGCAGCTGAAGGTGTGTTCGCTCGCGCCGGCCCGGATCGCCATAGCTGCGAGGGTCCGGTCGGTCCCAAGGTGCCTGGGCAACAGGTTCCGAGGTGGCGGAGTGCCCGCGGCCCAAGTCACCTTGCTCACCGGCATGCTCAATCTCGTGTGGGCCCTGGTCACGATCCCAATGATCGCGCGACCCGACTCCATCGCTGGAGCCGAGTCACTGTGCGCGCCGAGGAGCCCATCGACGACGTCGCGCGAACAAGCGTGAGAGGCCCGCCCCGGGCGGCGACCCGCCATCCTTCCGACAGAATCTGTTGTGGCGGATAGGATTTGGTCGTGCTTTCTCAGTTGCTCGGCACGCTGAGCGGTGTGGTCATCGGTGGTGGAATCACATTCCTCGCGTCATATGTCAACGAACGATCCAAATGGAACCGCACGCAGGCCGCGCGGTGGGACGAGCGCAGGCTGCAGGTCTACTCGGAGTATCTGATCGTCACCAGGAAGATGCACTCCGTAGCCGGCCAATTGGTCAGATTGCGGAGCGGCGAAGCGGATCCTGAGGCTCCGTCGCTGGAAGAGGCTCTCACTCGACTCGCCGACCTGGAACGTGACCGCATTCAACGGTGGCAGGAAGTGCAGCTTCTGGGAAGCCCGTCCGCCGTCGCGATCGGCGACGAACTCAACAGGTACACATGGACTTTCGAGTGGTTCGCAAAGGGCAAACTGACCGATCCGGATGATTGGCTACTGATCAACCGGGACGCCTACCACCTGCGGAAGGAGTTCGCCACCGCCGCCCGTGATGACCTCTGTGTGGCAGCGCCGAGCCTTCCGGTCCCCGCGTGGCTCAACGAATGGACTCCGCGGGAGCACCTGGCCGAGGTTCGCGAACGGGCCCGGCCGCTTCCCACCCGATAGCTCTGGCGGTGCCGATCCCGATTCGAATGGCGTTGTTGCAAATGAAATTTCATTTGCATTTCTCATCCGCAAGCGGCCAGGACCTGGTGTGCCTAGTGCGCGACAAAATGTGCCAGAAAGCGGTTCCGGGGCGAAAAGCTCGTTCTTTGCCGCAACACTCGAGGGGCACGGTCCGGGGTGAGCGCACCCCGGACCGTTGTCCACTTCGCTGGTCATCCGTTGGGACGGGACGGGTGCCGGCGCACGAACGCTGGTGATGGAGGCGAACTCGCGGTATGACGGGATCCGATGAAGAGCAGCAGATGAGCGATCTTGTCGCGCGGCTGTCCAATCGATTTCCTGATTTGACGGCTCGCGTCGTCGGGGAGGTGGTTCGGGGTATTCATCGGGATTTCGAGGGGCACCGGGTTCGGGAGTTCATTCCGCTGCTGGTGGAGCGGATCGCCGAGCGGCAGTTGAGCCGTCGGGTGTGCTACAGCTCGGCCGTGCGGGTCGACGGGTAGCAGGTTGTTCAGCCGTGGTGCCGGCTCCGGTAGGGGGGAGCCGGCACCACCGCTCGGACCGATCAGTCGTTTGGCACCAGTCGCCACAACGAGGTGACCTCACCCCGCCGAGCCTCGTAGAGAGGATCGCTGCTGTCCGACGCTCGCGGATGCCGCGGAGGTGTGTCGTACCGAGCTGCCACGCGCAGCCCGGAGGCGGCGATGCGCGCACGGAACTCGTCCCGGCTTCGCAATTCGAGGCGTTCGGCGAGGTCGGAGAGAATCAGCCAGCCCTCACCGTGCGGGGCGAGGTGGTGGCGCAATCCGTCCAGGAAGCGGTGCAGCACAGTCGATCCGGGGTCGTAGATGCCGAGCTCCAGCGCTGAGGTCGGGTGCGCCGGCAGCCAGGGCGGGTTGCAGACGATCAGGTCCGCACAACCCTCGGGCCACAGATCGGCTTCCGCGACCCGAACCAGGCCGGTGAGGCCGAGGCGGTCCAGGTTCGCCTCGGCACAGGCCACCGCGCGAGGATTGATGTCGGTGGCGGTCACCCGCGCACCGCGCCGGGCCAGAACCGCGGCGAGCACCCCGGTCCCCGTGCCGAGATCGGATACGGAGGGCCGCTGCGCTTTCGCCGGAAACGGCGCGCCGGCGACGAGATCGACGTACTCGCCGCGAACCGGGGAGAACACGCCGTAGTCAGGATGGATGCGCGCGCCCAGCGCTGGAATCTCGACGCCGTTCCGATGCCACTGATAGGCGCTGAGCACCCCGAGCAGCTCGGTCAGCGACACGCACATCCGCTGGATATCTGGGCAATTCGGGCGCACCGCCGCGTAAGCGTGTTCGCACGCCGACCGAACATCGTGCGCGCGCCGTAGCTCGAGAGAGTAACCAGGTTCGAGCACGATCAGCAGCCTGCCGAGTATCCCGGCGCGCTCGGCCTGCGCGGCACGCTGCTGATGGAACACCGCTGCCGGACTGCTTTCGCGCCCAATCGGTCGTGCGGCTCGCCGCAGACGGCGGTCGAGGGCTCGCAGCAACTGGCGAGCATTGTGAAAATCCCCGCGCCACACCAGGCCCGTGCCCGCCCGCGCGAGCCGGTGGGCGGTCTGCGCGGTCGTGCGGTCGTCGGCGACGACGATGCGGGCGGGGGCCGGAGCCCCGTTCTCGGAATGCCAGTGGGCGGTGTAGACCGATCGATTCTCGGTCCAGCTGAGGGTGGACATGACGAACTCCTGCGGAAACGAAGGCGCCTGGGGCCGGCGACGCTTCGAGGCAGGAGTCCGGAGAGCGACTTTCCGTCAGAACGAGGGCGATTCGGACCGTTCCCGCGGCGAAGCGCAGGAGCGGTTGTCGCCCAGCACCATTCCCATGCCCACGGTCGGTCCCTCCGTCAGATGTCCGTCCCCATGATTGCACACGCCCGGATCGGACGTGTCTCAGCGCCTTCTCAGCGACCGGCGGGCAGACTCCCCCGTGTCCGGTAACCGACTGCTCGAAAGGGATCCGCATGTCCGCGGCGCAACCGCATACGAACTACAAGCTCCCCCAGGTCACCGCCCTGTTCTGGGTGCTGAAGATCGCGGCGACCACGCTCGGCGAGACCGGTGGGGATCTGCTGGCCCAAACCCTGAGCCTCGGCTATGCGGCGGCGTCGATGCTGTTTCTGGGCATCTTCGCCGTCAGCCTGGTTGCCCAGTTGGGGGCCCGCCAGTTCCATCCCGCGCTGTACTGGACCGTGATCGCCGCGACCAGCACGGCCGGCACCACCATCTCCGATTTCCTCAATCGCGGCCCCGGTTCGGGCACCTCCACCGACGGCGGCCTGGGCTACGGCGCGGGCGCGGCCGTCCTGATCACCGGCCTGGCCGTCGTCTTCGTCATCTGGAAGCTCAGCGGCCAGACCTACGACGTCACCGGAATCACCAGCACGCGTGGCGAACTGCTGTACTGGGCGGCCATTCTGCTGTCCAACACACTGGGTACCTCCCTGGGCGACTACCTCTCCGACAGTTCCGGACTCGGCTACGGCGGGGGCGCGCTGCTCATCGCCGCGGTCATGGCCGCCCTGCTTGCCGCCCATTACCTGACCCGGATCTCGGGGGTCCTGCTGTTCTGGCTTGCGTTCATCCTCACCCGACCGCTCGGTGCGACGGTGGGCGATCTGCTGTCCAAATCGCACGACAAGGGCGGGCTCGGTTTCGGCACCTGGGGCACCACCGCAGTCCTGCTGATCATTCTCGTCGCGGGAATCACCTACAGCTACAAGAGAATACGCACCGTCACCGGGCTCCAACAGGATCGAGTGGGCGTAGCCGCCATCGACGCGGAGCGCACCGCCGGTGGTCTCCGACGCAAAGGGTAAGCCGAGGTAGCCCCGGCACTGCCGTCGCCGCCGAGTCTATGGTCGCGGCAGGAGCCGACGGCGTACGAGCCGCGCGTCGGCGCGGCGACATCGGAGGGCGAATGGGTACCGGGAGCGAAACCAGCGGGCGGCACAAGGATGCCAATGCCACCCGCTCGGCCCTGCTGACCGCGGCGCGGGAGGTGTTCGCCGAGAAGGGTTTCGAGGGCACGACCGTGCGGGAGATCGCGGCCCGGGCCGGAGCGAATCAGGCGCTGCTGTTCCGGTACTTCGGGAACAAGGACGAGCTGTTCCGGGCGGTCGTCGCGGATCGCGGCCATCGGGTGCTGTCGGAAGGTCCCGCGGACGAGCTGCTCGGCCGGCTGCTGGCCGGGATGCTGAATACTGCTGCCGATCAACAGCTTTGGCTGCAGGCCGCGCTACGATCGAGCGGACATGCCAGCGGCGTGTCAGTGATCCGGCGGGAGCTGGACGAACGATACGTGCGGGCACTGTCCGAACTCGGCGACGGCCCGGACGCCGAATTGCGGGCCGATCTGGTGGTGGCCTGGCTGCTGGGCATCGGTCTGCTGCGATCGGTCTATCACTGGGAGCCGCTGGCGAGCGCCGACCCGGCCGTCGTCGCCGATCACGTCCTGCGTTCGGCGCGAGTCCTCCTGGACCGGGTAAGTACGAATTTCCCTCCGTCATAACGGAAATCGAGCGTTGACGGTTGGGTGGCGCACTCCTACGATCGACCGCTGTAAGCATTTGCTTACATCAGAAGGAGTTTCGCGTGACCACACCTACCGAAGTCCGCCACTATCCGTTCGGCGATCCGGTCCGGCTCGATCCGCATCCGACGGCGATGACACTGCTCCGCGAGGAACCGATTTCCCGCGTCCGGCTGCCCTACGGCGGCGAGGCCTGGCTCGTCACCCGCTACGCGGACGTGCGCTCGGTGCTCAGCGATCCCCGGTTCAGCCGCGCCGCCACGGTAGGCCGCGAGGATGTGCCGCGGGTGCGCGAGACACCGGCCATGCCGAACATCCCGACCAGCATGGACCCGCCGGAGCTGACCCGGCTCCGCAAGCTGACCATGACCGCGTTCACCACCCGTCGCGTGCAGGAGCTGCGCCCACGCGCCGAGGAGATCGTCGAGGACATGCTGACGGCCATGGCCGCGGCCGGCTCGCCCGCCGACCTGGTGGCGGCGCTGGCGCTCCCGGTGCCGGTCACGGTCATCTGCGAAATGCTCGGCGTGCCACCGCAGGACCAGCATCGTTTCCGCGACTTCTCCGACGCGATCATGTCCACCACCGCCGTCCCCGACGAGGAACGACTGGCCGCGTTCGCCGCCGTCGCCGAATACCTGACCGAGCAGATCGCCGAGCGCCGCGCCCACCCCGCCGATGATCTGCTCGGCGCGCTGGTGGCGGCCCGGGACAACGATGACCGGCTCAGCGAGGACGAGCTGATCACGCTCGGCCTCACCCTGCTGGTCGCCGGTCACGAGACCACGGCCAATCAGATCGCCAATTTCGTCTACGTCCTGCTCACCGCGGGCGAATGGGACCGTCTGCGTGCGGATCCCGATCTCGTCCCGGCCGCCATCGAGGAGCTGCTCCGCTACATCCAGCTCGGCAATGGCGGCGCGTTCCCGCGCATCGCCGTCGAGGATGTCGAACTGTCGGGCACGCTCATTCGCGCGGGCGAGGCCGTCTTCGTGGATCTGGCGACCGCGAACCGCGACGAGACGGTCTTCCCGGATCCGGACACCATGGACCTGGCCCGACATCACAACTCGCACTTGGCCTTCGGCCACGGCTTCCATCACTGCGTGGGTGCGCAACTGGCCCGCCTCGAACTGCAGGTGACGCTGACCGCGCTGCTGCGCCGCTTCCCGAACCTGCGCCTTGCAGTGCCCGCCGACGAGGTGGAGTGGAAGACGGGCATGCTGCTGCGCGGCCCGAAAGCGCTTCCGGTCGTCTGGTAGCGCCCGGCCGTGGGCGGCCCCTTCGGCGAGCCGCCCACGGCGCACCCTACGCGTTCGCCGGAAGATCCGTCCCCGCACCACGTTTGCGCACCGCGACCAGGTCGTGGCGCGCCGGCGGCAGGGTCTGCTCCTGCGCGCCCTCGATGGTGAATCCGGCATCGATGATCATCTGCCGGTCGTCGGCTCCGGGCTGCCCCTCGCTGGTGAGGTAGTCGCCCAGAAAGATCGAATTGGCCAGGTGCAGCGCCAGCGGTTGCAGGCCGCGCAGGTGGAGCTCACGGCCACCGGCCAGCCGCACCTCCACGTCGGGGAAGAAGAAGCGGAACAGCGCGAGAATGCGCAGGCAGCGGTCGGGCGTCAGCTCCCACTGTCCCGCCAGCGGCGTTCCATCGAACGGGATCAGGAAGTTGACCGGCACCGAGTCCGGGTCCAGCGCCCGCAGCGCGAAGGCCAGATCGACGATGTCCTCGTCCGACTCCCCCATGCCGAAAATCGCTCCGGAACACGGTGACAGCCCGGCCGCGCTCGCCCGCAGCACGGTGTCGACGCGATCGTCGAAGGTGTGCGTACTGCAGATGTCGGCATAGCGCGCCTCGGAGGTGTTGAGGTTGTGGCTGTAGGCGTGGGCGCCGGCCGCCGCGAGCCGCTCGGCCTGTCCCTCCCCCAATAGGCCCAGGCACACGCAGATCTCCGTCTGCGGATGGTCGGCCGTGATGGCGGCAATGGTCTGCTCGATTCTGGTCAGATCCCGTTCGCCGGGCCCGCGCCCGCTAGCGACCAGGCACACTCGTTTGGCCCCGCCCGCAATCGCCTGCCCGACGACCCGCGCGGCCTGCTCGGGCGTGATCCAGGAGTACTTCAGCACACCGGATGCCGAGCCCAGCCGCTGCGAGCAGTACCCGCAGTCCTCCGGGCACAGACCGCTCTTCATGTTGACGATCGTGTTGAGTTTGACACGCGCGCCGAAGAATTCGTGTCGCACCCGCGAGCCCGCCGCCACGACGTCGATGAGCGGTTGCGCGCCGCTCAGCAATGCCAGCGCCTCCGCCCGGGTCGGGACCGTTCGGCGTAACGCCTTGTCCACCAACAGATTCAACAGTCCATCAGTCATGTCAAGGCAATCTACCTCGAGCTTGAACATCGTTCAAGTATTGGTTTGACGTGGCCTTTTGTGATAACTAACAGTCCGAGGTGGGTGACGTTTGCCGAATATTCACAGGCCGAGTGCCCGGACAGCCGGTCCGGATGATCGGTAGCTTCGGGATCGGGAAGCAGGGGGTGCAAGGGAGAAACCGGAATGTCGATGATCGATTCACCGAGTTCGGGCCTGACCATTTCGGGCATGCCGCTGTCGTCGGCGCTGCGGGACGTCCGCGAGCTGTCGCGACGCATGGTCGGGCATTTCGTGGAGACCGTGGTCCCGTGCGGGACGCTGCCGGGCGACGCGCTGCGCGGGGATGTCACGACCATCACCCGCACCTGCCTCGAGCTGGCGGTGAGCATGCTCGACGGCCGGGACATCCCGGAGAAGACCAAGCGCCTCGAGGACGCCGCGGCGCAGTGGGCCCGCGAGGGCATTCCGATCGACACCATCCATCACGCCATCCACGAGGGCTTCAAGATCGGCCTGGACCTGGTGATGGCCAAGTCCACCAGCAAGTACACGCAGGCGGCGGGCACGACCACGCCCTCGCTCACCGCATCGGACTTCCACGCCATGGTCGGCGGCGCGAAACTCGTGGTGGAGCTGCTGGATCGGATGACGGCGGCCGTCTCGGTCGCGTACGTGCGCGAGCTGCGCGCGGTGATCAGCGAGCACCACACCGCCGTGCACACGTTGACCTCGGCGCTGCTCGGCGGCCACAGCACCTCCACCATGGCCCGCGAGTGCGGCATCGAGATCGCGGAATCGTATCGGGTGCTTGCGGTTTCGATTCCGCCGCATCCGGACGAGATGAACCGGGCGCTCGACAGTCAGGTGGTCGCGCGCCGCAAACTGCGCCGGACGCAGGCCGAGCTCGCGACCCGCTATCCGGACAAGGCGCTCTCGCTGCTGAGCGTCGACGGCGGCACCATCCTGATCCCGGAGCACGGGCTGCCCGATGCGGAGCTCGACGAATTCATCGTCAACCTCTCCCGGGCCGCGCAGGTGCCGATCACCGCGGCGGTCACCCAGGCTGCGCCGCAACAGATTCCGGCCGCGACCGAGCAGGCGCACGAGCTGCTCGACATGGTGCAGCGCTTGCAGCTGGTGCGCGGGCTGTACCGCTTCGACGATCTCTCGCTCGAATACCAGCTCACCCGTCCGGGTCCCGGCCGCGATCACCTCGGGACGCTGCTGGATCCGCTGGACGAGTATCCCGAACTGCTGCAGACGCTGCAGCTGCACATCAGCAACAACCTGAACCGTCAGCGTACGGCCCGGACGCTGCATGTCCACACCAATACCGTCGACTACCGGCTGAAACGTATCGGCCGGCTCACCGGATTCGACCCGACGCACACCTCGGGGGTCTGGTATCTGCGCTCGGCCCTGGTGGCGCGCACCTACCGGAGCACCCGGTCGAACAATGCCCAGGACTTGTGCAGGTCTTCCTCCCAGTAGCCCCAGGAGCGGGTGCCGACCGGCGCAGATCGAACGTGGCGGGCACGTGCAGGGCGGCGAGCCGGTCGCGCAGAGCGAGGGCGCACTGATCGGTCACGGCCTCCACGATCACGCCGGATGTCCACTGCGCCAACAGTTTCAGCTGCCGAGCTACACGCCATTCGATGGACTGCGAGTACGCATCGAGTCCGCAATCACGATCCACGAAGGCGCCCGTTCTCGGTGTTTGGAGCAGTATGCGCGACTTCAGCAGCAGTACAACGAGTTCGACGATCCATCGGCGCCGTGCGTGATACACGACGAGCATGGCAAGGAAATCTTGTGGTACCGCCCTCGGGTGTTCCCACCGTTCTCTACCTCGACAACGTATCGGTTGGTTGGCGTGAGGGGATCTCGTCCAACTGGCGGTCGACCACAGCGACTTCCGGCGGATCACCGACGGCCAGTATCAAAGCATTTTCGACGCTTACGGCGGCTACGACGTAACCAAATGGCCGGGTTATCGATTACTCGCCGACATCCCGCGTGGTGCCGAAGCCATGGACCTGACGAGCGCCCTGAGCCCGAACCGTGTCCGCCCGCCGGACCACCACCGCGTCCACACCCGCCCACCGCGCCGACAATGCTGCCGCTACCCCGGGAGAGGAGTATGCCCCGCTACGGTATAGCGATCGATTACGCGAATTCACAGCTCGGACCTTTCATCGAAGGAGCGGGGAATGGCCGCGATACCGAATGACTATCGCAATCGGCCGGTGGCCGTGATCGGCGCGGGAACCCTGGGCCGGCGCATTGCGCTGATGTTCGCCACGCGGGGCGGCACCGTGCACATCACCGATCCGAACGGGACGCAGGGGACGCAGGCCGCCGGGTATGCGACCGGCGAATTGCCCGCGGTGGCCGCCCACATCGACGGCGGCACGCCGGGGATCGTGAGTTATGTGCCGGACCTGGCCGATGCGGTGGCGGAGGCGTGGCTGGTGGTGGAGGCGGTGCCGGAGCGGCTCGACCTCAAGAAGTCGATCTTCGGTCAGCTCGACGGACTGTGCGCGGCCGATGCGGTCGTCTCGTCGAATTCGTCGTCGTATGCGAGCAGGCTGTTCACCGAGAGGCTTTCGACCCGCGACCGCATGCTCAATACGCATTTCTATATGCCGCCCGCGTCGACGACGCTCGATGTGATGTCCGATGGCGATACCGCGCCCGAGATCATCGACTTCGTCATGTCGACGTTCCCCGAATACGGTCTGCATCCTTTCCTGTGCCGTAAGGAGAGCACCGGCTTCATCCTCAATCGGATCTGGGCGGCGCTGAAACGCGAATCGCTCGACGTCGTCTACGAGGGCGTCTCGACCCCGCAGGATGTCGATGCCATGTTCAAGCTGAATTTCGGCACCGAGGCGGGTCCGTTCCGGATGATGGACAGCGTCGGCCTCGATGTGGTGCTCGATATCGAAGAGCATTACGCCCAGGAGAATCCGCATCTACCCGAGGGCCCGCGCATTCTGCTGAAGCGCTATATCGCCGACGGCAAGCTGGGCGTGAAATCCGGTGCCGGCTTCTACGACGACTACCCCGACCCGAATCGGCTTTGACGGCAGGAGGCCGCGATGAAACATCTGCTCGCGCTCGACCTCAAAGCCCGTGCCATGCACGCGATCTCGCTCGACGGGGGTGACGTGCGCACCCTGATCACCGGGTTGGACGCCTACCCCGACGGCGTCACCGTCGATCAGGATCGCGGGCACGTGTACTGGACCAGCATGGGCGCACCCGACATGCGTCCCACGCCCGGCACGGAACCCGTGTTCTTCCACCGGACCGGCATGCTCGAACGCGCCGACCTCGACGGCGGCAATCGCACGGTGATCGTCCCGCCCGGTGCGTTCACCACCGGCAAGCAGCTCACCGCCGATTTCGACACCGGCCACCTGTACTGGTGCGACCGCGAGGGCATGCAGGTCCTCACCTGCAATCTCGCCGGGGGCGAGCTGCGCCCGCTGGTGGTCACCGGGGAAGGCACCGAAGACGCTGTGCAGTCTCGGAATTGGCCGGTCGGCATCTGCCTGGACCTCGACCGCCGCCACCTCTACTGGACCCAGAAGGGCGCACCGAAGGCTGGTGAAGGCCGGATCTTCCGCGCGCCACTCGAGCTCCCCGCCGGCACCTCCCCCGCAGCCCGCACCGATATCGAGGTGCTCTGGCACGATCTCCCCGAACCGATCGACCTGGCACTGTCCGGCGACGGGAACCTGCTGTGGACCGATCGCGGCGCAGAACCCGCGGGCAATACCCTCAACCGCGCCTCGGTCGACCCGGTTCCTGGACCGGTGACCATCCTGTCCAGCGGCTACCGCGAGGCCATCGGCGTGGTGGCGATCAGCGAATCCCGGTTCTACGTCAGCGATCTCGGCGGTGCGATCCGCCTCGTCGACCTCGATGACGGCATCGACACCGAAATCGCCCGCCCCGGTGGCGCGCTCACCGGACTGGCACTGGCAGACCTCTGAGCGAGGGACCCGAGCACCGCGTCGAGAACGCCGGGGAATCGTTCGTCGAGGTCGGCCCGGCGCAGGGTCATGTAGCGGGCCTTGCCGTCGACGCGGGTGACGGTGAGGCCGGCCTCGCGCAGGGTGCGCCAATGGTTCGACAGGGTCGATCTCGGGATTACGAGATGGTCGGGGCTGCAGGAGATTTCGCCGTGGACGGCCATGAGGCGCACCAGTTCCATCCGGACCGGGTCCCCCAGGGTGTGCAGCACCGTCACCAGGTTCAGGTCCGCGGTATTCGGCTGGGTCAGCGGCGGCATCGGGTTCCTCGTTCGGTTGACATGACCGGGGCACCAGCTTACGTTCGTTTCGTTAATTCGGAAATATCGAAATGAGATTGCCTGTGACGGTCCTCAGCACCCTGGCCCGCGTCTACGTCGACGATCTGGACGCCGCATTGCCCACGTTCACCGCGCTCACCGGTGAGCAGCCCCGGCTCCGCTTCGCCTACCGCGAGCTGGAACTGGCCGGCATCGGCGCCTACCTGCTCATCGCCGGAACCCCGGAAGCCCTTGCCCCCTACCGGGAAACACACGCCACCGCGATAGTGGACGACCTGGACGAGGTGCTCACGATCATCACCACCCTCGGCGGCGACATCCTCGACGGCCCGAACGACGTTCCCACCGGCCGCAATCTGACGGTGCGGCACCCCGGCGGCGCACGCATCGAATACGTCGAATTCGATACGGCCAAGGTCGAATCCGTCGCGAGCTGACGACGGCAGGCCCCGCGCGGCGATCAGGCACCGGCGCGGGCGGTGGCCAGGATGGCGCCGATGGCGGGGCGCTCGGGTCCTTCGCCTGGCGGGCGGGGCCTGATCCGGAGCCCGCCGCCGACCGATCCGACTACACCATGGTGTCCCCCATCGGAAGACCGAAAGCATGGTTCCCGTACATGACGTAGGCACGTTCGGGGTCGTTGGCCGCGTGGACGCGTCCGGCATGGGCATCGCGCCAGAGGCGTTGCAGCGGGGTGTCGACTGCGAGGGCGCCGGCCCCGGCGGCCTCGAAGAGCCGGTCGATGGCGGCGATGGCACGGGCGGTGGCGCGGACCTGGTCGCGGCGGGCGCGGGCGCGCAGAGCGAACGGGATCTCCCCGCCGTCCCGGAGCCGGGCGTACTCGTCGGCGACATTGCCGGACAACTGCCGCCACGCGGCATCGATGTCGCTGGCGGATTCGGCGATGCGGATCTTGCCGAAGGGGTCGTCCTTGGCGTGCTCGCCGGCGTACGCGGCCCGGATCCGCTTGCCCTGATGCTCGACGTGGGCCGCGTAGGCGCCGTAGGCCATGCCGACGATCGGCGTGGAGATCGTGGTGGGATGGATTGTCCCCCATGGCATTTTGTAGACCGGCTCCGAATTTCGCTGCAGCCCGGGCGATGTCAGCGAGTTCATCACGCCGAAGCTCAGGAAGCGGTGCCGCGGGACGAAGACGTTCTCGACGACAACCGTATTGGATCCGGTGCCACGCAGACCGACCACGTTCCAGACGTCGTCGACGGAGTAGTCGCTGCGCGGGATGAGGAAGGAGCCGAAGTCGACAGGCTTGCCGTTCTCGAGCACCGGCCCGCCGACGAAGACCCAGTCGGCGTGGTCCACCCCGGAAGACCACGCCCACGAACCGCTGACCAGATAGCCACCGTCCACCACGGCACCGGCGCCCATCGGCGCGTACGACGAGGCGATCCGCGCGTCACTGTCGTGGCCCCAGACATCGTCCTGCGCACGCTGATCGAACAGCGCCAGGTGCCAGTTGTGAATCCCCAGGATCCCCGCCACCCAGCCGGTGGATCCACAGGCGCTCGCCAGGGTGCGCACGGTGTCGTAGAAGACCACCGGATCTGCGGCGCATCCACCCCATTGCCGCGGCTGCATCAGGGTGAAGAATCCCGCCTCCCGCAGGTCCTCGATCGACTCGTCGGGAATGCGCCGCAACGTCTCGGTCCGCTGGGCGCGCTCGCGCAGGGTCGGCACCAAAGCCTCGACGCGCGCGGTGATTTCACGGGTCATCTCGCCGGGTTCTCCTGACCGGTCAGGTGGCGATCGCACACTCTCCGCCACATTTCTAGAACACGTTCCTGTCACTATCGAGCAGCTCGAGGTACGCGACAAGCGGACGGAAATCCCTAAAAGAAGAGTCTTTCGACCATTTTCTGGATGCTCTTACTGATCGGAAGCTGACACAGATCTGAAACTGGTTCTAGACCTAGGAGGGTGCGATGGCGACGTCACGCGGGTTCGGCAGAAAGATCCGGGACATCGACGTGGGCACGATGCCGACCCGCTATGCCCGCGGCTGGCACTGCCTGGGCCTGGCGGACGCGTTCCGGGACGGGAAACCCCACTCGGTCAATGCCTTCGGCACCAAGCTGGCCGTCTGGGCCGCCGATACCGGCGAACTGCGGGTGCTGGACGCCTACTGCCGCCACCTCGGCGGCGACCTGTCGACGGGCACGGTCAAGGACGGCCGGATCGCGTGCCCGTTCCACGACTGGCGATGGGACGGCGACGGCCGCTGCACCGGCATTCCCTACGCGCGGCGGGTACCCCCGCTGGCCCGCACCCGCGCGTGGACCACGCTCGAGCGCAACGGCCAGCTCTTCGTCTGGCACGACCACGAGGGCAACCCGCCACCGGACCAGGTCACCATCCCGACCATCCGGGGACCGTACACCGACGCCGAAGGCAACCCCGCGGCAACGCTTTCCCCCGACTGGACCCCGTGGACCTGGCGCTCGATCCTCATCGAGGGCTCCAACTGCCGCGAGATCATCGACAACATCGTGGACATGGCCCACTTCTTCTACATCCACTACGCGTTCCCAACATTTTTCAAGAACGTCTTCGAGGGCCATGTCGCGACGCAGTACCTGGAGACCAAGGGCCGCCCGGACGTCGGCATGGCGACCAAGTACCGCGGAGACACGCTGCTGAAATCGGAGGCCTCGTACTTCGGGCCCGCCTACATGATCAATCCACTGCTCAATGTCTACGGCGGTTTCGAGGTCCGCAGCGTTCTGGTCAACTGTCACTACCCGGTCACCCAGGACTCCTTCGTCCTGCAGTACGGCATCACGCTGGAAAGACCCACGGGCGTACCGGCGGACACCGCGAACCGTCTGGCGGACAGGATGACCGAGGGCATCGGCGAGGGCTTCCTGCAGGACGTGGAGATCTGGAAGCACAAGTCCAAGATCGAGAACCCACTGCTCTGCGACGAGGACGGCCCGGTCTACCAGCTGCGCCGCTGGTACGAACAGTTCTACGTCGACGTCGCCGACGTCGACCCGAAATCGGTGCGGCGCTTCGAGTTCGAAGTCGACACCTCGCGGGCCAACGAGGTCTGGGAGCTCGAGGTCGCCGAGAACCTGCGCCGGCGCGATGTGATCCCGGCCACCGCACCCTAGCCCAGTTCGAGGACGATCTCGGTTCGGAGGTCACCGGCGGCGCGGCCCAAGGTCCTCGATCGCTCGTCGAAGGTCCTCAAACCGTCCCTCGGGGATTCACCGGCTACCCCGCAGCTCATTACCGTGCGCTGGGTGACCGCGATATCACCGAAAACCCCAGCAGCGCCGGAGATCACGCGTCCGCATCCGGTGCGGCGATCGCCCAAGGGCTCATTCCTGTACCGGATGGTCAGCACGACCGACCCGAAGGTGCTGGGGCAGATGTACCTGATGACCTCGATGGCGTTCTTCATGATCGCCGGGCTGATGGCGTTGATCATGCGCGCGGAGCTGGCGCAGCCGGGCATGCAGTTCCTGTCGCCGGAACAGTTCAACCAGCTGTTCACCATGCACGGCACGATCATGCTGCTGTTCTACGCGACCGCCATCATCTTCGGATTCGCGAATATCCTGCTGCCCTTGCAGATCGGCGCGCCCGATGTCGCGTTTCCGCGGCTCAATGCGCTGAGCTACTGGTTGTATCTGTTCGGCGCGACCATGGCGACCGCAGGCTTCGTCACCCCGGGCGGTGCGGCCGATTTCGGCTGGACCGCGTACGTGCCGCTGTCGGACATCATCCACTCCCCCGGTGTCGGCGCGGACCTGTGGATTCTGGGGGTGGGCGTCTCGGGCCTGGGAACCATTCTGGGCGCGGTCAATATGCTCACCACCGTCGTGTGCCTGCGCTGCCCGGGTATGACCATGTTCCGGCTGCCCATCTTCACCTGGAACGTCGTCGTCGCGAGTTTCCTTGTGCTGCTGGTGTTCCCGCTGCTGACCGCAGCCGCCCTGGCGCTGTACTACGACCGGCACCTCGGTGGGCACATCTACGATCCGGCCAGCGGCGGAACCATGCTGTTCCAGCATCTCTTCTGGTACTTCGGGCACCCCGAGGTGTACGTGATCGCGCTGCCGTTCTTCGGCATCGTGTCGGAGATCTTCCCGGTGTTCAGCCGCAAACCACTGTTCGGCTACACCGGCATGGTCTATGCGACACTGGGCATCGCGGCGCTGTCCATCGCGGTGTGGGCGCACCACATGTATGCCACGGGAGCCGTTCTGCTGCCGTACTTCTCGTTCATGACCTTCCTCATCGCGGTGCCGACCGGTGTGAAGTTCTTCAACTGGATCGGCACCATGTGGAAGGGGCAGCTCACCTTCGAGAGCCCGATGCTGTTCTCGCTGGGCTTCCTGGTGACCTTCCTGTTCGGCGGCCTGTCCGGCGTCATCCTGGCCTCACCGCCACTCGATTTCCATTTGTCCGACACCTATTTCGTGGTCGCGCACTTCCACTACACCCTGTTCGGCACGGTCGTGTTCGCCACCTTCGCAGGCATCTACTTCTGGTTCCCCAAGATCACCGGCCGCATGCTCGACGAACGCCTCGCGAAGTGGCACTTCTGGACCACGTTCCTCGGCTTCCATCTGACGTTCCTGGCCCAGCACTGGCTCGGCAACATGGGCATGCCGCGGCGCTACGCCGACTACCTGCCCTCCGACGGCTTCACCCTGCTGAACCAGGTCTCCACCATCGGCGCCTTCCTGCTCGGCGCGTCGATGCTGCCGTTCCTGTGGAACGTCTTCAAGTCCTACCGCTACGGCGAGATCGTGACCGTCGACGACCCGTGGGGCTACGGCAATTCCCTGGAGTGGGCCACCAGCTGCCCGCCGCCACGGCACAACTTCTACGAGCTCCCACGCATCCGCTCCGAACGCCCCGCCTTCGAACTCCACTACCCGCACATGATCGACCGCATGCGCGCCGAGGCCCACGTCGGCTGGGGCGCGACCGCCCATCACGTCACCGAGACCACGCCCATGGAGGCGAAATGACCAGGCCCCAGCAACTCTCGACCTTCCGGATTCCCCGCCTGCCCTACGGAGCCCTGGTCCTGCTGACCGGATTGACGCTGATCGGCGGCCTGATCCTGCTGACCCACCTCGCCCAGGGTCGCTGACCCCCGATCGTGCGAACGCTGACTCCCCTCGCAGCCGTTCGCACTCCGGTGAGGCCGCGCCCCCGCCCGTGCGGCCTCACCGGGCCTTTCGCGATCTTCCCGCGTGCGGATTCAGCGCCGCCCGGCCGCGTTCGGCGACAGCGCCGACAGGTAGGGCGCGACCAATTCCGTTGCGGCCGTGACAGTCCGGTCGGTGTCCTGGCCGCTCTCGAGCATGCGCGAGGCCGCATGCACGATGCCGTCGACGAGTCCGGCGGTGGCGGCGGGGTCGGCCGCACCGGCCGTCTCGAGCGCGGCGATGAGCGGGGTGCGGAGTTCGTCGTGCAGTTCGCGGCTGTAGGCGGCGATATCGTCGTCGATGATCGTGGTGAGCACGCGGGCCAGGGCATGCTCACCGCTCGCGACCAATTCCAGGTTGGCGCGGACGTATTCGAGAACCTGATCGGCCGGGCCGGACGCGGCCGCCATCCGCTCCGCCACCCGTCGCGCCCACTGCGGGAAGGTGTCGGCCAGCAGCTCGGCGAGCAACTGGTCGCGGGAGGAGAAGTACTGGTAGACGCTGGGGCGGGCGAGCCCGGCGCGCGCCGCCACCTCGGTGAGAGTGGGCGGGCGGGCCGGGTCCTCGGCGAGGATGGCGCGCGCGGCGTCGAGCAGGGCGCGGCGTTGCGCCTCGCGATGTTCGGCGAGCGTGGCGGCTTGGATCCTCGGCACCTGATCTCCTCGTTGGGGGTTACCCGCTCAGTCTCCCATCCACCAGGGTGAGCACCCGATCGCAGTGGCCGAGGATGTCGTGATCGTGGGTGACCATGATGGTGGCCACCTTCCGCTCGCGGGTCTGCCGGGCCAGCAGCTCGATCACGTCGTGGCTGCGGGCGCGATCCAGCGCTGCGGTGGGCTCGTCCACCAGCAGCAGCGTCGGGCCGGTCGCGAGCGCGCGGGCGATGCCGACGCGCTGGCGTTCCCCGCCGGAGAGCTGATGCGGCCGCCGCCCCGCCTTCGCGGCCATGCCGACGGCGGCGAGCAGGGCAGCCGGATCCGCTGTGCTGCTCGAAGCTGCTGCGGTGCCGCGCTTCCGCCCGCCGGTGCGATCGAGCAGCCGCACCTGGTCGCGGGCGGTCAGCGCGGGAATCAGATTCCCGGTCTGGAACACGAACCCGATGTGCTCGCGGCGGAATCGCGCCAACTGCCGCCGGGACAGGGTCGTCAGCTCGGTGCCGTGCACCAGCACCTGCCCGGTGTCGGGCCGGGCCAGCCCGCCCGCGACCGCGAGCAGCGTGGATTTGCCCGATCCGGACGGTCCCACGACTGCCAGCAGCTCGCCCGCCCGTACGGTCAGGTCGATGCGGTCCAGGGCCGCCACGGCATGGTCGCCGCTGCCGAAGGTCAGCGAGACATCGCTGAGCGAGATGCCCTGGCGGACAATCGATTCGACGGTCATCGCTGCGCCCCCAGAGCCTCGAGCGGGTCGACCCGCGTGACGCGCAACGTGGTCAGCACCGCACCCAGCATGCCCATCACGATCAGCAGTACCGCACCGACCGCGACCGCGCCGGGTTCGAGCGCGAAGGGCATGCCGCCGACGAACCGGCTGCCGCCCACTCCCACGCCGACCCCGGCGGCCGTCGCGGCGACGAGCACGATCGCGGCCTGGATCAGGCTGTCGCGCAACAGATATCCGGTGGAGACACCCAGCGCCCGCAGCACCGCCAGCTCGTGGGTGCGCTGCACCGTCCAGACCATGAAGAACGCGCCGACCACCAGGGCCGAGATGGCGTAGAGGAAGACCCGGATCAGGGTCATGGTCGACATTTCGGCCGAGTAGCCGGGAGAAGCATCGAATGAGGCCGACAGCGTCATGGCGTGCGTACCCGCGGCGCGATCCCCCGCCGCCAGATCGATGCCGCCGGGCCGCGCGCGCAACGCCACGGCATTGGCCTCGTGATAGATCTCCGGCCGGGCGATGTCGCCGGGCCGCAGTCCGGCGTGGATCTCCTGCCAGAGTCGCAGCGGCACATAGGCGACGTTCACGTGCCCGAAGGTGCGCTGTTCGGCGGTCGCGCCGACGACCCGCAGCGTGGTGCCGATGCGGTCGATGATCACCACATCGCCGATGCGGACGCCCTTGTCGAGGGTGGTCGGGCTGACCACGATGCCGTCCGGCGCCCCGAGCCCGGACCCCCCTGCCGGGCTCGGGGCCAGAAACGACCCCGGCTCGACCCCGAACAGCGCGAGATCGATCGCGACCCCGTTGCCGGTCTTCGCATTGACCAGCGTGTTTCCGAACAGCGCCGCATCGGCGACATCGCCGCGCCCGCGCCAGGCCGCGACCTGCCCGTCGTCGACCGTGCTGCGGGTGAAAGCCGATTCCGTCTCCGTCTTCGGCGCGAAGGCGAAGGCGTCCACGGGCATGGCCTTCAATCCCGAGACACCGTCGTCGACCAGGCCCGACGACAGGCCAGCCAGCATCACTATGAGCACCGCGATCAGGGCGACGACCGCGGCCATCAACCCGAATCTCGCTCGCGCGAACCACAGTTCGCGCACCGCCAGGAACATCCGAACTCCCTTGTCCGGCGCCGGGCACTTTTACCGACGCACCGTCGGGATGTTACCGACAGTGCGTCGGGAAAATCTGAGTGGGGTCAGAGTTTCTTCAGGCAGAATGTGGTCCGGGGTTCGGCCAGGGTGATGACGCTGTCCGCGTCCTCGCCGCACAGGGTTTCGTCGGATTGGCCGTCGATGCGGGTCAAGACCTGGAAGCTGGCGTTGGAGGTGCCGCATTCGGCGTACTTGTAGCCGGTCAGCATGCTCTCGTGATAGCAGGCGCCCTGCTTGAAATTCGGGGCCAGGCACAGATAGGCCATGGACATGCCATTGAGGGTTTCCTCGTACGAGGTGTAGTCGGCAGCGCAATCGGTCTTGCTGCTGTAGACCTTGGCGACCTGATACACCGCCTTCGGGGAACCGCAGTCCACCGGCGCGGTTTTGGAATCGATCATCGAGCCTTCGATGACATCGATACAGTCGCCGACTTGCGAGCGACCGGTATCGGATTTGCCCGCGTCCTTGACCACATCGGCGCTCTTCTGCACGGCGGAACAACCCGCCAGGGCCAGGGCCGCAATGGCCAGGATCACGGGGACCAGCCGCCGCGCACTCGACGAAATCCTCTGCATCTGAAGCTACGTACCTCTCCCACTCGCCAATCGATCGAACCCGGACTACCCAACCCGTTTCCGCACGCCACAGCATCCGTGAAACCACGGGATCGGGGCGGCGGCCGGGAGGCGAGAGTGCCGAGTTAGGCTCAGCCGAAGGCCGTTCACTCGGAAAGGAGTGCGCGATCCAGCCATTCGTCGGCCGCACCCGCGAACTCGCCACCCTGAACGCGGCCTGCCACACTCCCGGTGGAGACGGCGTATTCCTGGTGGAGGGCCCGGCCGGAATCGGAAAATCGCGGCTGCTTTCGGAATTCGCGAACGGGCTCGAGCCGGACCGATGGCGGACGGTCGTCGTCGCGGGCACCGAATACGACCAGCCCACACCGCACTATCTCGTGCTCGATATCGCGGATCGACTGAGCGGCACGGAAAGCGAAATCGGGACCGATACCCGGGACTCGGCCCGATGGATTCGGCAGCGGCTCGAAGCCACGCCGACGCTGCTCATCATCGACGATGCGCATTGGGCCGATGCCGCGTCGATGCGGGTGCTGGCCCTGCTCATTCGGCAGCGGCCGGAATCGGCTCGCATTGTGCTGGCCTATCGCGAAGGGCAATTTCCGGAATCGCTCGGATCCGCGCTGCGCGCACCGGGTGTCGCGAGCGAGCACCTCGCGGTGCCGCCGCTGCCCGATGCCGACGCGAGAGCGCTGCTGCCGGAGCTGCCGGCGGGCCGGTGCACACAGGTGGTGGCGGCGGCGCACGGCAATCCGCTGTATCTGCGACTGCTCGCCGAACTCACCCCGGCCGATTTCGACGCCACGATTCGAGCCGAGGATCCGGCCGCGGCACCGGCGGATCAGACCGCGCTGGACCGGACCATCCGGGCCGAACTGGCACACCTGCCCGCCCGGGAGCGGCTGGTCGCGCAGGCGATCGGGGTGTGCGGCGGCACCGATGACGTGGAACTGCTCTGCGGCACGGCCGAAGTCGCACCGGCCGACCTGCGCGAGGCGATCGACGACCTCACGCGGCGCGGCTGGGTCAGCGTCACCACCGGCCTGGTGAGCTTCCGCCATCCGCTGGTACGCGCGGCGGCGTACCGGCTGGCCGGGCACGGGTGGCGGGCGGCCGCGCACGCTCGCGCGGCACAGGTGCTCCGCGCCAAGGACGCTCCCGTCCTCGCCCGGGCCCGCCACCTGGAACACGCCCTCGGTCGCGACGAGCTCGCGGCGGGCGAATTGCTCTGCGCCGCCGAGCAGGCCCTCGGTACCGACCCGGCCGCCAGTGCCCGTTGGATCGCCGCCGCTCTCGACGCTCAGCCGGATTCGGGTGGGCGCGCCGATGTTCCGGCCCGCGTCCTGCTCGGCCGGGCGCTGCTGCTGTCGGGATCCGCGGAATCCGCGCGCGAGACCCTCGAGCCCCTGCTGCCGGGCACTGCGGGCGATCCCACCCCTGAGCAGGTCGAGGCGGCTCTCCTCTATGCGCGCTGCGAACGGATCCTCGGGCGCGTGGACAGCGCGCGAAACCTGTTGACCCGGCTGGTCGATCGGCCCGGCAGTCACGAACACGGGCCCGCCCGGCTGGAATTGGCCATCCTGGAGATCCAGGACAACCACGACGCCGAAGGCGCGGAACGAGTCCGGCAGCTGTTCACCTCCGAAGCCGTGCACGATCCGGCCATGCGCGCGGCCGCGGTGACACTGCGGAGCATGGGCCGGCTCAATGACCTCGACCTGCGCGCCGCCGAAGCCGACTACCGCGTCGCGGAGCGGGAATTCGCGCAGCTCACCGACACTCAGCTGCTCGACGGCATCCACGCCGTCTCCGCCCTCGGCTGGCTGGCGTACTTCCTCGACGACCAGCGCACCGGCCTCACCCACATCGAGCGCGCCATCCGCGTCAGCCGCCGCCGCGGCCGCAGCTTCATCCTCCCCGAACTCCTGACGGTACAGGCCTACTCGCTGGCCAAACTGGGACGCTACGCGGACGCCCTCGCCGCCGCCGATGACGCCGTCGAAACCGCCGAACTCTACGCCTACCCAGGCATCGCCCCACTGGCTCGAGCCCTCAAACTCCGTGTCCTGGAAGCAACTTCGCCGCGCGCAGACGTCATCCAATGCTGGCGAGACCTCAACGCCCTCCCCCGCCCCGCCGTCCGCTGGTGGCGCGGCGCAGTCGAAGCAGCCCTCCTGGAACTGGCCGCCCGCCTCAACCTGGATGATCTGCCCGCACAACAACCGAGCCCCCGCGCACCCGCAGCTCCAGCGTCCGAAGATTCGACCCTGCGCCCTGGTCCGACGCCAGGACCACAACCGGGAGGTCCGCTCCGAGGCGGCCGGGCACTGCCTGGATTGGCGGAGCCACTACGAGACGGCGCAGCAGACGGCGGCCGCTTGCACCCGATGCGAGCAGCCGAGCTCTCCGTCGCGTGCTTGAGTGCTGTCGATCGAGGTGACCTCGGCGCGGCCGAATTCATGCTGGCCCAGGCGGAGGATGCGGCCGAGCGCCTGGGCTTACCCGGCGCACTGGCTGCGGCAGCTCGGGCTCGGGCCGGATACCTCTGCGCCCGTGGGGATCTCATCTCCGCCGAACGTGCCGCTGAGGACTCGGCCGAAGCGTATGCGCGGGCCGATATGCCGGTGTTCCGCGCGCAGGCCCTGTTGGTGGCGGCGCAGATCGCCGGGCAGCGCGGCGATTTCACCACCGCCACCGCCCGAATCGCCGCCGCCCGCGCCGAATTCGCGGCAGCTGGAGCCACGGAACTGCAGCGCGCCGCGACGGTCGTCCAACGTCGGCTCGCAGGACATCGAACGGTCTCCGGAGCGACGAAGCTGAGCGAGCGGGAACGCGAGGTCGCCGAATTGGCCGCCAAGGGCCTTGCCAACAAGGAGATCGCGGCCCAGCTCTACCTGAGTCCCCGCACCATCGAAGATCACCTCGGCCGCATCCTGCGCAAACTCGGTTTGACCAGCCGCGCCGGAATCGCTGCTCGGCTGGCCGAATTGGCCGATTGACCGCGAAAGCATCCAGTGCCGATTGTCATTGCCGCGGGCGAGGTCGCTCTCCGCATGGAGGTCGTCCTGGCCCTCCTCGCCGATGGCGACGGCGCGGAACGGCATTGCAGTTCGTTCGGACTCCCGGTATCGAAGGCCACTCGGACACACCACTTTCGAGCGCTGCGCCTGGCCGGGCTGATCCGTCAGGTCAACCGCGGCAACAGCAATATGGCCCAGCTCGGCAATCTATCCGCAGTTCACCGGAACCGGATCTCCGCGGAAACGTGATTCCACATAGTTCCACGCGTCGGCGAATCCGGCGACGGCCGTGGTCATGTGCTCGGCGATTTCGAAGGGCCGGAACACCAGCGGCACACCGGCCTTGCAGTACCGGTCGGCGACCTCGGCGACCGGATCGAAGGAGGTGAGCGTGTCGAACCGCCCCTGCCAGAAGTAGGTCGGGACCGCCGGCGTGCCCGGGAAGTAGCGCAGGCTGTTCTCCCGCAGCACCGCGTGCGCCTCCGGACTGTCCATCAGGCTCTTGGACGCCGCCATCTGGTCGGCGTTGCGGAAGGCGCCGTGGAACAGCAGGAAGCGACGGCAGGCGTCGTGGGTGAATTCGCGGAACCAGAGCCCGTTCTCGTTGAGCTGATCCGAGATCGGCAGGCGGTTCGGGTATTCGCGCTCCAGGCCCATGGCCGCGGCGAAGGCCAGGCCGAAGCCCGGGTGCGGCTCGAAGCCCAGCGAGAGCGCCATCTGCTCGAGATCGGCCGGAATGCCCCCGGCCACAACGGCATCGAGCTTCAGGTCCGGCGCGTACTCGGGTTGCAGGGCAGCGGCCCAGGCGGTCGCCATGCCGCCGCCGGAATACCCGGCCAGCGCGACGGGCGACTTCCCGAGTCCCAGTTCGGTGGCCTTGCGGACCGCCTTCACACTGTCCAGGGTCACCATGCCGCTGAGCTTGGCCGCGCCGTAGGCGACATTCGGCCCCAGATAGTCGGGCAGCGAGATGGCCCAGCCGCGCCCGATCGGCAGCATGGCGCCCACCCCGTCCTGGAGCTCGCCGTTGAACAGCGACCGCGACGGATTGCATTGCGCGCCCAGCGAGTTGATGAGCGCCTGATACGACACCAGCGGCGGGTTCGAGACCCCTGCCGGGAGCAGCACCGTGGTCATGCCGAGGATCGGCTGCCCCTGGGAGTTGGTGCTACGGAAGGCCACCTGCCAGCCCTCGGTGCCCACGTACAGCCCGGTATCGATCTTCCGCGTCCGGACCACGTCACCGGGCGCGAGCGCACCCAGATCGGCCGGCGGACCGTAGAACGGATCGGGATCCTGCGTGGGATACAGGGGTTGAGCCGACGCGGGGGCGGCGCCTACCGCCCCCGCGGTCAGGATGCTCAGAGCCAGGACCACAGCCCTGACGGACACTGCGAACAACGACGTCCCTCACACTTCAGTCGTTCTCATCTCGCTCCCGACCGCGCGCGAAAGAACGATCGACCAATAAAGCAATGGATTGGCATTCGGCACAGCCGAGCCTGTGAACCGGAAGAGCATGCGTCAGCAAGCCTTTCGCGAATCGTGCAGTGACGCTACAGCTAACTAAACAGAGCGTCCAGTTATTCGGACAATTCCGGCACGAACTGTCAGTGCCGATCACTGCCCTCGACTACGAACCCCGAACCGCCTTGGGCAGAGCCGAGATTCGCTCGCGGTGGCGCTGCTGGAGTTCGCGGCTGCGGGTGAGGAAGTCGAGGATGGTGCGCAGCTCGGCGGCCGACGAGCCCGCCATCTCGGCCGCGCCCTCCTCGGCGATGGGCCCGTATATCTCCCACGCCCGAGCCATGGTCGCCGGGGTGATGCGGACCAGCACCTTGCGCCGGTCGCCCGGTTCCGGCTCCCGGGTGATGTGACCGAGCTTGGCGAGCCGATCCAGCATCGTCGTGACGCTGCCACTGGTCAGACCCAATTCGGCCGCCAGTGCGCCCGGCGTCGACTCACCCCGGACCAGCACCTCGAGACAGCGCAGGTCGGTGCGGTTGACGCCGAGCACGGTCGCGGCGGCCTGGTCGACATCGTCGACGGCCGCCTGCAACGCCTGAGACTCCCGTCCGACTCGGGCACGCAACTCGTCCAGATTTTCTCTTGACATTCAAACCTCTTGATCGTCAAACTATTGATATCTTGATAACCAAGATACATCACGTTCAAGAGAGTTCAGAGGGAGACACGACATGAAGAAGGCACTGGTCATCGGCGGCGGCATCGCCGGTCCGGTCACCGCGATGGCACTGCAGCAGGCCGGTTGGGAAGCGGTCGTCTACGAGGCCTACGCGGACACGGCCGCCGGGCAGATCGGCGCATATCTGACGGTTGCGGTGAACGGCCTGTCCGCGCTGGCCGAGATCGACGCCCACCACATCGTCATGGACACCGGTCACGCCACCGACACGCTGAGCTTCTACACCAGCGCCGGCAAGCACATCACCGATATGCCCATCGGCGGCACGCTGCCCGACGGCACCGTGACCCACAGCGTGAAGCGGCGCGACCTGTACCGGGCACTCAATGCCGAAGCCGCGCGGCGCGGTATCCGATACGAGTTCGGCAAGCGACTCGTCGACGCGGAACCGACGGCCACGGGCGGCGTCGTCGCCACCTTCGCCGACGGCAGCCGGGCCGAGGCCGACCTGCTCGTCGGCGCGGACGGCATCCACTCCCGCACCCGGGAGATCATCGACCCGAATGCGCCGAAGGCCCACTACCTGGGCATCTACGGCCTGGGCGGATTCGTCACCGATCCGGCCCTGGTTCACGAACTCGGTTTGCGGCCGGGCGTTTACAGCATGATCTTCGGCAAGAAGGCCTTCTTCGGCTATCTGGTCGCACCCGGCGGCGAGATCTGGTGGTTCGCGAACATGCCCGGCGCACAGGAACTTTCGAAGCAGACAGTGGCATCCACGGCGCCCGCGCAGTGGCGCGACCAGCTGGCGCGGATGCTGGCGGCGGACCGGGGCCCCGCGGCCGCCATCGTCGCCGCGACCCCCGACGCCACCTTCGTCACCGGCTTCAATCAGTACGACATGCCGTCGGTCCCCACCTGGCACAACGACCGCATGGTCATCATCGGCGATGCCGCCCACGCGGTGGCCTCATCCTCGGGCCAGGGTGTCTCCATGGCCGTCGAGGACGCGGTGACCCTGGCCATCTGCCTGCGCGACCTGCCCGAGACCGCCACCGCCCTGGCCGAATTCGAGCACCGCCGCCGCGACCGGGTCGAGCGGGTGGTCGCGCACGGCGCCGAAACCAGCGGCGACAAGGCCCAGAGCGGCCTGGCCCGCTTCCTCGTCCGCCAACTGACGCCGATCTTCCTGAAGAAGGCCGCCAAGCAGGGCGTGGGCTCACTGAACTGGATGTTCGACCACCGGATCAGCTGGTCCGGCGAATCAGCCGACCAGCCGGTCCGCCCGAACGCCTAGTACCGCAACGGTATCGACCAGCCGGGATCCTCTGGACCCTCAGCAGACGTAGTAGGTGATCTCGGTGGGGTCGCTGATCGACCGGCGCGCCATGAACGCGCTTACCACGATCAGGGCAAAGGTGCCCACCGCCCATGGGGTCGGTGCGTTGCCCCGCACCGGCGAGCACGCAGCGCCACTGCCGAAGCGCAGGCCCGGCGCGATGAGCGCGCGGACCGCGGTCAAGGCGAGGATGACTCGGGGCGCCTTGGGCGATGCGTGCGGCCGTTCAGGTTCTGCGCGAGATGAACATGATGTATTCGCAGGGAGCGTTCGTTCGGTTGGCGAAGCCGTGGTCCGCGTCGGCCTGGAAGAACAGGGAGTCGCCTGCGTTCAGGGTCTCGGTGATCCCCCCGATCGCGACGGTGAGGGTGCCTTCGAGTACCACGAGTTGTTTCTCCATACCCGGCGGATACGCGGGCAGCAGCCCGGTAGAGACCTGTGCGGGAAGGTAGTGGACGACCATCTCGGCTCCTCCCGCGCCCGGGGCCGCTGACACCATGTGCCGCTCGAAGCCGGTTTCCGGGTCACGGAAAACGGGGCGATCGTTCTTGCGCAGGACAACGGCCACACCAGACGCGGCAGCAGTCGCCCCACCGATCAGGTCCGAGAGCGATGCGTCGAGCGCGTGAGCGATCCTGGACGCGACGCCGATCGTCGGGCTCTTTTCACCGCGTTCGACCTTGGACAGCATCGCCCGGCTGACCGTCGACTGTGTGGACAGCTGCTCCAGCGTCAGGCCCGCCTCCTCGCGGCGTCGCCGCACGTTGGCGCCGAACGCGCCGGCCAGGTCGTCGCCGTGCTGTGGTTCAGCCACGTTTTCGTCTTGCTCGACCACCGTGCTCCTCGATCGATGAGTACCTTGCTGCCCACAGTGTAGATTTCTCCTAAAGAAGATATAGTCTTCTATCGGAGACACGCGATATGCGCCCGACACGACGGAGGTTCCATGCGTTTGATCTCGAGCGGCCAGCACCATGCCACGTTCGAATTCGGCGATCTGCAGGTGATCTCGTTGCGAGACGGGTACATCGACATGCCGCCGACACGGCTCCGCGACGAGTATGGGCGCGAGCTCGTTGCGCTGCCGGCCGCCGTGCCGCTGGCCGGCGACAACTTGCGGCTGTCGGTCAACGCCTTCTTCGTCACCGACGGCACGCGGTCGGTTCTCATCGACACCGGCGCGTCCAACGCCTGGCACGACCCCACCATGGGATTGATCTACGACGCGCTCGACGAAGCGGGAATCGACCGCGCGCAAGTCACCGATGTGGCCATCACCCACAGGCACGAAGACCACGTGAGCGGCCTGATCGCGCCGGACGGTGCAGAGGCGTTCACCGCACTCGAGCGCGTGTGGATCGGCGCGGGCGACACCTCGGTGTTCACGGGGCGGCTCGAGCCGATCCGCGACCGGGTCGTACCCGTGTCGGAGAAGGTCGCGATCAACGACTGGATCACCGCGATCCCGACACCGGGCCACACACCCGGTCACACCGTCTACGACGTCAGGAGCGGCACCGGCCACCTTCTCGTCTGGGGCGACACCGTTCACGTTCCCACGCTCCAATTCGATCAGCCGAACGTGTCCTGGGAGCTCGACGGCAACCAGTCCCAGGCCCGCGCCGCGCGAGCGGCCCTCCTCGAACAACTGACCCAGCCACACCATTTCGTAGCCGGCGCCCACCTCGACTCACCCGGTATCGCCCGGGTAACCCCCTCCGGCGATGGTTATGCGCTGGAATACCTCGCACCACCGATCGGCTGATCGAGCCTGCCGGCTCCCGGCCGCGCTCGCGATGGTGGCCAAGGAGGGCAAGCTCGTCCGGAACGTGGTCGAGCCGATCAGGCGCTTCCCGGGCGCTTAGAAGTTGATCAAGGTTTGGGGGTTAGTACTGCAGCGGCGCCCGGTGGTCAGGTGAGTGGGTGTCCGCGGCCGCTGCTCCAGCGTCCGTCGACTTGCCTACGTGCCCAGTCGTATTCGCGCGGGCCGTGTGTCCCGGTGCCGACCGACAACCGCTGCCAGGCGGTGGCCGACAGTTCCGACGCCGAGCGGTACAAGCAGCGCCACGCCGTCTAGTGCGGTATCGGTCGGCTGAAGGAAAACCGTGCCGTGGCAACCAGGTACGACACACTCGCCGTCCGCTACCGGGCCACACTCCACATCACCGCCGTCAACCAATGGCTCCGACACGGGTGAGGGCGGGCACACGCCCGCCCTCACGCACTTTCAAACACCGGCCAGCTGACCTACTGGATTGAGTTCGTCCACCATTCCATGTCGCGTATGCCGGAGTTGGTGCAGTTCACCGTGCCGGAGAACCCTTCAGCCTGGCTGTTCTGGTACCCGGTGACCGTCCCGACATAGTCACAGATCTGCGGCGAGTTGTTGGTGAGCCGATGGATTTGCACCGTGGCCCCGTCGAAGCTCATCGTCGCCGTCCCCCTGACGGTAGGACTGCCGGGGAGGGCGGTGTTGGTCTCGAACCAGTTCCAGGTTCCGTCGGACTGCTGCGTCCAGTTGCCGATCCAGGGCTGGGGGGCACCACCGGTGTCGCTGACCGACCATTGGGTGCCCAGTCCTGGATCGAAAACTGCCGCGGAAGCGACCCCCGTGCTGAAGGGCAGCATAACCAGGGCTGCGGCCCCGATCGCGACGCTCATTCCGATGCGGGTCCATCGGGGACGAGCGTTCCCGATGTCGGACTTTCTTGGTGAGGACCGCCCCTCGAGTGCGGACAGACCCACGACGGCTGCGACGGCCGAGGCACGGGCAACGAGTTTGGTGCGGTTGGTTGACATAGGTTCACCTTTTCTCCTGGGGTGTCGTGGTTGACGAGAAAAGGTTCTGATGTGGGGCTTCCCGGTTTCTTACGAAGTTCTGCACCCCAGCTCCCGACTCTCGCCCGCCTCCTCGTGCCGGTCCCCCTTGTCCTTTCGCATGGAACGAGCAGCAGAATCGATAGCTATGCCCAACGGGCCAGGCAGTCGGACGCGCGGTTCCCAGGCAAACCGGCCAGACCGGGCCCTGCCCCAGCACCCCGGTTCGGGCCGCTCCTAGGTCGCTTACCCATCTACCGGAGACCTCCCTTCGTCAGATCACCGACACGCCAACGCAGGCAACGAGATTCGCCGACGCGAGCACGCCCCGACTGCGGGCGTCAGGCGCCTGCCCGGAGCTGGCGCAGGTAGGCGTCGAGGTGGGCGAACGTTGCCCGGGGCTGTTCCAGGTGCGGGAGATGGCCTGCGGCAGTGATGATTTCGAGGCGGGCGTCGGGGAATGCCGCGGCATAGGCGGCCGCGTAGGCGGAGGTGGCGATGGCGTCGCTTTCGCCCCAGAGGAGCAGGGTCGGCAGGGACACCTCGGGTAGCCGGGCGGCCAGCTCGGGATTGTGCATATAGGAGTCGCCGGCGTAGTGGCACAGTGCGGCCATGTTCGCCGCACGAGCGGCCGATTGTTCGGGGGTCGGCTCGGGAGCATTCGACCGGGCTCGGGCCGGGTCGTGCCATGAGTACCGCGCGACCTGTTCGGGGGTGAGCGCGAAGATGTCGCGGATCGGCGCACCATCGACCCGGATGCCGACGGCGTCGATGAGCACCAGGCCCGCAAGGCGATTCGCGGTGTCCCGGACCGCCATCTCGGCGGCGATCCAGCCGCCGATCGAGGATCCGACGACAATCACCTCGCACAGGTCCTGTTCGGCCAGCAGCTCGACAGCAGGCTCACCACCGTGGGCACCACGCTGGCGCAGTAGGATGCGCTGCGCGCCATCGACCGCGAACCGGGGTCGTCGGCGCGAGCCTTGGCGGAGGAGACCTTTCAGAGCGAGCAGGCCTTCGGCACACTGGCCAACCGGCTCGCCACCCGCGGGCTGATCGAACGCACCCCAGGCCGCGGCCGCCTCATCGAGCACCGTTTGACCGCCGAGGGGCGACGCACGCTCGCGGCCGGAAACGCGATCGCCGACAGTGTCCTGGCGGAATCCTTCGCCGAACTGTCGGCCGCGGAGCGGAAGACGCTGCAGGCACTACTGCAGCGCGTGGGCCCCGGTTCCCGGGCCTGACGCCCCCGATCGGATTGCGGGACCGCCGAATCGGCGCTCAGCTGGCGAGGGTGTCCGGGGCGTCGGCGACTTCCGGGAAACGGCGGCGCAGGCCGTCGAGCTGACGCTGGACCGCGGTCAGGTCGGCCTGGGCGCGGGTCTGGGCTTCGGGGCGCGAGACGTATTGCAGCTCGCGGTTCAGCATGTCGGCGTGGCTCTGGAGCTCGCGGGCCAGGACACGGGCCTGGGCGAGTTCGGGATCTTCGGGCATCGGCAACCGCTTTCGAGCTGGGAGTGCGCGAAGTATGTCATGTTTCGTCCACTTGTGCGTCACCGGCGATTCAGCGGCCGGTTCCACCCAGCAAACGGTCGAGGCCGCCGATGAGGAAGACGACCTGATCTTCGTAGAGGGCGGCCAGTTCCTCGGCAGGAGGCGGGATCGCGCCTGGATGCCATTCGTCCGCGCGGCTCAGGGCCTGCAGGAAACCCATGAGCGAGATCGCCCAGCGGGCCTCGAGACGGCTGGGATCCGACTGCGGGAAGGCGCGGCGGAGCTGAACGTGCAACTGATCGGGGAGGTCCTGCTCGGCGGCGGTGAGGGCGGGATGGGAGTGCAGGGAGAGCTGGGTGACGATCTTGATCCAGCGCATGCCGCGGGTCCGGTGCTGCAGCAACAGGTCTCGATAGGGCTCGGTGACCGCGCGGACCAGGGTCTCCGCGGTGGGCGGTTCGGCGCGGGCGGCGAGCACGTCGGCATTGCCGCGAATACGGTCGCGGACGGTCGCGCCGAGATCGAGCAGCACGGCGGCGATCAGGTCGTCCTTGGTGCCGAAATGGTAGTTGACCGACGAGGGGCCGAGGCCGGCGGCGGCGTTCACCGCGCGCACCGAGACCGCGTCCACGCCGTGGGCGGCGAACAGGCGCTCGGCGGTTTTCACCAGCCGGGTGCGGGTCGCATTGCCCTGGCGGTTCTGCATGGGGACGGTCACGGCATGAGCTTGGCACATCGGAGGCGCGGGGCCGGCATCGCGGGGCCCGGAACTGGTTCGACAATCCGATTTCGGCACAGCACAGCGCTCATTATCGACGCTGAATCAGCTTGACTACCTGCGTTTTCAAATCATGCCCACTCACCGGGACAGCCGAACTTATGGATCAGTTGATCCAGGTTTACTCGGGGAACCGCACCGGGCGACGAAGCCCGGGGCACTGGGTGAAGGAGATCCATCCGTGTGGACCGCTGAATCGATGAAATTCGGGGCCTTCCTGGCCCCGTACCACCCCCTCGACGCCGACCCGGCCCTGCAGCTGCGTCGCGACATCGATCTCATGGAACACCTCGACCACCTCGGCTTCGACGAGGCGTGGATGGGCGAGCACCACTCGACCGGAGCCGAGATCGTGCCCGCGCCCGACGTTTTCATCGCCGCGGCCGCCGAACGCACCGAGCGGCTGCGCTTCGGCACCGGCGTGGTGTCGCTGCCCTATCACCATCCGCTGGTCACCGTCGACCGCATCACGCAGCTGGACCTGCAGACCCGCGGCCGCCTGATCTTCGGCACCGGCCCCGGCAAGATCCCGCTCGACGCGCACATGATGGGCATCAATCCGTCGGATCAGCGCCGCCGCCAGGGCGAGGCGCTCGAGGCCATCCTCGCGCTGCTGCGCGGCGAGGTGGTGAACATGACCACCGACTGGTTCACCCTGCGCGACGCCCGCGCCCAGCTGCCGACCTACGATCCGGCCGGCATCGAGGTCGCCACCGCCTCCACCATCTCCCCCAACGGCTCGGTGCTGGCGGGCACGCACGGGTTGTCACTGCTGTCGCTGGCGGCCAGCTCCCCCATGGGTTTCGAAGTGCTGGACCGCAATTGGGGCGTCTACGAGAAGGTGTGCGCCGAGCACGGGCACACCGCGGATCGGTCGCGGTGGCGGCTGGTCAATCCGATCTTCCTGGCCGAGACCCGCGCCGAGGCCGAGCGCGCGGTGAGCCGCCGCATCGGCTCGATGGCCGCGTACGTGAACCGGCAGACCGGCGAGCAGCCCGCGTGGGCGGACACCCCCAAGGGCATCATCGATCAGTGGCGCAATGACAACCTCGGCGAATTCGGGCAGGCCATCATCGGCACGCCGGACGAGGCGATCGCGCGCATCGAGAAGCTCATCGAGAAGACCGGCGGGTTCGGCACCATGTTGGTCCTGCACGTGGACATGGCGAGCTGGGAGGACACCAAGCGCAGCTACGAGCTGTTCGCCTCGGAGGTGATCCCGCACTTCAAGAATCGCAACCGCCGCCGCGAGGACAGCCTGCAGTACGCGCAGGACAACCGGGAGCTGCTGATCGGGCAGCTGGTCACCGCGATCACCAAGGCACACACCGACTACTACGGCGAGACCGCCGCGACGGGAGCGTGATCCCATGCGCGCCACACAGTTTCTGAACGGGCAGTTCTCCCCCGCCGAGGTGGCCGAGCCGCCCGCACCGGGTCCGGGGCAGTTGCGGATCGCGGTGGCCGCGTGCGGTATCTGCGGCAGCGATCTGTCCATGTCGAAGGATCCGTGCCGGTTCGTGCAGGTGGCCGCGGACAGCGGGTATCCGCTGGCCACCTTCGACACCGAGCGACCGGTCGTGCTCGGGCACGAGTACGCCGGGACCGTCACCGAAATCGGTGCCGGGGTCACGGATTTCGCGGTCGGCGACCGCGTCGCGGGGATCGGGCTCGCGACCGAGGCGGCGACCGGCATTCCGACGATCATCGGGTATTCGAACGACTATCACGGGGCGTTCGGCGAGAGCATCGTGGTGGACGCGTTCTGGGTGCGGCACGTGCCCGAGGGGCTGTCGCTCGAGCATGCGACGCTGGCCGAGCCGCTGCACGTCGGCGAGATGCACGTGCAGCAATCCGGTCTCACCGCCGAGGATTCGGCGCTGGTCATCGGCTGCGGGACCATCGGGCTGGGCGCAATCATCGCGGCCAAGGCGCACGGGGCGCGGTTGGTGGTGGCTTCGGAGCCCTCCCCCAAGCGGCGGGAGCTCGCGCGGGCCGTCGGCGCGGACATCGTGGTGGATCCGAACGAGCAGGATCCGATCGAGGCGTGGATGACGGCGGTCGCGCAGGGCGACAGTGTGGTGGGCCAGTCGGGCACGGGCATTCTCATCGCCTATGAATGCAGCGGGCGCGCAGGGATTATCGGCACGCTCATGCGGACCATGCCGTTCAACTCGCGGATCCAGGTGCTGGCCGCGCCGTTCGCGGACGAGCCGATCATTCCGGTGGTCGGGCAGTTCCGGCGGATCGCGGTCAATTTCGGGCACGGGCCGTACGAGAACGCCTACGACATCACGCTGGAGCGGCTGGCGTCCGGGGCGATCGACGCGGAGGCGCTGATCACCGGGCGGGTCGGGCTGGACGGGGTGGCGGATGCCTTCACCGCGCTGCGGAATCCGGAAGAGCACGTGAAGATCCTGGTGCTGCCGGATCACTGACGGTGATATGCCCGGTTCATCCGGTTCAGTGTGGCGGGCGGGGTGGTCCATTGCCCCGGCGACCCGCCACACCACCGTTCAGCTAATGACCAGCATGTGCCGAACTCCACCGTTGTCCGACATGCTGGTTCATTGCCCGGATTGTGAAAATCACTGGTAGATCGTCGCACTTGCCGATGTGCGAAAGGACTCCGGAGCGGGTCCGACCGATCCGCCACGTGACGGGTTAGGCTGGCGAAATGTCGGCAAACATTGCTGTTGAGGAGGCCGGGGCGACCGGAGGCGAAGCCCAGGTGATTGCGCTGTGCAATCAGAAGGGCGGCGTCGGGAAGACCACCTCGACGGTCAATCTGGGTGCCGCGCTTGCCGAGTGCGGGCTGCGCGTGCTGCTGGTGGACCTCGATCCGCAGGGGGCGCTGTCGGCGGCCCTGGGCGTCGCGCACCACGATCTCGAACTCACCGTCTACGACCTGCTGAGCCGGTCGGCGCCGCCGATCGACGACGTGCTGATCAAGACCGGCGTCACGAACCTGCATCTGCTGCCCAGCAATATCGATCTGTCCGCGGCGGAGATCCAGCTCGTCAACGAGGTGGGCCGCGAGCATTCGATGCGCCGGGTGCTCGATCCGATCCGGGATCGCTACGACTACATCCTCATCGACTGCCAGCCGTCGCTGAGCCTGCTCACCGTGAACGCGCTCGCCTGCGCGGACGGGGTCATCATTCCCATGGAGTGCGAGTTCTTCTCACTGCGCGGGCTGGCGCTGCTCAACGACACCATGGAGAAGGTGCGCGAACGACTCAATCCGCGGCTCGAGCTGTCGGGCATCGTGGTCACCATGTTCGATCCGCGGCTGCTGCACTGCCGGCAGGTGCGGGACCGGGTGGCGGAGACGTTCGAGGCGGAGCTGTACGACACGGTGATCTCGCGGACGGTGCGGTTCCCGGACTCCACCATCGCGGGTGAACCGCTCACCACGTGGGCACCGAAATCCCGTGGTGCGGAACAGTATCGGGAGTTGGCGCGGGAGTTCCTGAAGCGTTCGGGGCGGCCGATGGGTCAGCTCGCGATGTCCACGACGCAGTAACCCTGGGTCGCGGCGCGCAGGGTGAAGGTGAGCACGGTGGTGACGGCGGAGGAATTCGTCACCGGGACGGTCACGGCCGCGCCCGTGTCGCCGGTGCGGGCCGTCATCCGGTCGGCGTCGAAGGCTGTTGTGCCGGTGAGCCTTCCGGGGTTGTTGGCCAGGGTCGAGCCCGCGCAGACGAGGGGGTACTTGCCCTCGGTGTCATCGGGCTGGAGCGGCTGCCCGATCCAGCGGGACAGGTAGCGGCGGACCGTGTAGCGGGCGTCGTCCTCGGTGAAAGCGGGCTGGGCGGTGGCGGATTGCGTCGGCGTGGTTGTCACCGGCGCGGGGGTGGTCGTGGCCGCCTGCGAGGTGGTGCCCAGCGTGTCGAGTGAACCGGTCGGCAGGGGCCGCGCCTTCTCGGAGGAGTGCGCGGTGTGCGGAGTCTGGGCACAGCCGACCGCCAGCGCGCACAACGCCACAGCGGGGAGCACCTTCAATGCGCGGAATCCAAGGCGGGTCACCGATCCCACGATAGCGGTGTTTTCCATATCCGCCCCGACGCGACGAGATCATCAGTACGCTCGGTGAGTGGACTGGACGTCCGCTCAGTCGATGTCGCCGGGGTGATCGCCGATGCCAGCCGTGGTATTGGAAGCCGAAGGGCTTGAGAAGCGGTACGGCGGTGTGGAGGCCTTGCGCGGGGCCGGTTTTCAGGTCGGTGCGGGCGAAGTGGTGGCACTGATCGGCGACAATGGCGCCGGGAAATCCACACTGGTGAAATGCCTTTCGGGGGCCGAACAGCCCGATGGCGGGCGGATCCTGCTGGACGGCAAACCCGTCCGGATGGCGTCGCCGACCGCAGCGCGACGGCTCGGGGTGGAGACGGTCTACCAGGATCTGGCCGTGGCCCCCGACCTCGATCCCGCGGCCAATCTTTTCCTCGGGCGCGAGTTGCTCCGCAAGGGGCTGCCCGGGCGGCTCGGGATGCTCGATCGCAAGGCCATGAGAACGCAAGCGGCCGAGCACTTTCAACGACTCGGTGTCGTGCTGCCCAGTGCGGATGTGCCGATCGGGTCGCTGTCGGGCGGGCAGCGGCAGACGGTCGCGGTGGCGCGGGCGGTGATGTGGGCCAGCCGGGTCGTCTTCATGGACGAGCCGACCGCGGCGCTCGGCGTGGTGCAGCGGGAGCGAGTGCTGGATGTCATTCGCCGCGTGCGCGATCAAGGCATTGGGGTGGTGCTGATCAGCCACAATATGCCCGAGGTGCTGGCCGTCGCCGATCGTATCGAGGTGTTGCGGCTGGGGCAGCGGGTCGCCCGCTTCACCGCGGCCGACGCCACGCTGGAGCAGTTGGTAGGGGCCATGACCGGCGCGCTGACGACGGAGGACCAGTCATGAGGCGGCTGGCCGGGACCGGCACGTTCTGGATCGGCTGCGTGCTGGTCGTGCTGTACGCCGCGTTCAGTGTCGTGCGGCCGGACGCCTTTCCGACGCGATTCACGCTGCAGACCTTGCTGATCGAGACGTCGGTGCTGCTGGTGCTGTCGATCGGGATGACATTCGTGATCGTCACCGCGGGCATCGATCTGTCGGTGGGGATGGTGCTGATCTTCTCCGGTGTGCTCGCGGCCAAGACCATGGAGTGGCTCAGTCCCAGCGAGGATGCGACGCACGCGGGCTGGGGCATCATTCTGCTCGGGCTGCTGATATCGCTGGCGGGCGGGGCGCTCTGGGGGCTGGTGAACGGAATGCTGGTGGCCAAGGCGAAGATTCCGCCATTGATCGTGACGCTCGGGTCGTTCGGGGCGGCGCTGGGGGCGGCGCAGTTGATCACCGGCGGGGTCGATACCCGCACGGTTCCCGGGAAGCTGCGTGACTCACTGGGTTTCGGCACCATGCTGGGCGGGATTCCGGATCTGGTGCTGGTGGCGGTCGCGGTGACGGTGGTCGGCGCCTGGCTGCTGCACACCACTCGGTTCGGCCGGTACACGTTTGCGATCGGTTCCAGTGCGGAGGCCGCGCGGCGGGCCGGGATCGGGGTCACGCGGCATCTGATCCTGGTGTATCTCATGGCCGGAATGCTCTCGGGCCTGGCCGGTTTCATGAATTTGGCATATTTCGGGACCACGACGATCGCGGGCCACGGAACCGACAATCTCGATGCCATCGCGGGGGTGGTGATCGGCGGGACCAGTCTGTTCGGCGGGGTCGGGTCGGTGCTGGGCACCGTGATCGGGGTGTTCATCCCGTCGGTTTTGCGCAAGGGCTTCGTCATCGCGGGGGTGCCGGTGTTCTGGCAGCCCATTGCGGTGAGCGTCGTGCTCGTGGCGGCCGTGTGGTTCGACCAGATCCGCAGGCGGTCCCGGGACCGGAAATAACACAACGCAGTTCGAAGGTGAGGGCCTGATGATGAGGACCGGTGGACGGGCGGCCGTAATGGCCGGTGTAGTGGTGGCGGTGGCCGGACTACTGGCGGGATGCGGTGGCTCGGTGAGCAATTCGGGCAAGGCCGACACGAAGAAGCTGGTGCTCATCCCCGGCGTCGCGAACGAGCCCTTCTACATCTCGATGCAGTGCGGCGCCCAGGACGAGGCGAAGAAACTCGGATACTCCCTGGACACCCAGGCCCCCACCCAATTCGACGCCTCGCTGCAGACACCGATCGTCACCGGCGTCATCGCCAACAAACCCGGCGCGATACTCATCGCGCCCACCCACGCCCAGGCCATGGCCAGCCCGATCAAGCAGGCCAAGGACGCGGGCATCAAGGTCATCGAGGTGGACACCGCGCTCGACGACACCTCCATAGCCCTGTCCTCCATCTCCTCCGACAATGTGAAGGGCGGGCAACTGGCCGCGGTCACCCTCGCGAAACTGGTGGGCGACAAGGGATCCGTGCTGGTGATCAACACCAAGGCCGGCACCTCCACCACCGACCAGCGCGCCCAGGGCTTCGAGGACGAACTGAAACAGAACCACCCGGGCATGTCGTCACTGGGCGTCCAATACAACAACAACGAAGCCGCCCAGGCCGCCTCCATCGTCACCGCCACCCTCGCCGCCCACCCCGACCTGGCCGGCATCTTCGCCACCAACCTCAGCTCCGCCGAAGGCGCCGCCACCGGCCTCCGCAACGCCGGCAAACTCGGCCAGGTCAAGGTCGTAGGCTTCGACGCCAGCCCCAAACAGGTCCAAGACCTGAAGGACGGCACAGTCCAAGCACTGATCGCCCAAAACCCCTCCGACATAGGCAAACAGGGCGTAGACCAAGCCGACGCCGCCCTCCAGGGCAAGCCTGTCACCCGCAAAATCCAAACCGACATGATCGCCATCACCGCCGACACCATGTCCACCAACGACCAGTACTTCTACAAGAGCAAGTGCTGACCGGACCACCACTTCCGAACACGAGGGCGCAGCAGGCGTAGCCCAGTCAGGCGCAGCTCAGTACTTCTGGCGATCGACGCGGTGCGATAAGCGCTGGGTGAAGGTTTCGGTCCACGCAGCCGACTCCGATTCCTCAGCAGTCCCCGTGGCGCGTCTCCTCGCACGCAGATTGCCCGTACGCCCGCCTTGTTTCACCCCGCCGGGCCGGGCCTGCAACGCCAACACCCGCACTCCCCATGACACGTAGGCCTCCACGCTCATCCCCGCGCACTCCGCCGCATCGCGCAACGTGAGCCAATCATCCTCACCCACCGTCACCACAATGTCCTTGCTCGACATAACGATCAACGTTAGACCTTGCAGACCGTCCAGACCCGTAAGTGGCCTGCAAATATCTCGTTCAGCCGCTGATCGCCCGGTCCGGACAGTCAAACGAACCCACCCCGCGCGCCGCAAAGCCGAACGCCAGAGAACCGGTCGTATCTCGCACCTTCGGCCGCCGGGCAGCATTTTCTTGCCAATTCCAAAGGCACAGTGCGTGATCAGAACGGTAGAGCCAGATAAGGCTAGAACGGATCGTTCACGCACTCACCCGTAATTTGTTGCAGCCGAGCGCATCACGCCGAAGTGGGTACCCACCAACTGGTCTGAGAAACTCGCTCAGCTTTGCGACGCGTGTCGCTGGATGAGTTCGTATACCGGCTTGGGGTCTTCTATTTGGGGGTAGTGACCCAGACCCGGCAATCGAGTTACCGGCGTGTTCGGCCTGAGGTTCAGAACTGCTTGCAGTACGGCCTCGGTACAGATGGGATCCAGACCCGCCCAGCCGAGTTCCAGCGCGCCCAGCCAGGTGCGTATTGCGTTGTGCCAGCGCGTGGAAGTCGGGGGTGTGACGCGTTCGTGGTTGTAGTAGATGAGTTTGTCGAGCATGCGATGACCGTCGTTGTGGGACAGCAACGACCACTGGTCGGCTGCCTCCTCAGCGGTGAGGGGATGCGCCGCGGAGAAGATGCTGCCGAACGAGCGACGGAAGTAGAATTCGCTCGTCGCTCGGGTGACGAGCGGGCCGAGCCGGCTCAGCAGGAGTTTCTGTCCGAGCAGCAGGCTGGCCTGTTCGCGGACCAGGCTCGCATTGAACAGCAGAGCCGATTTCAGCGTGAACGACAATGTTCCATCGATGTCGCGGGCGAGGAGTTCGGTGGCGACCGAGCTGCCCATGTCGTGGGACACCATGACGACGGGTTCACCTACGTATCGCTGCACGAGTTCCTCGGCGAGATCGGCTTGAATTCGCAACGAGTACTGCGTATCTCGCGGCTTGTCGGACAGCCCGAAGCCCAGGAAGTCGAAGGTGAGCAGGCGGTGGCCGTCGATCGAGTCGAAGGCGTCCCGCCAGTCGTAGGAGCTGGACGGGTAGCCGTGCAGGAGCACCAGCGGCGGCAGGTCCGGGGAGCCGGCTCGTTCACGGACGAAGATCCGGTGGCGTCCGATCTGTTCGAAGGTGCCCGATCGCTGCCAGGCCGCGACGCGTGGGGTCAGGTCCGCCATCTCTACCCTCCTGTGGGCGACAGCCGTCGGTTCGCCTTCACCCTAACAAATTGCACTGTCCATGCAGATTGTTCGCGGGGTAAACGGGCCGATTCCCCACGCTCAGTAGTTGCCGCCGAAAGCAGCGCGCTGAGTCCGTTCCAGCCGGCCGCTGAACATCCGGGCCAGCGGCGGCACGGGCACGCCGGCCGCGTCGTCCGGGCCCGCTACGGAGAGCAGCCAGGCGGGCATGAATCGCAGCGTCCGGAGCGGAGCCGTTCTGCGCATCTGGGTAGGCCGGACCGGCGTGGGCCGGTCCGGCCGGCTGGTCAGGCGGTGGCCAGGGCGCGGTGAGCCTCCACTGCCAGACGGGTTTCTTCGGTTACCAGGTCGGCGTTGATGTGGGCGCCGGCCATGGCGCCGGCGGCGGCGGAATTGCCTACTTGAGCCGAGATGTCGGTGACATTGCCTGCGGCCCAGACGCCGGGGGTTTCGGTGCGGCCGGTGGGGTCGGCGGGGATGTATTCGCCTACGCCGCTGGGGTGCGTGGTGGGGGTCAGGCCTAGATCGGCCAGGAAGGCGGTGCGGGCGACCATGCGGGTGGGGGCGGCCAGGATCTCGCGGGGGATGATGGTGTCGTCGGCGAGGCGGACGCCGGAGATTCGGGCGGCGGCGATCTCTACGGCGGTGACCTCGCCGGTGACGACGCGAATTCCTCTGGCCGCCAGCTGTTCCGACTCCTCCTCGGTGGGAGTGGTGTTGGTGTGGGCGAAATAGACGACGTCGTCGCTCCACTGGCGGAAGAGGAGGGCGAGGTGAATTCCCATGGGGCCCAGGCCGAGGACACCGATCGGGCGGTCCCGGACCTCCCAGCCGTGGCAGTACGGGCAGTGGATGACATCGTGGCCCCAGCGCTCGCGCAGGCCCGGGATATCGGGGAGTTCGTCGACCAGGCCGGAGGTCACCAGCAGCCGGCGGGCGCGGACGGACCGCCCGTCGGCCAGGGTGACGACGAATTCCTCACCGTCCCTCACGATTCCGCTCACCTCGCCCGGAACCACCTGTCCGCCATAGCCACGCACCTCTTCCCGCCCCCGCGCCAGCAGTTCTGCCGGCGGCACGCCTTCGCGTGCGAACAATCCGTGTACCCCGTCCGCGGGCGCATTGCGCGGACTGCCCGCGTCGATCACGACCACCGAGCGTCGGGCTCGGGCGAGCATGAGCGCTCCGTTCAGTCCGGCCGCGCCGCCGCCGACCACCACCACGTCATAGCTGCTGTTCAGCTGATCGGTCATTGATGACCACCTCCTGCCTACGACCATGCGAACCATGCCGCGATCCTGGCAACCTTGTTTGCCGATATGGCAAACTGAAGTCATGACCGAGGATATCGACACAGCCCTGGAAGGGGTGGGACTACGGCTGCGTGAGCTGCGCAAACGACGCGAGACCACGCTGGCGGAGCTGTCCGCCGAGACCGGCATCTCGGTGAGCACGCTGTCCCGCCTGGAGTCCGGCGCGCGCCGCCCCACCCTGGAGCAGCTGCTCCCGCTGGCCCGCGCCCACAATGTGACCCTCGACGAACTGGTGAACGCACCGCTCACCGGCGACCCGCGCGTGCACATGCGCCCGATCAATCGGGGCGGCATGCAGATGCTGCCGCTGACCCGCCGCGTCGGCGGCATTCAGGCCTTCAAGATCGTGCTGGGCCCGAAATCCGGTCGCACCGAACCCAATCCGCAGACCCACGAGGGCTACGAGTGGCTCTACGTCCTCAACGGCCGGCTCCGGATGATCCTCGGCGCGCACGACCTGATCCTGCACCCGGGCGAGGCCGCCGAATTCGACACCCGGGAACCGCACTGGTTCGGCGCGGCCGACGACGAGCCGGTCGAATTCCTCAGCCTCTTCGGCAAACAGGGCGAGCGGGCTCACTTCCGCGCCCGCCCCAAGGACGACTGACGGGCCCGCCCTAGGGGAGACCGACGGCTATCCCTGATACCGCGGCCCGACCAGCGCGAGCGCGGTTTCGACTGCCACATCGATGATTTCGGTGATGTCGCGCCCGTCCTCCACGGTGGAGGCGATGAGCTCCCGGAACCCGCCGTAGAGGATGGTCGCCATCTGCCGGGTCGGCGGATGCAGTCCGGCCGCCTGGAATTCCGATGTGGCGGTGAGGTCCTGGATAAGCGTGATGAACGATTCCGCGGCGTCCCGGTGCAGTTGCCGCGCCCGCTCCCCCAGCGCCGGGGTGTCGCGGATCCAGGCCAGGGTGATGCAGGTGTCGTCACGGGAGGCCCCGATCCACGCCTCGATCGCCTGATGGATCTGGGTGTCCCAGGGCGCGGTCGGGTCCACGGCCGCGTAGATCTGCTGGACGGTGTCGTTGTTGCGTTCGGTGAGCATGGCGACGAAGCAGTCCTGCTTGTCGACGAAGTGCTCGTAGAAGGTCCGCCGCGAGGTCCGCGCGAGGCGGACCACATCGGCGACGGTGGTATCCCGATAGCCGCGCTCGCGAACCGCGTCGGCCATGGCGTCCAGCAGCCGCCGCCGGAACCCGGAGTCGATGGCGGGTTCGGCGCTGGTTGTGGTGTCGGCGGTGTCGACGTCGGTCACGAGCATCAGCCTAGTTTCTCCGATCTCGGTGAGCATCGCGGCATGTCGGTGTGTTCGCGGCGGTATCGCTCGCACCCGGTCAGGCGGCGGTGTCACCTCACACCCCGGTCAGGCGGTGACCTGTTCGGGACCGCGTTCGGCCGCGGCGACGGTATGAGCCGGGCGGCGGCCGAAGCGGATGGTGCCGTCCTCGATTCGCCCGTGCCGCAGAGTGATCACATCCTGGGCATAGTTCATGCCCAGCCGCCACGGCGCACGCGATCCGGCCCTGGGGAAGCGGTCCATGGACCGCAGCACATAGCCGGCCTGGAAGTCCATCAGCGGCGCGGTGGTCACCGCCGGATCCGGCCAGGGCGTCGCCTGCGAATACCCGTGAATGTCCATGTGCCGCAACAACCGGCACACGAATTCCGCGACCAGGTCGGCCTTGAGCGTCCAGGACGCATTGGTGTACCCGATGGTGAAGGCGAAGTTGGGCACGCCGCTGAGCATCATGCCCTTGTAGGCCATGGTCTCCGGCGGCTGGATCTCGCGCCCGTCGACGGTGAGCCCGATACCGCCGAGGGCCAGCAGGTCCAGCCCGGTGGCGGTCACCACGATGTCGGCCGACAGTTCCGCGCCGGATTCCAGCTTCACCCCGTCCGCGGTGAACCGCTCGATCCGATCGGTCACCACCGAGGCCCGCCCGTCGCGGATGGCCCGGAACAGGTCCCCGTCCGGGACCAGGCACAGCCGCTGATCCCACGGGTTGTAGGCCGGGTTGAAATGCGTGTCGACGTCGTAGCCCTCGGGCAGCTGCTTGATGGTCAGATCCCGGAAGAACTTGCGCATCATCTGCGGCCGCCGCTGGCTGAGCTGATAGATCAGTGTGCCGACGGCGACGTTCTTCCACCGGGTGATGGCGTAGGCCCGCCGCGTCCCGAACCACCCGCGCAGTTTGGTGGCGATGGCGTCCACGCTGGGCGCGGACATGATGTAGGTCGGCGACCGCTGCAGCATGGTCACGTGCCCCGCGTTCTCGGCCATGGCCGGCACCAGCGTGACCGCGGTCGCCCCGCTGCCGATCACCACGACACGCTTTCCGGCGTAATCGAGTTCGGCGGGCCAGTGCTGCGGGTGCACGATCTGCCCGCGGAAGTCGCCGATGCCGGCGAACTCGGGGGTGTAGCCCTCGTCGTAGCGGTAGTAGCCGCTGCACAGGTAGAGGAAGTCGCAGGTGATGGTCGAGGTCATTCCGTCGTGCTCGAACCCGACGGTCCAGCGCGCCTCCTCCGACGACCACGAGGCCCCGGTCACCCGGTGCCCGTAGCGAATTCGCCGATCGATCCCTGCGTCGGCGGCCGTCTGGCGAATGTAGCCGAGAATGGCGGGCCCGTCCGCGATGGCCTCCGCCGCCACCCACGGCCGGAACCGGTACCCGAGGGTGTGCATATCCGAGTCCGACCGCACCCCGGGATACCGGAACAGATCCCAGGTCCCGCCCATGGCCTCGCGCGCCTCGAAAATGGCGTAGCTGCGTCCCGGGAACGCGTCCTGCAGATGATGTGCCGCCCCGATGCCCGACAGCCCGGCCCCGACGATCAGCACGTCCACGTGTTCGGTCATTGCTTCGCTCCCTTCGCGGCCCGGGCGCGTACCAGGCCCATCACGACCGACAGCACGTCGAAGTAGTGCGTCGGGGTCACCCGCGCCAGCGTGTCGAACAGGTAGGCGTCAGGCCCGACGAGAACGCGCGCCTTGCCGCGTTCGACTCCGCGGCAGATGATTTCGGCTGCCTGCTCCGGCGTGGTCATGGTCATGGCCTCGAATTCGGCGGCCATCTGCTCGTGGGTGCGGCCCCTGCCCTCGGGATCCTTGCGCACCCGGCCGTTGCGGGCGATATTGGTCCGGATGCCGCCGGGATGCACGGTCACCGCCGAGACGCCCGTGCCCCGAAGTTCCTGCCGCAGTGCGTCGGTGAACCCGCGCACCGCGAATTTCGCTGCGCAGTAAGCACTCTGATACGGCATCCCCACCAGCCCGTACACACTGGAGGTGTTGACGATGGCGCCGCTGCCCTGCTCGACCAGGATCGGCAGGAACGCCCGCGTGCCGTTCACCACCCCGTCGAAGTTGATCTGCCGCAACCATTCGTCGTCCGCGGGCACACTGTCGAGCACCGAGGAGGACACCGCCACCCCGGCATTGTTGAACACCGCCGCCAGGGGCGCGGGCAGCCACTCGCGCACCTCGTCGGCGAAGGCCAGCTGATCGGCCGCGTCGCGCACATCCAGCACGCGGGTCAGCACCGGCCCGCTGAGGGAGGCCGCCGTCTGCTTCAGACCCTCGGCATCGATATCCGCGATGGCCACCGGCGACCCACGGCGAGACAGCAATTGGGCCAGTCCCCGCCCGATTCCGGAGGCCGCGCCGGTGATCATGACCGGGTGGCCGGACAGGGGCCTAGAGGTTCGGGGCATCGGAACTCCTGGATTCGGCGGTGCGGACGTGCGAGTCGATGAGGTCGGCGAAGGTGGGCCAGAGTGCGGCGGGCAGATCGTGACCCATGCCGGGGAGGGTGTGCAGGCGCGCGCCGCGGATCGCCGCGGCGGTGACCTTGCCGCCCGTCGGGTTCACCATGCGGTCGCGGTCGCCGTGCAGGACGAGGGTCGGCGCGGTGATCGTCCGCACCTCGGCGGTCCGGTCGCCGGACTTCATGATTCCGGCGAGCTGGCGTCCCACTCCCGCCGCCGGGCGCGGATCGCGGTCCCAGGTGGTCCCGGCGGTCGCGCGAATCCTGGCCTCGTCGAACGAATATCCCGCCGAGCCGATGTGCCGGTACATGCCGACCGCACGGTCCAGGTGCTCCTCGCGGGTCCCGGCGGGCTTGCGGAACATGCGTGCCCAGGTGGACAGCGCGGGGCGCCCCACGCGCGCCGCACCGGTGGTCGAGAAGATCGACGTCAGCGAGGACACCCGAGCCGGATAGCGGGCCGCAACGGTCTGCGCGATCATCCCGCCCATCGACATGCCGACCACGTGCGCGGACCGCCAGCCGAGGGTGTCGAGCAACCCGACGGTGTCGGCGGCCATGTCCCCGAGATCGTATTGCTGTGGGTCCCAGCGCTTGCGGGCCATTGCCAGCCCACCCGGCGGCCGGAACCCGGCGTGCGTGGAGGTCCCCACATCGCGATTGTCGAACCGCACCACGTCGTATCCGCGCACCACCAGCTGCGCGATCAGCCCGTCGTGCCATTCGTGCTTCTGCTGCCCGAGCCCGGCGATCAGCAGCAGCGGCACGCCCGATCCCTCCCGCTCGTAGGTGAGGGTGATCCCCCGCCCGACCTCGGCCACCCGCTCGCTCATGCGGTCACCTCGGCGCCACGCTCCACACTGGTTTCGGCGGCCTCGACCGCCGGCGGCCGCGGTGCCCGCCGATACACGACGACCCGCCCCTTCTTCGCCGGAACCAGTGCGACCCCGCGGAAGTGCGCGCGCTCATCGGGCGCGTCGGTGGTCTCGAGTGTGAAGTCCCGCAACAGCACCCGCAGCACCACATTCATCTCCATGGTCGCGAAGGCCGCCCCGATGCACCGGCGCGCGCCACCGCCGAACGGAATCCAGCTGAAGGTCCCCGGCCGGGCGCCGACGAACCGATCGGGATCGAAATCCCTTGGGTTGGTGAACAATTCCGGATTGTCGTGCATGAGCCGGATACTCACCAGCACGTGCTGCCCGCGCGCCAGCGTCCACCGGCCCAGTTGCAGCGAGTCGGTCCGCACCTTGCGCGCGGTAGCGTCGATGACCGGCCGTACCCGCTGGGTCTCCAGCAGTGTCGCCTCGCGCAGCGCGGACCCGCCCGCGTCGTTCTCCTCGACCAGGCGGCGCAGGATGTCCGGATGCCGCCGCAGCCGTTCGACGGTCCAGGCCAGCGAGGTGGCGGTGGTCTCGTGCCCGGCGGTGAGCAGGGTGAGCAGTTCGTCGGCGATCTCGCTGTGCGTCATGGCCGAACCGTCGTCGTAGCGAGCCTGCAGCAGCATGGCCAGCACGTCGTCACGCTCGCTCAGCTCCGGATCGGCGGCCGCGCGCCGGATGAGCCGTCCGACGATCTCGTCGTACTGCGCGCGGTAGGCGGCGAACCGTGCCCACGGCCCGAAGCGCCCGAACAGCCTGCGCGGCACCGGAAGTGCCGCCAGCGCCGACCCGACCAGCACCAGTTTCGGGAGCAGCGCCCGCAGCTGGTCGAATTCCGCGCCTTCCGCGCCGAAGACCGCGCGCAGGATCACGTTCAGGGTGATCCGCATCATCGAGTCCATGGTCGCGAACTCGCGCCCCGACGGCCAGCCGGCCATCTCGCGGACCGCCTCCTCCTCGATGAGCGATTCGTAGACCGCCAGCCGTCGCCCGTGGAACGGCGGGGTGAGCAGCTTGCGCTCCTTGCGGTGTTCCTCCCCGCGCAGCGCGAAAAGCGAACCGGGGCCGAGGAATTGGCCGAGGTTGGCGTCGATGTTGTCCACCAGATCGGTGTGCGTGGTGAACAGCGCCTTGACCTCGGCCGGTTCCGACAGCACGAGTGTGGGCCCGAAGCGGGGCATCGCGACCATGAACGCCGATCCGTAGCGCTGATGCAGGCGACGCCAGGCCCGGGTGCGCCCGGCCAGGATCTCGATGCCCTGCACGAAGGCCGGCGTGGTTGGTCCGTCGGGCAGTGTCACTGTGGTCATGCGCCATCTCCCAGCCTGGTACATCTGCGTACCACCAGCACGGTACGCGCCTGTACCGACTGTGGCAAGGGTCACGTTCCGGACATGAGAGGGCCACGTGGCAGCCCTCAGCAGTCCGGTCGGCGCGACGACCGCAACGCTGTCCGGAGAGGTCGACTACAGCGCCGACCGCAACGGGTGAGCGGGATCGAAGATCGAGATCGGCGGGCCCTCCCCCGCCGGATGCACCTGGAGCTTGCCGGTGTCGTCGATGAGGATGCGCCGCCCCGGGTATGTCCGCCGAGCGATCTCCACGTCACGCTCATCGAACTGGTCGCAGCCGGTGAAAACCAGTACGCCGTAATGCAATTCGGTGGCGTACACACTGGCCGGCCAACGATGTAGCCAGACGTCGAGATCGAAGAGGGCATCGGGTTTGGGCAGGTCAGTGCCGACCGTCATGCGGGCATAGTAGGCCCGCCCGCCCGAGTTCCGCACGCGCACATCGGCGAGTCGCCGTATGGATCGCATCAATGTTGCGCCGCCGGTTCGGGTCCGGACTTCGCTATCGTCACTCCCCGGCGGCGACACACGGGAGTCTGATGACGGAGACCGGTCTCGGACCAGCGCAGTCCGATCCGGCGATCGATCAAAGGCAGGCGCGGGTCCTCGCCCATTCCGGCCGCGTCCTGCGGTGGCCGCGGATGATCTACCGCCGCGAGGACATGACCCTCGAGTCACCCATCACCACCCCGAGCACGGCCCCCAACCTGGTGCGGGTGCTAGGACCGCTGGACGGGCAGCCGGCGTCGTTTTCCGGCATGGGCAGCGGCAGGTCTGTCAGCGGGCGCCGATCAGCAGGTGGACGATGGCCTGGACGAAGCCCTCGATGCGCTCGCGGGGATAGGCGTCCGGTTCGCTGACGGCCAGGCGGCCCAGCATTTCGGCAATCGTCAGCAGTGAATTCGTGAGCAGGCCGGAATCGATTCCGGCCCAGCGTGGATCGGCGATCAGACCCATGCGGACCAGCGCCTCGGCCCGGTCGAAGATGCCGGCGCGGGAGCTGCGGATGGCCTCGCGATATTCGTCGGGGGCATTGCCCGGGCCGGCGAGCAGCAGTCGCCAGCGGGTCGGATTGCGCAGGGCCACATCGACGAACGCCTCGACCGTGGCGGAGGCGGCGACGACCGGGTCCGCGCCGAGCAGGTCGGTGGGCAGGGTGTCGGCGACCTGTTCGAGGGCTCGCTCGCGTTCGCGTTCGAGCAGCGCGGCGACCAGCTCCGCGCGGGTCTTGAAGACCGTGTACAGCACCGGCTTGCCGACACCGGCCTCGGCGGCGACGGCCTCCATGCTCAGCTCGTGCAGCTCGGCCTGCTCGAGTACGGCGAAGGCGGCGTCGAGCAGCTGTGCCCGGCGTTCGTCCGGGGGCAGGCGGGGCGCATAGCGCCGCCGCGGCCGGTCTGCCGTCACACGGGGTTTGCTCACTGCCGCTCCACCTTCACCGGCCCATTCTGTCATCCCGGATAGCGAGGTCACGCGCCTGTCCGGACTAAAGCTACGCACCCGTTGTATTCGGCGGCCACAATTGCTACGGTGGCGTTGTATTCCATGGGATCGAGCCTGCAGAGGAGCCCCAGTGACCTTCGATCCGACCACTCTCCGCCGCGATGACTACGGCTTCTTCGGCCCGGATTCGCCGAGCTGGAAGGTGTGGACCGCACCCACCGCGGTGATCGGCTTCCAGCGCGCGGTGACCCTCGAGCACTTCGATCCGTTCCTGACCGCGGCCGTGGCCGACACCGGCAAGATCTACTCGGAGCCGCGCCACCGCCTCGACGCCACCTTCGCGTACTTCCTGATCGTGGCCATCGGCGATTCCCGCACGGCCATCCAGGCCTCCGAGCACCTGATGACGGTGCATGCCGAGAACACGGGCATCGAGCCGATCAGCGGGCAGCGCTACAGCGCCAATTCCCCCGAAACCCAGCTGTGGATCCACATCACCGGCTGGCACTCGGTACTCAAGGCCTACGAAATGTTCGGGCCCGGACTGACTCCCGAGGAGGAGGCCCGCTACTGGCAGGAGTGCCGGATCGCGGCCGAGCTGCAGACCTGCAAGCCCGAGGAGGTGCCGGTCACGCGCGCGGGTGTGCAGGAGTACTACGCGAATGTCCGTGCGCGCCTGTGCACTTCGGAACGCGCCCAGGACGGTATGCGGCAGCTGCTGTTCACCTCGCCGCGCCACGGCGCGGGCTGGACGTACGCAATCGGTGCACGCCTGCTGTCGTTCGCCTCGATCGCGACGCTGCCCGAGTGGATGCGCAAGCTCGGCCAGTTCGACCGCCCGGGCATTGTCGACCTGCTGGTGAGACCCGCAGCGCGCGTCCTGGTCTGGCTGTTCTCGCTCTTCGACAAGGCGGGTCTGATCATGGCCGCCCCGATCATCGCGCCGATGGCGGGGCAGATCCTCGAACAGCACCTGAAAGCGGCGCCCCCGGCCCGGCTCGAAACGGTCACACCGGCCGCCGCCCGCGAGCTCTACGGCCGTCGCGGGCACCGAACCGTCCCTGCCGCAAGCTGATTCGAGGCGACCTCATCGGCAGGTGAGGTCCTGATTCGGACGCGTGCCGTCGCGCAGGAAACGCTCGACGGCATCGTTCGCGCAGGCGACCGGCGAGGGATACACGCCGTGCCCGCCACCGTCGACCGCCACCATCCGGGCGCGGTCACCGAACGCCTGCCGCAAGTGCAACGCGCCGCTGTACGGGGTTGCCGGATCCCGGAGATTCTGCAGCAGTAGCACATTCGACGGTCCGGACGCGGTCACGACCGTGCGCGGCGCGACCGGATACGGCCAGAAGGCGCACGGGGAGAAGCCGCGCGGCATGCCCGCGGTGAGCGGGTATCGGGCTCGATCCGCGGCGACGGCGGTCGAGTAGTCGTCCGCCGACGTCGGCCAGGCCACGTCATTGCACAGGGTCGCTACCATGACCGCGGTCGACGCCTGGGCCGCCGGCTCCGGCGGGGAGAGCCGCGCGGCAGGCAGGGCGTCCGACCGCAGCGCGGCATTGATCACCTGGGCGACATAGGGAAACCGCTGATCCTTATATAGTCCGTCGAGCAGGATCTGCCGTAATCCGTTGCCGCTCAATGCCGAGGTCTCGGCACCCGGCCATGGCAACGGTGCGCGATCCAATCGTGCCGCCAGCGTGAGGAACGCGTCCCGCACCGCCTCGGGCGTCTCCGCCACCCGGTCAGGATTCCCCTCGGCCGCCGCCCACCGCGCGAAGTCCGGAAACCGATCCTCCGCACCCACGGCGGAATTCCCCAGCCAGGTCCGCTCGACCCGCTCGGGATCCGGATCATCGTTGCTGTCCAGCAGGATCCGATCCGTGTGCTCCCCGAACAGCGTGGCGTACACCGACAGCACGTACGTCCCATACGACGTTCCCCACGCTGCGATCCGCGCTTCCCCCAGCGCTTCCCGGATCCGGTCGATGTCCCGCGCCGCGGTCCGGGTCCCGATCGACCGCACCAGCGCACCCCCATCCCGCACGCACGCCTCGGCCACCCGCCGCTCCATCGCCACATTCTCCGCGATCCCCCCGTCCGCGTCCGGCCACGGCCGCAGCCGCTCCGGCGCCAGATCCTGCTGCGCGATATGGCAATTCGCCGCGGTACTCGCTCCGATCCCGCGTGGATCGAACCCGATCAGGTCATACTCGTCCCGCACCGACTCCGGCAGCGTCTGTCCTGCGGTGGACGGCAGATTCAGCCCGCTGCCACCCGGCCCGCCCGGCACGAGCAGCAACACCCCACGCCGATGTTCCGGATGCACACTCCGAATCCGCGACACCGCAAGGGAAACCCGCTCCCCCTCCGGATGCTCGTAGTCGAGTGGCACGGACACCGTCGCGCACTCCTGCCGCGAATCGACCCCCACCCCCTGACACGCGGCCCACTCGATGCCCGAGCTCGAATCCGACCGGCAGCCGGCGAGCACAGACGACACCACCACTGCGAGCCCCACCGCCGCCCCAACGCGAATTGTTGTCTTCACACCGCCGAACGTAGAAACCCCGAACACCGACCCGCGTCACCCCACGGTGCCACCCGCCGCTCCCCCTACGGGACTATCGGACAGCCGGCGGTTACGGTCCTGGGTGAAACGCCAGTGTTGCGTGATTGAACGTAATCGACCGGATTCGATAGGCTCGGGGTTTGGTGTGCGGGCCGATCGAGCCGAGGGTGATGCGATGAGGCAAGCGTTCGATGCTTGGAAGCGGGCGGTGACCCGGGGGGCCAGTACCCGGGCCATTGCGGAGAAGCTGGACAGCAATGGGCCCAGGATCAAGCGGCATTTGGAGGAGTCGGATCCGCCGGTGGCGGACACGGTGATCGAGCTCGCGCGGGCCTACGGGGTGAATCCGGTGCAGGGGTTGATCGCGGCCGGGCTGATCACGCGCAGCGATGTCGATCATGCTGCAACGAAGGACGCGCTTGCCGAGGTGCCCATGTTGCAGTTGCTGGAGGAGGCCGTGGAGCGGGAGCGGCGGGCCGTGCGGCGGCGGGCGCCCGAGGGTGAGCAGGCGGCGGAGGGCGAGGAGCGCCGGAGCCGGCGGTTCCGGCGCAAGGTCGGCGAGGGGACTGCGGAGTAGGCGTTCCTACGGCGCGACCGCGAGAAAACCGAACGCCGCGAAGAGCGAGAGGTGCACCGTGCCCTGCAGCAGGGTGGCGCGGCCGGGCACCACGGTGAGCATGCCGACGACCACTGTTATTGCCAGCAGCACCATTTCGGTCGCGCCCAGGCCGAGCAGCAGCGGGGTGTCCAGCCAGATCGAGGCGACCGCGATGGCCGGAATCGTGAGGCCGATGCTGGCCATGGCCGAGCCCAGCGCCAGGTTCAGACCGACTTGGACCCGCCCGCCCCGCGCGGCACGCACGGCGGCCAGCGCCTCGGGCAGCAGGACCAGCATCGCGATCACCACGCCGACCGCCGAACGCGGCAGACCCGCTGCGTCGACACCGGATTCGATGGCCGGGGACACCGCCTTCGCCAGACCGACCACCCCGACCAGAGCGGCGATCAGCAGCCCGCCGCTGATCCACGCGCGGCGCGCACTCGGCCGCTCCGCGTGCTCGTCCTCGTCATCGGTCCCGGGCTCCACCGGGAGGAAATCCTCTTTGTGCCGCACGGTCTGCATGGCGATGAAGCAGCCGTAGAGCACCAGTGAGGCCACGGCCGCGAAGGCCAGCTGGGCGGGCGAGAAGTGCGGTCCGGGTTCGCTGGTCGTGAACGTCGGCAGCACCAGGCTCAGCGTGGCCAGGGTCGCGACCGTGGCCAGCGCCGCACCCGTGCCCTCCGCATTGAAGACCGCGACCCGCCGCCGCAACGCCCCCACCAGCAACGCCATTCCGAAGATGCCATTGCAGGTGATCATGACCGCTGCGAACACGGTGTCACGGGCCAGCGGCGCGGCCTTGTCCCCGGCCGAAACCATCAGCGTCAGAATGAGTCCGACCTCGATGACGGTCACCGCGATGGCCAGCACCAGCGCGCCGAACGGCTCGCCGACGCGATGCGCGACGACCTCGGCGTGATGCACCGCGGCCAGTACCGCCGCCAGCAGGAGAGCGAATACCGGGATGTCGGCCAGCAGCGACAATTCCCGGCCCCACACCGCGGCGAGCATCACCACCGCGAGCAGGGGAACGACGACGGTCCAGCGAATCTTGTCCAGCAGCAAAGGTTCCTCAGTGGTCACGGGACTCGACGAGCGCGGAAATCCCTCGGACGCAGCCGAATCGATCGAGCACGCGCCGGTCGACCGGCGCGTGCCCGATGTTCGACCTACGTCAAACCATAGAGGTGGGATGCAACGTTCCACAATCACGATGAACCATTGTCGTTCCATCGAGCGTGGTCAGCTCACGCATATCGCCAGCTCAGACTGCACATCCGAGAAATATGTGATCGCACCCACATGGAACGACATCGGCATACGAGACGAACCCTCGACAACTCCCCCGATCACACCAGGGGTGTGAAGTCCCGGCTCGCGAGGAACTCCGGCCGCGGATGCGGCGCGGCATAGGGATCGAGCAGCGTGTTCTCGACACTGTTGAACACCAGGAACAGATTCGAGCGCGGGAACGGCGTGATATTGCCCGCCGACCCGTGCATGAGATTCGAGTCGAACAGCAACGCCGAACCCGCCCGCCCGGTGAACTGCGTAATGCCGTGCTTCCCGGCCAGATCCGTGATGGCCGCCTGCGACGGGATGCCGATCTCCTGACCGTGCAGGGAAACCCGGTGATGATCGGCGGGCGTCTCACCCTGACAGGGGACGAAGGTGCGATGCGAGCCGGGCATGACCATGAGGCTGCCGTTGAACGGGTAGTTGTCGGACAGCGCGATCGACAGGCTCACCGCCCGCGGCGTCGGCATGCCGTCCTCGGCGTGCCAGGTCTCGAAGTCGGAGTGCCAGTAGAAGCCGGTGCCGGTGAACCCGGGCATGTAGTTCACCCGGGTCTGATGCAGATAGACCTCGGAGCCGAGAATCTCGCGCGCCAGACCGGCAATCCGCTCCTCGCGCACCAGATCCGCGATCATGGCGCTGAGCCGGTGCACCTCGAACAGGGAGCGCACCCGGTGCGACTCGCGCTCGATGATCACGCGCTCGTCCAGCACGAGGTCGGGATCGCCGGTCAGCCGCTGGATTTCGGCCGCCACCTCACCGACCTCGTACGGATCGAGCAGGCTGTCGACCACGGCGTAGCCGTTGTCGTCGAAATCGGCGAGGGCATGGCTGCCGATCTCACCCCACACCGTCGGGTCGTCACGCTCGATCGGCGGGGTGCCCACCACCGTGCGGGTGCGATAGCGGTCGATTCTTCCGTTGCCGGACACAGTCATTCGAAACTCCTAGTCGACGGCGACGAGCGGGTACACACCGTGCTCGTCGTGCACCTCCTGCCCGGTCACCGGCGGATTGAACACGCAGAGCATGCGCATCCGGGTGCGGGCGAAGAGGCGGTGTCGTTCATGGCCGTTCAGCAGGTACATCGAGCCGGGGCCCAGCTCGTAGGTGGTGCCGTGGTCGAGATCGACCAGGGTGCCCTCGCCCTCGACCAGCCAGACGGCCTCGACGTGGTGCTGGTAATGGAATTCGTGGACGGTCTCGGCGTCGATGGTGGTCTCGTGGAACGAGAACCCGACCCGGTCGCCGCCGAGCACGATGCGCTTGCTGCGCCAGCCCGGGCCCGCGACATCCCGCTCGGTGCCAGTGATCTCGGCGGTGGTGCGCACGATCATGTCAGCGCCCCCGCCCGCCGCTGACGGCATCCAGTGAGGCGGCCAGCAGCTCCAGACCGTGATCGAGCTCGTAGTCGGTAATGGTCAGCGGCGGAAGCAGTTTCACCACCTCGTCCTCGGGACCGGAGGTCTCCACCAGCAGCCCGCGCTGGAAGGCGGCGGCACACACCTTCTCCGCCTGCGAGGCGTCGTCGAAGACCAGGCCGTGCACCAGACCACGCCCGCGCGCGCCGACACCGTCGAAGGCCGCGGACATGCCCGTGAGGGCACGGTCGAGGCGCTCACCCTTGGCCCGGGTGGCGGCCTCCAGGGCGTCGTCGGCCCAGTAATGCTCCAGCGCCGCACGGGCGGTGACGAAGGCCGGGTTGTTGCCGCGGAAGGTGCCGTTGTGCTCGCCCGGCTTCCACAGGTCCAGTTCCGGCTTGAAAAGCACCAGCGCCATCGGCAGGCCGTAGCCGCCGATCGACTTGGACAGTGTGACGATATCCGGTGTGATACCGGCCATTTCGAAGGAGAAGAACGGTCCGGTGCGGCCGCAGCCCATCTGCACGTCGTCGACGATCAGCAGAATCTCACGGGCGGAACACAATCCGGCAAGTTTGCGCAGCCACTGCACGCTCGCGAGATTGACTCCGCCCTCGCCCTGGACGGTTTCGACGATCACGGCGGCCGGGCTGTCCAGGCCGGAGGAAGCATCGTCGAGGACGCGCTCCATCCATTCGAACGAATCATCGTCCGCGCCGGACAGATACCCGTCGAAGGGCATCGAGGTGGCGTGCTGCAGCGGCACACCCGCACCCGCGCGCTTGGCGGCATTACCGGTGACCGAGAGGGCGCCCAGCGTCATACCGTGAAAAGCGTTGGTGAAGTTGAGGATCTCGGTGCGGCCGGTCACCTTGCGGGCCAGCTTGAGCGCGGCCTCCACCGCGTTCGCGCCGGTGGGTCCCGGGAACTGCACCTTGTAGTCCAGGCCGCGCGGCTGCAGGATCCGGTCGCGCAGCGACTGCAGCAGATCACGCTTGGCGACGGTGGACATGTCGAGCCCGTGGGTGAGGCCGTCGCCCGCGATGTACTCGAGCAGCGACTGCTTCAGCACGGGGTTGTTGTGGCCGTAGTTGAGCGCGCCCGCGCCGGCGAAGAAATCCAGGTACTCCCGGCCGGACTCGTCGCGGAGCCAGGCGCCGGACGCGGTGTCGAAGACCGTCGGCCAGGAGCGGCAGTAGCCGCGCACATTCGACTCGAGATCCGCGAAAACCGTCATATCGGGGCTAGTCATCGCCATTCCTCCTGAGTGGTGACCGGTGCGATGCGGTAGAGGTCCTCGGGCTGATGCCCGCCGGGAAACTGATCCGCCGTGAACAATGTGGTGCGGGTCAGGGCCGCGCCACGACGGCGGGCCAGCGAGGCGAACATGGCAACCGAGGCCGGATTGTCGGGGGCAATGGTGGTCTCGAGCTGCGTGGCTCCGCGCGCCGCGGCACTTTCCAGCAGCGCGTCGAGCATGTCGACGCCCAGGCCGTGCCCACGATGGGGCTGATCGACCGCCACCTGCCAGACGAACAGGATGTGCGGCCACGCGGGCCTGGTGTAGCCGATGACGAATCCGGCTATCTCGCCGTCTATTTCAGCGACGATCGAGGTATCCGCGAAATCGCGGCACCACAGCAGATAGGCATAGCTGGAGTTGGTGTCGAGGACCCGGGAGTCCTCCGCAATGCGCCACATTCGTGCGCCGTCGGCGAGCACGGGCTCCCGGATCTGGATGGATTGCTGGGATATCGCGTCAAATTTGCTGATTTGGATCTGCATGACCACTTCAGCCTGACGGTGAAGTTTTGAGGTCTTCCATGCGAACTCATTGCGATCTCATGACGATCCCATGACTCCGCGGGCCTCGCACACCCGCGAATACGCCTATCGCGGCATATCGAGGCGATATCCGAGGCCGCGCACGGTCACCACGATGCGCGGCTCCGACGGGTCCGTCTCGATCTTCGTGCGCAGCCGGCGGACATGGACGTCGACCAGCCGCTCATCACCGAAGAAGCCTTCGTCCCAAGCTCGTTCGAGCAGCAGGGTGCGGCTGAGCACCCGGCCGGGATTCGCCGCGAGTTCACACAGCAGGCGAAACTCGGTGATGGTCAACGGAATCTGCTCCTCGCCTCGGCGCACCACGCCACCATCGGGCGAAAGCACCAGCGGCGCATCATCATCGGCGTCCAGGACGATCTCCACCGGCGGCTCGGCCGCCGGATCCTCCGGCAGCCCGCCCAGGTGCGGCCGCCGCCGCAGCGCCCGCATGCGCGCGCTGATCTCCTTGAGCTCGAACGGCTTGGTCACGAAGTCATCGGCGCCCGCCTCCAGCGCCGCGACCACATCATGGGTGTCCGCGCTCGCGCTGACCACCATGATCGGCACCTCGTGCGCGCGCCGCACCTCACGAATACAGGTGAAGGCATCCATCCCGCCCACCAGCAGGTCCACGATCATCACATCCGGCGCGCCGTGATTGCGCAGCCGTTCCAGGGCCACCTCGGTCGCGCCTGCCTCGGCGACCTCGTAGCCCTCCCCTTCCATCGCCACCCGCAGGGTGCTGCGGACCCGGTAGTCGTCCCCCACGATCATCAGGCTCGCGCCCATCATCCATATCCTTTCGTCCGAAGGACGCCGCGAACACGTCCAGCGGACAATCACCGAGCTGCGGTGATCGCGTTCGACAAGGTCGAATACCCGAACCTTAGTTGAACGAAACATCCGGCCATCCCAGGTATGCGAGCCGATAGCTGATGCGCATCACTCCGATTGCTACCGGTCAGGCGGGGGAAATACCGAATGGCACCGCCATGATTCCGCATTTGCGCACGTCAAAGCCACTTCGGTCGCATTTGCGACATTGTGAGAACCTGCACAGAGGTTTCGCGGATTCAGGGGTTCGCCGCGCGATCCCGGACCTCTATGTCGATGACCGGGCCCTGGGTGGGGTCCAGCCAGCGCATCACGCGGTCCAGATCCGCGCCTGGAAGCGCTACGCAGCCCGCGGTCGGGGTGCCGTCTCCGACATGGAGGAAGTACGCCGAACCCGCGCCGGGGACGACCGGGGAGCGGTTGTAGTCGATGACGACGGCGTGATCGTAGGCGGGACCGGCCGTACCCAGGTCCTCACCCGCGGATTCATCGAACGGGCAAGTGCCGGGAGCGCAGGTGTAGTGGGTGTTGTAGAAGGGCGACTTGGTGTCGGAGACCCACCAATCCGATGGTGTCACTCGGCGATACGGGAGTCTGGTGCCGTTGCTGGGAGAGATGCCGAAAGCCTCTGTCAGCGTCCAGATTCCGGCCGGGGAGCGGGTGGCCGATTCGCTGGTGGGGCCGATGCCTTGCGCGCCCACGTCCGCGTGCAAGGGGCCGATCGCTCGAACCCATTGTGTGCCATCGCGATCCCAGGCGGTGAGGGTGGCTGTGGTGGCGGTGGGGGAATCGGCGGTGACGGTGATGAGCTGATCGGCCGGACCGGTGTACGTGGGCTGTTCCACCGGAGGCTCGGAGCGCTTCTGAGCGCAGCCGGCCGCGGCCAGGGCTATGACGGCCAGGGCTGCGATCGCTGGGCGGGGGCGGGTTCGACGCATTGTGGTTGCCAGTTTGCCTGAGGTGGGGTGCTCGGGTCTCATGAAACCCGGGGGTGGAATTCGGGTCGCTCGGCCTGTCGGCAGGGGTTAGGCGAGGGAGTGTTCTTCGATGGGGGTCGAGAGGGAGGTGCCGTTCAGGTCCAGGTAGAGGTGGCGGTCCGTGACCGAGAGCGTGAGGGTGTTGCGGCGGTCGAGGAGGGCGGTGGCGGCGTCGATGAAGGATCGGTCGAAGGCGTAGAGGGGGATCTGGTCGGCCTGGTGGATGCGTTTGCCGGCGAGTTGGGCGAGGACTTTTGCGGGGTCCCGGTGGGTGTAGATGGCTACGCGGTCGGCCAGTTTGCTGGCGCGGTGGATGCGGTCGGCGTCCGGGGCGCCCACGTCGATCCAGGTGGTGAGGCGACCGGTGAGGTCGCGGATGAGGACCGGCGGCTCATCGGTGGAAGAGACCCCACCATCACTGAACGCAATTCCCTCTTCATACTCCAAGCAGTAGGCCAGGATCCGAGTCAACATGTACTCACCGGTCTCGGAAGGATGCCGCGCAACCCGCAACTCCAACTCCTCGTAGACCCCCCGATCCACATCAGCCAAGTGCACATTCACGTTGTAGAGAGTCGCGTTCAGGGCCATAGTCCCTGCAGCCTAAAGCCCACCCCACCCCCGCCGACAACCGGTTCAGACTCCACCCCCGCCAAACCAACAGCGCGGACCCCACCCACAGCACACGAGCAGCCGGGTGTCATGCAACCCGGGGACCCCACCTCGAGCAACTGGAAACGATGGAGCTGGCGACCAACTCCCCAACGTGATGTCTCTGATTGACCCGAGCGGTGCCCGAAGGATCAATCCTCTTGGGCGCGATCCACCCGCACCGCCCGCGATACGGCGAATCCTTGCAACCGCTGCATCAACTCCACGTCATCGTCATCGGAGAACTGATTCATATTCCCGTGCAGCAGCGAACCCGAAAGAGACCGCACCGCAGCATCGACATCAGCGATGCCACAGCTGTCGAGTGTCTCCCCCGTGATTCCCATGCACTAATTCTACCGCACCCCCATTATCCATTAGTAGCGAATTTCATTCTGATACAAGGCTTTTCAATCCACAACACCAAAACGACCGGTCGCTAACGCCGCATTCCGAAGCCGAGCCGGAAACCCCGGCCCCAGCCGAGCGGAAATATCCTCGTGCCGCAACGGCTCCCGGCAGTGCGAGCACACCACCTCGGCGTGCGTATCGTGGTCACACGCCGTGTGATGCAGAACCACCGGTTCCCCGGATTCCGGAGCCAGGTACCGATCCCCCCAGGCCATCATGGCCGCGATGACGGGAAAGAAATCGCGCCCCTGATCGGTCAGCCGGTATTCGTAGCGAACCGGCCGCTCCTGATACGGAACCTTGGTCAGCAGTCCCGCATCCACCAATCGGTTCAAACGCTGGGTGAGGATATTGCGGCTGAGGCCGAGGGTGGATTCGAAATCGTCGAAACGCTTGGCACCGTAGAAAGCTTCGCGGAGGATGAGCGGCGTCCACCAGTCGCCCAGCAGGTCGACGGTGCGGGCGACGGTGCACGGCCAGTTCGCGAAACTCGTTCGTTTCATGCGGTCACGGTATCCAGGCGGGCGGGGACGTACTTGTGCCAGGGGGTGCCGACCCATTCGTCACGGTCGTCGAAGGAGGTCAGCTCGTTCGGGGCGGTGCCGGTGGTGACCGAGGTGCCGTCCGGGGCGGCGACCGAGAGGCCGAAACCGTTCGGCAGCGACAGGTGGCCCCGGCGCATACGGTCGGTGGGCTCGACCGGGACCTGCGCGGTGCCGCGCCGGGTCGTCACCTGGACCAGGTCGCCCGCGGTCAGTCCGAGCCGCTCGGCATCGCCGGTGCTGATGCGCAGGGTGCCCGCCGCATCACGCTTGCGCCAGGCCGGGTCGCGGAAGATGGTGTTGGCCGTGAAGGCCCGGCGCTCACCCGCCGAGAGGATGAACGGCCAGTCCGCGCTGTCGTCCTCGGTCGGCACGGGCAGGGTGGCGATCACCTCCAGCAGCTCCGGAATCTCCAGCCGGATCACCTTGTCGCGCACCCGGTTCCAGGTCTCCGTGTAATCGTCCTCGGAGATCACGATGCCGTGCTTGCCCGTCAGGATCGCCTCGAACAGCCGCTCCCCAGCCTCCAGACCTGTTCCGTACCCGGCACGTTCGACGCTGGCCGGGAACTTGCGCACCATGTTGTAGGCCGCCGCCCACAGCAGTGCCGCCGAGGCCGCACCGTCGGGCAGCGTCTCCCCCAGCGTCCGATACAGCAGCACGGGAGCGAGTTTCGACCGCGCCGGATCGCCGAGGATCCCCAGGAAGGCCATGGCGAACGCCTCCCGCCCCTGCGCGAGCGCGGCCCGCAGCGGCGCGTAGTCCGCCTCGCTCACCACACCTGCGGCCTCGACCAGACGGGCATGGATCTCGGGCTCTGGCAGCACGCCTTCCGGCGCGGGCAGCACCGGGTGCCGCAGGTGGAAGATATTGCGCGGGAAGTCGAAGTTGAAGAACGTGGCCTCGTACTTCTCGAACTGGGTGGGCGCGGGCAGCACATAGTCGGCCAGGCGCGCGGTCTCGGTCATGGCGACGTCGATGACCACCACCAGTTCCAGCGCCGCCAGTGCCTCGCGCATGCGGGCCGAATCCGCCAGGGAGTGCGCCGGATTCGCGCTCTCGATGAACATGGCGCGGTAACGCGCCGGGTGGTCGGTGAGGATCTCCTCGCTGATCACATTGCACGGCACCAGACCGCTCACGATCTGTGCGCCGGCCACCGGGCTCTTGGGGCCCTCGCCCGCCGGATGCCCCCGGTCGTGGCCGAGATTGCTCAGGCCGGTGAAAGCGTATTGGGTGCCCGGCTTTCCGACATTGCCGGTGAGCAGCCAGACCAGCTTCTCGACATAGCTGACCACCGTCGAGTACCGGTTCATCTGCACGCCGAGGTCCTCGAGCGCGGCGACCGAGTCCGCGCGGGCCAGCCGGTGCGTCGCGGCGGTCACCAGGTCCAGATCGACATCGGCGATGGCGCAGTACTTTTCGATCGGGACAGCCCGCAGCACCGGCAGCACCGCGTCCAGGCCGCTGGTGTGCTCGGCCAGCCATTCCTCGTCGATCAGGTTGTCGCGCACCAGGATCGCGGCCATCGCCGTCAGCAGGTATACGTCGGTCCCCGGCCGCAGCTGCAGGTGGAAATCCGCCAGCTCGGCGGTCTCGGTGCGCACCGGGTCGAGCACGATCATCGACCGCGCCGGATCCTTGGCGATCTCCTTCAGCACCGTGCGCGCCCGCGGAAACCCGTGCGACTGATACGGATTCTTGCCGATGAAGAACGCCACCTCGGCATGCTCGACATCCGCGCGCATCGGGTAGCCGGTCATCCGTGCGCCCACCCAGAAGTCACCGGTCTTCTCCTGCGCCAGCGCGCTCGACCGGTACTTCATGCCGAACGCGGCCATGGTCGCCGGGGCGTACGCGCCGCCCAGGTGATTGCCCTGCCCGCCGCCGCCGTAATAGAAGATCGACTCACCGCCGAAGTGGTGCCCGACCTCCAGCAGCTTGGCCGACACCTCGGAAATCGCGGTCTCCCAATCGATTTCCTCGAAGCTGCCGTCCGCACGCCGCCGCAGCGGCGAGGTCAGCCGGCCGGTGTGCCCGTTCTGATAGCGGTCCAGCTGCAGGGCCTTGTTGCAGGTGTAGCCCTCCGACGCCGGATGCAGCTTGTCGCCGCGGATCTTCTCGAAGGACCGGCCGTCCGGCCCGAGCAGCACCTGGATGCCGCAGTTGCACTCGCACAGGATGCACGCCGTAGGCCGCCACTCCGTCATGTGAGGAGCGTAACTCGAGTCAGTTCACTAGCGCTACTAACTGGAGGTCCTTGGCCGCTTTCGTCTACAGGTCCTTGACCAGGATTCCGAAGGAGTGGGCGAAGACCGGGGCCAGCTCGAGCAGCTGCATATTGGTGACCAGTGCACCCGACAGCGACTCGACCCCACTGGAGATGCCGATCGACCGGGCCTCACGCAGGTCGACCTTCTTCAGCTTGGCATTGCGCAGCGACAGCCCCGAGATCTCCGAGCCGGGGAAGGTCACCGAGGTCAGCTTCGCCTCGCTGATATCCACGTCCCGCAGCACACAATCCACGAACGAGACATCGGTGAGCACCGCACCACGCAGATTCACCGAATCGAACTTGCAGTTGTGGAAACTCACCCGCCGCAGCGCCGACCCGAACGCCTCCACCCCCGACATGGCCGCGAGCACGAATTCCGCATCCATCCAATTGGTTTCGGACAGATCGGTCCGAATCCAGCGGGTACTGCCCAGCCAGACATCGTTGAACCGCGAATACCGGAAGAAACCGCCGGTCACCGTGGTGGCCGAGATGGCGCACTCGGTGAAGGTCACGCCGCGCAGCTGCGGGTCGTCGAGTGAGAGGCCGTCGAAATGGGCACAGTCGTAGGCGCCCTCATCGAGCAGCGTCTCCTGCGGTTCCAGGAAACGCGCGAAAGGCAGGTCGGCCAGCTCCCGTGGCATATCGGTTCCTTACCGGGTCGAGGTGAAGATCGGATCGACACAACGCTCCCGACCGTACTCGAGGCTCACGACAGCCCGGCCACCCATCCGCGCGACCATCCTGACCTTCGGCCTGCTACTCCGGGCCGTTTCGCGGGGTCAGCGCGGCATTCGGCGGTGTGCAGGCGTCGGCCGCCAAGGTGGCGAGGAGCTCGCGCAGAGTGTGACGCTGGCCGGGCGAGAGGGCGGCGAAGATCTCTTCGGCGGCGTCACGGCGAGCGTCGGACATCCGAGCCAGTACCCGGCGGCCCGCCGCGGTCGGGGTCACCAGGGTGGCGCGGCGGTTGGCCGGATCCGGTTCGCGGGCAACCAGTCCGGCGGCGACCAGCGCGTCGACGACGGTCGTGGCCGAGCGCGGCACGATGCCGAGGTGCTCTGCGAGGGCGGACATGCGCAGCGGTTCGTCGCCGTGCTCGTCGGCGCGGCCGATGATGCGCAGCGCGCGGGCCTGGGCCGGGGTGAGGCCGAGCGGGGACAGCCGCGCCGACTGCGTGCGGCGCAGCCGTTTGGTCGTGCGCAGGAAGAGTTCGGCGAGGTCATCGTCGGGAGCGACACGCATCTCGCCCGTCGCGCGCGGCTCGTCCGCAGGGCTGCTCGACATGATCCAGAGCATAACTCATTGTCCCCGGAACAATTATGATCCAAACTCAGTTATAGCGCGTGACTCCCTGCGAAAGGAGGCGCTGATGGCCTCACAACCTGAACTTCGCCGGATCGTCCGGCTCTTTCATCCATATCGCGGGCGCTTGGCCCTGGTCGCGGCCCTGGTGGGTTTGGCCTCGCTGGCCGGTCTGGCTTCCCCGTTCCTGCTGCGCGGCATCATCGACGACGCCCTGCCGCACGGTCGCACCGGACTGCTGACCCTGCTCGCCGTGGGCATGATCGCGGTCGCCGCGCTGAACAGTGTGTTCGGCGTCTTCCAGACCTATATCTCGACCGCGGTCGGCCAGGACGTCATGCACGATCTGCGGTCGGCCGTCTACGCACGGCTGCAGTCCATGCCGCTGTCCTTCTTCACCACCACCCGCACCGGCGAGGTGCAGTCGCGAATCGCCAATGACATCGGCGGCATGCAGTCCACGGTCACCTCGACCATCACCTCGCTGGTCTCCAACTTCACCTCCGTCGTCGCGGCGGTCATCGCCATGTTCGCGCTGGACTGGCGACTCACTCTGGTCTCGCTGGTCATGCTGCCGCTGTTCGTGTGGATCAGCCGCCGGGTCGGCTCCGAGCGCCGGCGCATCACCGCAGAGAAGCAGCGCAAGCTGGCGGGCATGTCGGCGATCGTGGAGGAATCGCTGTCGGTGAGCGGAATCCTGTTGTCGCGCACCATGGGTCGCTCACCCGCGCTGGTCGAGGACTTCACCCGGGAATCGCGGGGGCTGGTGGATCTGGAGATCCGCTCCAGCATGGCCGGGCGGTGGCGGCAGTCGACCATCTCGATCGTGATGGCGGCCATGCCGGCGGTCATCTACTGGGCGGCGGGCATGACCGTGGCCCAGGGGCGTCCGCTGGTGTCGATCGGCACGCTGGTCGCGTTCACCACGCTGCAGAGCGGCCTGCTGCGGCCGACCGTCATGCTGCTGTCGACCGGCGTCGATATTCAGAGCTCGCTGGCGCTGTTCGGGCGGATCTTCGAATACCTGGATCTGCGACCGGACATCGAGGAGCCCGAGCAGCCCACGCCCCTGCCGGAGCAGGTGACGGGCGCGGTGCGGTTCGAGCGCGTGGGGTTCGCCTACGACGCGGATCGGAACGTGCTGAGCGACGTCGATATCGAGGTGCCCGCCGGGTCGAGTCTGGCGATCGTCGGCGAAACCGGCTCGGGGAAGACGACTCTCGGGTATCTGGTGGCGCGGCTGTACGACGTGACGTCCGGCCGGGTCACCGTCGACGGCGTGGATGTGCGGGAGCTGTCCTTCGCCGACCTGTCCGCGGCGGTGGGCGTGGTGTCACAGGAGACCTACCTGTTCCACTCCTCGGTCGCCGACAACCTGCGCTTCGCGAAACCCGATGCGACAGAGGCGGAATTGCATGCCGCGGCCCGGGCCGCGCAGATCCACGACCACATCATGAGCCTGCCCGACGGGTACGACACCCTGGTCGGCGAGCGCGGCTACCGCTTCTCCGGCGGGGAGAAGCAGCGGCTGGCGGTGGCGCGGGCCATCCTGCGGAATCCGCCCATCATGGTGCTCGACGAGGCGACCAGCGCGCTGGACACCAGGACCGAGCGCGAGGTGCAGGCGGCGATCGACGCGCTGTCCGCCAATCGCACCACCATCACGATCGCGCACCGGCTGTCCACGATCCGCGACGCCGATCAGATCGGCGTGCTCGATCGGGGTCGCGTGGTGGAACGCGGTACGCACCGGGAACTGGTGGAGCGCAATGGTTTCTACGCCGACCTGCTGGCCCGCGACACCTTCGACGATGTCATGGCCGAGGCCGACGTGGTCGGCGCGCTCGAATCCTGAATCCGGACAGCAGAAAGCCCTGCCGTCCACGCTGACAACAGGGCCTCTTTCTCTCCCTACCAGCCGATATTTCCGCCGAGAGGGACGTTCACCCAGCTGGGCGCGTTCGGGTCGAGGTCGATGTGCTGGGGCAGCAGCTCGCTCTCGTTCAACAGCGGGCGCAGCGGCAGGCCGCGCGGGAAGTTGAACGCGAAGACGTCGATGCGCAGGCGGTGGCCCGGCTGCAGGACCGCGTCGGTGGCGGTCAGGCCCAGATCGACGGTGGTGGGCTGACCGGGCACGAGCGGCTCGCGATCGGCCAGGGTGAGGACCGGGTACGGGTCGGTGTAATCGCCGTTGGCCGAGCGGGTCGCCTTGTCCTCGTCCACCTTTCGCAGCGACGCGGTCAGCTGGCCGGAGGTCAGCACCGTGGACCTGCCGTCGGGCGCGACATCGTTGAGCGTCGCGGTCCAGTAGCCGTCGGTGGCGTCGAGCACCGTGTTGAGGTGCACGTTCACCGGCCCGGAGACGAGGGTCGCGTCGGCCACCGGTTGGCTGGTGAAGGTGAGGCCGTTGAGTTCCATCGGCCGCGCGTCCTTGGCGCAGGCGTCGAGGACGGCCGTGACGCCCGCGGTGATCTGCGCCGAATCGCGCGAGCACAGGCTGTTGATGCCGGGCGCGACGGTGAGCCGCTCCGGCCCCGCCGGATCGGCGACCAGGCTGCCGTCGTGCACGCTCATCGGAGCGGTGCCGCTGGGCGCGCCGGACAGGTACAGGCGGCGGTAATCGACGTCGCTGCGCGGGAATTGGTCCGTCGTGGTCCAGGCGCCGCCCTGCTGGAACAGCGTCACCGGGCCGTAGCCGTCGATGCCGTTGTCGATGCCCTTGAGCCACCTGTCGAACCAGGCTCGCTCGAGCACGTCCAGGCGCGGCGGGGCCCCGGGTGTGCCGAAGCCGCTGCCGGGATCGGCGTGGTAGGTGTCGCCCATGATCAGCTGTTTCTGCCCGGGCGGCAAGGGAATCGCATCGTAGATGCGGGGTTCGGAGTAGGTGAAGATGTCGTGCCAGCCGCCGTAGACAATGGTCGGCACCCGCACCCGTTCCGGATGCCCGAGCCAGGCGGTGCGCAGGCTGCTGTCGGGTTCCAGGATGCTCTTCAGGTTGTCCGGGATCTCCGGGATGGACTGCACGGTCAGCGCCTGAATGATGTAGTCGAAAAAGGTGAACGGGCTCTGCAGGCGGTCGGCCAGCCATTTCCAGTCGAAGGCGCCGGAGAAGATCGAGGTCAGATCCGGGAGGAGTTTGAGGCTGTCCACGCCCAGCAACCACGGTGGGATGAAACCGAATCCGAGCGCGCCGCCGGTGGCGAGCACATCGCGCACCAGGTCACTGCCGGGCTCGACCGGGAAGATGGCCTTCAGCGCGTCCGGCTGGCGTTCGGCGGCCTGCACCTGGTTGATCGCCGAGTACGAGATGCCCGACATCCCGACCTTGCCGTCCGACCACGGCTGCTGGGCCGCCCAGTTGATCACCTCGACGCTGTCGAGCTGCTCACGCTCCTGGAAGACCTGCCAGACGCCCTCGGAGAAGCCGGTGCCGCGCACATCGGCCACGACCTGGGTGTAGCCGGACTGGACCAGCTTCCGGTCGGCGGTGAAGACGCGGGCCGCGCCGCCGGGCACCACCTTCACCAGATCGGAGAGACCGCCCAGGCCGACGCCGGACAGGTCGAAGCCCTGCAGGAAGTTCGACAGCACATCCGACAGGCCGGGAATCGACAGCGCCGAATCCGCGATCATGGACACGAGTTTCGTGTACGGGGTGAGGTTGACGACCGTCGGCAGCGGGGTGTCGACGATGTGGCCGTCGGCGTCCATGGGCCGATACACATTGGCCTTCAGGACGGTGCCGTCGCTCATGGTGATCGGGACATCCCAATCGATGTGCACGCCAGGATATTTCGCCGGCCCGTCCTCGGTCGCGGTCCAGGCCGCGCCCAGCGATCCGGCGTCCGGGGTGGCGGTGGCCAGCGGCCGGACCAGCACCCCGACGGTGACTGCGGTGGCGAACAGGGCGAACGCGCCCAGCGTTCGTCCCCTGATCTTGGTGAATTTCATCCCGACCCCGTGGTTGAGGAACCTCTGCGTACCCAACGGTCGGACTGTAATGGCCGACACTCTCGACCGCAATCGTGGCGGGTGTCATATGTTGATCAGGTGAGTACAGCAGCAGGCGAATTGGCGGGACGCGTCGCACTCGTGACCGGCGGCGGGCGCGGTATCGGGCGCGCCATCAGCCATGCGCTGGCCGCCCGCGGCGCCATGGTCGCGGTCAACTGGGTGCGCCATGAGCAATCGGCGAAAGACACTGTGGCCGAACTGCATTCCCTGGGAGCCACCGCCCTCGCCGTGCACGCCCCGGTCGACGATCCGGTGGCCGTGACCGCCATGGTCGACCGCGTGACGGGCGAACTCGGCCCGATCAGCATCCTCGTCCACAATGGCGGCGTCGCCAGCCGTGGCCGCCTGGTCTCCGACACCGACCCGGCGGAGGTCGAGCGACTGCTGCGCATTCAGGCCATCGGCCCGCACCACCTCACCAAGCTCGTCCTCCCCGGCATGCGCACCTGCGAACGCGGCGACATCATCATGATCAGCAGCGTCGCCGCCCACGCGCTCGGTGCGGCCGGCGCCCCCTACAACATGGCCAAGGCCGCCCTCGAAGCCCTCGCCCACACCCTCGCAAAAGAGGAATCCCCCAACGGAATCCACGTCAATATCGTGGCCCCCGGCCTGGTCGCCTCCGACATGGGCGACCGCCTCACCGCGGCCATGTCCGGCGGCATCCACCGCCACGCCGCCGACCTCGACGCCACCTCCCCCTTCGGCCACGTCTGCCGCCCCGAAGAGGTCGCCGACGTCGTCGCCTTCCTCGTCTCCCCCGCCGCCGGCTATCTCACCGGCCAGCGCATCGTCATCGACGGCGGCGCCTACCCATACCGGCCGTGAACCCGGAATTGCCACTGGCCAGGTCGATACCCGGGTGCTCCCGGAATGTTCAACACAAGTTCGTGACCAGTCGGTATTCCGTGACCGGAATGCCGGGAAGCATGGTTAGCTGACCATGTGCCTGCCCTCCGACAGGCCGCAACCGACCGATGCTCGGGAGGATCCGTATGCCCACAACAGACAAGGTTTGGCCGCAAGGAACTCCGTGTTGGGTCGACTGTTCCGTCGACGATCCCGCCGCTGCGCGGGACTTCTACGCCCAGCTGCTCGGCTGGGACGTGCTCGACAGTCCGCCCGAGGCGGGCGGGTATCTGATGGCGATGCTCAACGGCAAGCCCGCCGCGGGCATCGGGCCCAAGATGGGTGAGGCCGCCATGCCCTCGGTGTGGACCACCTACTTCGCCGCCGAGAATGCCGATGCGGTCGCGGGCGCGGTCACGGCGGCCGGCGGCTCGGTGTTCATGCCGCCCTTCGACGTGATGGACGTCGGGCGCATGTTCGTCGGCGCGGACCCGGGGGGCGCGGTGTTCGGCGTATGGGAAGCCAAGGCGCACACCGGCGCCGGGATCTTCAACGAGCCCGGTGCGTACTGCTGGAACGACCTGCACACCTCCGCCTACACACCGTCGCAGGAGTTCTACAAGCAGGTCTTCGGCTGGTCCTTCGACGAGATCGGCAGCGAGCAGATGCCGTACTCCACCTTCGCCGGCGCGGACGGCCGCCCGATGGGTGGCGCGGCCGACAGCACCGGCCAGCCCGGCGACGGCCCCAACTACTGGCTGACCTGGTTCCAGGTCGCGGGCGCGGACGCCGCGCTGGACAAGGCCAAGGAGCTCGGCGCGACCGTACTGATGGGCCCGTCGGACAGCCCCTTCGGGCGCATGGGCATCGTGTCGGGCCCGCAGGGCGAGGTCTTCGGTCTGATCGACACCACCGTCACCATCGGCTGATCCATCGGTCGACGCCAAGGCCGAGTGGCTCTGTGCCACTCGGCCTTTCGCGTCAGGAGAACAGTCGCGCCACGAACGGCACGCTGTCGGCCAGTGAGGCGAGCATGGCGCCGCTGTGGTCCTTCCCCGCGTAGACGTGCACCTCGGGATGCGTTCCGGCTGCGGCCATGTCGGCGACCAGCTTGGCCGTGAGCGGTGCGGGGACATCGGTGTCATTGGTGCCCTGCCCGATGAACAGCGGCCGGTCGTAGCCGGTCAGCGGGACATCCATGACCGACCGCGCGGTCGGCACGAAATCGCCGTCCGCCAGCGGCCGCGACACCAGCTGGTTCAGCGACACACCGGTGGCGCGCTCGGCCATCGGGGCAAAGCACAGGGTCTGGGCGTCGGTCACCAGCTGCTTGCCCAGCGGGGTCAGGTAGCTGTCGAGGTCGAAGTCCGGGCGGGCCGCCTTCAGGCCGTTGAACACGTAGGTGGTGTAGGCGGTGATGTGCGAGGACCCGATGGGCGGGGTGTTCGGCCCGATCAGGGTCGCGGCGTCGACGATATTGGAGGCCGGGCCGGTTGCCACCGCGCCGCGGTAATCCAGTTCGGGCGCATAGCGTGTCGCGAGCGAGGCGGTGAAAACCGCGGCGCCGCCGCCCTGCGACTGCCCGATCGCCACCCACTTCGGGGCCAGCGAGTCGTCCACGGCGCGGGCGGCGCGCACCATGTCGATGGCGGCGTGCGCCTCGGCGCGGCCGTCGAGGTAGGCGTGCACGCCGGGGGTGCCCAGGCCGATGTAGTCGGTGGCGACGATGGCGTAGCCCTGCTTCATCCAGGTGGCGAGGAACCCCATGTCGCGGTCGGAGCGACCGGCCACCGAGGGCGCGCAGTCGTCGCCGATGCCGACGGTGCCGTGCTCCCAGGACAGCACCGGCCAGCCGCCGGGCGGCGGGGTGCCCGCCGGGGTGAAGACCACGCCGGTGGACAGCGCGGGCTGATCGGAGGAATTGCGTGTCCAGTAGGTGAGCTTGCGGGCCGAGCCGGTGCCGTCGATCCAGAGGTCCTGCGCCAGCGCGTCATTGCCGACGACGGCGCCCGGGGCCGTGCCCTCGGCCCGGACAGGCGGGTCGGCCTGGGCGGTGGCGGCGAGTGGCCCGGTGGCCAGCACGGCCGCCGAGACCAGGGTGATCACGGTGCGTCGCGTCATCGGAGGAGTCCTCTCGTATCGTCTCGGTTTGGTGTCACAGTGAGACACTTCGGTCAGACTATCCTGAGAAGTGTCACTTTGAGACACCAGGGTGGACGTCGGCGACACGAGAGGGCGGGATGACGGCACCGACCGGGTTGCGGGAACGCGAGAAGGCCAGGGTGCGGCGCGAATTGATCGACGCGGCGCTGCTGCTGTTCGAGCGCCGCGGCTTCGAGCAGACCACCGTGCAGGAGATCGCCGATGCCGCCCAGGTCTCGCGGCGCACCTTCCACCGCCACTTCCCCGCCAAGGCGGCCGTGGTCTTCAGCCACGAGGAGGACGTCATGTCCTATCTGCTGGCTGCCCTGGACCGCCGCCCGCCGCACGAGGCAGTCTTCGTCGCGCTGCGGGCCGCGCTGCGCGAGTTCCTGCTCGACGATGCCGAGGCCGAGCTGCGGCGCCGCCAGGCCGACACCGCCCGGCGGGCGCGGCTGGTACTGATCACCAATCCGCAACTGCGCCAGGAGAATTTCACCGGCACGTTCGGCCGCCGGGACGCGCTGGCCCGGAGTTTCGCCCGCCGCGGCGGACTGGCCGAGGACGATCTGCGGGCGAAACTCGCCGCCGCGACCTGCTTCGCGGCGTTCGGGGTGGGGCTCGACGACTGGGTGGCGAGCCCCGATCCGTCCCTCGCCCGCCTCTACGAGATCCTCGACGGCACCGTCGCCGCGCTGCAACACGGTCTCGAGATCCCCGCGGCGGCGGGCGACGACTGAGGGCTACAGCAGACCACGCAGCCTCAGGTCCGTCACGTACTTGTCGATGAGTTCCCTTGTCAGGTGCGGGATGTCGCCGTTCGGGCCGAGTTTCGCCTGCTGCACGGCCGTCTGGAAGCGCTTGGCCGGGAGCGCCGCGCCCGCGATGGGCAGGCCGGGGCGGCGGTAGGCGTGCAGGAGCGGCAGCACCGAGTGGGTGCGCTGCTGCTCCGGCAGGGCCCGCAGGGCGGTCTCGAAACGGCCGACCCAGTCCGGGTAGGAGTCGATGCGATCGATGGGATGGCCGGATTCGATGAGCCAGTCCACGAATTCGTCGAGGGAGATGCCGTCGTCGTGGGGGTTGAGGACGTCGTAGGTCTCGAAACCGGCGGTGACGCGGGCGCCGAGAGCCGTGATGGCGGCGGCGGTGAAGTCCGCGGGCAGGCCGTCGTAGTGGGCCCGTCGCCGCCCGCCGTCGGAATCCAAGGCGTAGAACGACTTCGGGGCCAGACCGGTGGCGAGCACGCTGAGCAGCAGGCGGGTGAACATGTCGGGCAGGTTGAACTGCCCGGCGAACACGCTGTGCGCCAGGATCATGTCGGAGCGGAAGACCGCCACCGGCAGCCCGCACAGGTCGTGCGCCTCGCGCAGCAGCACCTCACCGGCCCACTTGCTGTTGCCGTAGCCGTTGGCGTACCCGTCGCCCACCGTGCGCACGGCGCTGATCTCACGGATGTCGCCGTCCTCGGTGAACACGGCGGGGTCGATCTGATCGGCGACACCGACCGTGGACAGGTAGGTGACCGGTTTGCGGGTCGCGGTGAGCGCCAGGCGGATCACCTCGGCGGTGCCGACCACATTGGGACCGAACAGCTGGTCGTAGGGCAGCACGTGATTGACCAGCGCGGCCGGGTGCACGATGAAGTCGACGGTCTCGGCGAGCTCCTGCCAGACCGCTTGGTCCAGACCGAGATTCGGTGCGCCGATGTCGCCGGCCAGCACGCGCAGGCGACGCCCGGCCAGCTCCCGGTAGAGCCGCAACAGCTCGGGATCGCCGCTGTCGAACACCTCGTCCAGCCGCCGGCGCGCCGATTCGGCGTCGCGGCCGCGAATGATGCAGACGAGGGTGCCGTCGGTGTCGTCCAGGCGCTGCAGCCATTCCAGGCACAGGAACCGGCCGAGGTAACCGTTGGCGCCGGTGAGCAGCACCGTACGCGGCGGCTGCGGCGCGAGCGGCAGACCGGGCGCGGCCGCCAGGGTCGCCGCGTCCACGAACTTGTCGAGGGTGAGGTCGGTGGCGCGAATCTCGCTGCCGCCGTGCACGGTCGACGCGGTGGGACGACCGCCGGCGCCGGACCGTTCGGCCTCGATGCGGGCGGCCAGCCCGGCCAGGTCGCTGGCGGGGCTGACGATGACGCCCACCGGCACCTCGACATCGAAGATCTCGCGCAGCAGCGTCGAGAACGACAGCGCCGACAGCGAATCCCCGCCCAGATCGGTGAAGTGCGCATCCGCCTGGGGCTCGCCGCCGCCGAGGACGGCGCGGGCGGCCCGGCACACCGTCTCGAGCACCGGCCGGTCGGCGGCCTCGCGGCGCAGCACGAGCAGCTCGTCCTCCTGCTGCCGCGCCCGCGCACGGTACAGCTCCTCGAGCCGCTCGCCGTAGCGCTGCCTGAGCTTGGGCCGCAACAGTTTTCCGATGCCGGACAGCAGGCCGTTGTCCTGGGTGAAGGGCTCGGTCTCGATCAGGAACTCGCGCGGGATCTCGTAGGACTCCAGCTCGGCGTCCTTGGCGATCTGCTGCATGGATTCGGTGATGGCCGCGGTCATCTCGGCGGGCTCGAGCGCGAGGGCGGCCGCCGAGGGCACGATGACGGCCAGCAGGTGCGAGCGCTCGCTGGACCCGTGCACGAAGATCTGGGCGATCAGCGGGCTGGTGGCGAAGACGGCCTCCAGCTTGGCCACGGCCACGAACTCGCCCTGCGACAGCTTGAGCACATTGTTGCGGCGGTCGACGTACACCAGATGGTCGGGCCGGACCTCGGCGACGATATCGCCGGTGCGGTAGTAGCCGTCCTCGTCAAAGATCTCGGCGGTCACCTCGGGACGCTTGAAATAGCCCGGGATCTGCTGCGTCGACTTCACCAGGAACTCGCCGCGCGGGTACGGCTTGTCGGTGGCGAAGTAGCCGAGCTCGGGCACATCGGCCAGCTTGTAGTCGATGACCGGCGGCCGGCGGATCTCATTGTCCATGAGCAGGCCGCCGCCGGCCTCGGTGGAGCCGTAGCCGTCGACGAGCGGCTGGCCCAGCACCGAGTTCATGAACTCCTTCATGTCCGCGGAGATGGGCGCGCTGCCGACCATGACCCGGAGCAGGCGGCCGCCCAGGAAGTCCTGCCGCAGTGCGGCTTTCGCGGCCTCGTCGGCCTCGGCGGGGGCCGCGCCCGCGGCGATGCGGCGCTGCACGTCGCTCTGATAGCGCTGGAACACCATGTCGCACACGCGCGGGACGAAGAACGCCTCGGTGGGGCGGGCCAGGCCGAAATCCTCGAACAGGGTCGACATGTCGCTGGCCGCCGCGAAATACGCGGTTCCGCCGCGGGCGAAGGTGCCGCTCAGCACCATCCGGCCGGCGACGTGACTCAAGGGCATATAGCAGAAATTGATGACCGGGGCCGGAATGACCGTGGGCCCCAACCACATACCGGTCGCCAGGCGCTGCGGGTAGATCGCGCCCTTGGGGGTCCCGGTGCTGCCGGAGGTGTAGATGAGCAGGGCGAGCTCGTCCTCGTCGGCGGGCACGTGCAGCGGCACCGCGGGCAGGTCCCGGCCCCGGTCCGCCACGGCTGCAAGCGATTCCAGGCTGATCGCGGCCTCCGACTCCGCGATGCGGCGCTGTGCGGCAGCGTAGGTCTCGGCGTGGTGGTCGTCGCCGGGTTCGAAGTCGAAGACCACGATCGATTCCACCGGCGTGCCGCCGAGCACGCAGTCGAGCGCGGGCGCGAGCAGCTCCAGGCTCACCGCCAGCGTCCGGGCGCCGGTCTCGGTGATGATCGAATGCCATTGTGCGGCAGGTGAACCCGATTGCAGCGGCACGCTCACCAGGCCCAGCCGGATGCCGGCCAGCTCCACGGCGGTGAAGTCGCCGCTGGCGAAGCCCAGGATGCACAGGAAGTCCCCCGCGCGCAGGGGGTGTCGCGGGTCCGCGTGCCAGGCGGCCGCGATATCCCCGGAACGCACCCACAGCTCGCCATAGCTCGTGGTGCGGTACGCGGGCAGCAGCCGCCGGGTGCGCCGCCCGTCGGCGCCGACCACGATCTCGGTGGCCCGCTCGGCGATGGCGGGCCGGTCGGCGTATCCGCCGAAGAGCACCGCCGCCACACCGGCCAGCCCCTGCCCGGACTGCTGAGCCGCGGCCGCGACCTCGGGTAGCGGGACCAGCGCCCGCACCTGATCGTCGGCCATCAGTTCCTCGAACCGCTTCGCGATCTCGGCATGCGCGAGCCGATCCGCGAATCGCTGGGTAAGCTCCGCCCGAACGGCGTCCTCGACCATCAATGGCCTCCCTGGTCTCCGGCGATCACGACGCCACGAATTCGTTCGGACGTCGGGTTTTCTCCCCATCAATTAGCTTTGCTAACGTTTCCACCTTGGGGCGCTGGGAGGGGAAAGTCAAGAACTCCGCGGCGCACCCCCAATCCAGAATGCGCCGCGAATCCGCAGCGTGCTACCGGTAGCCGAGATCGGCCCCCGCGGCATCGATCAGGTCGGCGATGGCGACCGGCTGCGAGGCCGGCGAGGCGTGGCTCGGTGAGGTCATGACAGAAGCTGTCGTGGACCTTCTCCTGCGTGATCCAGAGATATCCGTCGGAGTCGGGGGCGAGGGCGTCGGCCGCGGCGGGCGGCAACTGCCCGGGGCTCTCCCCGGCATCCGGCGCGAAGGCGGCGACGTAGACCAGGCCCTCGACATTGGGCAGGTCACCGGCCTCGGTGATGACCGCGCCGGAGCCGGTCCCGGCCAGGAGTGGCTGCCGCTGAGCCTGGACCTGCTGCTGGTGGAGGTCACCGAGCCCCGCCCCGCTCTGCGCGGGGCCGGAATCGCCTGGCATCCAGCCGAATTGAAGGCCGATCAGACCAGGGCGTCGTCGGCGGGGCTGGGTTCGGCGGCGGGCCGGTCGGTGCGGAGCAGCAGCCCGCAGCCGAGGGCGGCCACCACCATGACGATCGCGCCGAGGATCGCCATGGCGTTCATACCCGAGGTGAAGGCGGCGCGGGCCGCCGAGAGGACGGCGTCCCCGCCGGGCAGGCCGGCACTGACACCGACTGCGCCGCCGAGGGTTTCGTGAATGGTGTGCGCGGCGGCCGGGGGCAGATCCGCGGGCAGGGCGCGATCGACCCTGCTGCCGTACACCGCCGCGCCGATGCTGCCGAGCACGGCGATGCCGAGCGCACCGCCGAATTCGCCGCCGGTCTCGAGCACCGCGGCGGCCGCGCCCGCCCGTTCCGGCGCCACCGCGCCGATGGCCAGATCGGTGACCAGGGTCATCACCACCACCAGTCCCGCACCCAGCAGGGCGGCCGCCAGCAGCACCAGCACCAGCGAGTGCACCCCGACCAGCGCCATCACCACGAAACCCGAAGCGGCGATGAGGAATCCGGCCGCCACCACCGGGCCCGGCCCCAGCTTCGGGGCCAGCGCCGCCGCCAGCGGGGCCGCGCCGCCCACCACCACGGCCGGGGCCAGGCTCCACAGCGCCGACACGAACGGGCTCATACCGAGCACCGACTGCAGGTACTGGGTCACGAACACCGCATTGCCGACGAGGGCGAACATGCCCAGCAGCTGCGCCGACACCGACACCGTGTAGGTGCGCCGGGTGAACAGCGCGGCGTCGAGCACCGAGTCCGGCACCCGCCGCTGCCGGATCACGAACACCGCGCCCACCGCCAGCCCGGCCAGCAGGATCACCAACCGCCACACCGTGAATCCATTGGCGGCCCATTCCTTGAGCCCGTAGATGATCGGCATGACCGCCGCCAGCGACAGCCCCGCGCTGATCCAGTCGAACCGTTCCGCCCGCGCCCCACGGAATTCCGGCAGCAGCGCCGGGGCCAGCACCAGCAGCAGCGGCAGGACGAGCACGGCGAGCGCGCTCCATTCCCGCCGGCCCGCGCGCCGGTGTTCTTCGCTGTTCATTGACTCGACGACTTTCGTTCCGGGAGAGGCGAACACCGCCAGCATCGCCGAATCCGCTGGCAGGGCCCTGGTATCGGAGTGCCAGCGGACTGACAGCGCGGCCGGTCAGCATGACGGGTCGAACTCCCGTCCCCGATGGGTCACACTCGAACGGCACTCAAACGACGATTCGCCCGAGGAACGATGCAGAACCTTCCCGACGACGCCGTGCGCGTCGAAACCCCCGCGCGCTACCGGATCTCGAACTCGGCGGCGTTCTGGCTGCTGTCGATCGCGCTGGGGCTGCTCCTGTTCGCGTCGGCGGCCCCGTCCCCGATGTATCCGGTGTATCAGCAGATGTGGCACTACTCGTCGCTGGTGTCGACGGGTGTCTATGCCGCGAATGCCATTGCGCTGCTGGTGACTCTGCTGTTCGCGGGCTCGCTGTCCGACCACATCGGGCGACGGCCGGTGCTGATCGCGGCGGTGCTGGTGGAGCTGGCCGGGACGCTGGCCTTCGCCGAAGCGCAGTCGGTGACTTGGCTTTTCACTGCCCGCATCGTGCAGGGCATCGCGACCGGACTGGCCACCGGTGCGATCACCGCCACACTCATCGATCTGCAGCCCGCGGAATCGCGGCTGGGCGCGCTCATGACGAATGTGGCGGCCGGTGGCGGGCTCGCGGTGGGCGCGATCAGTTCCGGGCTGCTGGTGGCCTACGCGCCCGCGCCGACCCGGCTGGTGTACTGGCTGCTCGCGGTGGCGTTCACCGTCATCGTGATCGGCGTGCTGCTGATTCCGGAGACGGTCGCGCCCGACGGGCGGGGCCTGGCGTCACTGAAGCCCAAAGTGTCTGTGCCGCAAGAGGTCCGGGTGGCCTTCCTCACCCTGGTGCCGTCCATCGCGGCCACGTGGGCGCTGGGCGGCCTCTATCTGGCGCTGGGCGGCGCGCTCATGAAGGTGCACTTCCACGTCGGCACACCGCTGGCCGGTGGCCTGGTGGTGGTCGCGTTGCAGGGCACCTCGGCGGTGACCGCACTGCTGGCACGCGACTGGACCATCGATCAGGCGCTGCTGCGCGGGCCGATCCTGCTCATGTCCGGGGTCTCGCTGGCGCTGCTGGGCGCGGCAACGGAATCGGTGTGGCTGTTCTTCGCGGCCAGTGTGGTGGCCGGGGTCGGCTTCGGGCCGTCGTTCTCGGGTGCGCTCCGCATGCTGACCGGTCTGTCACCGGCCGAGACCCGGGCGGAGGTGGTGACCGCGATCTATGTGGTCTCCTACCTGTCGCTCAGTGTGCCCGCGGTCATCGCGGGGCTGTGCGTGCAGCGGTTCGGCCTGGCCGCCACGACCTACGGCTACGGCCTGATCGTGATCGCGATGGAGGCGGTCGCCCTGGCCGGGTCGCTGCGCCACCGCAGTCCGCACACCGCGCTGGCCGGACATCTGTGCCCGGCGCCGTGCCCGGGCTCGGTCGCGCCGATGCCGCGGGTGGTGTCGGCGCACCCCTGACCGGCGATCGCGGCCGCGGCTTGTTAAGGTGGACAGGTGATTCCCACTCGGCAGGCATGGCGCCGGCTGCACTAGCAGCCCGATGAACCATGACCACGGGCTGTACGCGGCCCGTGCTTCCCGACCGGAACACCCAGCTCGTGCAGCCCTCCATGAACTTTCAGGAGTTGTACGTGACTACCCCTTCGGATTCCTTCGCCGCGTCCCGCGAGCGCAGCGACGAGCTGGCCGCCGAGGTGGCCGCGCATCCCGGCCGCTTCCGCGTCCTCACCGGTGAACGGCCCACGGGCAGACTGCATCTGGGCCACTACTTCGGCACCGTCCGGGAGCGGGTGCGGTTGCAGGAACTGGGCGTGGACCTGTGGGTGATCGTGGCCGACTACCAGGTCATCACCGACCGCGACAGCCTCGGCCAGGTCCGCGAGAACGTCTACAGCGCGGTGCTGGACTATGCCGCCGCCGGGATCGACATGAGCCGGGCGACCGTGTTCACCCATTCCTCGGTGCCGGCCCTCAATCAGCTCATGCTGCCGTTCCTGAGTCTGGTCACCGAGTCGGAGCTGCACCGCAATCCGACGGTGAAGGCGGAGCTGGCCGCCTCGGAGCGGGCGCTGAGCGGGCTGCTGCTCACCTATCCGGTGCATCAGGCCGCCGACATCCTGTTCTGCAAGGGCAATCTGGTGCCGGTGGGCAAGGACCAGCTGCCGCACCTGGAGGTCACCCGGGTCGTCGCGCGGCGCTTCAACGAGCGCTACGGCCGGGTGTTCCCGGAGCCGCAGGCGCTGCTCACCTCGACCCCGGAGATCCCGGGCCTGGACGGCCGCAAGATGTCCAAGAGCTACGGCAATGCCATCTCGCTGTCCATGACCGCGGATGAGACCGCGGCGCTCATCCGCCGCACCGCAACCGATTCCGACCGGCGCATCACCTTCGATCCCGATGCCCGGCCCGGCGTCTCGGCGCTGCTCACCACAGCCGCACTGTGCCTGGGCACCGACGAGCAGACGCTGGCGGACAAGCTCGGCGACGGCGGCGGCGCGGCGCTGAAGAAGCTGGCCACCGACGCGGTGAACGACTTCTTCGCAGGGCATCGGGCCCGGCGCGCGGAGCTGGCCGCCGACCCGGATTTCGCGAGCCGCATTGTACGCGAGGGCAATCGGCGCGCCAACGAGATCGCCGAACGCACCCTGGACGAGGTGCGCTCGGCGATGGGGACGGTGTACTAGTCCGTCAGGGCTCCGTAGACCGCGGTCAGGAAGTCGTCGCCGAGCGGGCTGCGCCACTCGGCGGCGATGATGATGTTGGCGGACTGCACGAAAAGCAGTGTCACCAGATCCTTTTCGGGGTCGGCGTACCAGGCGGTGCCCAGACCGCCCGGCCAGGACAGGGTGCCGACGCTCGGGATGCCGCTGCCGGGTTCGGTCTGCATCTTCACGCCGTAGCCGAACCCCTGATCGGCCCAGATGGCCTGGCCCAGCGGCGGATTGAAGGGGGCGGCCGAGTGCTGTTCGGGAGTGAGGTGGTCCCGGCTCAGCGCGGCAACCGTTTCCGCCGACAGGATCCGGACCCCGTCCAGCTCACCGCCATTGAGCAGCATACGGGCGAAGCGCGCGTAATCGTCCACGGTGGACACCAGGCCCGCGCCGCCGGAGGGGAACAGCGGCTCCTCGCCCCACGCGGTGGTGGCGGGCCGGTCGAGTTCGGTACGGTCGGGGCCGTACAGCACGCTCAGGCGGTCGCGCTCCGATTCGGGCACCGTGAATCCGGTGTCCGCCATGCCCAGCGGCGTCAGGACCCGTTCGCGCAGCACGGTTTCCAGCGGCTGCCCGGTCACCCGGCTGATCAGGATGCCGAGGATGTCGGAGGCGGTGTGATAGCGCCACACCGTGCCGGGCTGCGCAATGAGCGGCAGCTCGCCGACCCGGCGCAACCACTCGTCCGGCGCCAGCCGTTCGGCGTTCGCGACGCCGATGGCGCTCGCGATGGGATCGGCGGTGAGCGCGAACAACTGCGGTGCGAGGCTGGAGCGGCCCCAGCCCAGGCCCAGCCGGTAGGTGAGCAGATCCTCCACCGTGATCGGGCGCTCGGCGGGCACCACGTCATCGGGCGAGCCGTCCGGGTCGCGCATGACGGTGCGGCCGGCCAGTTCCGGCAGCCAGGCGTCCACCGGATCCGACAGCGCGATGCGGCCCTCGTCCACCAGGGTCAGCGCCGCCACCGCGGTGATCGGCTTGGTCATGGAGGCGATGCGGAAGAGGGTGTTCCGCCGCATCGGCTGCCCGGCCGCCCGATCCCGCCAGCCCACCGTGTCCACCTGCACCAGTTCGCCGTGCCGGTAGATCGCGGCCACCGCGCCGGCCACCTCGTCCCGCTCGACGTACCCGTCGAGTACCTCGCTCACCTTCTTCAGCCCCTCGGCCGAAAACCCGTTCACCGCAATCGCTCCCTTCCGTCGACAGCCGAGATCAACCGCCGACGGCCGCCGATATTCCCGGCGGGGTTCGGGTAGTTCTCAGGCACCCACGTACGCGGCGAGGTGCTGACCGGTCAGCGTCGAGCGCGCGGCCACCAGATCGGCGGGGGTGCCCTCGAACACGATCCGGCCGCCGTCGTGACCCGCACCCGGTCCCAGATCGACGATCCAGTCGGCGTGCGCCATGACGGCCTGGTGATGCTCGATGACGATGACCGATTTGCCGGAATCCACCAGTCGGTCCAGCAATCCGAGGAGATGCTCCACATCGGCCAGGTGCAGACCGGTGGTGGGCTCGTCGAGCACGTACACGCCGCCCTTGTCCCCCATGTGGGTGGCCAGCTTCAGCCGCTGCCGCTCGCCGCCGGACAGCGTGGTCAGCGGCTGCCCCAGGCTCAGGTAGCCGAGGCCGACATCGTCGAGGTGCTGCAGGATCTTGTGCGCGGCAGGGATTTTCGCCTCCCCGTCCGCGAAGAACCCGAGGGCCTCGCTGATCGGCATGGCCAGCACCTCGCTGATATCGCGCCCGCCGAGCTGGTATTCGAGCACCGCCGCCTGAAAACGCTTGCCCTCGCACTCCTCACACACGGTGGCCACGCCGGCCATCATGGCCAGGTCCGTGTAGATCACGCCCGCGCCGTTGCAGGTCGGGCACGCACCCTCCGAATTCGCGCTGAACAGCGCGGGTTTCACGCCATTGGCCTTGGCGAACGCCTTGCGGATGGGCTCGAGCAGGCCGGTGTAGGTGGCCGGATTGCTGCGCCGCGAACCCTTGATCGCGCCCTGGTCGATGGACACCACGCCCTCACCGGCCGGAATCGACCCGTGCACCAGCGAGCTCTTGCCCGAGCCCGCGACACCGGTGATGACCACCAGCACGCCCAGCGGGATGTCGACATCCACCTTCTGCAGGTTGTTGGCCGTCGCGCCGCGGATCTCCAACGCCGCCTTGGACTTCCGGACCACATCCTTGAGCGCGGCCCGGTCGTCGAAATGGCGTCCGGTGATGGTGCCGCTGCTGCGCAGCCCGTCGACGGTGCCCTCGAAGCAGATCTCGCCACCGCCGGAACCCGCGCCGGGGCCGATGTCCACGATGTGGTCGGCGATGGTGATGGTCTCGGGCTTGTGCTCGACCACCAGCACGGTATTGCCCTTGTCCCGCAACCGCAGCAGCAGATCGTTCATGCGCTGGATGTCGTGCGGGTGCAGGCCGACGGTCGGCTCGTCGAAGACATAGGTGACATCGGTGAGCGCCGAACCCAGATGCCGAATCATCTTGACGCGCTGCGCCTCACCGCCCGACAGCGTGCCCGAGGCACGGTCCAGGCTCAGATAGCCCAGCCCGATCTCGACGAACGAGTCCAGCACCTGCTGCAGCGATTCCAGCAGCGGCGCGACCGACGGCTCGTTCAGCTCGCGCACCCAGTCGGCCAGATCGCTGATCTGCATGGCGCAGGCGTCGGCGATGCTGATCTCGCGGATCTTCGAGGACCGGGCCGGCTCGCTGAGCCGGGTGCCGTCGCAGTCGGGGCAGATCTGGAAGGTGACCGCACGCTCGACGAACGCGCGCACGTGCGGCTGCAGCGAGTCGATGTCCTTGGACAGCATGGACTTTCGGATCTTGGGGATCAGGCCCTCGTAGGTCAGGTTGATGCCCTCGACCTTGATCTTGGTCGGTTCCCGGTAGAGCAGGTCGGCGAGCTCGCGCTTGTTGTACTTCTTGATCGGCTTGTCCGGGTCGAAGTAGCCGCTGCCGATGAAGATCCGCCCGTACCAGCCGTCCATGCTGTAGCCGGGAATGGTGAACGGGCCTTCGTTGAGCGACTTGCTGTCGTCGTAGAGCTGGGTCAGATCGATGTCGTTGACCGCGCCGCGCCCCTCACAGCGCGGGCACATGCCGCCGGTCACCGAGAAGCTGCGCCGCTCCTTGACCTGCTTGCCGCCCTTCTCCACCGTCACCGCGCCCGCACCGCTGATGGAGGCGACATTGAACGAGAAGGCCTGTGGCGAGCCGATATGCGGCTGCCCGAGGCGGCTGAACAGAATGCGCAGCACGGCATTGGCGTCGGTGGCGGTGCCGACGGTGGAGCGCGGATCCCCGCCCATGCGTTGCTGATCCACGCTGATGGCGGTGGTCAGGCCCTCGAGCACGTCCACCTCGGGACGGGCCAGCGTCGGCATGAACCCCTGCACGAAGGCGCTGTAGGTCTCGTTGATCAGCCGCTGGGATTCGGCGGCGATGGTGTCGAAGACCAGCGAGCTCTTGCCCGAACCGGATACGCCCGTGAACACCGTGAGCCGGCGCTTGGGCAGATCGACGGAGACGTCCTTGAGGTTGTTCACCCGCGCGCCGACCACCCGGATCAGGTCGTGGGCGTCGGCGGCGGGCAGGGCGGGCTGCGGGGACTTGCTCGGGGCCATGCGTGTCTCCATCTGTGCGGGCGTACCGGTGGGGCGGAAGAACGGGTCAGGAAGCCTGCTGGATACGAACCAGATTGCCCGCGGGGTCGCGCACGGCGAAGTCACGCACGCCGTAGGGCTGATCGGTCGGCTCCTGGACGATCTCGACCGCGTCGCTGGCCTGCAGCTTCTCGAAGGCGGCATCGACGTCCGCGGAGGCCAGCAGGATGCCGCCGTAGGTGCCCTTGGCCATCATCTCCACGATGAGCTTGCGCTCGTCCTCGGTGATGCCCGGATCCACGGCCGGCGGGTGCAGCACGATGGATGTCCCGGGCTGATCGGCCGGGCCGACCGTGAGCCAGCGCAGCCCGTTGTAGCCGACGTCCTTGCGGAGTTCGAAGCCGAGCGCGTCGCGGTAGAAGGCCAGTGCGGCATCGGCGTCATTGTGCGGGAGGAAGCTCGCTGAAATGGTGATATCCATGGCGATCAGGCTAGTTGCGGAGCGCTTGCCTGGGCTTCTCGATTCCTGATCGGTCGGGTCACCTGCTTCTCGACACAGGAGGGCATGCCCTCGGGGGCATCGGCCATCTGCTGTTTGTACACGCTGGGCGGCACCCCGACCAGCTCGGTGAAGCGGGTGCTGAAGGTGCCCAGCGAGGAGCAGCCGACCGCGAAGCAGATCTCGGTGACGCTCAGGTCCCCGCGCCGCAGCAACGCCATGGCCCGTTCGATGCGCCGCGTCATCAGGTAGGCGTACACCGATTCGCCGTAGGCGGCCCGGAACTGCCGGCTCAGATGCCCGGCGGAGATGTGCGCGTCGCGGGCGAGGGCCTCGACATCCAGCGGCTGCGCGTACTCGCGGTCGATGCGGTCCCGCACGCGCCGCAGCCGCGCCAGATCGCGCAAACGCTGTTCCTCGTCGGGTTTACCGGTCACCTCTCGATGGTCGCACGCTGGGCGAATACTGTCGCGACGGCGTACCCGGCGATTTGGGGCTACCCTGCAAACGTTTTGTCAGGTAACAGTTTTGCCTTGACACAAGACATAGCGTGTCGGGGGAACCGGATCGGCCGGGGCCCCGGCACGGATCGACGATGAGGCCGAGCGTGGCCCGAGGACTGGAATCAGCTGTTCGATGAAGCTCTCTGCACTACGTAATAGGACCGCCCTGCGGACCGCCGCCGTCGCGCTCACCGCCGCGTTGTCCGTGGCCCTGGCCACCGGCACCGGCTCGGCCGACCCGGACAAGCCTTCGGCCATCAGCTCCATCCAGAAGGATGGACGGACCTGGCATCTGAAGGTCTACTCCGCGGCCATGGGCCAGGACATCCCCGTGGACGTGCAGCGTCCGGCCGACGAGTCGCAGGCCGCGCCGAACCTGTACATGCTCAACGGCCTCGACGGCGGCCTGGGCACCGCCAGCTGGAACGCCCAGACCAATGCCCTCGGCTTCCTGGCCGACAAGCAGGTCAATGTGATCCAGCCGATCGGCGGCCGCGGCAGCTACTACACCGACTGGATCAAGGACGACCCGCAGCTCGGGCGCAACAAGTGGACGACGTTCTTCACCCAGGAACTGCCGCCGCTGCTCGATGCCGCGCTCGGGTCCACCGGCCTCAATGCCCTGGCCGGCCTGTCCACCTCCGGCACCTCGGTGCTGCAGCTGGCCGAGGCCCAGCCGGGTCTGTGGAAGTCGGTGGCCGCCTACAGCGGGTGCGCGCAGATCGCCGACCCGATGGGCAAGCAGTTCCTCAAGTTCGCCGTGGAGACCTGGGCGGGCGGCAAGACCGAGAACATGTACGGTCCCGACAACAGCCCGCTGTGGACCGCCAACGACCCGGTCATCAATGCCGAGAAGCTGCGCGGCACCCAGCTCTACATCTCGAGCGGCAGCGGCATTCCGCTGATGAAGGACGTCGAGTACTACACCAAGTCCGCTCCCGGCCCGCAGGGTGACATCAACCTGGCGCTGGGCATGATCATCGAGGGCGGCGTCAACGCCTGCACCCACAACCTCAAGGACAAGCTGGACTCGATCAACATCCCGGCGACCTACCAGTTCGACCCGGTGGGCACCCACTACTGGCCGTACTGGGAGACCGCCCTGCACGACTCGTGGCCGCTGCTGGCCTCGGGTATGGGCATTCCCGCCTGAGTCACGGTTCGCGAGCGCCGCATGCCGTCGATCGGCATGCGGCGCCGCTGTTTTCCGGGGTTGCTACCGCTTGTCCGGGTTCGCCATCGGGGTGGCGGGGTCGGGGACGCTCATCGGTGAGCGCGCGATGCGGCCGCCCAGCCGTTCGTTGACCGTGAAGCCGTGGCGGCGGCACCAGGCGGCGAGGATGGGGACCGCGGAATCGTCGTCGCGGAAGGTCGGCACCAGCTGGCCGACGATGTAGAGGTGGTGGGCGTCGGCGGCGCGGCACAGGTGCTGCAGGACCGCGGTGCCCAGGCCGGTGCCGCGCAGTTCCGGATTCACCGTGATGTTGTCGAGCTTGATGGTGTCGGCGTAGATGTCGAACACCACCTCGACCAGCGGGTCGGCGCGGCGCAGGGATTCGATGTCGAAGGGCACCGGTCTCAGCACGCCGGGCAGGTGGTCGGACAGCCGTTGCCGCGCGGCCTCGTCGGGAGCGGTGCGCGCCAGGGCCAGCACCTCCTCGGTGAGGTCGGCGACCACCGCGCGGTCGCCGACCCCGGCCATGGGCCGGGCCTCCTCGGTGGCGTGGGCCAGGGCGGGCAGGCGGCGGGCCCAGTGCGGGGTGTCGTCGCCGTAGCGCAGGGTCAGGTCGGCGAGGGTGTCCTCGAGGCAGAAGGGCGCGCCGAGGCTGCGCACGAAGGCGCCCGACAGCACGCCCCAGCGGTGGTCGTCGGCGCCGACGCCGTGCACGGCCAGCTCGCGGACCAGGGCGTCGCGGCGGGCGGTGGCGCGGGAGACCGGGGAGCCGGGCAGCTGCTGCAGCCAGCGTTGCCAGCCGGTCAGATTGGCGCGAATGCGGGTGGTGGCGATATCAGCGCTCGCGTCGAGATAGTTGCACAGCGCTTGCTGTCTGCGCTCCAACAGCTCCCTCGCCCGCTCGCGCCCGGGCTCGACGGGCGGCGTCCGACCCTCACTCATACTGACTCACGCTAGCGTCCAGTTGACTATGCACTGGTCACCGGCACGCAGAAACTGCGCTACCAGCCGGACTGCGCCCCCGCGCCACCGGGGATGCCGCCCGGCCCGGGCCCGTATCCCCGGAACAGCGGAGTTTGCTGTGGCGCAACCGAATCCAGATCCGTGACCCGGTCCAGCAGCCCGCGCTCGTAGACCAGGGCCTGCTTGCGCGACCATCCGGTCGAATGACGCAGCGCGGCACGGGCTTTGCGGCGGCGGTGATAGGTGAGCAGGGGCGCCAGCCCGGCCTCGGTGCCGACGGTGCGGGTGGCCGGGCCGGCGATGAGAGCCCGGAACCAGCGCCGCTCGGTGGTCAGCACCCAGGCGTAGGCGACGGCGAAGATGACCAGGTCGATGAGGATGGGCAGGTAGGTCGACAGCAGCGCCGGACCGGGCGGGCGCGGGGCGTCGAAGAGGATGTGCATGGTGACGGCCAGCCCGTAGAACAGCGCGAAAACGCCCAGCCGCCAGACCCATGACCGGTCGGTGCGGCTGATCAGCAGCACGATGCCGACACCGGCCAGCGCCGACATGGCCCAGTGCGAGGTCAGTGCGGTGAAAAGTCGCAGCACCGCCACCAGGATCACGTCCACCACCGGATCCTGCGGGGAGGACAGTGCGGTCTGGGTGCTGTAGAGGCAGTCCTCGGCGATCTGCGCGCCCAGCCCGACCGCCGCGCCGAGCAGCAGGCCGTGCATGGGCCGGGTCAGCCGGCCCCGGAACAGCAGCGCGACCACGGCGATGCCGATGGCCTTGATGTACTCCTCGTCGATGGGCGCGGTGATGGCGGCACTCCAATTGACGGCGAAGCGGTCGCCGAACAGGTTGGTGATGGCGCGACTCACGTGGTCGTTGGCCCACATGGCCAGCCCGGTCCACACCGTGGCGCCCCAGATCGCGCCCATCACCATGGGGGCGACCAGGTGGCGGCGGGCCCGGAAGGGGTCCAGCGCGAACAGGATTCGCCCGATGACCACCAGGGTGAGGGCGGTGATCGGCAGGGCGGCGAGGGCAGCCGCGCCCGCGAACCACACCTGCCCGGCGGCCTGCAGCACGAACAGCAGCGGCCCGGCCATCACCGCCAGGCAGTACACCCAGAACAGCAGCGAGCGCGGCTGGAACCAGCTCATGCTGCATCCCTTCCGGCCTGAGCGGAGCCCTCCATGGTTACGCTGCGCTTCCGCCTCCGGGCTTGACCGCTCATGCCTCGATCGCCTTGCTCGAATTCAGCACGTCCGCGATCAGCCGGAGTCCGGCTTCGCGGGTGGTTCCGGTGGCCGTGACGGTCACGCCCACGTCCCCGCTGCTGGCCACCGCGCACACTCCACCGGTGGTGTCGGGCAGCACGCACGTGAGCCCGTGGAAGTCGCCGGCGTCCACCGCTCCCCCGTCGAAGCGCACGGTGACCCCGGACGCGCGCAGCGGCAGCAGCATGCGCGGGGCGGCGGTGGCGAAGTCGGTGATGCCGTCGACCACCGACACCGACACCCGCTGGTCGCCGCTGTCGGAGTTCAGGACGGCGATGGATTCGTCGCCGGTGGCCCGCCGCCGCATCTGCTCGGGCGTCAGGAAGACCATGGCGTTGGCGGGATTCGCGGCGCCGTGCACGGCGCCGATCCCGGTCGCGATGATCTTGATACTGGTCCCCGCCGCCACCTCGGTCTCGCGGACCGGTACCGCCGACGACAGCAGGGGCGGCACCACGAGGGCGACCGCCAGCGCCCCCACCGCCCCGATCGCGGGGACTACCGAATGCACAAGGCGCACCATGCTTTCCACCCTCTCGGCTCCCTGAGGCAACGCCGGGGAGGGCGGATGCGTTCCGGACGCCCGGGTCGGGGTCCGGGCAGTCGCCCGCCCGGCGCTTGCCGCGAGTTAACCACACCGGCGGGCGCGATCGGGGTCGCAGCGCCGGGCGGGAACCGGGGTGTGATCGGGAGCGCGGCTAGGAGGTGCGCGCGATGACGGCGTCGGCGATGCTGCGCAGCCCGGACACCGCGGCGGGCGGGAACGGGGCGTGGGCGAGGGTCCGCTGCACGAGCAGCCAGCGCTCACGGATCATCCGTTCCACCGTGGGACGCGCTGTGGCGCTGAGGATCTCGCGACAGAGTTCGGCCCCGCGCAGGTCCAGTCCGGCATTGCCGACCAGGGCGTCGAGCTGGGCGCGCTGCTCGGGGCACGCGTGTCGCAGGGCGAGTGCGAGCAGGGCGGTGTGCTTGCCTTCGCGGAGGTCGTCGATGTTGGATTTGCCGGTCTGCGCCGGGTCGCCGTAGACCCCGAGCAGGTCGTCCTGGAGCTGGAACGCCTCGCCTAGCGGCCGCCCGTAGGACGAGAGCGCCCGCGCCACGTCGGGTCCGGCCCCGGCCAGCGCCGCGCCCAGTTGCAGTGGCCGTTCCACGGTGTAGGCCGCCGTCTTGTACCGGATGATCTCGAGCGCCCGGTCCAGGTCACGGGTGGGGCGGCCGGTGGTGAGCAGGTCGAGATACTGGCCGTAGTTCACCTCGGTGCGCATGGCGTCGAGAATCGGTGCCGCAGCGGCGGTCTGGGCCGCCGAGAGGCCCGCGGTGTGCAGCAGTTCCTGCGACCACACCAGCCCGAAGTCGCCGATGAGCAGGGCGGCGTGAGTGCCGAAGCGGGCGGCGGCCGGGCGGTCGCCGCGGGCGCCCTCGGCCACGGCCCGGTGCACGGTGGGCCGGTCGCGGCGGGTGGCGCTGTCGTCGATGATGTCGTCGTGGATGAGTACGGCGGCGTGGAACAGCTCGACCGCGGCGGCCACCCGGACCACGGAGTCGGGCAGCTCACCGCCGCCGCCGGCGTACCAGCCGAGCACGCAGAACAGCGGCCGGATCCGTTTGCCGCCCGCGAACAGGAATGCGCGCACCGCGTCGACCACGTCGGGGGGCAGTCCGGCGGTGGCCGCGGATTCGGCCTTGTCGCCGAGGAATTCGTAGAGCGCGGCCTCCACCCGCACCTGGATGGCGGTGCGGTCCAGCGGGGACAGGGCGATCGCGGGGGTGCTCACAGGGTGTCCTCCGATCCGGCGTTCTCGGTGAGGGCGACTGCTTCGGCGAGCAGCGCCTCGACGATCTGGTGTTCGGCCACGGTCCGCACCACGCGGCCGCGAACGAAGATCTGCCCCTTGCCATTTCCCGACGAGACCCCCAGATCGGCCTCGCGTGACTCGCCGGGCCCGTTCATCACGCAGCCCATGACGGCGACGCGCAGCGGATACGGGAACCCGTCGAAGGCGGCCTCCACGCGCTGGGCGAGGCGGTGGATGTCGACCTGGACCCGTCCGCAGCCCGGACAGGACACGATCTCGAGCTGCCGGGGGCGCATTCCCAGCGATTGCAGAATGTGGTTGCCCGCCTTGACCTGTTCGACCAGCGCGGCGGCGGTGGCGGACCCGTGCTTGCTGAGCATGCGCGGGTCCAGCGATCCCGCGTTCACCCCGACCCGGATCGGAATACCGGCCGCCGCAGCGGCTTTCGCGATCTCGCCGACCCGGTCGTCGAACTGCTTGGTATTGCCGGGGTTGACCCGGACGGCCGCGCAGCCGGCGTCGATGGCCGCGAACACGTACCTCGGCTGGAAGTGGATGTCGGCGATGATCGGCAGCGGCGACCTGCGGACCAGGGTGGGCAGGGCGACCGCATCATCAGGGGTGGGCACCGCGACTCGCACGATGTCGCAGCCCGCGGCGGTCACCTCCGCGATCTGTCGCAGAGTGGCGTCGACATCCCCGGTGGGGGTGGTGGTCATGGCCGCCTCCGCATCGCGGCGGGGGCGGCGAAGACGACGTGCTCGCGAGCGATCTCGTATTCGCGCACGCTGACCGGGCCCCACCAGCGCAGCGCATCGATCACCGCGTCCACCAGGGCGGGCGGCGCGGAGGCTCCGGCCGAGAGCCCGATCACCCGGGTGGGCTCGATCCACGCGCCGTCGATGTCGCCGCCGTCGTCGATGAGATGCGCCGCGATCCCCTGTCGCCGTGCGACTTCCACCATGCGTTGTGAGTTGGACGAGTTGGCGGAGCCGACCACCAGGAACAGGTCGCTGCGCGCGGCGACCGCCTCGACGGCGGCCTGCCGGTTGGTGCTGGCGTAGCAGATGTCCGCGCTCGCGGGGCCGTGTAATCGTGGGAAGCGTTGCCGCAGTGCCGCAATGGTGTCGCGGGTCTCCTCCACCGAGAGCGTGGTCTGGGTCAGGAAGGACACCCGGTCGGGATCGGGCACGACCAGCGCGGCCACCGCGGCCGGGCCGTCCACGATGACCGTGGACTCCGGGGCCTCCCCCGCGGTGCCCTCGACCTCCTCGTGCCCGGCGTGACCGATGAGCACCACGGTGTCGCCGCGTGCCGCGAAACGCTGTGCCTCCGAATGCACCTTGCTCACCAGGGGGCAGGTGGCGTCGACGACGGTCAGCAGGCGTTCGCGGGCATGCTCGCGCACGGCGGGCGAGACGCCGTGCGCGGAGAACACCACGGTGGACCCCACCGGCACCTCGTCGAGCTCCTCGACGAAGATCGCGCCGCGCGCGGCCAGATCCCGGACCACGTGGGTGTTGTGCACGATCTGCTTGCGCACGTAGACGGGCGCGGTGCGGCCCGGCGCGGCGAGCAGCCGCTCGACCGTCACGATGGCGCGCTCCACCCCCGCGCAGAACGAGCGCGGGGCGGCCAGCAGCACGGTGCGCCGGCGCTGCTTCGGCAGCCGCTCCAGTACCGAACTGGCACAGGTGTTCTCGTTCACGACCTCTCCTTCGTCACTTGTTCCGATGGTCGACGAGCTGGGCGAGGGTGCGGAGATCGCCGCACCCGGGCCGGGCCGGCAGTGCGGCCACCGCCGCGCGCATGCGCTGCTGCGCCAGTCGTTCGGCGCCGTGCCGACCGCCCGCCTGCTCGACGAGCGCTGCGGCGCTGCCGATCTCGTCGGCCGAGGGCGGGGTGGTCGTATCGAAGAACCGGTTCAGCGCCCGCCCGGCGTCGGTGCCGGACTCCAGCGCCAGCACGATCGGCAGTGATCGTTTGCGCCGAGCCAGATCCCCGGCGGGCTTGCCGCTGCGCGCGGGATCGCCCCAGATGCCGAGGATGTCGTCGCTCGCCTGGAACGCCACCCCGAGGTTCCGCCCGAAATACTCGAAAACGGTGACGGTTTCGGCATTCGCGCCCGCGCTCAGCGCGCCGAGCGCGCACGCGCAGCCGAGCAGCGCGCCGGTCTTGCCCATGGCCATCCGCTCCCACCCGGCGGCGGTGGCCTGGGCGGCCCCGGCATGGCAGTCCTCGTGCTGGCCGCGGCACATCTCGGTGACCGTGGTCTCGAGCCGATCGATGGCGGCGACGGCAGCGGCCGGGGGCAGCGCCGCCGCAAGGACATTCACCGCCAGCGCGTGCAAGGCGTCGCCGAGCAGCACGGCGTCCGGGACGCCCCAGACCTTCCAGACGGTGGGACGGCCGTGGCGCACCGCGTCGAGATCCATGACGTCGTCGTGGAGCAGGGTGAAATTGTGGATCAGCTCGACCGCGGCGGCCGCGCCGGCGGCCTCGGCGGGGGCGCCGTCGCAGGCGAGGGCGGCGGAGGTGACCAGTGCGGGCCGGAGCATCTTGCCGGACGCGCCGTGGGCGGCAGCGCCGTGCTCGTCGCACCAGCCGAAGTGGTATCCGGCCATACGCTGGATGGGTTCCGGCAGGGACAGCACCGCCTCGCGCAGCACCGGTTCGAGCACGGTGCGGGCGCGAGCCAGAATCTCGGCGGGGCGGTGCACGGGGGGAACGAAAGCGGTCACGGTCATGGAGACGCTTCTTTCGGTGCGCGAAGGGAATTCGGCTCACACGGTCGGCGTGGGCGTGACAACTCACCGAGGACGCCTGCCGATCCTGAAGTTCGGCCGCGCGCTCGAGAACAACCACCAGATTGTGTAGCTCGTCGTCGAATTCGACCTCCTTGCATACGAGACCGCGTCCGCGCCGAATCGGTGCCGGGATGGTATTGGGCGCACAGCAGCCGGTGGCTGTGTCCGTTCAGCTCCTCTCCGCCCCAGATCTGTTGTCCCTGTTGCTGTTCCATCAATCACATGTCCTGCGCCCACCGGCGTCGTCCGGATGGGGATTCAGGCGTGCGGAAATGACAGTAGAAATTGGGTAGCTGAAACGGCTGTACATTCGGCCCAAGGTACTGAAATGGGAATCCGTGCGCGACAGACGATTACGAAGCTGCGATATTCTGCGACCGATCGGGCTCCCGAAATTCGGGGCGCTGCAGGTACGCTGACGTCATCGAATTCTACTCTCAGCCGTCGGTATTGGTGAGGTGTTCGGCGAGTGCGCGCAATACCTGCCGGGCCGGCGCGGGTACGTGCATAGCGTCGACGGCGTGTAGCGCGTGCTCGCGACGCAGGGCGACCATCTGCTCGATCTCCTCGCGTGCGCCCACCTCGGTCATGATGTCCCGGCACAGCGTGGCCCCGCGCACGTCCAGGCCCGGATTGCCCAGTAGCGCACGCAATTCCACGGCGGTGACGCCCACCGCCCGGCCCAGCGCGGAGGCGACCAGCGCGGTGTGCCGGCCGTCACGCAGATCCTCGAGCCGGGAATCGGTACCGGCCCGGTCGCCGAAGACCCGGTGCAGGTCCTCGGTCAGATGCACGGCCTCCCCCAGCGCGCGAGCGTAGTCCGACAGTGCCGTCTGGGTATTCTCGTCGGCCCCGGCAAGGCGGGCGCCCAGCTGCAGCGGCCGTTCGCAGGTGTAGCCAACTGTCTTGTAGCGCACGATCTCCAGGGCGCGTTCCAGATCGGCGACCGGATCCCCGGCTGCGCGCACATCCAGGTACTGCCCGTAGACGACCTCCATGCGCATGGCCGACATGATCGCGCTGGCGGCCGCGCGCTGACGGGCGCTCAGATGCGCGGAGAACAGCAGCTCGTCCGACCAGGCCAGGGCCAGATCGCCGAGCAGGACCGCGGCCTGCCGGCCGAAGCGCTCCCGATCCGGTTTGTGCGCGAAGCGGGCCGCCATGGCGCAGGACATGGTGGGGAAGCCGCGCCGGGTGAGCCGGCGTTCGATGACATCGCGGTGGATGAGCACCGCGGCGTGCTGCAGCTCCAGCGCCGCGGCCACCCGCACGACGGCCATGGGCAGCCGATCGCTGCCACCGGCGGCGAACCAGCCGAGCACACACAGCAGCGGGCGAATCCGTTTGCCGCCACGACAGACGAACGAGTGCAGGGCATCCACCAGGTCGGTCGGTAGCCGCTCGCGGTCCGCTACCCGCGCCTTCTCGGACAGGAAGCCCTCGAGGACGGCGTCCACCCGGTCGCGCACCCCGGTCATGTCGTGGGGAACGGTCCATTCGGCGCACACGGGCTCGGCCATGTCGACACACCTCTCTGGCATCGGATCTCGATCGCGGGACGCGGGGCCGGGCGGTCTCAGTGGGAGCAGCCCCCTGCTTCGCCGCGAACGGCCTTCGGCCACCGGCCGCCTCGTGCCCCCGGAAATTCCCCGATACCTGTTACCCCGACCATGTTCCGACTACTCCCTGCGCGCAATCGAATCCACGCGATGTCGCTGTGAGCTCTGTGATCAATCCATGTGGTCGAAAATGATGTACGCCAATGCGTTTCAGCGCTGCGCCAGAAGTGCGCAGACCCAATCCCGTTAGTCTTCAGCCAATGAGCGAAACGTGACCTGAACCGAGAAAAGTGTAATACGCACGATCGCCGACGGTAAAGCGTTACCGCTCAGCATCGTCGCCGACACACCCGGACGCGGGACGCGAATGCCGGGTGCGACGTGGAGATTCGCACCCGGCATCCGCCTCTGGCTCATACGACGAAATCCGCTGTCCCCCTATAGCAGAGCGGTCCGGCTACAACAGATCGGCCAGGCCCTTCAGCGGTCCGGGCAGTCCGGCCACATGCTTCTTGATCCCGGCGGCCACCGGGTTCGGCGTCTCGGCACGCAGCCGGTCCAGCTCGGTCTGCATGGTCCGGACGGACCGGGTGTAGTACTCGTCGACCAGGTCGGCATCCTCGGGATCGCCCGGCTCAACCGACCAGTCCAATGCGGGCAGGAAGCTGACGGTCACCGAGGCGGGCAGCGGCAACTGCGGCAAAATCGGCGCGACACCGAACGGCAGGCCGAGGGTGTACGGAAACACCTTGGCGCGCACCAGCTTGTCGAGCTGCAGCAGCCGTGCGGTGCGCTCGCCGCGGCTGAGCACGAAGATGGAGTCGTGGCCGCCGTTGGCGACCGCGGGGATCACCGGGACACCCATTTCGAGGGCGAGCCGCACGAAGCCCTTGCGCTCGGCGAAGTCGATCTTGCCGCGATCGGTCCACGGGCGGCACGCCTCCCAGTCGCCGCCGGGGTACACCATCACCGCGCCACCGTCCTTGAGCCCCTTGGCCGCCGACTCGCGCGAGGCCGCGATGACGCCGAACTGGCGCAGGCTGTCGCCGAGAATCGGTGCGCGCAAAAGGATGTCGTGCGCGACGCCGTAGCTGGGCTCGTCCGGGCGGCGTTCCAGCATGGCCATGAAGGTGATCCATACCTCGGGGGCCCAGTAGATGGACGAGTGGTTGCCGATGACCAGGGCCGGGCCGGACGCGGGCAGATTCTCCAGCCCGGTGACCGTCGGGGTGAAGTAGTCGGTGTAGGCCCGCGCCAGGGGCAGCAGCGGGTGGTTCGGGTCGGGAATTACCTTGGTTTCGGTCATGAGCCATTCCTGTCGGTTGCCATGCCGGGGACGGGCGGCACGCAACGACGCCCCACGTCGTCGCACAACGTCGAGCCGAATTGAATTGCCCCCGGGTCACATCCCCATTGATAGCTCCGACGGCCGCGCATGCGCGGTCCGGTTCAGCGTACGGACGTCGCTGCGTTGCGACAGATGCCCGTCACCGTCCTCCTGCCCCACCGACGTTATCAAACCCAAGCGTTTGCTTGGTAGAGAGTGTGCGAATCCCAACATTCATCCGATTCAGGACGAAATCCTTACGCGGCGGTGCTTGCCCGGCGGCGCGATCGGATCGACCATGGCGGGAGTGCCCCGGACGCGACGTTCACAGCGAGGGCGATTCGGGTCACGGCGATTCGGAAGGATGTGCCGATCATGGTGACGATAGCTGGCCCGGCCGGCCACCTGGGGGCGATCCTGCTGGCCACGGGCTCGGTACCGGACCAGGTTCCGGACTACAGCCGCACCGAGATCTGGATCGGCTCGGCCATCATGCTGCTCACTTTGGTGGCAGTGCTGGTCGCGGTGCTGCGCCGGCGCTAGGCGGAGCGCGATCCCTGGTGCCCGGCAGACGCGCAGGGCACCGAGATCCTCGGTGCCCTGCTTTTTCGTTCCGTCAGGCCGGAAGCGGACATACGGAACTTTCATGCCAAGATGCGCATATCGGCGTATACATATCTCAGCGCGTCTTCCGGCGACGGAACAACGCGCCCGCGCCCAGATAGCCGATCAGGGCGATGCTCGCGCACCAGGCCAGTGCGGTCGGCGCGGAGTCCCCCACCGGGGTATCCATGAGCAGCCCGCGCACCGTCTCGGCGATCGAGGTGACCGGCTGGTGCTGGGCGAAGCCGCGCAGCCAGCTCGGCAGCGTGTGGGTCGGCACGAACGCGCTGCTGACGTACGGCAGGAACATGAAGATGAACATGAAGCCGTTGGCCGCTTCGGGATTGGAGGCCAGCAGGCCCAGGGCGGCGGCCGCCCAGGACAGCGCCAGCACGAAGCCCGCCAGCATGCCGGCCACCGCGAGCCAGCGCAGCGGATCCGCGGTCGGGCGGAAGCCGAGCGCCACCGCCACCAGCACCACCACCCCGGTGGTGAGCAGATTGCGCAGCACGCTCTCCAGCACGTGTCCGGTCAGGACCGCGCTGCGGGAGACCGCCATGGCTCGGAACCGGTCCACGATGCCGCTGTGCAGGTCGGTGGCCACCGCCACGGCTGTGGCGCCCGAGCCGAAACCCGCGCACAGCAGCAGGATTCCGGGCACCACATAGTCGATGTAGGAGCCGCCGACATTCATCGCGCCGCCGAAGACGTAGACGAACATCAGCAGGATGGTCACCGGCACCGCGATGGTCATGATCATGGTGTCCGGACTGCGCAGGGTGTGGCGCAGATTGCGGCCGACCATGGTGGCGGAGTCCTGGACCGAGTGCACGAGAGTGTCCATCACGCAGCACCTTTCACGGTGGCGCTGGTCAGCGCGAAGAAGACATCGTCGAGATCCGGTGTGTGGATGGCCAATTCGCCGACGGCCACGGCATGGTCGTCGAGATGGTCGAGCAGCTTGCGGATATCGCCGACGCTGCCGTCCGAGGGCACCCGCAGCGCCAGCTGCTCGGTATCCGGTTCGGCCCCGGGCAGGGCCCGCGCCGCCGCCGCCAGGCCGTGCTCGTCGGCGAAGCCGAGTCGCAGGTGGCCGCCCGGCGCCAGCCGTTTCAGCTCCGCGGCGGTACCCTCGGCGACAATACGTCCGGCGTCGAGAACCGCTATGCGGTCTGCCAATTGGTCGGCCTCCCCCAGGTACTGGGTGGTCAGGAAGATGGTCACGCCGTCGGCGACCAGACCCCGGATCACCTGCCACAGCTCGCGGCGGCTGCGCGGATCCAGGCCGGTGGTGGGCTCGTCGAGGAAGACGATGCGCGGCCGCCCCATCAGGCTCATGGCGATGTCGAGGCGGCGGCGCATACCGCCGGAATAGGACCCCGCGCGCTTGCCCGCGGCATCGGTGAGATCGAACTGCTCCAGCAATCGTGCTGTGCGCCTGCGGGTTTCGCTGGATCCCAGATGTAGCAACCGCCCCATGAGGCGCAGATTCTCGGCGCCGGTGAGGATCTCGTCCACCGCTGCGAACTGCCCGGTGACGCCGATGGCCGCGCGCACCGCGTCCGGCTCGCGCACCGGATCGTTGCCGCCCACCCGCACCTGTCCCCCATCGGGCCGGTTCAGCGTGGTGAGGATGCGCACCACGGTGGTCTTGCCCGCGCCGTTCGGGCCGAGCAGGGCGAACACCGTGCCGACGGGCACGGTCACGTCGATGCCGCGCAGCACGGGCTGATCACCGAAGGATTTGGTGAGCCCGGTGACCGCGATGGCGGGTTCGGGTCTGGATGTGGTCATGGAGGGGCTCCGATCAAAAACTGTATATGCCGTACACTTTGTTTATAGGCTACACAGTTTCCCGGATGGCGCAAGATGGAGGCGGAACGACGACAGGAGGTCAGATGAAGGGGCCCGACGAACGAGTCCTGCCCAAGGCGGTGAAGCTGCTGTGGGATCTGGACGACGCGGGCAGCCGTGGACCCAAGCGCGGGCTGAGCCTCGATCAGATCCTGGACACCGCAGTTCGGGTCGCCGACGCCGAGGGCTATGCCGCGCTGTCCATGGCCCGGGTCGCCAAGGAGCTCGGGTTCACCACGATGTCGCTCTATCGGTACGTCGACAGCAAGGACACCCTCGTCGAGCTTTTGCACGACCGCATCTTCGACGTGACGCCGGACCTGCCGGCCGACGGCTGGCGCGCCGGGCTGGAAGCCTGGGCCTGGGCCGAATTCCACGCAATCCGCGCCCACGACTGGTGGCTGGACATCCCCATGACCTCGCCCCCGCTGGGCCCCAACAATATGGCCTGGCTCGAGGCGGGCATGCGCGTGCTATCCGGTCTCGATCTCGCCGAACCGCTCAAACTGCAACTGCTGGTGAACCTTTCGATCTATGTCATCGGCCGCACCCGCTTCCTGCGCGACACCATCGAACAGGACAAGCAGGACCAGGACTTCACCGCCATCCTGACCGCGGTGCTCGACCCCGGGCGTTTCCCGATCGTCAGTGCCGCCCTCGTCAACCGCGCCTTCGACACCGACGACATGCACTGGGAGGAAGCCGATTTCAGCTTCGCCCTGGATCGGCTGCTGGACGGTTACCAGGTCTTCATCGACAGCCACACCGGAACCTGATTCCGGTCACCGCCGGATTGCGCTGGGCGGGAACAGCACAGACCCGTGTCGACCGTGCGTAAACATCGTGCAAATGGACCCCGCTACCGCTTGACCGGCCCCGAGCCGAACCCGACCATGGCCTCATAAGGCCTGCACGGCGGGTGCGGGCGGCTCGCGTTACGACGCGATGAGAGATAGACGCATCGTCGTCCTGCTGCGAGGAGGTGAGGGACATGGCCGTTGTCGCGTGGACACGTTCCACCACTGCCCTCCCCACGCTGGCGGCCGGGGCCATGGTTCTCGTCCTGGTCGGGCTGACCACTGCTTTCGTCTACCTCGCGGTGCCCGCCGTGGCCGGTCCGGCCGAGCGCGCGCCCGCGCCGGTCGAGGTCCACACCGATCCCCCGGCGGTACTGCCGGTGTGCACCGAGGTCACCGAGGACAGCCCGAATCCGGCGTGCGCGGACGCCGATACCGACATCAGTGCCGATCCCGCGCCGCCCGACCAGCCGTGACCAGCGAGGCCAGCAGCAGCGCCGCGAGGACGAAAAGCGCTGCCACACAGGCCATCAGGCCGGCCCAGCCGCCGGCCGCGTAAGCGATCCCGGCCGCGCTGCCTACCACCGCGCTGCCCAGGTAGTACGCGAACATGTAGAGAGACGATGCCGAGCCGCGATTTTCGGCCAGCGTGCCCACCCACGCGCTGGCCGTGGTGTGCGCGGCGAAGAACCCGGTGGTGAACAGCAGGATGCCGATCAGCACCGTGGTCAGGTGATCGGGAATGGTGATCAGCGCACCGAGGGCCATCAATGCCACCGCGGCGGTGAGGACCCGCGCATGCCCGCGACGATCGGCGAGCCTGCCGGTGTACGCCGAGGCGACCGTCCCGGCGAGGTACAGCACGAACACCGATCCGGCCAGGGCCGCGGGCAATTCGAAGGGACGATGGGTAAGGCGGTAGCCCAGGAAGTTGTAGACCGACACGAAACTGCCCATCAGCAGGAAGGCCAGACCGAAGAGCGCGATCAGGCCGCGATGCCGCAGCTGTGCCGTGAGATCGCCGACCATGGTGCCGAAACCGGCCGGGCGCGCGGCGAATCCGCGCGAGGGCGGCAGGGTACACGCGAACCAGACCGTGCACGCCGCGGCGGCCAGCGAGACCGCCAGCTCCGCCCAGCGCCACGAGGTCAGCCCGAGGGCGAGCGAGGGAATCAACCGGCCCGCCAGCCCGCCGATGGTGGTCCCGGCGATATAGACGCCCATGGCCGCGCCGAGTCCGGCCGCCCCGATCTCCTCGGCCAGATACGCCATGGCCACCGCGGGCACGCCCGCCAGCGAAACGCCCTGCACGGCCCGCACCGCCAGCAGGGTGTCGAGGGTCGGGCACAGCGGCAGCAGCAGACCCAGCGCCGAGGCCACCACCGCGGAACCGATCATCACCTTGGTGCGGCCGATCCGCGCCGACAGCGCACCCGCCGGAATGATGGCCAGCGCAAGAAAACCCGTGGTCAGTGACACGGCGAGGGCCGCGTGCGCGGGCGGGACCGAGAAGGCGGCCGACAGGCTCGGCAGCAGCGACTGGGTGGAGTACATGGCCGCGAAGGTGGTCAGCCCGGCTGCGAAAAGGGCTGCGGTGACCCGCTTCTCGTGTGCGTGCCTCGGCCGGCCGGGCCCGGCGGTACTGGTCGGCCCCGGCGTCGCCACGCTGGTCAGCTCCTGCGCTGCCGTACCGATCGATTGCGGTGTCGCCGTACCGGTCGGCCCTGACGCGGCGGTGCTGGTGGTCCCTTGCACGGTGGTCATCGGATCCTCTCGGTACAGGGGTGCGGGATCCAGGGTGCGACGCTGGCACTTAGAACGGAAATGCATGATTATTGGAGTGCTCATACTCTGCCGACATATAGCGAGGAGGCGGCGTGCTCGGCTCGGATCTGGAGTGGTTCACGACACTCGCCGAAACGGAGAATGTCAGCGCGGCCGCCGACCGGCTGCACCTGGCGCAGCCCACGCTGTCGCGCATGCTCGCCCGGCTCGAGCAGCGGCTCGGCACGCCGCTGTTCGACCGGCACGGCAAGCGCATCCGGCTCAACGAGTACGGCCGCCTCTACTACGAGCACGCCCGCCGCGCCCGGGCCGAACTGCACGCCGGGGAGCAGGCCGTCGCCGACCGCATCAATCCGGCCAAGGGAGTGGTCCGGCTGTCGTTCCTGCATTCCTTCGGCGGCCGGCTGGCCCCGCAGCTGATCGGCGAATTCCGGCGTGGCGCGGGGCGGGTCGGCTTCACGCTGTATCAGGGCGCGGCCGAGGTCATCACCCGGCAGGTGCTCGACGGCGAGGCCGATCTGGCGCTGGTGTCGCCGCGCCCCGGCGAGCCCGGCATCGGGTGGCGCACCCTGCTGAATCAGCCGCTGGTCCTGGCGGTTCCGGCCGACCACCGGCTGGCCGCCCCGTCCGGCAAGAGCGGGCAGCGGCCGATCCGGCTGGCCGAGCTGGCCGACGCCGAATTCATCACCATGCATCCGGGATTCGGCATGCGGCGGATCTTCGACGAACTGTGCGCGGCGGCCGGGATCCGGCCGCGCATCGTCTTCGAGTCCAGTGATCTGGTGACGGTCTCCGGGCTGGTGGCGGCCGGGCTCGGCGTCGCGCTGGTGCCTGCCGAGGAACCGATGCCGCCGGGGCTGGCCGTCGTTCCGCTCGCCGACGCGGGCGCGTCCCGCGATGTCGGATTGATCTGGTCGGCGACCGCCACGCCGTCGGAGGCGGTGCGGCGGTTCCGCGATTTCGCCGCCGACTGGGCGGCCCGCCGCCACCCCCGGTGAATGCGCGCGCTGTTACGGTGGCTGGACGGTAACTGACCTGTTGCTTCAGACCTTGGGAGCCGCCCGTGCAGCGGTATCGCGCGGCCCTCGACACGGCGGGCGCGTGCGCCGCCGCCGCGATCGCGGGCCTGGCCCTCATCGTGCCCGTCGACACCGGGTGCGCACCCAACTCGTCCGCGCTGCAGATGACGCTGCTGAGCGTGACCGTGCCCCGGGCCACGGCCGCGGGCGTGATCATCGCGGTGCTGGCCGCGGTGTGCGTGCGCATGTTCGGCACCCGCACCGCCTGGGGCACCGCCACGGTCGCGACACTGATTCTGGTCACCGACCACCTGGTGCCCGCCCCCTCGGTGACCATGGCCACCGCCAACTTCGTCGATTCGATCGCGGCGGGCGTACTGCTCGGCGCGGCGGGGGCGGCGGCGCTCGAATACCGGCCGCCCGCAATCGGATACCTGCTCGGGGGGCTCATCGGCGTCACGGTGGGCGACCACATCGAGACCATCGCGGCCGAGCAGGGAACCCAATCGCTGCTCGAACGCGCCTTCGTGAATCTGCCGCCGGACTGGGTCACCGTACCGACAATGGGATTGCTGGCCGTGTGCTGTGTCCTGTGCCCGCGCGCGGGGGTGGCATCCCATTCCACCGCGTTGAACCTGCCGTTCGCGCCGGTGCTCGCCGCGGCCGTGGTGGTCACCACCATCGACATAGTGTCGGAGCGGCTCACCACGGCGACGAGCGACGCCGCGGTCATCGTGGCCGGAACGCTCGCGGTGCTCGCGGCGGCGGTGATCGCCGCGCTGCTGCTGCCGGACCGCGACGGCACCCTCACACTGCTCGCGGTGGCGCTCGCCGCGACGGGCAGCGCGATCGCCATCGCGGCCCAGGCGCATTGGAAGCTCGCGCCGATTCTCTCGGTCTTGGTGCTCGGCCTGGCGACGGGCCTGCGGCGCGCGGCGCCGGTCGTCGCCGCGGTCGCGATCGTCGCCCTCGGGGTGTTCGCGCTGCTGGTTCCCGGCACGCGACACGATGATTCGTGGAGCGCGCTGATCGGCAGCTGCGCCGTCGCCGCGCTGGCCGGGTACAGCTTCGGCGCGGTCACCACCCGCGGCACGGCCGGGACCGTGCTGGCGATCGGCCTGCTGTTCATTCCGACCGCCGTGCTCACGCTGGAATTCCGTGGCTGCGAGGCGTTACCGCTGCATCCCAACCGGGCCGTCGAATCGGGCGGTCGCGCCGCCTGGATGGCCATCGCTCTCGGGGCCGGATGCCTGGCCGCCGTCATCGCGCTACGACGCCTGCGGCCCGAGCAGGTCGAGCGGGTCGAGCAGGATTAGGAGATCCGGTACAGCCAGATCCGGGGATCGCCGAGTTCACCGGTCGCGCCCCAGCTGTACGCGTGGGCGATGCCGTCGCCTTTGTAGCCGTGCAGGTAGGTCCGCAGTTCCGTGCGACCCGCGTGCCCGGACACGATGCCCCGCAACACGATCGCGGTCAGGTCGTAGGCCTCGGCGGCATACGCGGTCGGGGCGGACCCGGTGGCGGACCGGTACTCGCCGACGAAGCGTTCGGTGGCCGCCCCGCACTGACAGGCCACGAGGGTGCCGGTGGCCGCCGGACCCGCGAGGGTCCGGAAGTCCGGGTCGTAGCTGCCGTCGCCCAGCACGAAAGTCGCCGTGACACCGGCACTCCGGAGCTTGGTGAGCAGCTCGGCGGCGGCCAATTTGTACCCGGCGTAGAACACCGCGTCCGGGTGCGCCCCGGCGATGGTGGTCACGGCGTCACCCGGATCGCCGTCCGGGTCGATGCTGACCTGGCACCCCGCGAGCGCGGCCGGGCCCAGCCCCATGGTCACCGAGTCCGCGAGCGAGCCGCCGAATCCGCCGTCGCTGTCGCGCACCACGCAGACCCGGGAGAAGTGCGCGGTGTTCGCCAGATACCGGCCCAGCGCCGGACCCTCCGCATTGTCGTTGGCCAGGCCGCGGAAGAAGCCGGACCAACCCGACTGCGCCAGTAGCGGATTCGTCGCCGCCGGGGTGAGAAACGACAGCCCGGCGGCGTCGAACGTCTTGCCCGCCGCCACCACCTCGCGGGACAGGGTGGGACCGATCACCGCAATGATCGAGGTGTCCGCGGCGATCTGCTCGGCGATCCGCGCCGCCGTCGTCTGGCTGCCCGCGGTGTCGAACCCGCGGACGGCGACCGGGCAGGCCTTGCTGCCGCCCTGGCTCCCGCCCTGGACGAACTGGTCGACGGCCAGATTCACGGCGTCGATCACCGTGCGCCCCAGAGCGACATCGCTATCAGCGCCCGTCAGGGGCACCGCGGCGGCGATGGAGACCGGCTTGCACGGCAGCCGGCCGTCGTTCGCGGGGTCCTCCACCGAGACGGGGTAGGCGACCTTGTCACCGAGGGAGTCGATCTGGGTGAGCGGCACGAAACCCGGAAACACGGCAGCGTACGGGCCGCCGGTGTTCGCCGGGGGCGTGCTCCGCGACGACCCGGAATCGTGTGTCGCCCAGACGATTCCGGCCGCAGTCGCGACCACGACGACCAGCGCCGCCGCACCGGCGTTGATCCAGCGTGCACGCCCGCCGTTCCGGTTCGGCGGCGGAGGCGGCGGGGACGACGGCCTGTCCAGCACGGTGGCCTCGCCCGCCGGGGGCAGGGTGATGGTGGCCGACACGCTGTCGCTCGGTCCGGTCGACGTGGTCCGGGCGCCGGCGAAGAGAGTGGTCACGGGTGACGCGGCGGCCACCTGCAGCGGCACCATGGTGGACTCGGACTCATCCGACAGTGCCCGCAGCGCAGCGTCGGCGAACGCACGGCAGGAGTCGAAGCGGTCCTCCGGGCGTTTGGCGAGGCCGCGCGCCAGCACCGCGTCGAGGGCGGCGGGCAGCTCCGGTCGCCGGCCGGTGACCCGCGGCGCCGGATGCTGCAGGTGCCCCGCGATGACCGCCGCCGCGGTTTCCGCCTGGTACGGCGTCGATCCGGTGAGCAGCCGGAACAGTGTGCACGCCAGCGAATACTGATCCGAGCGCTGGTCGAGCGCGGCCCCCGACAGCTGCTCCGGCGACGCGTAGGTGATCGTCGCCGCCAGCATCCCGGTCCGGGTGATCTGCGCCGAGTCGTCGCGCAGCCGCCCGATCCCGAAGTCCGTCAGCAGAATCCGCCGATCCTGCCCCGGCACCGAGCGGGTCAGCAGAATATTGGCCGGCTTCACATCCCGGTGGATCACCCCCATCGAATGGGCGTAGTCCAGCGCCTTGGCGGTCTCGCCGATGATGTGGACCGCGTCGTGCGCGGGCAGGGTGAACGGGTCCAGCGCCGCCGCGTCCCCACCGTCCACGTACTGCATGGCGATCCACAGCCGCCCGTCCTCGACCCCCCGATCGTGCACCGCAACGATATTCGGATGATCCAGCCGGGCCACCAGCTCGGCCTCCCGCTCGAACCGGAACCGGGTCTCCCGCTGCGACACCAACTCCCGCGCCAGCAGCTTGATCGCCACCAGCCGGGGCAATCGCGGATGCCGGGCCAGAAAAACATCCCCCATCCCGCCCCCACCGAGCCGCCGCTCGATCAAATAACCGGCGAATTCCGTACCCGCAAACAACATTCGGCCCTTCGCACCCCGCAACCTCCCCCGAACCATACCCGCTACACCCCGCAAGAGATCCGATCGACAGCCCCGCCCACCCAGACCTTCGTGACCGGGCCGGTGCGGGAGTTCTCGGCGCTGAGGCCGGGTGATCTGGTGCGGGATTTCGATGTCGACGCGATGGCGGCTGGGGCACCGGAGCATCCGGGTCCGGAGTTCGTGACGCGGCCGGCGGGGTTGTGTGATACGGGCGGGGTTGTGTGATGCGGAGTGGGTCGCGCTCGGGGGCTCGGGGGCTATTGTGGGCAGTTGCCGTCAGAGTTGATGGCGGGTCGGTGTGGGGGGCGGCGACGGAGAGACGGTTCCGCTGGGAGGGATCGACTGAGCCGGAGGGAAATCGGGTGGGCCGGATCGGACAGGATTCGGGGAAACCCCCGCTGATCTCCCGCAGTCCTGGTGCATAGGCCGTAACCTGCTGTCCCACAGGCGAAGAATGCTCCTGACCGGACACCAGTCCGACCGAGGACACCCTTACCCGCCCTGAAGTGCAGGTTTAGGGTGCGTGTCCGAGCGTTGGTCTTGCGTGAACAGGCGGTAGCGTCTAGGAGGGACCCGGTCGCACACGCGGCCGGGCGCTTCGTTCACGGCAGGTCGGTGGACGGAGCAAGGGCAGGAACGTCGAAGGAGCAGCGGACGTGACGACTACCGGTGGTGCGGGCCAGCGGATCGAAACCGCCGCGCAAACACTGTGGGAGGCACCCGATGTGGTGTCCGACGGCAAGGAGTTCGGCCCCACCGGACGCCCGGTTCGCGAGATTCCGGAACCCCACGAAGCCGATCACAGCGGACCCGCCCTGATCGTCGCCATGTGCAATCAGAAGGGCGGCGTCGGCAAGACCACCTCGACCATCAATCTCGGTGCGGCGCTGGCCGAATACGGGCGCAAGGTGCTGCTGGTCGACCTGGATCCGCAGGGCGCGCTGTCGGCGGGACTCGGTGTGGCGCACCACGATCTGGACGTCACCGTGCACAACCTGCTCGTCGGCCCCGGCAAGGTCAATGTCGACGACGTGCTGATGAACACCAAGGTCGAGGGTATGGATCTGCTGCCCAGCAATATCGACCTGTCGGCGGCGGAGATTCAGCTCGTCAACGAGGTCGGCCGGGAGCAGACGCTGGGCCGCGCCATCGCGCCGCTGCGCGACCGCTACGACTACATCCTGATCGACTGCCAGCCCTCGCTGGGCCTGCTCACCGTGAACGCCCTGGCCTGCGCCGACGGCGTCATCATTCCCATGGAGTGCGAATACTTCTCGCTGCGCGGCCTGGCCCTGCTCAACGACACCGTGGAGAAGGTGCGGGACCGGCTGAATCCGGAACTGACCCTGTACGGCATCGTGGTCACCATGTTCGATGCTCGCCTATTGCATTCACGTCAGGTGATGACGCGCGTGGTCGAGGTGTTCGGCGACCTCGTGTACGACACCGTGATCTCGCGGACCGTCCGCTTCCCCGACGCCAGTGTCGCCGGCGAGCCCATCACCACCTGGGCGCCGAAATCCGGTGGCGCGGAAGCCTATCGGGCCATGGCCCGGGAAGTCATCCAGCGGTCGGGCCGTTGAGCGATCCTCTCGATTCGTCCGAGCACGACCCGGCGGACGCGGATACAGCCCTGCCCGCCGGAGATCCGGACTCGCCGGTCCTGGCCGACATCGTCGCAGGCGGCGGTACTGCTGGACCATCGGACGATCAGAACGCAACGGGCAAATTTCACCTGAAGCTCGCCAACTTCGAGGGCCCGTTCGACCTGTTGCTGCAGCTCATCAGCTCGCGGCGGCTCGACGTCACCGAGATCGCGCTGCACAAGGTGACCGACGAATTCATCGCCCACACCAGGGCGCTCACAGCCCGGCTCTCGGAAGAAAAGGGGCTGCGCGCGGACAAGGTCCTCGACCAGACCACCGAATTCCTGCTCATCGCGGCCACCCTGCTGGATCTGAAGGCGGCCCGGCTGCTCCCCTCCGGCGAGGTCTCCGACGAGGAGGACCTCGAGCTCCTCGAAGCCCGCGACCTGCTGTTCGCGCGGCTGTTGCAGTATCGCGCCTTCAAACAGGTCGCGGCGCTGCTGGGCGAGCTGGAGGCCGCGGCGCTGCAACGCTATCCGCGCGCGGTGTCGCTGGAGGAGCGGTATCTGGCGCTGTTGCCGGAGGTTACGCTGGGGGTGGACGCCGCGGGGTTCGCCGAGGTCGCAGCCACCGTGTTCCGGCCGCGTCCGAAACCGAGGGTGGGGCTGGATCACATCCACGCCCATGCGATTTCGATCGCCGAGCAGGCCGCGCTGGTACTGGAGATGCTGAAAAGCCGTGGCGCGGGCGGCTGGACGACCTTCCACGAACTCTGCGCCGACTGCGAACTGCCGATCCAGATCGTGGCCCGCTTCCTCGCGCTGCTCGAGCTCTACCGGGGCAAGACCATCGAGTTCGATCAGCCCGACCCTCTGGGCCCGCTCTCCATCAGCTGGATCGGCGAGCTCGAAGACCAACCCGCCCAACCGGTGACTATCGACGAGGACTATGGATGACCGAGGTGCACGACTTGGGTGACGAGCCGACGACCGAAGTCACACAGACGGCGACCGAGATCACAGTTTCCGCGACCGAGGTCACGGAATCCGGGACGGCCGGCGTCACGCCTGTGACGGCCGTGACACCGGAGACGGCTGTCGATCCGGCGGAGTTCGAGGACGAAGAGGCGCTGAGCGAGGAGGAGTTCCGGTCGGCGCTGGAGGCGATGCTGCTCGTGGTCGACGCGCCCGCGCCGGTGGAACTGCTGGCCTCGGCGCTGCGGGATCACCCGATCCGGGTGGAGACCGCGCTGCGGGAGATGTCGGCGGAGCTGACCGCGCGGCGCAGTGGCATGGATCTCAGGTACGTGGGCGACGGGTGGCGCTACTACACGCGGACGGAATTCGCCCCCTATGTGGAACGTATGCTGTTGGACGGCGCACGGTCGAAGCTCACACGCGCCGCTTTGGAAACCCTGGCGGTGATCGCGTACCGTCAACCGGTTACCCGAGCACGCGTGAGTGCGGTGCGCGGTGTGAACGTGGATGGCGTGATCCGGACCCTGCTGGCGCGGGGCCTGATCGCGGAGGCCGGAGCGGACCCGGAGACCAACGGCACTCTGTACATCACCACCGAGCTGTTCCTGGAACGGATCGGACTTGCGTCACTGGCGGATCTGCCGCCGCTGGCCCCACTGCTCCCGGGCGTCGATCTGATCGACGAGATCAACGAGAGCCTGGACACCGACCCCCGGTACACCAGGCTGAGGAAACCGGCCGAGGCGGATATCGACCTCGGCACCGATGACTGAAATAGGACAACGTGAATACACCCGCTCGCCGAGATGGCACACCGGATCGTAGGAAACGTGGCAGTGAACCGCCTCGCGGCGGTTCCCGGGCCGCCCGCGGCCGGACCGGAGACGACCGGTCCGCGCGCGGCGGCAGCTCGTATGGCGGAGGCGGAGGCTACGACGGCCCCGCGAACTCACGCGGCGGCGCCGCGAACACCCGTGGCGGCTCCGCGAATCGCGGCGGATCGCGCGGCGACTCGCCCTCGTGGGGCGGCAATTCCCGAGGCGACTCGCGCGGTGGCGGCGGCTCGTACGGCGGCGGACGCGGCGGCAGCGGGTCCTATGACTCACGCTCCGGCGGATCCCGCGGCGGTTCGTACGGCTCGCGCGGCGCTTCCAGCTCGCGCGGCGAAGGCTATGGCTCGCGCGGCGAAGGCAATGGTTCGCGCGGCGAAGGCTATGGCTCGCGCAGTGAGGGTTACGGCTCGCGCGGCGAAAGCCAGTGGGGCGGAGGCGGTTCGCGCGGGGGCGCGTCCTCGCGTGGCGGCTCCTCCTTCGGAAACTCCGCGCGCGGCAACCAGTCTCGCGGTGACTGGGGTTCCGATTCGCGTGGCGCCGGGCGTGGCGGCGACAGCCGTGGCGGCCAGTCGCGCACCGGATTCGGCTCCGACCGTGCCGGTTTCGGCCAGGATCGCAATGCGTCGCGCGGCCGGATCGGCGGCGGCAGCCCGCTGGCCCCGCACACCTCGCCGAACACCCCCGCCAAGAAGAAGGCCAAGCCGGTCAAGCAGGTCGTGACTCCGGTCCTGATCAGCAATGCCAAGCCGGCGCGCCGCCAGCATGTGGACGCCGACGCGCAGGGCCCGAAGAAGCTGCCCTGGGGCGAGGGCGAGCGCCTGCAGAAGGTCCTCGCGAAGGCCGGGGTGGCCTCGCGCCGCGCGGCCGAGGAGATGATCGAGGCCGGCCGCATCGAGGTGGACGGCAAGATCGTGCGCGAGCAGGGCCTGCGCATCGACCCGCAGACCGCGGTGGTCCGGGTCGACGGCGTGCGCGTGGTGATCCGCGACGAGCAGGTGTACCTGGCGCTGAACAAGCCCAAGGGCTGGCAGTCGACCATGTCCGACGAGATGGGCCGCCCGTGCGTGGGCGACATCGTCGCCGAGCGGATCGCGGCCGGTCAGCGCCTGTTCCACGTCGGCCGCCTGGACGCCGACACCGAGGGCCTGCTGCTGCTCACCAATGACGGTGATCTCGCGCACCGGCTCATGCACCCGTCCTTCGAGGTGTCCAAGACCTACCTGGCCACGGTCAACGGCGAGGTCAAGAACCGCGAGGTCGGCAAGCTGCTCAAGGACGGCGTCGAGCTGGAGGACGGTCCCGCCAAGGTGGACCGGTTCCAGGTGCTCGAGGTCGGCCAGGGCAAGTCGCTGGTGAAGGTGGTGCTGCACGAGGGCCGCAAGCACATCGTGCGCCGCCTGCTGGCCGAGGTCGGCCACCCGGTGACCGCGCTGGTGCGCACCCACATTGGACCGGTCGCACTGGGCGATCAGCGGCCGGGCACGCTGCGCGTGCTGGGCCGGGACGAAATCGGGAAGCTCTACGAGGCGGTGTCGTTGTGAACGGTGTGGGAAGTCTGATCGACGCGACCGGCGCGCTGACCGGGTGGGCGCGGCTGGTCGTCGCCATGGACGGCCCGTCGGGCACCGGCAAGTCGAGCGTGTCGCGCTTGCTGGCGACCCGGCTCGAGGCCAGCTACCTCGACACCGGTGCCATGTACCGGGTGGCGACACTGCGCGTGCTGCGCACCGGCGTGGACCTGGACGACGCCGCGGCCATCGCGGTCGCGGTCAAGGAGCTGCCGCTGACCATCGGCACCGATCCGAGCCGGGAGGTCATCCTGCTCGACGATGAGGATGTGTCGAGCGAGATTCGCGGCAACGCGGTGACCAAGGCGGTGTCGGCGGTATCCGCCGTGCCCGAGGTGCGCGAGCAGCTGGTGGCCCTGCAGCGGGACCTCACCGCGGCGGCGGGGCGAATCGTGGTCGAGGGCCGCGATATCGGCACCGTCGTGCTGCCCGAGGCCGATGTGAAGATCTACCTGACCGCCTCGGCCGAGGCCCGCGCCGCGCGACGCAACACACAGAACATCGCGGAGGGCCGGGGTGACGATTTCGAGGCCGTGCTGGCCGACGTGCAGCGCCGCGACACCCTGGATTCGACACGCAAGGTGTCGCCGCTGCGTCCCGCCGAGGACGCCGTGCTGGTCGACACCAGCGATCTGAACAAGGACGAGGTCATCGACGAGCTGTATCGCGTCGTGGCCGAACAGATTTCGGTGGGAGGCTCGCAGTGACGCAGGACACCTTCGCCGGTGATGGCATCTGGTCGGACGAATCAGACTGGGACATCGCCGAATTCGAGGGCGAGCAGGACGCCGAACACATTCCGCTGCCAACGGTCGCCATTGTCGGCCGCCCGAACGTCGGCAAATCGACCCTGGTGAACCGCATTCTGGGTCGCCGCGAGGCCGTCGTCGAGGATATTCCGGGCGTGACCCGGGACCGGATCTCCTACGAGGCCAACTGGGCCGGACGCCGGTTCCTGGTACAGGACACCGGCGGCTGGGAGCCCGACGCCAAGGGCCTGCAGCAGTCGGTGGCCCGGCAGGCCGAGGTCGCCATGCAGACCGCCGACGCGATCGTCGTGGTGGTGGATGTCACCGTCGGCGCGACCTCCGCCGACGAGGCGGTGGCGAAGACGCTGCGCCGCAGCAAGACCCCGGTCATCCTGGTGGCCAACAAGGTCGACAACCAGAAGCTGGAGGCCGATGCGGCCGAGCTGTGGTCGATGGGCCTCGGTGAGCCGCAGCTGGTCTCGGCCGCGCACGGTCGCGGCACCGGTGATCTGCTGGACCTCATTCTGGAGGTGATGCCCGAAACCCCGCGCGAGGGAACGGGTCTCACCGGCGGCCCGCGCCGCGTGGCGCTGGTCGGCAAACCGAATGTGGGCAAGTCCTCGCTGCTGAACCGGCTGGCGGGCGAGGAGCGCTCGGTCGTCCACAATGTCGCGGGCACCACCGTCGACCCGGTCGACTCGCTCGTCGAATTGGGCGGCAAGCCCTGGCGTTTCGTGGATACCGCGGGTCTGCGCCGCAAGGTGAGCAATGCCAGCGGCCACGAGTTCTACGCGTCGCTGCGCACCAAGTCGGCCATCGAGGCCGCCGAGGTGGCCGTCATGCTGATCGACGCCTCGGAGCCGATCACCGAGCAGGACCTGCGCGTCATCTCCATGGTGGCCGACGCCGGGCGCGCCCTGGTGATCGCCTACAACAAGTGGGATCTGGTCGACGAGGACCGCCGCGAGATGCTCGAGCGCGAGATCGACCGCGAAATGGTCCAGGTCCGCTGGGCCCAGCGCGTCAATATCTCCGCTCAGACGGGTCGCGCCGTCCAGAAGCTCGTCCCCGCCATGGAAACCGCCCTGGATTCCTGGGACAAGCGCATCTCCACCGGCCGCCTGAACAACTGGCTCAAGGAGGTCATCGCGGCAACCCCGCCCCCGATGCGCGGCGGCCGCCTCCCCCGAGTCCTGTTCGCCACCCAGGCCTCCACCCGCCCCCCGACGTTCGTCCTCTTCACCACGGGCTTCCTCGAGGCCGGCTACCGCCGCTTCCTCGAACGAAAGCTCCGCGAGGAGTTCAACTTCGACGGCTCCCCGGTCCGCGTGAACGTCCGCGTCCGCGAAAAGCGCGAACGCAAGAAGTAAGGCCCACGCGCCGAACGAAACCCAACGCCCGGGCGACGGATCCCACCGTCCCCCGGGCGTTCTCGTTCAGCGAGCGCGCGGATGCGCGGTGGCCCATACCTCGTGCAGGGTGCCGACGGTGACCAGGGTGTAGATCTGGGTAGTGGTCACCGAGGCGTGGCCCAGCAGTTCCTGGACGACCCGGACGTCGGCGCCGCCGTCGAGTAGATGCGTGGCGAAGGAATGCCGGAGGGTGTGGGGCGACACCTGGGCGGCGATGCCGGCCCGCTCCGCCGCGGATTGCAGGACCTGCCAGGCGGTTTGGCGGGAGAGGCGGCCGCCGCGGTGGTTGAGGAAGAGGGCACTGTTGCCCTTGCCCCGGGTGGCGAGGGCGGGGCGGCCGCGGACCAGGTAGTTGTCGAGGGCGGCCAGGGCGGGGCGGCCGATCGGGACCATGCGCTGTTTGCCGCCCTTGCCGCGCAGGACCACCGCGCGTTCGGCGGTGTCGATGTCGTCCACGTCGAGCCCGACCATCTCGGAGATGCGAGCGCCCGTGGAGTACAGCAACTCCAGTAGTGCCCGGTCGCGCAGCCCGCGCGGGCCGTCGGCGATGTCTCCCCCGGCGGCGTCGAGCAGGCGGGAAACCTGGTCGTACGGGAGGGCTTTCGGCAGTCTGCGGGCGGGTGTCGGCGGTTTCACCGGATGCGCCACATCCGCGTCGGTGATGCCCTCCGCCGTCGCGAAACGGTGCAGCCCGCGGACGGCGACCAGGGCCCGCGACGCCGACGAGGCCGCCAGGGCGGGATGCTCGGAGTCCCCCGACCGCAGCGACACCATGTAGTCGGCAATATCCGATTCGGCCACGCGGGCAAGCGTTTCCACTCCGCGCTCGGTCAGAAAGTACTGGTAGCGGCCCAGATCCCGCCGATAGGCGCTGAGCGTATTGCGCGCGGCGCCGCGCTCGACCGCCAAATGGTCGAGGTACGCGTCGATCTGCCGCTTCAGCACGGCTCACATCTTTGCAGCCGCCACCGACGAACTCCTCGACCCGAACCCGGCGAAGCGAACAAGTTTCCCAATCGGGACCTATTGCCTGCCCAATCGGGATCTACTGCGACGCCTCCCGCGCCTTGCGATCCAGGAACGCGGTGGGCATCCCTGGCCAGGGCGCGTCGGCGGGCCGCAGCCGGGCCCCGCTGGACCGGGCCGTCATCAGCGCGGTCACCCCGGCCACCGCGGTGGCATTGGTGATATCTCCCGCCAGCGCGGCCTGTACGGCCTCCGTCAACGGCATCCGCAGGATCTGGAGGTCGGCCTCCTCCATTTCCGGGTCCGGCCGGTCGATTTCGTAGAGCCCGGTCGCCAGATATACCCGCAGCGCTTCATCGGTGAACCCGGGCGAGAGCGCCACATCGACCAGCACCGACCACTCCCGCGCGGCCAGCCCGGTCTCCTCGGCCAGCTCTCGCTGGGCGGCTTCGAGGGGATCCTCGCCCGCCTTGTCCAGCAGTCCGGCCGGCAGCTCCAGCAGCCGCCGCCCGATCGGATGCCGGTACTGATCGACCAGCACCAGATTGTCGTTCTCGTCCAGCGCCGCCACGGCGACCGCCGCGTGGTGCTCGATCACCTCCCGCTCGGCGACCTTGCCGCCGGGCATGACCACCTGGTCCAACCGCAGCGCCAGGATCGCGCCCGAGTACACCGTGCGACTGGACAGGACATCGAAATCGTGGGTGCCGGGGACCGGTTCCGAGGAGGTCATTCCAGAACCGTAGCGCGGTTACCCGTGCGGATACGAAACCGCCCGAGCACTCGTCGAATGCTCGGGCGGGCCGTGGAATCCCGGTCAGGCGGGGATCACTTGGAGACCTTCTCGGCTTCCGCGGCGGGCACCTCGTCGGGAATCTCCACCGGAAGCCGTTCGGCGGCCTTGTATTCCAGCGCCGCCGAGATCAGCGCCGCGAACAGCGGGTGCGGGCGCGTCGGACGGGACTTGAGCTCCGGGTGCGCCTGGGTGGCGACCAGGAACGGGTGCTTGTCCTGCGGGTACTCCACGAACTCGACCAGGTGGCCGTTCGGGGAGGTGCCGCTGAACTTCAGGCCGCTCTTGGCGATCTTGTCGCGGAAGGTGTTGTTGACCTCGTACCGGTGCCGGTGCCGCTCGGAGACCTCGGTCTCGCCGTACGCCCGCGCCACCAGTGAATCCTGCTGCAGCACAGCCGGGTACGCGCCGAGCCGCATGGTGCCGCCCAGATCGGCCTCGCCGGCCACGATCTGCTCCTGGTCGGCCATGGTCGAGATGACCGGGTACTTGGTGTCGGGCTCGAATTCCGCCGAGTTGGCGTCCTTCATGCCCACCGAGCGCGCCGCCTCGATGACCACGCACTGCAGACCCAGGCACAGGCCCAGCAGCGGAATCTTGTGCTCGCGGGCGTAGTGGATGGCGCCCACCTTGCCCTCGATGCCGCGAATGCCGAAGCCGCCCGGGATCAGGATGGCGTCCACGTCGGCCAGGTGCGACCGCGCACCCGCCTCGGTCTCGCACTCGTCGGACTGCACCCAGCGGATGTTCACCTTGGCCCGCGAGGCGAAACCGCCCGCGCGCAGCGCCTCGGTGACCGACAGGTAGGCATCGGGCAGGTCCACGTACTTGCCGACCAGCGCGACGGCGACCTCTTCGCGCGGGTTGTGCACGCGGTCCAGCAGATCGCCCCAGACCGTCCAGTCGACGTCGCGGAAGGGCAGCCCCAGCTTGCGAACGACGTAGGCGTCCAAGCCTTCCCGGTGCAGCACCTTCGGAATGTCGTAGATCGACGGCGCGTCCGGCGTGGAGATGCAGGCGTCCACATCCACGTCGCACATGAGCGCGATCTTGTTCTTCAGCGGCTGCGGCACCTCGCGGTCGCAGCGCAGGATGAGCGCGTCGGGCTGGATACCGATATTGCGCAGCGCCGCCACCGAGTGCTGGGTCGGCTTGGTCTTGAGCTCGCCCGAGGGACCCAGGTAGGGCACCAGCGTGACGTGCAGGAAGAAGCAGTTGTCGCGACCCACCTCGTGACGAATCTGCCGCGCCGCCTCGAGGAACGGCTGCGACTCGATATCGCCCACGGTGCCACCGATTTCGGTGATCACCACATCCGGCGCCTGCCCGTGCAGGTCCGGTCCCGTCATGGCGAGAATGCGACTCTTGATCTCATCGGTGATGTGCGGGATCACCTGCACGGTGTCACCGAGGTACTCACCCCGGCGCTCCTTGGCGATCACCTTCGAGTACACCTGGCCGGTGGTGACATTGGCGTCCCCGGACAGATCGCGATCCAGGAACCGTTCGTAGTGGCCGACATCTAGGTCCGTCTCCGCGCCGTCCTCGGTCACGAACACCTCACCGTGCTGGAAGGGGTTCATGGTGCCGGGATCGACATTCAGGTACGGATCCAGCTTCTGCATCGTGACGCGGAGTCCGCGTGAAGTGAGCAGCTGACCGAGGCTGGAGGCGGTCAGACCCTTACCGAGTGAAGAGGCGACGCCACCGCTGACGAAGATGTGTTTCGTGGCCGCGCGCGCCGGAATCCGTGATTGACCCACGGGACTTCACGGTAACACGGATCGGCGACGTCGATCGCATGCCACACATGTTGGTTGCCCGCGATTGGCTCGATTCTGCGTGTCGCGGGAAGTCTTTCCCATGTCGGCATCGGCGTGGCCGGGGCTTTCCGACGTGCGGCCCGGGGATCGTCTCAGTGCGGCATGGCCGCGACTGTGAGCGAGGTCGCCTTCTCACCTGTGCCGTAACGGCCGGTACCGCCGTTCAACTGCTCGGTGAGCCCGAGCACGGTGGTGATCCGCCCGATCTCACGATCGACATTGTCGACGGTCGTGACGGTCGACAGCCCACCCTCGGACCGTGTCACAGCGATCGCTCCGGGCCCCTCGGCGGCCCCGTAGCGACCCGCCAGCACCACCCCGGCACAGTGGGACCGCAGACCCCCGGCGAACCTGGCGATGATGGTGCCTCGATTGTTCTCGTCGGCCCGCGCCCCGTCGCCGGTGACCACCACGGCCAGCTGGGCGGGCTGCACGTCGGCGAAGGTCAGGAAGCCGCCGCCGCGCAGCGTCTCGAGGGCCAGGCCGCGCTCCTGCGGGGTGCCGCGCGCCTGCCCGCTGACCGGATCGTCGAGCAGCACCTGGCCGAGCAGATCGCCCGCGAGGCTGCCCTGATCCACGGCGTCGACCTCCAGCTGCGCGCCCGCGGGGACCACGTTCAGCAGCGCGGTGCGTAGTCGATCGCCCTCGGAGGAGTCGGCGAACGCGCCGGTCAGGCCGATCCGGCCGGTAACCGCGGCGCCCGCGGTGGTGAGGGCCGCGGTGACGGCATCGGCGTCGCCGCTGTCGGCGTCGGGGGTGGTGAAGACGAGGACCGATCGGTTGGCCAGCGCGCCCCCCAGCAGCTTGCCCGCCGAACCCGACAGGAAGGCGTCGGCCGCCTTCACCTGTTCGTTCAAACGTCCGTTCTCGGCACGCAGATCGTCGATCTGCTGCCGGTCGCCCGTGCCGGAAAACAACCCATTGCCTTGTGTGCGGGTGCCCAGCACCACGCCGACCGCCAGGGCCAGAAATACCGCGGCGATCGAAATCGCGTGGTGGCGAAAGGAAATCATCGGTCCCCTACCTGTGCCGGTCGAATAGGCCCTGTACCCAGTGCGATCCGCGATGCCAGGTGTCGGCGGTCCAGGTCAGCGCCTCAACGCCCATGTGGGTGGCCAGCAGCGCGACCACCAGGGCCACCAGCGCCGCGAGCACCACCAGCGCGACCGCCCAGCCGGAGCCCCGGTGGCGGTACAGCGAGGCAACGGCTTTCGCGTCCATGAGCTTGGTGCCCATTTTGAGCCGGGTCAGGAAGGTGGCCGGATTCGAATCGCGCCGGCCGCGGTCGAAGAAGTCGTCCAGCGAGGCCGCCGCGCCGACGGTGACGATCAGCGACGCGCCGTGATGATCCGCCAGCAGCAGCGCCAGATCCGCAGGCGCGCCCGAGGACGGGAAGGTGGTCGCGCCGATGCCCAGATCCTGGATGCGCTCCAAACCCTTGGCGTGGCCGTCGGTATCGGCGGGCAGGATCACCTCCGCGCCGGACTTCAGCGTGTTCGCGGTGATCTCCTCCGGGTCACCGACGATGAGGTCGGGCCGGTAACCGTGGCGGGTCAGGGTGTCCGCGCCCCGGCCGACGCCGATCAGGATCGGCGCGCACTCCTTGATGAACGGCTTGATGCGCTTGAGGTCGTCGATGTGCTCGGGACCGTCGGCCACCACCACGACATGCCGCTTCTTCATGTCGACTTCGACATCCGGCACGCCGATTCCATCGATGAGCAAGGAGGATTCGGTGCGGATGAACTCGATGGTGTTGCCGGAGAAGGCTTCCAGATGGTCGGCCAGCCCGTTGCGCGCCTCGATCATGCGCTCGGCGATGGTGAACTCGGTGAGCTCGATGCCCTCGACGAGTACCTCGGGTTCCCTCTTCGCCAGTTTGTCCGCGTAGACGACGCCACCCTCGACGCGAACCTTGGCGCCGTCCTTGATCTTCTTGAAGACATCCGAGCTGACCGCGTCCAGCAACTGGATGCCATTGGCCACCAGCACTTCCGGACCGAGGTTCGGATATCGCCCGGAGATCGACGGCGAGGCGTTCACCACCACCGCCACCTGGGCTTCGACGAGCCGGTCGGCGGTGAGCCGATCCAGGTCCATCTCATCGAGCACCACCACGTCGCCGGGCCCCACGCGCTGGAGCAAACGCCTGGTGTTGCGGTCCACCCGGGCCATCCCGGTCAGACCCGGCAGCGTTTCGGTATTACGCGACAACAGGGCCAGCATCTTCATAACGATCGATGATTACGGCAAAGTCTCAACCTTTGATGGAGGCGCGCCGGTCAGCAAACTATCCGCTCCGACTCCCAGTCACTTCAGCAGGCAGCCGAGAGCCGTCAACGGTCATGCATCCGTGCTATCAGTTTGGTGCCGAATCCATTTCGGACGTACCCGGCGAGTTACCCCAATCGGCACGAAATCAGTGGTCACGCCCGCATACGGGCGCCGTGGGCGCAGGCCCGATCGCACCTTCCATCTTACCGACCGGTAAGGCTATGCTCCGGACATGGCCAGCACCACCGTTGATACGGTCCTACCCGCCCCGCGTGAGGTCGTCTACAAGCTCTTCACCGAGCGCGACAGCCTCAATGCCTTTCTGCCCATTCAGATTTCACTGAAGAAGCCGGGCATCGGGAGCCCGTCCGGCGTCGGCGCGCAGTACCACCTGGGCCTGGCCGGCATCGGCCCGACCGAGGAGACCACCGAGCTCGTCCCCAATGAGCGCATGGTCTACCGCGTCATCGCGGGCGCCCCGGTCAAGCGGCACGTCGGCACCATCAGCTTCTCCGACGCGCCGGGCGGCACCAGGGTCGTCTACACCATGGAGTCCGAGCCCAGCCTCCCCGTCCCCGCCCAGATCCTCGAGCCCGGCCTCCGCGCCCTCACCAACGCCCTCATCGGCGGAGTGCGCAAGGCGATCAAGTAGCGCTCGGCCACCGCGCTTTCGGAGTCGGCGCGGCGGCACGGACAGAACCGGCCGGACCCGGCGCGGGCCCGGCCGGTTTTCTGTCTCCGTGCCCGGTTACTCGCCCGAGACGGCGGCGCCGACCTTCTCGGCGTCGGCGGTGGTGAGGAGTTCCCAGGCGTGGGCGCGGCCGGTTTCGGTGTCGCCCATGCCCGCCAGCATGCGGGCGAGTTCGACGACGCGTTCGTCCTGGGTGAGGGCTTTGACGCCGGATTTGACGGCCTTGCCGTCGTCGAGCTTGTCGACCACCAGGTGGGTGTCGGCGAAGGCGGCCACCTGTGGCAGGTGGGTGACGACGATGACCTGGTGGGTGCGGGCCAGACGGGCCAGGCGGCGGCCGATCTCGACGGCGGCGCGGCCGCCGACACCGGCATCGACCTCGTCGAAGACCATGGTGGTGCCATGTTCGGAGCTGGCGAGAACCACTTCCAGGGCGAGCATGATGCGGGAGAGCTCACCGCCGGAGGCGCTCTTGCTCAGCGGCAGCGGGTGCGCGCCGGAGTGAGCGGCCAGACGGAATTCCACCTCGTCCACACCGGTCGAGCCGGCGTGCAGTTCGGTGCCGTCGACAACCAGCGGGGCCGAATCCTGCACGCCCGCAAGGACGGGACCGACCCCGACCTCGAGCCGGGCACGACCCATGGCCAGACCGCCCAGTTCGGTGCTCACGGCCGACGCCAGCTTTCCCGCGGCCTTGCTACGGGCCGCGGTCAGCTTCTTGGCCGTTTCGCGCACCTTCTCGGCCGCGGTCTCGACATCCGCGGCCAGCGCCGCCAGCGCCTCCTCCGACACGTCCAGCGAGGCCAGGCGCGTGCGCGCCTCCTCGGCCCACTTGATGACCCCGTCGATATCCGGCGCGTACTTGCGGGTCAGCGTCTTCAGCTCGGCCTGGCGGGTCAGCATGGACTCCAGCGCGCCCGGATCGGACGGCAGGTCCGACAGGTAGGAGCTGAGCTCGGTCGTCAGATCCACCACCACCGAAATCGCCTCGCCCAGACGGGGAGCCAGCGCGGTCAGGATCGGATCGTCGGAGGCTTCGATGCGGGCGCGCGCGGTACCCAGCAGATCCAGGGCGCCCGCGTCCTCACCCGGCGAATCGGCCGGACCGGCGAGCGCGTCGTGCGCGGTGGAGGCGGCCTCGCGCAGCGAATCCAGATCCGACAGCCGGCGCACCTCGGCCACCAGGTGGTCGTCCTCGCCGGGTTCCGGTGCGACAGCGTCGATCTCGGCCAGCGACTGCGTCAGATGATCGGCTTCCAGGGCCAGCTCCCGGCTGCGCGCGGTCCGCTCGAGCAGCTGATTGCGCTTGTCCAGCCAGGCCTTTCGAGCCTTCTGGTACTTGGCCAGCAGCGGCGCCACCGCATCGGAGGCGAACTGGTCCAGCGCGTGCAGCTGCTGGTCGGGCCGCTGCAGCCGCAGCTGATCGTTCTGCCCGTGCACGGTGAGCAGCGGGGTGGTGAAGTCCGCGAGCACCGCGGCCGGCACACTGCGGCCACCCAGGTGGGCGCGGGAGCGGCCGTCGGATCCGACCGTGCGGACGGCGATGATGCTGCCGTCGTCATCGCGTTCGGCGCCGGTGGATTCCAGCACCTGCTCGACCTCGCCGAGGGCGCCGTCGTGCACCTCGTCCACGGTGAAACGGCCCTCCACCACGGCCCGCGACGCCCCGAGGCGCACCCGTCCCGCGTCGGCGCGGGCGCCGCTGAGCAAGTGCAGGCTCGTCACCACCATGGTCTTGCCCGCACCGGTCTCACCGGTCAAGACGGTCAAACCCTCGTGGAATTGTGCGGTGGCGGTGGAAATTACGCCCAGCCCGTCAATCCTGATCTCTGTCAGCACTCGTGCTCTCCGTTCGCCGTCGGCCACGCCAGCCTGTCACGGGCAACTGGAATTTGCGCACCATCCGATCGGCGAACGGCGCGGAGTCGAGCCGAACCCACCGCACCGGGTCGGTCCCGCGGACCGTCTCGACCCGGCCGCCCCGCGGCAGTGCGAGGGTGCGTCGGCCGTCGAGGAAAACGATCGCATCATGGCCCGTCGCAACGGTTTCCACCGCGATCAGCGAATTCGGGCTGGTCACCAGGGGTCGCGCGAACAGGGCGTGCGCATTGGACGGGATCACCAGCAGCGCTTCGAGTTCCGGCCACACCACCGGTCCGCCCGCCGAGAAGGCGTAGGCGGTGGACCCGGTCGGCGTGGCGATCAGCACACCGTCGCAGCCGAAGGCCGACACCGGCCGGCCGTCCACCTCCAGCACCACCTCCAGCACGCCCATGCGCGCCGCGTTCTCGATGCTGGCCTCGTTCAACGCCCAGCCGCGCTCCACCACCACATCGTCGACGCGCACGGTGACGTCGATGGTCATCCGCTCCTCGACGGTGTAGTCGCGCCGCACCACCTGGGACAGCGCCTCGTCCAGGTGCTCGGCCTCGGCCTCGGTGAGAAAACCGATGCGCCCCAGATTGATTCCGAGCACCGGCACCGAGGCACTGCGGGCGAGTTCGGCCGCCCGCAGGAACGTCCCGTCACCGCCGAGCGCCAGCACCATCTCGGTGCCGACCGCCGCGTCGAGATCGTGTGCCATCACCCGCGCCGGGTATCCGTCGGCCGCGCCGTCGTCGTCGATGTCGAACCGGGTGCTGTACGCCTCGTCCTCGAGCACGCGCAGCCCCATCCCGGCCCCGCACAGGATCTTCGCGACCCGGTGCGCGGTATCGGTGATCTCCGGCCGTCCCGGATGCGCGACCAGCAGAACCTGCCTGGCCGGGCTAGCCGCGTTCACTGTGGACCCTCCTGCACCGCACGCTCGATCAGCGCCGCCACACGCGCCGCCTCGTCTGCATCGTATGCGCCCCCACCGACGTCCGCGCCGTCACCGGTCGCAGCGGGCTCGGTCTCCGGACGCTCCGGCGCGCCGGTCTCCTTGCGCAACCAGAGGAAATACTCGACATTCCCGGACGGACCGGGCAGTGGGCTGGCCCTCACGCCACGCGTACGCAGCCCGAGTTTCGCTGCCGCGGCGGCGACTTCGCGCACCGCCTCGGCGCGCAGGGCCGGATCCCGCACCACGCCACCGGATCCCACGCGATCCTTACCCACCTCGAACTGCGGCTTCACCATGGGCAGCAGATCCGCGCCCGGCGCACAGCAGGCGGCCAGCGCGGGCAGCACCAGGCCCAGGGAGATGAACGACAGGTCGGCGACCACCAATTCGACGGTGCCGCCGATGAGTTCGGGCGTCAGCTGCCGCACATTGGTGCGGTCGTGCACGCGGACGCGGTCATCGTTCTGCAGCCGCCAGATCAGCTGGCCGTACCCGACATCGGCGGCCACCACCTCCTTGGCTCCGCGCGACAGCAACACATCGGTGAATCCACCCGTGGACGCGCCCGCGTCCAGGCACCGCTTGCCCTCGACCGACACGCCCTGCGGCTCGAACCCCTCGAGCGCGCCCAGCAGTTTGTGCGCGCCGCGCGAGGCCCACTGCACCTCGTCGGGCTCCTCCCGCACCAACAGCGGCGTACCCGCCTCGACTCCCGTCGCCGCCTTGGTGGCGACCGACCCATTGATCAGGACGCGGCCCGCGTTGATCAGCTCGACCGCGTGTTCCCGCGACCGCGCCAATCCGCGGCGAACCAGTTCCGCGTCCACCCGCGCGCGCCTGGCCACCTCAGATCTTGTCCACCGTGGCCAGGGCCTGCACCAGCACCTCGTGCGCCTGCTCCAGAATCTTGGCCCGCCGCACGATATCGGTGCCCTCCGAGTGCACACTCGGCGCGCCCGGGAAGCCCGGATTCGGTGCGCCCGCCGACAATTCGGCCAGCAGCGCGGCCACCTCCGCCTGGACCCGCTCCGGGTCGGCGAACTCCTGATTCGCACCCGGCAGATGCTGCCCGGGCAACGGCGCCCCCGGACGGGGCCCCGGCGTCCCGATAGGGGACCCCGGCGCGGGAAACTGCGGGCGAGGCGTGGGCATAGTCATCGTGGCGACAACGCTACCCGAACTCGCATTCGAACACACGTACCCCACCGCTTACCGATCCACCCGCCGACCGGCCCCCGCCGCGTCGCCCCGGCCCACTCTCTCGGGTGTCCCGGAAAACCGCTCGTGGGCGGCCGACAGCATGAGGCAAATGGACAGCGACGTCGAGAAGCTGATCGCCGAGACCCGCCCTTCCCGCCGACCATGGTCCGCACCTGATCCCGGCCGCCCGCTCCGGCTGCCGCACCCGCGCCGCGCGGTGGTCGTCGCCGACCCGGACGAACCGCCACTCCCCTTCGCCGACATTGCCTTCGACCTGGTGACAGCCGCCATCCCTCGACCGTTCGACGCGTGAAAACCGGTGTGAGACTTCACAATAATGAGATGTCGAGGTCTTCGAACGCCGGATTACAGTCCGATCGATGACAGCACAAGAGAAAGGCGCGGAGCCGCACACCGCCAACTTCTCCGACGACGCGACCTGAGCCACAGGCCCGCGGCAAGCCCTCGACTATGCGCGAGGCGTCGAGGAGACCCGGATGGCGCGGCCCGGGGCCGCGTCCAGGCGGGCCGTGATCTCCTTCGCGATGTCTCCGGTGCCCGGCACGACCGGATCGAAGTCGGCGACAGGGTGATTCAGCGCGTCGAGGGATTCGGCGATGTAGGTCGGCATGCAATCCGAGGGCTGGGTGCCCAGATCCTCGAGCGTGCTCACGCCGGTCAGCACCATCAGCGACTCCAGGCCGGTGGCGTGCGCGCCGTCGATATCGGTGTCGAGGCGGTCGCCGACCACCAGGGCGTCGCGGGTACCGGCCCGATCGAGCGCATCCTCCATCAGCGGCGCGTACGGCTTGCCCGCCACGATCGGCACCAGGCCCGACGCCTGCCGCAGCGCCGCGACCATCGAGCCGTTGCCGGGAGCCAGGCCGCGCTCGGTGGGGAGCGTGGCGTCGGTATTGGCGGCCACCCACAGCGCCCCTGCACGCAGCGCGTAGGCGGCCTCGGCCAGATCCGCCCACGCGGTCTGCATCGAATGGCCTTGCACCACAGCGCTCGGCGCGAGGCCGTCGAAGCGGCGGACCGCCTGCAGGCCGACGTTCTCCACCTCGGCCATCAGATCATCGGTGCCGACCACCAGCACCGTCGACCCCGGCGGGATCCGCTGCGCCAGCACACGCGCGGCCGCCTGCGCGCTGGTCACCACCTCGTCCTCGTGCGCGTCGAAACCGAGCTCCCGCAGGTGAAATGCCACCGCGTCGGCCGAGCGGCTCGCATTGTTGGTGACGTACATCAGGCGCTGTCCGGGATCGCCCGTCGAAAGTGCTTCCGACGCACCTGGAATCGGCTCGTGGCCGCGGAACAGGGTTCCGTCCAGATCCAACAGCAATGCCTCGAACCGATCCCGCAGTCGCATTACGCCGTCCCTCTCGTCACTCTTCACAGAAACAAAAACGACCGTGCGGCTGCGCTGTTGCGCGGCCGCACGGTCGAAATCACTTGCCGGTCCTCAGTTCTCGGAGTCGTCCGCGGGCTCGCCGGAACCATCCGCGGCTTTCCCGGCCGGCTCGGACTCGGCAGCGGTGTCCTCGGCGTCGGAATCCTCCTCCGCCGCAGCGGAATCCGCGTCGTCCTCGTCGTCGTCCTCGTCGAACGCTGCGGTCCAGTCCGCACCGCCGTCACCGTCGCCGGAGAGTTCGGCTGCGCGGTCCTCGGCGTCGGTCTCGCCGTCCAGGTCGGCGGAGGCGGCGTTCATGAACCAGGTCAGCGCTTCGTCTTCGCGACCGGCGGCCAGCAGGGCCTCGGCGTAGGCGTAGAACAGGCGCGCGGCCGCGGAACCGGTGCGCGCCGGATCCAGCTCGGCGGTCTGCAGGGTGACGACGGCCTGGTCGAACTGCCCCAGATCCATCCGGGCGCCGGCGACCACGATGCGCAGCTCGGTGGCCTCGTCGCCCTGCAGGGCCCGGGCCTCATCGCTGCGGCCCAGCTCGATGGCGCGCTCGGGACGGCCCAGACCACGCTCGCAGTCGGCCATGACGGCCAGCAGACCCGAACCGCCGGACATGCGGCGCGCGGTCCGCAGCTCCGACAGCGCCTCGGCCCATTCACCCGCGTGATAGGCCGCGACACCGGCGGTCTCGCGCACCACCGCGATGCGGCCGGCCCGCTGCCGGGCAGCGCGCGCATGCTCCAGTGCCAGCTCCGGATCCTCGTCCAGCAGCTGTGCCACCATGACCAGGTGCCGGGCCACCGACTCGGCATTGCCCTTGTCCAGGCTCAGCAGATCGCGCCGCACCGCCGGTTCGAGATCGGAGGCCTGCACGTCGTCCGGCAGGTTCGGCTCATCGGGACGACCCGTACGCCGCTCCCCCGGCCGGCCGCCGCTGACCCGCGCGCCCTCGCCACCGCGGCGACGCTCGCCCTCGAACGACCTCTCGCTCGCGCCGTTCCCGGCCCGCTCGACATCCTGTCCCGCTCCCGAGTGCTCCGGACGCTCATCTGCGAACCCGTTGCGCGCGAAGCCCTTCCGCTCCTCCCGCTCCCCGCGGTCCCGGTCGAATCCCCGTCCCCCACCACGGTTGAACCCGCCTTCACGACGGTCCCCGCGGTTGAAGCCACCTTCGCGGCGCTCGCCGCGATTGGAGCCACCGTCACGGTCGCCGCCTCGGTTGAATCCACCCTCGCGACGCTCACCGCGCTGGAAACCGCCTTCGCGACGGTCACCACGGTTGAAACCGCCCTCACGACGATCACCGCCGCGATCGAAGCCACCCTCACGACGCTCGCCACGGTTGAACCCGCCTTCACGACGATCACCACGGTCGAAGCCGCCTTCACGACGATCACCGCTCCGCTGGAAACCGCCCTCGCGGCGCTCGCCGCGGTTGAAGCCGCCCTCGCGGTTGTAGCCGCCCCGGCCACCTTCGCGCTCGGACCCGCCGCGGCTGCCGCCCTCGCCCCGATAGCCGCCGCGATCGCGGTCGCCCTCGGAACGGTAGCCGCCACGCTCATTGTCACGACCGCGGTTGAATCCGCCACCGCTGCGGTTGAATCCGCCCTCACGACCGCCATCGCGCTCGCGGCGCGGTCCGCCCGACGACCGTCCTTGGTCGCGGCGTTCGCCCTCGTCGCGCCGGCCATAGCCGCCCTGTCCGGTCCCACCACTATTACGGCGGAAGGGTTTGCGGCCGTCGTTCTGCTCCGCCACGGTGATCCCTCTCTGTTCTTGTAGCCTGCGGTACCCGGCCACGGCGCTGGAGCGCGTGAGGAGGGCCGGTGGGCGATCCCACCTACCCATGAATTCAATCACGCCGCTCTCGAGCGTCAACGCAGCACCGGGTGGTCAAACGCCGAAAGGGGACCCGGTGAGGGTCCCCTTTCGCGAAGGATGTTCCGGCGGTGTCCTACTCTCCCACACCCTGTCGAGTGCAGTACCATCGGCGCAGGTGGCCTTAGCTTCCGGGTTCGGAATG